>NZ_JAIQZN010000234.1 GCF_023333585.1 Argonema antarcticum A004/B2
CCTTTTCATAATTGCTCTTAATTACTCTAAATTGCCACTTTATCTTAATATTTTAGCACATCAAGTACGGAAGAACCTTGCGTCCCAGGATATCCTGTTTAATTTGCTCTCCCAATGCTAATGCTAGCGTATCGATCGCTTCAGTGAACTGGGCATCTCGTTTGATAGTACGGCTGCTAACTTTATACTGCTGGGCCAATTCTTCGGCTATATCTACCGAAGTGACATTTTGTCCCTTCGGTGAGTTCTGCTTTAGATTGTCCTGTCGATTACCTTTGAGTAAGGAGTAGCGCTTCCCTCTCAGATAGCTGGCGGTTTCTGGGGTGATGTTACGTCGTCCCAACTGGTGGTTGACAATCCAAGCTAGTGCAGCTTCTCTGTTTGGCAGTTCGATCTCTACAATAGTGTACGGGATATGCAGTTGGGTGCATAACTGGTAACGGTTATGACCGTCTAGAAGGATATTGCGATCTTTCCAGACTATCAGAGGTTGAAGGCAACCTTCTTGGCTTAAATTAGCCTCTAATACGGCTAATTCCTCAGTTGATGGCGGGGGAATTAGGTTTTGGAATTCTGGGTCAGTGGTCAAACAGTAGTTTGAGGGGGACGATTCAGGTTCTTCGTAGGGGGATATGGTGGCTAGCATTTTTATTGTTTTCTGTATCAAAACTGGGTGTTGCACTTTTATCAGATATCATATAATGTCTGATAGAGAAAAGAAAGTGCTGTAATATTAAATTGGATATGGTTTTTTTAGGATGGCAGAAAAACGGTTGCAAAAAGTTAATCCTCGTTCGCTGTCGAATCTCAAGCCTGGTAGCGAGTCGGACTACGGTGAGGTGAAGAAAAGAAGAAGCATTGCTGTCACGGATACGGGCTATGAAGGCTTGCGTTTATTGGCGCAGGCTTGCGGTTGCAGTTTGAGCGAGTATTTGGAAAGGTTGGGCAGAGGTATGATTTGTGCTGGTGATGTAACTAATGTTATGCGATCGCCGTAAAATTTTGGATAGTCAATAAAATATCAACTATCAACAATTGCTCTGTGCATTCAGAGAAGCTCACAGAGATAATTGAACGCATGAGTAAGAAGGAACGAAGAAACAAGGTTGCTTCGCTTTTATTAGTTTGGTTTCACTAACCTCACCTAAATCAAGATTATAGGTGGGGGTGGGGACTGCGCTCAACATTTTTGTTCAAGATGAAGCGACAGAAACCCACTGCTCCATAAAGCAGCAGTGGGTAGTTCATTTATGGGTGTTAGATACTAGGCAGAGCAAGGGAAACCCGAATCCAAGCCAGCTAAATAATAGATTGACCCTAAAGAAATCCGGTTGGGAGCAAAGGTAGCCCATTTGCTCGAACATTCACCAGGCTGATACTTGGGAGACTGCTTACTCCACTCATCCCATAACCAAAGAAGTGCAGGCGAAAATGAATAAAGT
>NZ_JAIQZN010000235.1 GCF_023333585.1 Argonema antarcticum A004/B2
CAACCTTGACGATACAATCCTAGCATTTTAGAAGCCGTCCTGGAAGGACGGGGTTTTAGACCCAAATTTCTGATAAAAAGTTGATACACTCTTTAAAACCGCGCAACATAGAAAAATTTTGAACTCGAAGCGAAAAACTATATTCATCAGTACTGGCGAAGTGTCTGGCGATTTGCAGGGAGGGTTGCTAATTGACGCCCTAAAGCGCCAAGCACAAATATTAGGGTGGGAATTAGAAATCGTGGCGCTGGGGGGGTCGCGGATGGCGGCGGCTGGGGCTACATTGTTGGGGGATACCAGCGCGATCGGTTCGGTGGGAATTTTGGAATCCCTACCATATATTTGGCCCACCCTTGAGATTCAGCGTCGCGCTAAAGAATACCTCCAGCAAAACCCGCCAGATTTAGTGGTGCTGATCGATTATATGGGGCCAAATCTGGGGATCGGCAGTTATGTTCGCCGCCACTTTCCGTTGGTGCCGATCGCATACTACATCGCCCCGCAGGAATGGGTTTGGTCGCCGAGTCAGCACAATACAGATCGAATTGTGAAAATGACAGACCTTGTATTGGCAATTTTCCCAGAAGAAGCGCGTTATTTCCAAGAAAAAGGGGTAAAAGTTAGCTGGGTCGGTCATCCGTTGATAGACAGGATGATTTCTAGTCCCAAGCGGTTCCAAGCGCGTGCTGAATTGGGAATTTCTGAGGATGAGGTAGCGATCGCACTTTTACCCGCCTCCCGACATCAGGAAATCAAATATGTTTTGCCAGTCATGTTCCAAGCAGCGCAGCAAATCCAAGCAAAAATTCCGAATGTGAGATTCTGGATTCCCTTATCTCTTGAAGTCTACCGGGACTCGATCGAAAAAGCCATCCAAAATTACGATTTGCGTGCTACATTAGTTGCCGATAAGACGCAGGAAGCGATCGCAGCGGCTGACCTAGCTATTACTAAATCTGGCACGGTTAATCTAGAAATTGCGCTTTTAGAAGTTCCGCAAGTGGTGATATACCGGGTTAATCATATTACCGCTTGGATTGCTACCAATTTACTAAAGTTTTCGATTCCTTTCATGTCGCCGTCTAATTTAGTGCAGATGAAGTCAATTGTGCCAGAGTTGCTGCAAGAGGAAGCTACTCCAGAAAATATTGTTCGGGAGGCGATGAATTTGCTAAATCCCGATCGGCGCAGGCAAACTTTAGCGGACTATCGAGAGATGCGACAAGCTTTGGGAGATGTGGGAGTGTGCGATCGCGCGGCTAAAGAAATTCTTCAACTGCGTTCCACATAATCCGTATCGCCGTAATTGGAGAAAGCGATCGCCCCGAAGGGCTCTTCCGTACTTACTATGCTATTTGAGTAGAGGGGGAGAGTGGGAGAGTGGGAGAGTGGGAGAGTGGGAGAGG
>NZ_JAIQZN010000163.1:0-6740 GCF_023333585.1 Argonema antarcticum A004/B2
CCTTATTATCAGCGAGGTCGAAGAGCCGAAAAGCTTATTCAGTCTACTTTTGAGCTATAGTTGTCGCCCCTTCAGGATGTTTTTGGCGGGTTGTGCCTCCGTCAACGACCGCCCAGACAAAAATTTAGGAAAATTAATAATTGGGGTAGTTTCCGATGGGGAAGGCTCCGGTTCTACTGAAAAGTACGATCGCGCGATCGCTTATTTAGAAAGCCAGACAAAAACCTTGATTGAACTAGAGCCTGCCTATAACGAAATCAAGGCAGTTGAGCAGATAAAACGCCAAAATTGGGATTTAGCGTTTGCTTCCCCTGGGTTAGCAGCTATTGCGATCGCCAAAGCACAGTATTTACCCTTATTCCCCCTTCAGGGAATTAGCAGTTTGCAGTCTGTATTCGCAGTACTTAACGAAAGTCGAATTAAACAGCTAACTGACTTGGCTAGAAAAAAAGTTGCTTTGGGTCAACCGGGTTCTGCGACTGGATATTATGTGCCTCTGAACGAGCTGCGCGGTATTACTCTAGCAGAAGTGCGCTTAGCACCTACACCCCGAACAGTTCTGGAGTGGATAGCCAAAGAAGAGGTTGTTGCTGGCGCTTTGTCGAGAGAGGCATTCGATCGCTATCGCTCAGAGTTTAGTTCCATAAACTTTCGGATTATTCATACAAGTCCTATAATTCCTGCGGGAGCAGTTTTGCTCAGCCCCAAAGTTGAACGCAACCAACAGGAACTGATTAAAAAAGTGATGAGTAATATCTCTCCAGAACTGGCTCAAGAGGCTGGTTACATACCAAACGCTAAAGCGCCTAATTATGATTCTTTGATCGCTCTGATTCAAAAAGTAGAACCTATGGAAGCGCAGATCCAAAAAAAGCCAGTGCGTTTGTAAAACCGATGGTACGTAGTTGCGCTTTAGCGCTTTTATCCCAGTTGTAATAAGAGGGCTAAAGCCCAACTACGTACCTGCATAGCAGCGCTAATCTTATAACTAGCAACTTAAGTTATTAGCATAATAATTCCTAAATACCAATATAATAACATACTTCACCCTTTATTCGGTCACTTCATCCTCAAATGTTACACCCTCATAAATATCGCTCATCAACATATCTACTTCTAGCCAAACCAAAGAAACATTAGCATCTGCATCTTCGTACTCCTGAAATATCCACTTTTCTGATTCATTTTTGACATATTGTTCCACCGAATACTCATACTGGTCAATCAGCAAATACTCACGTAATGCCGGAATAGACCGATAGAAACGAAACTTCTTACCTCTGTCAAAATCACTCGTTGAATTAGAAAGTACTTCCACAATAAGTGAAGGATTTAGTACTTCATCTTTGCGTCCTTCATTGAGAATTGGCTTACCCGCGATCGCCATCACATCTGGATAGAACCCTCGCCGATATGCAGGAATCCATAACCGCAAATCGCTCATAAATACTTCTGCATTTTTTCCGCGCAAAGCTGATTTCAAATAGGCATACATATTGCCTATAATCCGGTTATGATTAATCGTGCCACCTGTCATTGCGATAATTTCTCCATCATGGTATTCACTTCGGAAGTCAGCAGTTTCTTCTAACTTTCGATACTCTTCTAAAGTAGATAAGCCTTGTTGAGTTTGAGTTAACATTGTTTTCTAATGGTGAGATAATTTGCAACTATGTAATAAAATCACATATTTCGCCCTTTATTCAGTAACTTCATCCTCAAATGTAACACCCTCATAAATATCGCTCATCAACATCTCTACTTCTAGCGAAACCAAAGAAACATTAGCATCTGCACTTTCGTACTCCTGAAATATCCACTTTTCTGATTCATTTTTGACATATTGTTCCACTGAATACTCATACTGGTCAATCAGCAAATACTCACGTAATGTAGGAATAGACCGATAAAAACGAAACTTCTTACCTCTGTCAAAATCTCGTGTTGAATTAGAAAGCACTTCCACAATCAGTGAAGGATTTAGTACCTCATCTTTGCGATCTTCATTGAGAATTGGCTTACCCGCGATCGCCATCACATCTGGATAGAACCCTCGCCGATATGCAGGAATCCATAACCGCAAATCGCTCAAGAAAATTTCGTATTCTTTTCCCCGAACCAAATTGCCTAATACCCTACCCAAATTACGGATAATCCGGTTATGATTAATCGTGCCACCTGTCATAGCGATAATTTCTCCATCATGGTATTCACTTCGGAAGTCAGCAGTTTCTTCTAACTTTCGATACTCTTCTAAAGTGGATAAGTGTTGTTGAGTTTGAGTTAACATTTTTTTCTAATGCTGCGGTAATTTGCAACTGCATATCGGAAACATCCCTTACCGATATATTTGCCAAAACGGGATGCTTCCTGCCTATTTATGAGATAGTAACATAATTTGGCAAAAACTATGTTACTTTTTTGTACTTCGCCAATGCAGAAGGCCAAGTAGCTTTTGCCAACAACGGTTGTAAATCTTTAGCAATGCGAGTAGCTAAAATTTCATGTCCGGCTGGATTTGGATGGATAACATCATCTTGGCGATAACGGGAATCATCCAAAATTCCTTTGAAAATCTGAGAAATCAGATAAGAGTGGGTGTCTTTGGCAATGCGATCGTATATTTCTTGATATGTGTCTTTAGTCAGGCCGATATTTATGCCCAAAAGAACGACAATGCCTCCTTTATCTTGAATAATTGTCACAATTTGCCGTAAATTTTGTTCGGTTTGAGCCTTTGGGACTTTTTGCAGAAAATCGTTTCCACCTAATTCCACAATGACTAACCAAGGTTCTGCGGTAATGACATCCGTTTGCAGACGACTTAGTCCCGCTGCGGTGGTGTCGCCGCTGACACCCCGATTTACGATTGGCAAACCTAGCTGACGACTGAGGACGCTGGGAAACGCCTCTGTCTCTCCTACGCCATACCCAGAAGCGATGCTATCCCCCAAAACGATAACTTGTTTCCCAGCGCCAAGTTTGAGGTTTTTCACAGCAGCGAGATTGTCGCCACAACTGGTGAAGACAAGCAGGGAACAGAACATCAAAACAAAGAAATTTAACAGTCGGCGGTTTTTCATGTTGAAAATGCGATCTGCAATCTGAAAAAACATCTAACTTTATCTGTATAAATCACGTAAACTCTGCACTTACATCTGTGTTTATCTGTGTTCATCTGTGGTTAAAAAAATCAAACTTACTTTTCTGATAGACTCTTATAGAAGAGGGATAAAAAGCGAGCTTTCCATGCGTAAGCTGATGCTAATCTGTATGGGAATATATTATAATGGAAACTATTCCTCAGTCTGAGTTGAAGATGGATTAGCTGACGCCGCGCTGGTACTCTCACATTGGACAGAATGGCGTCTTGGAAGATGACCAGATTTTCCTGCACTATCAGGAACGTTATCTGGAGGCGTCCGGTGGTAGCACCAACTTTGCCAAGGCGTTCTATTTGCCGACAAAGGCCGATCGCTTTGTGTCAGAGTTACGTAAATGGGTGAATAACTACAATGCCGACCCATTTCCCGGTGCTAGCTTACCGCCACCTTTGCCCAAGGAAAAGCTGATGGATCGGTATTATTCCCATACACAGAAGTGTGCTAGCTGTAGTGCCGCCCTAGTTAAAATTTAGCAGATCAGGATGTGGTTTGCGATAATTGGAGCGATCGTTTGGGCGATCGCTCCACTTCTGGCTGTCTCCCTTGAAAATGCCCTTTTGCCTGTAGCGATCGCGATCGCGGTGAGCCTTGGCTTCGGTGCCTTGTGGTTCCGGCTAGGCAAGCTTCAGAGGCAGTTTTACGAGGGTCGGCATATACCGCCGCGCAACCTGCCTGAGAAAATCCGGCCTTAAATCTGCTACTTTTGGCTCCTTTGGCTTGGTAATTGATTCTGTAGGGGCGAAGCATTCGGGCGACAATTTATAAGGTAAAACCCTAAATTTTATGCCCGAATGCTTCGCCCGTCTATGCCACAAAAATGCTTAGCCTAATTGTGTTGATTTTTAATTAGTTCAACGGATGGTAAATTTTGCCGATAAAATAGGGAAAATTCTTCGGCTATGCTTATCCAAGCACTAATTACTTGCGGTGCTTCAATTAGCAAGATGACTAGAATAGTAATCAGTACCTTGCGATGACGGAATTTTTGGGCTGGTTGGGTTTGATTTTGGTTTGATTCTTCTGTTGTAGAACTGGTAGTTAGGTTGCTCATAATTTATTTCTCAACTCTATAGGCACATCCTAAACAACAGAAAAAATCCTGTCGATAGGCAGATAGGTTTTGTCTAATTACCGATTTGCCCTATTTTTTAGGGCAGATAGGGCAATGTAACAAAACCTATCTGCCCTAGACTGGGTAAGACTAATTTGATATAGTTGAAAAATCGAGGAAATTACGCAACTGACAGTTAACTAAAGGTATGTAGTTGCGCTTTATCGCTAAAGCGCAACTACGTACCTAAGAATTAATCCTTGTCTTGTGACAATTGCGTAAGTCTTATATCAAAACTAATCCCTAAAAAATTGCTATGCTTCAATCTGATAAGGTGCAATCTAGTGCAGAGGGTAAAAAGAAACTCAGAGAAGCTTATAAAAACGCCAAGTTGACCATAGCGCAACTGGCGGAAAAAGCTTCCCCTGTCTCTGAAGATACGATTAAACGATTACTTGGTACAAGAGATTGCCCTAACGGTGTGGAAAGATGGGCGGTTATTAATATTGCCAAAGTTTTGGAAATCGAACCAACCGAAATAGTTGATCCGAAAGACTGGTATCCCCAGCAGCTACCCCAGGAATTTGACGCACTGATTCAAGAAAAGACTCGCATATTTTGCGGTCGAAAATTTGTATTCGATACTTTTGAAAAATTTCTCAAAGATAATCCCTCCGGTTATTTTACCGTCGTAGGTGATGCGGGAATGGGGAAAAGTGCGATTGCTGCGAAGTACGTTGATAAATACCAATCTCCTTGCTATTTCAATATTTTGGCAGAACGGCGCAATCGCCCGGAACTATTTCTGCAAAGTATTCGCCAACAATTGATTAATCGCTACCAATTGCAAGAAGCGAAAGAAGATGATTTACCGACTTTGTTGGCGAAGGTTAGTCAAAAACTTCCTGCTGGGGAAAGGTTAGTGATAGTAGTTGATGCGCTGGATGAAGTGGAACAAGAAGCGGGAGGTAATCTATTACATTTGCCGATGACTTTGCCGGATAGGGTTTATTTTCTGTTAACGAGACGACCTTATACTCTGCAAACAAAGCGGTTGTTTGTATCGCCGGGTGTGGTGATGAAGGAATTAGATTTAAGGGCAGAGGATTATGTGAATTTTAGCCGGGAAGATGTGAAAAAATATATTCGCTTATTTCTCTATAAAGACCCAGAATATAAAGAGGGATTGGAAAAATGGATTCAAAAACGCCATATCTCTGATGACAATTTTGTTGAACAGGTGGCGGATAAAAGCGAAAACAATTTTATGTATCTTTGCTATGTTTTACCGACGATTGCTAAAGGTGAATATGATGATTTAAGTTTAAGGCAATTGCCGCAGGGTCTTTTAGATTATTATCAAAATCATTGGGTGCGGATGGGAATGGAAACTGCGCCTAAAGAAAAAATGGTGATTATTCTATTTATTTTAAAGGAGATTGGCAAGCCGATACCCTGCGAGATGATTGCCGACATTGCCGATATAGAAGAGTATGAGGTGCAGAAGACTTTGGATAAATGGGTGGGGTATTTGAAAGATAAAAAAATTGACGGTGATGTTTGTTACAGCATTTATCATGCTAGTTTTCTCGATTTTCTCCAAGCTAAAAAGGAGTTGGACAAAGAGCGGAAACTATTTAAAGAGGTAAATCAAGGCATTGTTGAATACTGGGAAAGGGAGATGGAGGGAGATGAGGGAGAAGACGAAGACGAGGAAGAAGGTTGCTGATAAATTAAAGAGCAAAAAGTCTTACTTACAAACAGCTTATCTGGGAAGGTTTCCTTATAATTTGGTGAACTCTGGTAATTTAGCCAAGTATTCCCAACTGCTGACGAATTTTGACTTTATTGAAGCCAAGATTAATCATCCTGAGTTTGGCGTGCAATCTCTCATTGCTGATTATTATTTGCTGGATGATGCTGAAGTTTTAACTCATCCTGAGTACAACGACGAGAAAGTCAAAGCGCTGAAATTGATACAAGGGGCGCTGCGACTTTCAGCCTATATTTTGAATCAAGATAAGACGCAACTGGCAGAGCAATTTTGGGGGCGAATGCAGTGCTTGAAAATGCCAGAAATTAAAGCGATGCTTGAGCAAGCAAAGCAGAGTAAAACCACTTGGTTGCGACCTGTAACTAATAGCTTAACTCCCCCTGGTGGGGGGGTGTTGCGTACTTTTGGCGGTCATAGCAGTTGGGTAAATGCAGTTGCAGTGACACCGGATGGGAAACAAGCGATTTCTGGTTCATTTGACGATACTCTCAAACTGTGGAATTTGGCAACTGGGGAGGAACTTTTTACTTTTGGCGGTCATAGCAGTCCGGTAACAGCAGTCGCCGTCACACCGGATGGAAAACAGGCAATTTCTGGTTCAAATGACGATACTCTCAAACTGTGGAATTTGGAAACAGGGGCGGAACTGAAAACTTTTAAAGGTCATAGCAGTGCGGTAACAGCAGTCGCCGTCACACCGGATGGAAAACAGGCAATTTCTGGTTCAAATGACGATACTCTCAAACTGTGG
>NZ_JAIQZN010000163.1:6840-6949 GCF_023333585.1 Argonema antarcticum A004/B2
AATTTGGAAACAGGGGCGGAACTGAAAACTTTTAAAGGTCATAGCGACTCGGTAACAGCAGTCGCCGTCACACCGGATGGGAAAAAAGCGATTTCTGGTTCAAGAGACA
>NZ_JAIQZN010000163.1:7049-8903 GCF_023333585.1 Argonema antarcticum A004/B2
TACTCTCAAACTGTGGAATTTGGAAACAGGGGCGGAACTGAAAACTTTTGGCGGTCATAGCGACTCGGTAACAGCAGTCGCCGTCACACCGGATGGGAAAAAAGCGATTTCTGGTTCAAGAGACAATACTCTCAAACTGTGGAATTTGGAAACAGGGGCGGAACTGAAAACTTTTGGCGGTCATAGCGACTCGGTAACAGCAGTCGCCGTCACACCGGATGGGAAAAAAGCGATTTCTGGTTCAAGAGACAATACTCTCAAACTGTGGAATTTGGAAACAGGGGCGGAACTGAAAACTTTTCGCTTTCGCGGTCATAGCAGTTGGATAAATGTAGTCGTCGTCACACTGGATGGGAAACAAGCGATTTCTGGTTCATTGGACAATACTCTCAAACTGTGGAATTTGGAAACAGGGGCGGAACTGTTTACTTTTAGCGGTCATAGCAGTTGGATAAATGCAGTCGTCGTCACACCGGATGGGAAACGGGCGATTTCTGGTTCAAGAGACAATACTCTCAAACTATGGAATTTGGAAACAGGGGAGGAAATTGCCAGTTTCACTGGTGATAGTTCGATATATTGCTGTGCTGTTGCACCGGATGGCGTGACAATTGTGGCGGGGGATAATTCGGGACGGGTGCATTTTTTGCGATTGGAAGGGATGGAAAATAACCATGAACACCACACCTCGAACTCCAACTATCTACCCAACCGAATTTCGGCAATTAATTAGAGAAAAAAGCGCTAATTTTGTCGGTCGCGAATTCGTCTTTACTGCAATTAACAACTTTCTTTCCCGCCAAAACCGAGGTTACTTCACCATTGTCGGCGCACCCGGTAGCGGCAAAAGTGCCATCCTCGCCAAATATGTCAGCGAAAATCCCCAAGTTATCTATTACAATGCCGAAGTTGCGGGCAAAAATCGCGCTGAAGAATTTCTCGCCATTGTTTGTAGTGAATTGATGCGGCGAATCGGGAATGGGAACGCATCAGAGGGGAGTTGGTCGCTTTCTCTGTTACTTCAGAAAATCAGCGATTTACTATCACCGGATGAACGGTTGATAATTGCCATTGATGCTTTAGATAGGATTGATGCTAACCACCAACCCCCAGGCACAAATTTATTTTATCTGCCCAGATATCTACCCGATAAAGTTTATTTTATTCTGACTCGTCGCCCGTTTTTGCGTGAGAAATCTGGTTTATTAATTGAAGCGCCTTTTCAAATTTTGGATTTGTCAGCATACCCGGAGGAAAATCGGGAAGATGTGCGGGAGTATATCAATAAATACCTTTCGGCAACTCCAACTCCCCCCTTCTTAAGGGGGGTTGGGGGGGATCTCAATATCAATCAACAAGAATTCATCGAACAGCTTATCGCTGAAAGCAATAATAATTTTATGTATCTGAGTCAAATCTTACCTGTTATTGCTGATAAATTGGTAGCAGGGTCTTTGGGTGAGGAACTCAGAAACCCGGTTTCTTTAGGAGAAACCGGGTTTCTTACCCCAGGTTTAGCAGCATATTACCAAAATCATTGGCAACAAATGATAGGTAATAGTTTGGATGCGATTGAATTAGCAGTAATCAAGATTTTGTCGCAGCAAAAATATGCTATTTCAGTAGAATTAATTGCAGAAATGCTAAATGAAGATGAATATGATGTAGAAGAAGTGTTGGAAAATTGGCGGGAATTCTTACATCAGGAAATAATAAGAGGAGAAAATTGTTATAGTTTTTATCATTCTAAGTTTCGGGACTGGCTAAGTAAGCAAGTAAATTGAACTTAGACTAATATAGTTGAGGCTGGTATTAGGTACGTTGTTGCGCTTTAGCGCTCTTATTACTACTGGG
>NZ_JAIQZN010000164.1 GCF_023333585.1 Argonema antarcticum A004/B2
CTAGATGAAAGTCCATTGTTCTTTACCGGTATAATGTAGCGATCGCTACATTATACCCCATTATGCCGCAAGACCCAAAAAGCTTAATTTCCCAGGAACTTTAACTTCTGGATTACTAGGAAGCCACCAATTCCCAAAGCTCACGAATTCTTCAAACATACCATTCAATATTTTTTCTAGTGTTTTTGTTCACTCATATTATGAGTTTTTACGGCGATGCACATTTATTAAGCATCTTCAAATGTATCTTAACTCAATACCCCGGACAGTTTTTGAGTAAAAGCCTAGAACCCTTATTCTACCGTTAGCGATCGAGGGTAGACGAAAGCCTGAAACCCTTATTCTACCGTTAGCGATCGCAAACTGTCCGAAGTGTTGTTAACTAATAAGTCTATATTTAAAGCCCGAAATTCAGCAGGTTAACTTTAAGTAGCGGCTCCACCTAGTACTGAGCGGCATAACTATTTATTATACTGACATTTTCCGTCTTGTCAACCCCTACAGAACAAAAAGCCGAAACTTTCGGGATAATCACCCCATGGAGGATGATAGCTAGAAACATTCCGTATATTCTCCAATGACAACCAGAAACTTTCGGATAACATACCAGATAGTCATACTATCAAGAAACATTCTGGATCTCATCTTATGGAACAACTTCCCAAAAAACTCCTTGAACAAGTAAGTGATGTCATTCGTCTGAAGCATTACTCTTACAGCACAAACTGGGTATTGTCTGTGATTCGAGTACTGCGTTTACGTTGAAAAATGGCAATAAGCGATTTTTTAAGATGCAGCGATTGACGCAGAAGTTGGAGGAGCAGTTGGCGGAAAGCGCTAGATTAGAAAGAGCAATTCGAGAAAATCTGAGGAGGTTGCGGTTATAAGTCTGTTATTACAGAAGATATTGCCAGAAATCGAACAATTGACGTTTACATAATTAGCCCGGAACTTGGAATTTATTTTTTCAGATTCGGATGATGGTTAAGGCCAACACTAAGGAGAATTAGTGGAAACACCGCTACAACTATAGGTATCATAAGTCCAGCAGCCGACTCACACTCAAACTACATGAGTTTGTTGCCAAAAGGAAAAAATGGTAACAGTCGTTGTAGTCCTCAACACATTCATCGCTTTAATCAACTTTTACATTGCTTGGCGCATTTGGAAACTCCGGCGGGTGATAGCAGGTGCAGCAAAAGCCATACTTGCAGCGGAACGCAATACCTATAACATCCTGCATGGGGCACCTAATGCAATTTCCAAAGGTCAGACGGGTGTATCGGCGGTGCGATCGCAGTATCAGCAGCTGGAACTTCAGATCCAACGGGTGCAGCAAATTGTGGCATTACTCAGTCTGGTAGGTAAAGTCTGGCAAGGGCGGAGTAAACTGGCAAGGCAGCCTAAATACCCGAAAAAAGTGTCGAAATTGTCTGTAAAGTAACGACATAAATAGGACTAGCGATTGCGATCGCCAGATTTTTTTTCGCTCTGGCGATCGTATACCGTACCTCAGATCAGCTGCTGTGCATCTAATTTTACAGTCAACTTTGATAAGATTCTTGTGGGATGGGCATCTTGCCCGTCCAGAGTAAAATTTAAGTGCGCGACAGCTTATCTCCCAAAGAGCGTATTATTAGCTAATTTAGAAACCCTAAAATGGGTTTAAGGATAGAGAGTCGAAAATGTCTGATAACCGTTCTGGAGCCTTTATTGGCGGTATGCTGCTCGGAGCTGCGATCGGCACAATCACCGGCTTACTAATAGCACCGCGCACCGGCAGAGAAACGCGACTTCTGCTCAAAAAATCTGCCGACGCCCTACCGGAGTTGGCAGAAGACCTTTCTACCACCGTACAGCTGCAAGCCGATCGCCTCGGAGAGACAGCACTGCGTAACTGGGATGGCACCCTGGTGCGACTCAAAGAAGCCATATCAGCTGGTTTAGAGGCTGGAGCCAGAGAAAACCAAGGATTTGAACGGACAGAAGCCGCAGCATCTTCCGATCGAAGTCCATCTCCAGATTCACTAGAAGAGCTATACTCTAATACTTCCTATGCTTCAGGGACTAAGGTGGCCAACCAAGACATTACATCCACACAAACCCTGAGAGAACCAGAAAAATAACCCTTGCTTTAAGCTCAACTCCTGTGATCAACCCCCTATTTTGGTTAGGATTTTCCATCTTGCTAGTTGCCGTCAGTCTCGCGGCTGTTTTGGTGGCGCTCATACCAGCATTGCAGGAGATAGCTCGTGCTGCTCGCAGCGTGGAAAAATTAGCTGAAACCCTATCTCGCGAATTGCCCCCCACCTTGTCAGCTATTCGCCTGACTGGGATGGAAATTAGCGACTTAACTGATGATGTCAGCGATGGAGTTAAAAGCGCCGGTCAAACTGTTAAACAAGTTGAGCAAAGCGTTGTCTCAGCAAAGACGCAGGCAAAAAAAGTGCAAGCTACTACCCGCAGCGTCTTGACAGGCGTCAAAACCGCTTGGAAAACTTTCACGCGCAGTCCTAGCCCCTCAACCGGGCGGCGGTCAAATCCAGCACCTCTCCCCGCCTCTCAAAGAAATAGCTTGGATTTTTACGAGCAATCCCCAACATCGTCCCATCGCGCTTCTGACACTAATCGCGAACTTCCTACCCACCGAAATGGCGACGCTTCTCGTTTAGATTCAGAAGTTTATTGGCCTCCCGATGAAACTGAGTGAGATCGAGTCCTGACGCATCGGTAGTGTATGGTTAATGTTTATTATTCATTGTTCATGAGAAGTTTATAGAAGACTGGTAATTATAACATATAGTGACAAGATTGAACACCTCCGACGCGCAATTCATCCTAGACGTTGATGAACAGCCGTCAGGCGCGACTAGACGAAATCTCGATCGGCTACGCGGTCTAAAACTCTGACCCTGCTAAGCTACGGCTTAGTTTGTGTAGCTCCACCCGACCAGGTGAAGGTTATAGCTAGGGACTAGGGGCTAGGGGCTAGGGGCTAGGGAAGAGGGAAGACGGAAAAGCTTACTCCGTAAAGGATTATGGACTTCATGTAACAGTTGGAGTTGGCTTAATCGCCCTGGCGGTTGCTATATTTTTGTAATCTTTTTTGTGAACAAGTGTAAAGAAATATGAGTTTTCCATTATCCTTTGATTAAGAAAGACATATTTTACTGTCCACACTTGAGATTTTGGTAAAAAAGCCAATGCAGCAACATATTTTTGTAAAACGACTTTTAGCATCCATTGCAGCCTTTTTCCTGGCGGCGACTCTTTGGGCTCAAGCGCCCGCAGCCCTAGCATACGACAACCCAGAGTTACTGCCTGAGATCCAGACCCCAATCATCGACCTAGCGAAATCCCTGACCGATATTCAGGAAGAAGCGCTGGCTGAAGATTTAGAAAAATTCGAGGCGCAAACCGGCTGGAAGCTGAGAGTTTTGACCCAATACGATCGCACGCCCGGTCGAGCCGTCAAAAACTATTGGGGACTAGATGACAAAAGCGTCCTACTTATTGCCGATTCGCGGGGCGGCAACATCCTAAATTTCAGTGTCGGGGACGCTCTGTATGAGTTTTTACCTCGTACCTTCTGGATTGAGTTGCAAACGCGGTTCGGCAATATGTTCTTTGTGCGCGAAGAAGGCGAAGACCAATCAATTATTCAATCTTTAGAATCCATCAAAACCTGTTTGTTAAAAGGCGGTTGCAATGTAGTGCCGGGACTGCCGCAAGAACAGTGGATTCTTACCTTAGTTAGCTCGATTGTCGGTGGGGTAATTGCTGGATTTGCCGCTCAACCGCGCAAACCAGGACAAATTGTGGCTTGGCAATGGGCTTTAATTTTCTCGCCCTTATGGGGAATACTGTTTATTTCCTTCGGCATTGGCCCAGTCGTCACTCGAACTTCCGAGTGGTTGCCTTTATTTCGGAATGTGGCAGGCTTCATGATTGGTGCCTTGGTTGCCTACCTCTCGCCAATGTTAGCCTCTACTTCCTCTAGTTCCAGCCGCTAACTACCAAATATCGCCGGTGGAAGCTTGTTAGTTCGAGTATCGCTCATGGCAAAAATGCCATTTTTTTCTGCTAGAGAGTGATAATCCTTCGATGAAGGGTATCGTATGGGTAGGAATGGATAGGGTGGTCAGGACTGGCCATGTCGATGCCCGAACAATAGCTGCCGGAGAAAAGTCATGGAATGGCACGTCACAGATGCCCAAAGTTTGGCAATAATCGATCGCGAAATCGGCGATCATGTTTTTTCACCAGCGGAATACGAGATTGTCCGTCGAGTAATTTACGCAACAGCCGATTTTGAATACAAATCCTTAATTCGTTTTTCAGAACGAGCCTTGCAAGCAGGAGCCGCAGCGTTAGCGGCTCGCACCACCATTGTCGTCGATGTGCCAATGGTGCAAGTTGGCATCACACCGAGTATCCAAACCACCTTTGCCAACCCCGTATACTGTAGTATGGACGCCCTGACACGACCCCAAAGGGAAAAAACTCGTGCTGCGTGGGGAATTGAAACTTTAGCCAGACGCTACCCAGAGGGGATATTTGTGGTGGGCCATGCCCAGACGGCTCTCACTGTACTGGTAGAATTAATTGAGGCAGAAGAAATTAGACCCGCTCTCGTGATTGGCACCCCTGCTGGTTTTGTCGATGCGGATGTTGCCAAAGAGCGACTGCAAGAGTCGCTGATTCCCCACATTCGCACAGAAGGTCGCAAGGGTAGTGCAGTGGTAGCGGCTGCAATTGTCAACGGACTGGTGGATTTGGCGTGGCAAGCTTACGGGCAAGAGGGGGCGGTAGGGGTTTAGAAAAGGTTAGAATCGAGAAAGAATTATCTAAAAATAAGCCTTAGTAAAAATCGGGGGTCTGGGTGAGCCAGTTATCCAGAGAGGAGATTTTTCGAGAGATTGATCAAATCGTCCAAAATTTCGGCATTTATGACTGAAATTTATGAAGCTTTGTCAAAAATTAAAAGCAGACCGGGAATGTATATTGGTAAGCCTTACATTAGTATTTTGCGGCATTTTTTAGTCGGCTATCAATTTGCTCGTAGCGAATTAGGAATTGAATTAACTGAAGAAGAAGCGGATTTTTACGAACATTTCCATGATTGGGTACAGCGACGGTTTAACGTGCGGACTAATAATTCTTGGGCTAATATTATTTTGCTATTTACTCGCGATGAAAAGGATGCTTTCGAGCAATTTTTTAAGTTGTTAGATGAGTTTAAGCAGCGAGATAAGAGTTTGGATGGGAATGGGGAGAAAGCGGGGAAAAGTTATATGGTGGTTAATGGTAAAAGATCAAAAGGGGCATGATGCAAGAACTCCTCACCAGCAAGACAAGACTGATATGAGTCAGAACTACAGAATTTATCTTGATGCCTGCTGCCTTAATCGTCCTTTCGACGATCAAACCCAGCCTCGTATTGCATTAGAAACCCAAGCAATTCTTACCATCTTAAGACAATGCCAGTCAGGACAATGGAAACTCATCACCAGCACGGCGTTAGATGTAGAACTAGACCAAACCCCTGATTTAGAGCGGCTTAAGAACGTGAAAGCAATTCTGATGAGCGCTAAAATCAAAGTTATCAGTAGCCAATTTATCGAGGAGCGATCGGTAGAACTTCAAAAACTCGGATTTTCTGGCTACGATGCAACTCATATCGCTAGTGCTGAACGAAGCCGCGCCGATATATTTTTATCTACCGATGACAGGCTACTCAGAAAAGCTCAAAGAAATATGCAAGCCATCAATGTAGCCGTTGACAATCCAGTGCAATGGCTGATGAAATCCACACAAGTTGAGGACGATGATAATGACTAAAACCCAACAGGAAATTGTTCGACAAGGGTATCAAGCATTAGTCGATGCTTTAGGTGTTGTTGATACAATTCTGTTTATTCAGCACTTCAGCCCTGGTCAAGGAAACTATACCCAGGAACGCCATCAAAGGCTAGAGCTAACTTCCTTACAAGATATTCTGACATTAATGAGGCAGCGTCGAGAAGACGATCCAGATCGGTACGATGAAATTATTGAATAGCGATCGAGTTTCTGCTAAAATTAATTGAAACATTTATAATGATAAAATAATATACCTCACTGCCGGGAATTGACTATGGTTGTCGCGGTACAATTCCAGACCTATACCGTAGAAGAGTTTCTTAACCTAGACCTACCTGAAGGACAGGAATACGAACTTATCGACGGAAGGATCTCTCCTATGGCTGAACCTTCAGGGGAACACGAAAATTTGCGTTCCGAACTGATGGTAGAATTGCGAATGGAAAGCAGACGCCGCCAACTCGGACTGCTGGTGCATCCAAAACCCGTACTACAATTAGGGCTAAAAGATACTCGTAAACCTGACTTGATTGCAATTAATCGCGATGCTTGGAATCGCCAGACTCAATCAGAAGCGGTATTGAAAGAAGCACCTTCGATTGTAATTGAAATTGTTAGTAAGAATTGGGAAGAGGACTATCGGCATAAACCGCTGTGGTATGCTGCTTTTGGGGTAAGTGAGTTGTGGATTGTTGACCCGTTGTTTACTGTTGAGCGTTATCCTAACCGCAAGAATCCGAAAATTGAAGAACCTACGATTTCGATCGGACAGTTGGTGAATTCGCGTAGTATTTTAGTGGAAAGAGAATATGAGTTTCAGAGTTTTATAGGGAAACAGAGGATTGAGTCGCGGTTTTTCGCAGATTTAGAGATTACTGTTGAGGAGATTATTCGTTATGGGAAGGGGATTTGAACTAGGAACATATATTTGTTTCTTTGGGATGAGTATTCCGATAATCTTCTAGCCATTTACAACCCCGATCGCTCAGTTCTTTTAATCCTTGAATCTGCCAAAACTGCACTATTCCAGTATCGAATGCCGCCGCCATAGAGTTTCCATCTGGCGTGAAGCTAATAGCAGTAATATTCCCGCTATCTTTACTTTCAAATTCATTAAATTGTCGCCCCCTCATATCCCATAGCTTTACCTTATTGTCATTTCCTACAGTGGCAATAATCTCATTATTCTGTTGTTCGCTCATTTTCAAAATCTTGACACCATCAATTTTGGCGATTTCTTTTAGGATTTGCTCTCGCGAAAACTCCCAAACTCCTGCTTGACCATTTGTTCCTAAAGCAGCAATGCGTTTTCCATCACGGCTGAAAATTAAAGTTTTGATACTACCCCAATCAGTGTTTGCTAAAACTTTTTTGAAGTTTCCTAGCGAGTCCCAGAGTTTTACACTACCCTCAGTCGTCCCTGTGACAATTAATTTACTATCAGAGCTAAAAGCGATGCTTGCAACACTATCTTTATCATTCAATTCAGCTATCGGGCTTATTCCTTCTTTTGAGATCCCCAAAATTCGCGCATCACCGTTTTCTGCTACCGTAGCAATATGTTGCTTGTCTTTGTCTGGGCTAAAATTTACAATTCCAACTCCATCCTGATGCGCCTTAAATTGTGGTAATTGCATACCTCCCGATGACAAATTCCAAAGTTTAACATATCCGTCTTTACCCCCAGTGGCAATTAGCTTTCCATCAGGGCTAAAACTGATACTCAAGACTTCCTTTTTATCGGTATTAAACTCACCCTGGTTATTTTTAGAAAGATCCCAAATTTTACCTACATTATTTATGTCAACAGTTGCAATGCGTGTTTGGTCGGGACTAAGAGTTATAAGTTTTACTTTGCCCAGATTGTTTGGCCAACTCATCTTTACCTTATCTGAAAAATTCCAAAGTTTTGCGACGCCGTTTTTTTCTACAGTAACAAGGCGTAGTAGATGGTTATTTTTGGCAGAACCGGACTGTGCATACAACCCTATCTCCATATTTTCGATCTGCGTTTGAGCGGTTGGGATCGGACTCCTTTGCTTTGGTGACAAGTTCCAAAGTCTTGCTGTTTTATCTTCTCCTGCTGTAACAATCTTATTGGCTCTTCCGTACTAAGGTTGATAAGTTTTATTAATGTCAAGAGAAGGAAGCTAGTAATCGAGAACGCAAATTATCAAAATTAGTCATGCCATAACCCAATCGCATAATTAACTTAATTTTATTATTAATACCCTCCATCACACCGCTAGTGGTGCGACTAATAAAGTAATTACAAATTTCTGGTAAATGTGAGCAAATTGTGCGAGCCACTTTCGGATAAAAAACTTGAGCATGAACTAACCATTTGGACATTCTTAACAAGCCCGCATCTAGAGATTCACTTGTTTCATAAATCTCCCTAAATTCTGATTTCATTTGATATGCAATTGTCAAGCAAGGTGACTGATTTAAAATTTTTGCCAGGGACAATTGCTCTGATTCGGTTAAATCTTGATAATTTTTCAGGAGTAAGTATCTACTTCCCTTAGTTGTTACTTTGGCTAATCGCCGAATTTTATTTAAACACCTATTAACTAGCTGCATCACATGAAATCTATCAATAACTACTACAGCATTAGGAAATACTTCCGTAACTACTTTCCGAAACCCAGCCCACATATCTACGCTAACTTCTTTGACTTGCTCTCTCACCTCAATTGGTTGCTGCTTAAGGGTTTCAATGATATCTTTCTGTTTGTGACTATCAATTACTTCGATTAGCGCTCCTCGGTCAATATCACTAACTACAGTTATAAAATTTTTATGACCTTTGCGTTTACTAACTTCATCTATACTCACCCGTTCAACTGGCGACCATTCTTTTTTTTGCAATTGATTACTCACTGATTTAAATATGCTCTCCACTGACTCGGTACTTAACTGTTCTGTTTGACCAACCTGTGAGC
>NZ_JAIQZN010000236.1 GCF_023333585.1 Argonema antarcticum A004/B2
TGGATGCCCATGTGTCTCTCGGCTTCTGTCGTAGCCATCCGATGGCACACGTTGCGATGGCGGAAGGCCGGATCGAAACACTCAGGATCTTGACGATTTGTCCATCTGTTTTGCTACTCCCTGGCGTATTGTTGGCGGATCAGGTGGCAACCGCAAACGCGGCGAAGATTGCTCCGCCGGATCAAATGATACCGTTGATGGACCTTACCGCGACATATGATAGGTTGGATTGGGGAACAGCCGAGGGGCAACAGAGGCGAGCCGCGGCGGAGAAATGGGAAGTTCTAGTGCCACGCATCATAAACACCGCTCTTATTTTTGGCCTCTGATGGCAAAGCGGCCCATTTTTGTTCCTTTGCTCGACGGTAAGCGATTGGTACTGGAGAGGTACGTCGAATTTCATTGGCACGCCGGTTTCGCGAAGTCGCAAAAGCAGAAGAGCATACGCGCGTTGCACGAAACGGCGTTGCGTGAGTATGGCGTTCAGCATCCGTTGGAGATATCGTCAAAGTCGGAAGACCCTCTTGGTGTAGCATTATCCAGTTTCAACCTTACGTTTGTAACCAAGCGAGGACGAGCACTCACCGTCGAGGCCGCCTTCCAAGGGAGTAAAGTGTTCGAACGGGGCGGCCCGTTCGTCGATATCTTTCAAAAGTCTCCGATTGACGCAAAACGTGATGAGCGACTCAGAACAAGTGGATTACTTACCAAGTTTTCGTTTTTCGGAAATGACTGGGAATTAGATCCTAAAACCGCGTTTTATGATTGGCTTTACATTAACGCCCTCATAAAAAACCCTCAGTTAATAGAACTGCTAACCGATCGTGATGGTTTCACAGATATTGAATTTAATCCCGAGCGATCAATAAATTGTCAGGCGAGATCGGCTGCTTTGTTCTGTGCCTTATTTCACACAGATAAATTGAATTTCGCACTACAGAGTAGAGAAAATTTTCTCTCTCTGTATAGGGGCCGTGTTTCTGATCCTCACATGCCAGCCCAAGAGCGCTTCCTGATTTAATGCACCTAGGGATTTGTTTTAACCGCAGGGGGTTCGAGCAAAATTCACACACCGATGGATACAGACTGCAACCGCCGAAGGCGGATTTCCATCTGTTCCGTCTGTGGGAATTCGCTCAGTTGGGTTTCGTGCACTTCGATCGTACCTTGTGGTTCGCTCGCTTTGGCAACGATGACTGGTGGTTATGAAATGTTCTCTCTTGTGACCTTCACGCCATAAATAGCTCTAGGCGAAGCTTTCGACGCTCCCAGTCAGGCATCACCCGTTCAAGCAGATGGTAAAAGGCTGCGCCATGATGTGGCTCAGTGACATGGCAAAGTTCATGGGTGATGACGTAATCGATAGTGTCAATCGGAGCCTCAATCAGCCGA
>NZ_JAIQZN010000165.1 GCF_023333585.1 Argonema antarcticum A004/B2
TGCTGGATTTTTACTAGAAATATTTTACCAGAATTTTGGCTTTCTGAAAAGCACGGTCTATGACCGTGCAAAGTATAACACAAGAACTACTTGTTCCATGACCTCTACCAACCCTGCATCCACCAAATCGAGGTTGGCCTTCAAAATCTGGGTTTCCTCCCCACTAGGACAATCTAGTAGTGCTTGGATTAGATTGACATAAGCTGAATGGAGTGGTAAGTTCGTCATTATTAGTTTTTATTTGCTTACGGGCCGATGGCACAATAGGCTGTTCACTGGTAAGGCAATTGAAAAGGTTTTGGACTTAGCAGACAAGGCTTTATTCTCAATACTAACTCTAGGCAAAATGTTTTGTCCAACGCTGATTGGACTTTAGACAAAAGAAAAGTTGCTTCGCGTTAGAAAATCGCGAAGTAATTATCATAATTATCATTAATAATGAAGAATTAGGCTGAAGGGAGCAGCAGTTTGTGTAGGAGAAGGGTTCTTTTTCATCTTTTTCCCTTTTTGACCACAGGATAGGATATCGTTTTCTTTTCTCTTTAGAGTCGCCTTGTACCCACCGACTGGAAAAACCGCGAGGGAAAGGGAGAAACCGGCGGAGTACTAATCGTGCGAATAATTCGGTAGAAGTCTAGTTCAACTCCTAAAAAATCAGTTGCGGATTGCATTAAACTCAAACTTTAATTGGCACATCTATTCTAGAGCGTGCTACACAAATATTATTTTTGATAATATAACATTCTACAAAATGTAAACCGTAGAAATCGCTAGATTCAATTCTTGTATGATTTCCATTATCATTTAAGATTTGCCCTCGAATTTGATTTCTTATTATTGCTTCCTCTCCAACATTACGAACCTTCCATTTAACTTGGAACGGCTCTGGGACATTACACCTAACAATATAAAATTCCAGCCTCCTATCCCGGAATAAAGGTAATCTCCTGAAAAGAATTTGGCTTAATGAGTGAGTTCTAAAACCTTTTTGTGAAACTAGGCAATCTATCTCTAACTCATATTGAATATCGACTCTGAAATAATTTTCTATGAATTCTTCAGTATTTGTATAAGCTGCCACTCTAGTAAGATCGGTTCTTTTTTGGCTTGCAGCTATGTGCGGTTCAGTCAAAAAACTATTAATTGCTTCCTCAGCCTCAGAGAAATCAATGAATCGTTCTTTGCCAAAGTGACGCTGCCAAGCTTTACAAGCCTCCTTCTGGCTTGTCCTCTCATTCAAGGCTGTGTGAGCCGATTGTATGAAACTGCTGAGTTGCCCTAAAAAGTAATCTTTGTTAGTTTTGCTGTAATCGTCTAGCAGGTTTTCATAGGTAGGTGTTGTGGGGCGATAGCATACAAAATTCAATTCGAGCTTACTCTTAATGTTAAGTAAAGTTCGGTAAAGTGCTACATCATCCCTTTCATCAAGAATAATATTAGTAGCCGCTAAAATTGATAAAATTAATCCACTTGGAAAGTCACCTTTCTTGTAATCACTCCAAGCTTTTAGATAACGCACAATTCGCTTTAATTGACCGTTATTGTCAGTTTTGCTATTAAACCATTTGATAAATTGTCTGGGGTCGCTTTTAATCCATCCTTTACTCTTATGAGCTAAATATGGAGCTTGCCCTTCTATGATGTAATAAACTGGTAGATCGAGATGATATTCTCCAGCATAAACAAGCCTGATACAGGTTTGCTTGTCAATAGGTTTTTGTTTTGTATGTCCATCTATAGCTTCACAAATCCAACGATGGAATGTGCTAACACTTTGAAGTGGTTCTGCTTCTACTTTGAAATAAATACCATCATCAATGTCAAACTCTCCATCAAGTGGCTCGATAATAGTATTCATCATAAACGACCCCTGCCCGTGAAACTTTGGTAAAAACCCAATCTGCTTATTCCGAAAGTACTGTCTGATTTTCTCACGAACAGCATCACGGGATATACGTAAAGTTTCTTTTCGTTTAGAGTTTAAGGCAATAACATCATTGAAATTGAGGAATAATTTATGAGAATTCGCCATGATATTACTTGATAATGTATTGTTTAGGCTCTTTGAAAAATTCGGCAACCTCTGGTTTACGTCCCCAAACAAGCGCTTGATCTGTACCCATTTGTGACATTAAATTCAGCGCTTCGTCGGAAGTGTTATCGAGGTTAATAATTCGTGCGTGATCTGGAGATAAAGGGATTCCAGGAATCCGAACGTAATCAAATGGCGAGTCACAATGCTGTGCTAAAGTTTCCACAAAGTAACTTGTAAGGTATGCCTGCCCCTCAAAAAATGTAGCAATTAGATCTTTATTCCAGTCGATAACTGAACGATCATGTTTAGTAACAAATCGCCTACCAGGATTGGGTTCTAGAGAACCAATAGACATTACCATTAGCTTCTGAAACCTTTTGTCGTTACCAACAAAATACCGGAGTGCTTCGACTACTCCAACTAGAGTTGGATTGTTGGCACAAACCCCTCCATCAATAAACTGTTTGCGATCGTAGGTATCTATGGTAACTATCGGCAAATATGTAGGCGCTGCACTTGTTGCAAGCGCGATGTCAACGTATCTTGTTTTGCTATCTCTACATAAATTTCCTTCATTATGGTCGTACTTAAAAATGAAAGGTCTTCCATCAGTTAAAGAAAATGCGGGGATACATAACAAACAGTGAGAGTCTGTAATTGTTTGGTTTTCAAAAAGCTCTTCCAAGGCTTTTCTCAATTCGCTGTTATCATACTTACTTCGCTGAAAAAATTGTTTAAGAGAACTTATAAAACTATTTGGTTGCAAGAAAATTTTCTTACCTTGTTTGTAGTACACATTACTAATTTGGCTAACAGGGATCTTTAGGGACAGCCCTAAAGCAATTAACCCTCCTGTTGAAGTACCACAAATTAAGTCAAAATAATCAGCAAGGTGACATTTAAATCTATCCTCAAAGTGTTCTAAAATTTTTGCTGAATATAGCCCTTTAATTCCTCCCCCATCAATTGATAGGATTTTGAAAGTATTTACTTTTGAGGCGGAGTGCTGAGGAGAATTAATCATTGGTTAGTTAGTTGTTTAAGTAAAAAAATTGGTGTTGAAAGCCGATCGATCGCTCACCGCAAAGCATTTATCTTGGTGCATCAGGGGTGGGAGGTTATTAGCAAGTTTATTTACACCATTGAACTAATCCCTGGCGCAGAAAGAAATGACTTCTACAGTCTTTTGTTCGCCAAACTGAAGGGTGAAGCGTGATAGTACCATCATTATGCTCCGTAAGATGCCACCTCGGACGGCCTTCTGGCATCAAGCTCAAATACAAAGTGGCTCTAAAACCGCAGGGACAAAGCATCGCTACATACCAAAGATACGCTCCTTCCCCCGCCAAGTATACGCAGTTTGGATGCAAACGGTTTGGCAATTCCTCAACTTTAATTGCAAACTCAGGTAGATCTTCATTACTATCTTCAGCGTACCAAAAGTGCAGTTCATCACCGACAACTTTGACCGCTGATAAAGGTTCAAATTCTCCTTTCGGGCTAACCGTTCGTCCAACTATACGTCCTGACGGGAGCATGATGGCACTGGCATGGGGATAGTCGTCATCCATCCAGCCATAAATTGATGGGAAAAGACGACGATCGGCCTCATCATCAACTATAGAATGCTGTGGAAACTCTTCTGGATGACCGTGAATTTTGAGAATTCCCAGGTTATCCTTAGCAGCTTTTTGCAGAAATGGTACGAGTATCTCTGTTGACCAAGTTACCCGGTCAGGTGCGCGTTGGGAGCAATATTCGTAAGGAACTGGGACAATTTCGCGAACTAACAGACGATGTGTATCATCTCCGACACGGCGACCGCAAAGCGCAATAGCAACAGCTTCTTGACCGTCACTGGGGAATAAATGCGTTTTGAATTGTTCTAGCTGGTCGGCTGTCAAACTCAGAGAGGTCTTCATTATTCACCCCGTTGTTAATTCCTTTTTCAACCATTCCTCAACAAGACCGAGATGCGTTGCTATGCAATCAATCCCAGGACGCCAAGGGTTGGCGACACTCCTGTGCCGCGACCATCGTTGCCACTGCTTGCCATCAAATTGTTCGGTAGTAATTGCTTTGATAGGTCGTCCATCACTACGCGCCAGTGGCGGATGGAAGTACACCATGTCTATTTGTGCGTCTGGATACCCCGTTTCGATGCGAAGATTTAAATCTACATTATTGCGATCGTATCCAGGGGGAACGGGGAAGTCGTAGACGATGACTCTTTGAACTCGATTGTCGATAACGGTTTCCCAAGACAGGGAGCGAGCATTAAGGTACTCCTCGTTGTCAGATGGGAGGCGAAATTGTTGACGCATTGACTAACCCTCCGTTTGGTCGAGGGGTAAGGTCATAAACTTTTCCACACTCGGCGTTGTGAAGTCAGCTTTCTCGTCCAAGCCAATTTTTACGGTTTTACCACCACGGAACTTTTGGTCGATCCGATAACGTTCTGGTGGCTTTTTCTCAGCTAGTTCTAGCAGTTCGCGACCTGTCATTGCCGATCGGGTGACGACATAGTTTTGCTTGTCAATTCGGATGCGATATCCACGGCAGCGGGCTGGAGGCACCTTGCCTGCTTTGGCATATTCTTCGAGGTCGATAATTTCGTTAGAGAGGTCTTCGTCAAAATCGTCCAGCAGTTCCTGCGATCGTAATTAACGAGACTGATACGGGGGAACGCCAACGGTTTACACTTGTCCACGAACTGGGACACATGGTATTGAGTGTAGATCCTGACCTCGATGAAGAAAGCGTTGCTCATCGGTTTGCTGGTGCATTTCTGATGCCAGCTTCTATTCTCTGGGCAGAGATTGGGAAGCATCGTCAGACAGTGACGATAGGAGAACTGTTTTACCTGAAGCCTTTTTTCGGGGTCAGCGTTCAGGCTTTGGCTTATCGCTGTAAAGACCTTGAGATTATCAATGCCACAACCTTTCAAAACTTATTTGCTGAGTTTGCTAAGGCAGGATGGCGAAGTCCGCCTTACAAAGAGCCTCATCCCGTACCTAATGAAAAACCATGTCGTTTTGAACGTTTGTGCTTTAGAGCGATCGCAGAAGGTGCAATTAACATATCGAAGGCGGCGGAGCTTCTCGGCATAACAGTTCAGGAACTGAAAACTAAAATGGAGCAACCGCCAAGTAAGGACGCTTGAGAGTCCCAAGTATCTGTGCTAATTTTAGGCAGCAGTATTCAGCAGTCTCACTATACACTACATATTGAGTTATATTGGGTTTAACATTTGTAAAAACACTACCTGTAGAGAAAGCAAGCTGACGGGTTAAGCCCATAGACTACTGACCTAAGCCGGGAAATTTTGGCATCTGGCCAAGACCTTGGCAAGAAGAACAAGACTTGCCCGTGCCTGCTAGAGAAGGTGGGTGAGGCAGTTAGGGTTGTTACGCCATAAACTGATAGCCAGTTCGTATTTAAATGGGATGGGAGTCCTATATTGATATCAAATGCGTGTTCTTGTAGCAGATGCTTCATTACTTTTTTGTTTAGAACAGGGACATCTTCTAGAGGCAGCTTTTAACTCTAAGCTTCAACTAGCCGTCCCCGATCTGCTATATGAATATGAACTCAAAAACTTCAACGGCTCTCATCTTGTAAAGATGGGCTTGTGTATCCAGAATCTGGATGATCGAACTCTTACCTTAGCAGTTAATTACAGACGAAGTTATTCCAAGCTCTGTCTGGTTGAAAGTTTTGCCTTAGCTTTGGCGAAAATGTCCAGTTTCGCAATGCTGAGTGGCAATCCAAGCTTACATCAATTGGCCATATCTGAACAAGTGGATTGCCACAATTTACCTTGGCTATTATCTTGGGTATTTAAAGCCAGTCCCATCGCTATCAATTCGGCATTTAAAGAATTCTCCACATTGCGGTAATGTCGAATTGTACTTCAAGCATCGTTATAATAGGCTGAGTATTTGTACCAAACTAAAAATTAGCGATAAATCTATGTGAGAGTATGTCCAATCGTCGTATTTTGAAATGCGACAATTGATAAAAGATTGCTCGCATCTCATTACAGCGGTTTCTAACTCCGTGTAGTACAGTTTTTTAACTTTAACCGCAGATGTAGGCGCAAGCCTTCCCGAAGGGTACACAGATAAACACAGATGAATTAGCTAGAGATTGATGTAGTACATAGAGCCCGAAACTGCTATACCACCATCGGATTTTAAAATTCGACAATTCCCAGTCATTCAAACTGTCGTATATTAAAATTCTACAGCACAAATAAACTTATGCCGAAACAAAAAATTGTCATTGGAATTTTAGCGAATGCAGGTGGAGTAGGCAAAACAACTCTGGCCGTCCATCTAGCTTATGAGATATGCAAGCGAGGTCAGACAGTAGCATTAATCGACCTCGACCCCCAAAGAGCATTAGATGTATTCTGCGGTTTACCTTCAGCCGAAGCTGAAAATTCCGTAGTGCGAGTTCTTGGAAAAGACTTTGACGGCAATTGGCCATTACTTCCCGCTTGGTCAAACCCCAATATCGAAGTTTGCCAGGGTCATCCCAACATGGCACAAGTAGCGAATGACTTAGTGATTCGCCGCCGGGGTGAATATGTCTTGGTAGACCGCTTAAAAGCCCATCCTTTACGACACGATGTAATTATCCTAGACTGCCCTGCCACAATAGGGATAATCTGTGAAAATGCCATTGCCGCTAGTACGGGGCTATTGGTTCCCATCCAGCTAGAGATGAAATCGGTTTCCGGTGTAGCCGACTTGGTGCAGTGGTTGATTGGAATTGCTGACGATTTGATGCTAGATCCCCATCCGCCTATTTTAGGGCTGATTCCCAGTTTGTATGACAATAGTCGTGCCATCCACCGTCAGTATTTGCAGCAATTACCAGAAGTAGCCGAACAACTAAGAGTCAAGTTATATCCTCAAATTCGAGATTCATCCGAATTTAAGAATGCGAGCGCCAATGGCTTGCCTTTACAAAAATATCGACCAGCACATCCGGCTTGTAAAGACTTTAAAACCATTGCTGACGATATCGTTACTTTAGTGCGTCAAGGAAAACTGTAATGGCGAAGCTTCCTAAAATCAGCGAACGTTTTACTGGTGCAATTCAAGCAACCGATCAAGCGCAACGAATTGCTGAATTACAAACAGAAGTAGAAAGGCTGCGAGTTACTCAATCTCCAGAACTAGAGGAACAAATCGAAGAGTTAAGAAAACAATTGGTAGCTGAAGAAGGAGAACTGGAAATAGCTGTAGATTCGATCGACCCCAATCCGTACCAACCTCGTCAGACCATAACTTCTCAAAGCATTCAAACCATTGCTCGTAGTATGGAGAAAGACGGGCAGATTGCACCAATAATTGTGATAACACAAAGCGATCGCTATTTGTTATGGGATGGACAACGGCGCTGGTCTGCTGCCAAACTGCTGGGGTGGAAAACGTTGCGTGCTGTGAAGGCACTAATGCCAGAAGATTTACACCGCAAAGCATTGTTAACGTTTATCCACCACGAAGATCTCAATTACTTGGATAAAGCTGAGGCTATTATCAAAGAACTGACTACTTCAACTGGGATGGAAGCGTCAGAAATTCCGACTGTACTATCTACGGTGTTGCGGCGGTTGGAACGTTCTGGCGAAGCTAATCAATTGACGGTGCTGGTGACTGCGACCACAGAGACGCAGGTACAAGGTATAAAGTCTTTGGGAGTTAATGAAAATGAGAAAAAAATACTTTTAGCATTGTTGGATTTAGCTTTAAATCCGGCATCGGTAAAAGCCAATCTGATGCCAATGCTATCTCTGCCAAAGGATTTAAAAACAGCCATTCGGGAACAAGGGTTAAAAGGAGCGCACGCTTTAGCTTTAACTGTGCTATCTGCTAAAACTCTGAAGACCTCAGAGCGTCAGGCTACGAAGGAAAGGATTGAAGCAACTAATCGAGTTATTGAACAAGATTTGACGGTGCAGAAGACTCGCGAGTTAGTAGCACAGATTAAAGCTAAGTATGTCTTGCCAGAAATTTCGGAATCGAAACAAGTAACGACAGTAGTCAGGGGAGTTGAGAAATTGTCTTCATCAGTTATGGTTTCAACGAGTCCCGAACAATTGACGGAACTGCGACAAGTTTTACAGCAAAAGCTGTTAGAGATTGATGAGATTTTGAACCAGTAAAAATTATTCTCTGCGTTCTAGCTAGATGGGTAAAAATGCTAACCCGGATTATGTTTGGGAGACAGTTACATAGCGTGCTAAAGCTTTTAGGATGGCATAAATTTGCCACAACTCGTCTTTTTTAGTGCGTTAAAGCTAAAAAGAAAGTAGCTAGCATAAAGCAATGGACTCTTTCGCTCAAAATCAACCACAACTTGCTTTAACAGAAGTACCCCTAGCAGCCAGGATGCGACCGCGCAACCTGGATGAATTCATCGGTCAAGACCACATTATTGGCCCAGGACGCTTACTACGTCGTGCCATCCAAGCCGACCAACTATCATCAATCATCTTTTCAGGCCCACCGGGTATAGGCAAAACCACCTTAGCTCGCATCATCGCTAACGGTACTTACTCCATCAAACATTACCTTGGTCAACAACCGTTGTTTTTGTTAAAGCTAGTCTGTGAGTGTGAACTGTTAATAATTTAGGGTCTTGCGGCATAATGGGGTATAATGTAGCGATCGCTACATTATACCGGTAAAGAACAATGGACTTTCATCTAGA
>NZ_JAIQZN010000003.1:0-6853 GCF_023333585.1 Argonema antarcticum A004/B2
AGGGGAAGAGAGGGGAAGAGAGGGGGAGAGGAGAAAAGAAATAAAAATGTTCTTGGAGTGAACAAAAGCATAACAATTGCGAAAGAGCCAACTCAAGTTGCTAGTTAGATGGAATCGGCTTCAATGAAACCTCTCTACAGCAGGTCAACATTGTAGAGAGGTTTCATGAAACGTCTCTACAATGTTGGGCTCTCCCCTGAGCCTTTGCGTCCCTCCTTCCCTGCTTGTTTGGAGCGGTAGCGTCACCGTAAACGTGGCTCCCTGGCCTTCTCCTCCACTTTCTGCGCCGACGTAGCCGCCATGCAGTTCTACTAAGTGGTGGACTATAGCCAATCCCAGTCCGAGTCCGCCATAAGACCTTGTGGTTTGGCCATCAGCCTGACGAAAGCGATCGAAAACATAAGGAAGAAAATCTGGATCGATACCAATGCCTGTGTCAATAACCTTTATTTTGGCCCGATCGCCAGCACACTCTAGTTGCACGCTAACCTTTCCTCCTTCAGGAGTGAATTTGATCGCATTGGAGATTAAATTCCAGACAATTTGCTGTAAGCGGTTTGGATCGCCACAGACGGTATTTACTGTATCAAGTTCGGTTTCCAATTGAATTCCTTTACTTTCCGCTTGAGGAGACATAGCATCGATCGCTCCTTTAATAATTGCTGTAAGATTAACTGTGCATATATTCAGACGCAGCTTGCCCCGGATGATGCGCGAAACATCCAAGATGTCTTCGATCAGTTGCGCTTGTAACTTGGCGTTACGTTCGATAGTTTCTAGGGCGCGAGCGGTCGTGTCTTCATCAAAATTGCGAGTGCGGAGGAGGCGAGCCCATCCCAGTATGGAGTTAAGGGGGGTGCGGAGTTCGTGGGATAGGGCTGCTAGAAATTCGTCTTTCAAACGGTTCGCCTGCTCAGCTTCCTGTCGCTTTATCTGTTCGCGAAGCAACTTATTGCGTTCTTCCTCAGCTTGTTTGCGATCGGTGATATCTTCTACCGATACCACATGACCTACAGGATTACCTCGATCGGAAAGCATGGGAGACGATCGCACGCGAACCCAATGAATGATTGCTTGGGGAGTTTGGAAGCGAAACTCGTCGGAGTATTCATTGCTTTGATGTGTGTAGGCAAACCAATCTACTTTTACCCGTTCTCGGTCTTCCCAATACACCGACTCTAACCAACCGTTTCCTAAGCTTTGCTCTAAAGTAAAGCCACAGATAGCTTGGCAGCGCGGGTTGGTGTAGGTACAGCGCCCTTCAATATCTGTTAGAAAAATACCGATTGGGGAGGATGCGCTCAAACAGCGAAACCGCTCTTCACTTTCCCTAAGTTCGCTGTTGATCGCTGCAAGTTGTGTTGCTTGTCGTTTGATCTCCTCAGTCTTTTTGAACAGGTCAACGAAAACAACTACTTTCGATTTTAATATTTCTGGGTCGATCGGTTTGAGCAGATAATCTACTGCGCCCAAAGAATAGCCTTTGAAGACGAAGGAGTCGCTGGTGCTGAATGCTGTGAGGAAAATAATCGGGGTCTGGCGCGATCGCTCTCGCAGTCGAATTAGCGTTGCCGTTTCAAATCCATCCATCCCCGGCATTTGAACGTCAAGTAGAATCACGGCAAAATCCTGCCTAAGCAGACATTTCAAGGCTTCTTCACCCGAATTGGCTTTGACCAGATTCTCACCTAGACTGTCTAGTATTGCCTCTAGCGCTAGCAGATTTTCTGGATGGTCGTCAACCATCAAGATGTTTACTTTTTCTTGATTTTTCATTGTTCATTGGTGATTAGGGGCTAGGGAAGTCAAAAGTCAAAAGTCAAAATAAAAAAGAAGAAAGGGGCTAGGGAGTAGGGGCTAGCCCCTACTTATAGAGCCAGACGCGCAGCAGCGACAGCAACTGGTCTGTATCGACAGGTTTAGTGATGTAGTCTGATGCGCCTGCTTCGATGCACTTTTCGCGATCGCCTTTCATGGCTTTAGCTGTGAGGGCAATCATCGGCAAACCTTTGAATTGAGGGATTTGGCGGATAGCTCGCATTGTCTCGTATCCGTCCATTTCTGGCATCATCACATCCATCAAGACGATATCGATGTCTGGGGTACTCCGCAAAATGGCAATGCCATCCCGACCATTTTCCTTATAAATCACCTGCATCTGATGGCGTTCTAGCATACTGGCGAGAGCAAAGATGTTACGCATATCGTCGTCTACGATCAGTACTTTTTTATCAGTAAGTACGCGATCTGTTTTGTGCAGTTGTTCCAGCATCTCTCGCTTGGGTGCGGGCAAGTTTGCCTGAACTCGGTGCAGGAACAAAGCTGTTTCATCTAAAAGAGACTCTGGACTGTGTACTTCTTTGAGCGGAGTAGTCTGGGCAATGCGCTTGAGTTCAGTTTCTTGAAAGAGGGAAAGTTTTTTCTCGGTATAAACTACGATCGGTATAGACCTTAAATTTGCGGCTTCTACATTTCTTGACTCCTGCTTAATGCTAGAGATTAATTCAAATCCGTTCATATCCGGCAAGTTCAAATCCAGCACCAAACAATCAAAGTATCCTGACTTGAGCGCTTCGAGTGCTTCTGCGCCAGTGCCTACAGCAGTGGTGGAGACATCGCTGTTGCCAATTAACTCCACTATGGTGTGGCGTTGATTTTCGTTATTTTGCACTACCAGCAGGTTTTTCACAGGGCGCTGAATAAAAGTTTTGATTTGAGTCAGTGCCGAGGACAGTGCTTCGCTGGTGACGGGTTTTTGCAGATACGATACAGCTCCCAATTGCAAGCCTCGGTGCCGCCCGTCTGCCACTGAAATGATGTGGACGGGAATATGACGAGTGCTGGGGTCGTGCTTTAAGCGATCGAGTACTGTCCAGCCATCCATTGTGGGTAACATGATATCCAGAACTAGCGCATTTGGCTTGTATTCCCGCGCCATTGACAGACCCGTTTCGCTACGCAACGCTACCAGCACTTTAAAGCCTTGCTGTCTTGCCATATCTAACAGGATGCGGGCAAAGTTGATGTCATCTTCCACAATCAACAATACGATATCGCCCGGTTGGATATCGCCTCGATCGTCAACCAGCGATGTGGGTTGAGCCTTTTGCCCATCCAAGGAAGCTGGTATTGGCTCTTGGGCCTTGGGTTGTACGGTCGCTGCCCCATCTATTGCAGCCAAGTTCGATGAAGCCAATCGCGTCGGTAGAGTCGGGGACGAGAAATATGAAGATAGAAGCGGTTGACGGGTCAGGGGTAGCTCAGAGAAATTGCGCTGTAGCTCTTGATAAGGCTTATCTGCGCGATCTTCAAAACCAGAATGGTTTTGGGGTAAAAATAGGGTAAAGGTACTGCCTTTGCCTACGCTACTGACTAACTGAATTTCTCCGCCCAGGAGATGGGCAATTTCCCGGCTGATGGACAAACCCAGTCCGGTGCCGCCATATTTGCGGCTGGTGGTGCCATCGGCTTGCTGAAATGCCTCGAAAATTATTTTCTGTTTGTCGTTAGGAATGCCGATGCCGGTATCGGTGACGGAAAAGGCCACAACGCTAGAGGCGCGATTCAAAGTTTCGTTGTCCTGACTCCAACCTCCAGTTTGTATAGCAGTCCGCAGGGTGACGCTACCCTTTTCGGTAAATTTAAATGCGTTGGAGAGCAAGTTTTTCAACACTTGCTGCAATCTCTTCGAGTCGGTATATATTGCTCTGGGCAGTTGAGTATCTAAATCGATCGCGAAAGTGAGAGCTTTATCCTGCGCCACTTGTCTAAAGGTACGCTCTATCTGCTCTCTGAGTTCTGTGAACAGCATCATATCAATTTCAATTGACATGGTGCCGGATTCTATTTTTGCCAAATCTAAGATATCGTTAATTAGCCCCAACAAATCCGTACCTGCTGAATAGATTGTGCGGGTATATTCGACTTGCTTAAGGGACAAGTTGCCTTCGGTGTTATCGGCCAGCAACCGAGCCAAAATGAGCAAGCTGTTCAGGGGTGTCCGCAATTCGTGAGACATATTCGCCAGGAATTCTGACTTATACTTGGAACTCAAAGCTAACTGCGCGGCTTTCTCTTCCAAGGATCTGCGTGCCTGTTCGATCTCGTTGTTCTTGCGTTCGACTTCCTTGTTTTGTAACTCCAGCAACCGGCTTCTTTGTTCTAGTTCTTCATTAGTTTGTTGTAATTGTTCTTGCTGTTTTTTGAGCAATTCTTCTGATGTTTTGAGAGATTGGGCTTGTTGTTCCAATCGCTTGTTAGTTTCTCGCAGTTCGGCTTGTTGGGTTTGGAGTTCTTCTGCGAGTGCTGTGGACTGCTTGAGCAATTCTTCAGTCCGCATACTGGCGGCAATTGTGTTCAATACGATCGCAATGCTTTCGGTAAGCTGATCGAAGAATGTGAGGTGAATTTCGCTGAAGCGGCGGAAGGAGGCGAGTTCAATTACTGCGGTTACTTGGCCTTCAAATAGTACTGGTAAGACGACTGCGTTTAAAGGTGTGGATTCTCCCAAACCGGAACTAATTTTGATATAGTTATCTGGCACTTCGGTCAGGAGGATGCGTTCTTTTTCCAGGGCGCATTGTCCCACCATTCCTTGGCCTAAATCGAAGCGGTTAGATAGCTGTTTGCGTTCGCGATAAGCGTAGGTGCTGAGAAGTTTGAGGTAGGATTGATGGTCGCCTGCTTCCATGAGGTAGAAGACGCCGTGTTGTGCCGAAACCAGGGGTGCGAGTTCGGAGAGTATGAGTTTGGAGACTGTTTCCAAGTCTCTTTGTCCCTGCAACATACGGGTAAATTTGGCTAGGTTGGTTTTTAGCCAGTCTTGTTCGGTGTTCTTCTGCGTTGTTTCGCGCAGGTTGGCAATCATCTGGTTGATGTTGTCTTTGAGGATTGCGACTTCGCCTTCTGCTTGAACGGCGATCGATCGCGTCAGGTCGCCCTTAGTGACCGCTATAGCCACTTCTGCGATCGCACGCACCTGCGTCGTCAAATTCGCCGCCAGTTCGTTCACGTTGTCGGTCAGGGCTCGCCAAATGCCTGCTGCACCGGGCACTTTCGCTTGTCCGCCTAATTTACCTTCAATTCCCACCTCTCGCGCCACAGTGGTAACCTGATCCGCAAATGTTGCCAGCGTATCGATCATCTCGTTGATCGTATCGGCTAAGGTTTCAATTTCTCCCTTAGCTTCCAACATGAGTTTTCGCTTCAAGTCACCGTTGGCAACAGCCGTCACCACTCGCGCAATCCCCCGTACTTGGGCTGTCAAATTACCCGCCATCGAGTTTACGTTGTCAGTCAAATCTTTCCAAGTTCCCGCCACCCCTTTAACATCCGCTTGACCCCCCAACTTCCCTTCCGTTCCCACTTCACGGGCAACCCGCGTTACTTCCGAAGCAAAGGAGGAAAGCTGATCCACCATCGTGTTAATGGTGTTTTTCAGATCCAAAATCTCGCCTTTGACATCGACAGTAATTTTCTTAGACAAGTCGCCATTTGCCACTGCTTTCGTCACTTCAGCAATGTTCCGCACTTGGGCTGTCAAATTACCTGCCATCGAATTAACATTGTCGGTCAAATCTTTCCAAGTTCCCGCCACACCCCGAACATAAGCTTGTACCCCCAACTTACCTTCCGTTCCCACTTCTCTCGCCACCCGCGTTACTTCCGATGCAAAGGAATTCAGTTGATCCACCATTGTGTTGACGGTGTTTTTCAACTCTAAAATTTCGCCTTTCACATCGACGGTGACTTTCTTTGATAAGTCACCATTTGCTACAGCTGTCGTCACTTCGGCTATGTTCCGCACTTGGGCTGTCAAACTTCCCGCCATAAAGTTTACCGAATCTGTCAAATCTTTCCAAGTTCCCGCTACACCTTTTACTTCTGCTTGTACGCCCAGCTTACCTTCCGTTCCCACTTCCCTAGCAACCCGCGTTACTTCCGATGCAAATGAATTAAGTTGATCCACCATCGTGTTGACGGTGTTTTTCAGATCCAAAATTTCGCCTTTAACATCGACAGTAATTTTCTTAGAAAGGTCGCCATTTGCTACAGCTGTCGTCACTGCGGCAATATTCCGTACTTGGGCTGTTAAAGAACCTGCCATGAAGTTCACGCTGTCCGTCAAATCTTTCCAGGTTCCCGCCACACCTCGGACATCAGCTTGCACCCCCAGTTTGCCTTCACTCCCCACTTCCCTAGCAACCCGCGTTACTTCAGAAGCGAAGGAACTAAGTTGATCCACCATGATATTTATGGTGTTTTTTAACTCCAAAATTTCGCCTTTTACCTGCACGGTAATTTTCTTAGAAAGGTCGCCGTTAGCAATAGCAGTAGCAACTTCGGCAATGTTACGTACTTGTCCGGTCAGATTTCCCGCCATCGAGTTTACGTTATCGGTTAAATCTTTCCACGTTCCGGCTACACCCCTGACTTCTGCTTGTACCCCTAATTTTCCTTCTGTTCCTACTTCTCTTGCTACCCGCGTTACTTCACTAGCGAAGGAAGAAAGTTGGTCAACCATCGTGTTAATGGTGTTTTTCAGATCCAATATTTCGCCTTTAACATCGACTGTAATTTTCTTAGACAAGTCGCCGTTAGCAATGGCCGTCGCTACTTCGGCAATGTTACGCACTTGTCCGGTCAGATTTCCCGCCATTAAGTTAACTGAATCGGTCAAATCTTTCCAGGTTCCGGCTACACCTCTGACTTCTGCTTGTACTCCTAATTTTCCTTCTGTTCCTACTTCTCTTGCTACCCGCGTTACTTCTGATGCAAAGGAGTTGAGTTGATCCACCATTGTGTTGACGGTGTTTTTCAATTCCAGGATTTCGCCTTTAACATCTACTGTAAT
>NZ_JAIQZN010000003.1:6953-153960 GCF_023333585.1 Argonema antarcticum A004/B2
TTGAGTTGATCCACCATTGTGTTGACGGTGTTTTTCAATTCCAGGATTTCGCCTTTAACATCTACTGTAATTTTTTTAGATAAATCGCCATTTGCTACTGCTGTGGTGACTTCGGCAATATTCCGCACTTGGGCTGTCAAGTTGCCTGCCATCATGTTGACGGAATCGGTGAGATCTTTCCAAGTGCCTGCTACGCCTTTCACTTCTGCTTGGACGCCCAATTTGCCTTCTGTTCCCACTTCTCTTGCCACCCGCGTTACTTCTGAGGCAAAGGAACTTAGCTGGGCGACCATTGTGTTGACAATTTGCGCGGTTTGAAGGAATTCTCCTTTTAAGGGTCTGCCTTCAATTTCTGTTGGGATGGTTTGGGATAAATCGCCATTGGCAACAGCTCGGATCACGCGAGCTGTTTCAGCTGTTGGCTGCACTAAATCTGTAATTAGTGTATTGACAGAATTAACGCTTTCTGCCCAGGAACCGCCAGCGGAACCCAAGGAGGCTCTTTGAGTAATTTTGCCGTCTTTACCAACAACGGTGCTAACCCGCTCTAGCTCTTTGCTCATCCTTTGATTGAGTTCGATGATGTCGTTGAGCGTATCGGCTATTTTCCCTGCTATGCCTGTCTTGTCGATCGGCATCCGCGCACTAAAGTTACCTTTCTTAACAGATACGAGTATTTTCAGTAGTTCTTTTGTATCCAAGTTATCGGAGTTATCTTTGGGTAATTGTTCGGTTTGCATAACTTTATCCTCTCTGCGGTTATTATTGTTTTTATGACTTACGCAACTGGCACATTTAGGGTGCGTCAAAAGCGGAAACCCTTATTCTATCAATCTATAACTTCGTCTGACGCACCCTAGAAGTTGATTTAAGTGTGTCACTTGCGTAAGTCATGTTTTATACAGCCCAGTCAGCAGAGCTTACGCTCGATCGCTCGTCGGTTCCAAAACTAAAGGGGGAAGTTACCTATTTGGCTAATGAAAGTTCAGATATTAGGGTTAACGATCGAATTTTGGCTCTATCTAGGGGTAGTTTAAAATCTTTCTCTGGATAGAAGTTACCTGGTGGAGTCTAAACAGTAAGAAGGGGCTAGGGACTAGGGGCTAGGGATAAGGGGGACAAGGGGGATACTGTCTGCCAACGAACTACATATCACCGCACCCGTCCCCACTCAGCACTAAAGCCGAAGCACTCAAGAAGGTTTTTGTTCAAAGCTGGGAGCATAAGCCTCCAGCAGAGAACTCACCTGTTTGAGTACATCTCTCCCTGTGCTTTTGCCTAGAGCTTGGCGGGTAGGGTCTAATTCCGGTTGCTCTAAGTTACGGGCTATAGCCTCGTTGACTTGTTGGGTAATTAAATCTTGAAGTGCTTCTTTAGCACGCTGGCGCTGATAATTGGCCCCTTCTTCGGTAGTGGCATACAACGGAGGCAGTCGGTTGAGGGCGTAAGCGGCAATGTCGCCGACATCAAGGACGCGATCGCTAGTGGCTTCTATTTGGGCTGCCCGTGAGATCGCTTCTGAGAGGACCAACTCTTCCATAACGTTAATGAACTGCTTGCGCGGTACTGCAACGACTTCTCCAGTTAAGAGCGATCCCATCAGCCGATCCAAGGCCATATATTCTTCTATAGAAAGCTCTGCGGCAGTGTCGCAGATACGTGCCACTTCCGCTTCCATAGCTGGCGTCAGATAACCATCATGTAGCGCCTGTTCAACGATTTTTTCGATACTCATAAGTTTATTTTTGGGAAATCCGTAAGCTCTATTCGATTCCTTGAATCCGCCAAGGCGTTGGGTCAACGCACTCTCCGTTAACATACAATCCCCAGTGTAAATGAGGCCCTGTGGACGCACCCGTAGAACCTATGGCACCGATGACTTGACCTGGCCCGACGATATCTCCTTCCTGTACGTTGATGCGGCTCAAGTGCAGAAAGATGCTGGTTACGCCTTGACCGTGGTCGATGCCGATCGTATTGCCATGCAGTCGGAAGCCTTCAGAAACTCTTCCTACCAAGGCTACTCGACCGGCTGCCGGAGCAACTACTGGTGAACCATATCCACCAGCGTAATCCACGCCGCGATGGTAGTAGTCTTTAGCAAAGACACCGTTGTAGTAGCGGCGCACTCCGTAGATGCTGCTGATTCTACCCCGATTTGGTGCCATCAAGGGGCCATTCCAGTATTTTTCTGGGGTGATCAGTTTTTTGAAGGCGCTTACCCGGTTAAGTTCATGCTGTGTCGGTTCGGTTCCCCCTCCAGATAGGCGGATGCGTTGGGTGGGAAATGCGCGTCCGGCTACCTGTACTGTAAGGTTTTGTACCTCATCCCCTGCCTTAACTTGGATTTGGCGAATTCCAGGTGTCTCTAGGGGTGTGGTGGGGATTAATGCGCGAAAGTTATTCGATCGAATTAAAAAAGTCTGGTAGATCTTATCGCCGACTTTCACGGTGGGAGTACTGCTAAGTGCCGGATTCTGCTGTATGACCACCGACAGGGTATCGCCTAGTTTGGGATTGGCTGGTGTCACCTGCACCTCTTGGGCGCGTACTGAGCTGACCAGGATAGCAAGACCGATCGCGAATGCTACGCTTATAATCTTTGCGTCCCAACCATTCCGGCGTCGTGGCGCTTTTAAAAGAGGTGAGGAGGGCTCTAGCGCCCCAGACCATAAACTTGCTAGCTTTTTCCACAAATATCTTGATTGACGCCAGGTACTCATAACAATTTTAGATTTTAGATTGGGGAATTGGGCATGGGGCATTGGGAAGAGGATTTCAAATTTTAGATTTCCGATCGCAAATTGAAATAAATCTCAAATCTCAAATCTCAAATTCCCCTCTTCTCTTCTATTTGGGCTTTACGTATGCGATCGCGTGTCGCCAGACGATGGACGATTCATTGTTTTCATCGACCACGCCAATGCAGAATTGATCTTGCCAGAGAATCTGTCCGTTTAGTGTTTCCCCACTGATGAGTTTTACTTCGGCTTGTTTTTGGTCTTTAATCATTGACTGAATTTGACGAGAGCTTGGTAGCCCAGTATCGAATCCGGTAGGCATAAGTCTGCTCCTTTTTACATAATTTCCAGTAGGGGCGGGTTTTACGAGGATGTTGCTGAGTATGCAAGATATGCTCGTATACAGTACCGACCGCTTTCATCACTTTTGAGGATAATTTAATGGCAATCGAGTTTACTAAGTATCACGGGCTGGGAAATGATTTCATTCTGATTGATAATCGCACTTTATCGCTTCCAGTGCTGACGCCGGAGGAGGCTATAAAGTTGTGCGATCGCCATTTTGGTATCGGTGCTGATGGTGTAATTTTTGCCCTAAAAGGACAAGATGGCACGGACTATACGATGAGAATTTTTAACTCGGATGGCTCTGAACCGGAAATGTGTGGCAACGGTATCCGCTGCTTAGCCCAGTTTATCGCTGAATTAGAGGGAATCTCAAGTCAGGATAGCGAATATCGCATTCACACTCTCGCTGGGGTAATTACACCGAAATTGCGTCGCGATGGTCAAGTTATTGTAGATATGGGACTACCTCGACTGCTAGCTGCTGAAATTCCGACTACGCTTTGTTCCGGCGACGAGAAAGTGGTTAACCAGCCTTTGGAAGTGGATGGAAAATCTTGGGATGTCACTTGCGTCAGTATGGGCAATCCTCACTGTATAACGTTTGTGGAGGATGTGGCAGCTATTCCTTTAGAAACTGTTGGGCCGAAGTTTGAGCATCACTCGGTTTTCCCTCAACGCACAAATACGGAATTTATTCAAGTGGTTGGACAAGATTATCTGAAGATGCGGGTGTGGGAACGCGGTGCTGGGGTAACTTTGGCTTGCGGGACGGGTGCTTGTGCTGCGTTGGTTGCTGGGGTGCTGACGGGAAGATGCGATCGCAAAGCGACTGTTGAATTACCTGGTGGCCCTCTGGAAATTGAATGGTCGGAGGTTGACGGGCGAGTTTACATGACTGGGCCAGCCGAGAAAGTTTTCACAGGAAAGATTTAGCATTAACGTACATTTTTCCCCATCAACCCGAAATAGCCTGTAGGGGCGGGTAACCCTCCTAATTCGATTTTAATATTGATATTTTAGTTAAACCCGCCCTTATACAGTTTTAAATTTAAGAAAGCTGCCAAATTGGGCTATAGCAATCCTATATTAACTCGAAAATGCGATCGCCATAAAAATATGACCCACTTTAGCCATTATTACCCCAGATGGTCAATGGCAGGAATTAGACAATCATGTAGCTATAGAAGCTACTGCGAAAATGCTGAGGGGAGATACAACAATAAGTGAAGAATAAGCAAAATGGGAGCGTCAAGTTCGGGGAATTTTAGCAAGTTACCCGGATTATCTTGCTGTCGCTTTAGACTGCCACATTTGAGCTTGTTAGTGCAAAGATTATTTTAGATATTATCAGCCAGATCGATCTATTGATTGGCCTCAATTGGCAATTAGTTTTAAGCTTACTCTGGCACCTGAAGATCATCAAGGAAACAACGAATAAACTTCCCATAAGCTTCTTTCATAGGCAATTCATCATCCACCTTAATTCGGCGTCTTTTCGCCACAACAGTTTTATTTTCAATGGGATTGTAACCTTCTTTCTCATATTCTTCCCAATATAAACCAACTCCTCGCCGTTGCCAAGTTGGTAAATCGTTAAAATTAATCCCATTTTGAAATAATAATTCGTTTTTGAACGCTACCGACTTATTTTCAAGCGCTGCTGTTGCTTCGGTAACACTTCGACCGGCTTTTCGTAATGTCCAATAACACCAACCATTCAAGGCGCAACGGGTAGCATCTGCTTGACGCCAGCGGAAATAATCAACTACTTGAGATTTATTTGCACCCAGCCAAACGCGGCTATCAAAATTTACTATAGTTTGTGCGGCGTGGGTAAATGTGGCGGTGGCGATGCTGGCAGAAATGGAAACAATCTTTTCGAGACTGCGATCGAAAAAATCCCAGTCTGGATTGAACAGCACCGAAATTTCATCGCTTTCCGTATAAGCATAAATGCCTTGGAGTTCTTCCAGCAACGCTTTGGCAGTTTGTACCATCAGTTCGTGGAATTTGGGGTCAAAAGGCTTCTGGTAGCGAGACTCGGTAAAACGCGAAAAACCTCGTCCATCTAGGCGAACTACTGTCCAAGCGCCTGGTAACAGGCGCAGGGAGTGGAAATATTCCAGCGATCGCATTTGCTTTTCAAAATTATCGTTATCCATGCTCTACCTCATTTTCCTTCCACTCCGCCACCTCAAAATTTGAGTCATCAGTCATCTGGACGTAGAAAAGCCGATCGAAACCTTCTGCATAAGAGGGGCGTATTAGCTTTTTAATTGTGACGTAAATCCCCACATCCGGCACCCGCGCCTTACCAGATCGTTGCTGGTTGCGATCGAGGCATTGCTTGATATCCGATTCACAGTAATAACCGATAATTTCAGCACCGTACATTTTGCCAAGCTGAATTAGCGATGCGCGATCTTCAAGGGTTGGGTTGGTATTATCTACAACTACCGATCGGCCCTTCTCAAGTGCAGCTTCAATCAACTGTGTCTGTCTTCTAGCGCGGTTCTTGTTATTACGAATCAAATCTTTGCTGACAATCTCGTGGGTTGTCGCGAAATGAGTGCGAAAAAATGTACTTTTTCCAGAAGCTTGCAAGCCGATAAAAATGACTAACTGCATAGCTTATCGGCTCCGAAAAGTGGTGAAATTTGATATCTTTTACCACAGATGAACGCAGATGTAGATCTAGATTGATGGTGGAATAGGTTTTCGGTATTGACGCTGCGTTAATGCACCCTAATCAAAACTCAAAACTGTAACTCTTCGATCGCGCCTGTTAAACCATTGCTGTTGATTTTTTGGAGCATTTCCTCAGCTTCTTGACGATCGCGATAAGCGCCCACCTGCATCATCACGCGACCGTTAGCACGAGTCTGAAAAGCGCCGGGAACGATCGATCGCACCAGTCTCTGCTGACGCGGACTCTCTACCTCCACGACTACGCGGTAACGCAAACCAAGCGCTACAGCACGATTGGGCACCGAACGCGGGGTAGGAGGGGCAGAGTAATTGCGTTGTTGCTGGCGGGGATTATCTTGAGATATGGCTACCATCGGCAGGTTATTATCGGTGTTTGCCATCGGAATTTCAGAACCGGGAACAGGGAGTAGACCCGCTTCCACCCCTGGGTTGGGCAGCGTACCTCTGCCTTGCCTTACAGGTTGTACCGAACCAAAATTCCCTCGTGTGCCTTCTTCTCTTGTAGAGGGAAAAGAGGGGAGTGGTTGGGATGCCCTCTGGGATTCAGGGGTAGGGATAGAGGAGGTAATTTCTAATGCGCCTGTTTGACTGGTAGAGGGCAATACCGGAAGTGTCCTAGAGTCGCGACGCTGCACTCTTGGTTGAGTTTGATTCACCTGCACAGGCTGTATTTGAGATGTTGCTGGCGGGGGGACTGGAATTTCTACAGCGGTATTTGATGGGAAGCTATTTGTCGATCGCGTTCCCCTAGAACTTAGAATCGGCGAGACAACTGTCGGCGGTGACTGTGAAGCCGTGACTTCGACAGGAGTTGGGGGGGCTGTTCCCGCCAGATCCAGGCGTCCGGTAGTACGATTCCTAGCTAGTTGATTGCCAAAAGCTGGGATGGTTTGGCTGGAAGTTTTGCCATTGATATCAAGGCGGCGATTGTTGCGAAAAATATTGGCTCCCGGTTGCTGGGCCGTTCCCAGATCGGGCCGTGCTTCGCCGATCGCAACTATTCCATCTCGGCTGTTTCCCTCAATTGTATTACCGCGCAAAACAGGTTGCGCTTTGTTTTGAACTACTATGCCATCTAGGTTTTGGGTGATGCGATTGCCCACTAGCAACGGTGCCGCATTTTGACCGATGTTAATCCCAAATCCAGTTTTCTCAAATACATTTTCCCGCACTTCTGGCCGCGAGGTATTGTAAATAGTAATTCCATTCGCCCCATTCTCAGAAAAATAATTGTTGCGAATCAGAGTCGCACTGTTGCCAGTAACTGAGATGCCGTCGTGGCTGTTACCGATAAAAGTATTGTCGGCTACCACCGGACTACTGGATTCTATCCACAAACCATAGCCTCTTCGGTTGGTATTGGTTACTGTCACTCCGGTAATTCCGGCTTTGTCTGCCCCCAGAATGGCGATGTTTTGGCGGGCGAAGGTGGGGCTGATAAAAAGACCGCCGCCTTTGATGATGATATTTCTGCCTTTGCTAGCGGGGTCGCCCTGAATTGTCACACCGGGTTTTAGCGTAATTGGAAAGGTTTCGCCAGTTTCTTCGCTATAGGTGCCCGGTGCAAGCACGATCGCAGTATTTGGCCCTGCTACCCGCAGTGCTTGGGTAATGGTTTTGAAGGGAGTGCGATCGCTGCCGTTGCCAGTAGTATCGTTACCAGTAGTGGGATTAACCAATAACTGGGTTGTTTCTGATTTTGCTGGCGTTTCATCTCTACTCTGGGCTAGTTGCTGGGATACAGTTTCCGCCTGCGCCGGGGTTTTACCCAAGGCTAGGGTGACTGCGGTTGCTAGTATTGTAGCGATCGCAACTGCATCTCTGGCTAATGCTAGAGTCCAAAATTGTCTCTGCTGGCCTTGGTTTGCCAATTTTGCCCTCATTTTAGGCGGGATGCTGATATCCAACTGGATTGCGGATAAAATTTGGCGATGGAAGCAAGGATGTCTTAAATTCACAGTTAGCCTCTCTTTGTCTTTATAGGTTAAAGGTTGCTTGTATGGGAAAATGTCAGGTGTGTTAATTTCTTTCTTTACACCCTACACCCTTTTTCAGATGCTGATTGTGGGAGTTAACGGGAAAAGTCAGAAGGTTGATGTGACTGTCAACAGGGGAAGCAGATTCTTTGAGAAGAATCTGAATAATATTCAGATTTTCCGGTAAAATCGTTGCACCAGCAGCAGTGGCTTTCAAATCCAGACCTAAGAATCCAACTTAGTAACTGTGGGATTCTCAAAACGATCTTAGTTTGGAAGGTGGGTTTTCCCCACCAATACAAAGCCCGTGCTAGTGACGCGCAAATAAGATTGGAGTTGTTTCGATGGGCGATCGACATGAGCCATATAGGCCATTCCCAAACTTGCCCGCACAAGCACAGCCTGCTGTTTGCCGGATCTTAGATGCCAACTTGGACCGATCGCGCGAAGGTTTGCGGATCGTGGAAGAGTGGTGTCGTTTTGGTCTGGATAGCACTGAGTTGGCTGGGGAATGCAAGCAATTACGGCAGGAAATAGCTGGATGGCATACTCTCGAACTACGGGCTTTTCGAGATACCACCGGCGATGTCGGCACAGAGTTAACTCATCCCCAAGAAGAACAACGTGCTGGTATTGAGCAGTTGTTACAGGCTAACCTCTGCCGAGTTGAAGAAGCACTGCGGGTTTTGGAAGAGTATGGCAAGCTTTACTCGCCAGATATGGGTGTGGCGTTTAAACAAATGCGCTATCGGGTCTATACTCTGGAAAGCAATTTGCTGGGCTACCAGCGTCACCAGAAGCTGATCCGCAGTTACCTGTATCTCGTCACTTCGGCTTCAGAAAATCTGTTTGCTATTGTGGATGCAGCCCTGCAAGGGGGGTTAACTTTAGTGCAGTACAGGGATAAAACGGCAGATGACGATCTCCGTTTAGAAGCAGCGCAGAAACTGTGTCAGCTTTGCCACCGCTACAACGCGCTATTTATTGTGAACGATCGCGTAGATTTGGCTTTGGCGGTGGATGCGGATGGGGTACATCTGGGACAGCAGGATATGCCTATAGCCCTAGCCAGACAGTTACTTGGCCCCCATCGCTTGATCGGTCGTTCTACCACCAATCCCGATGAAATGCAGCGTGCTCTAGCAGAAGGTGCCGACTATATCGGCGTCGGGCCAGTATACGAAACCCCCACAAAAGTGGGCAAAGCTGCCGCCGGATTAGAATACGTCCGCTACGCCGCTCAGAATGCCTCTATACCCTGGTTTGCCATTGGCGGCATCGAACCGAGCAATTTAAACGATGTGCTATCAGCAGGCGCAGAGCGGATCGCCGTGGTTAGATCCATCATGGAGGCAGAACAGCCAACTTTAGTCACTCAGTATTTCCTCTCTCAGTTAACTCGCCTGCAAACCCTGCGAGCTTTTAAAGCACAGCTGCCTCAGTCTCATGTCTAGTCAAATAACTCTGCAAGTAAATGGGGAATCCCGTACCTGCGCCGACCAAACAAAGCTACCCCATTTGCTAGAACATCTCGGTTACAATCCCCGCCTAATTGCCGTAGAGTACAACGGCGAAATCCTACACCGACAGTTTTGGAATGAAACTCAGGTGCAGGAAGGCGACAATATTGAAGTTGTCACCATTGTCGGCGGCGGCTAGTTAGATTTTAGATTTTGGATTTTGGATTTTCGATTTGTGTTTACAGCCCTTTTCACGTGAGTGAGGGACAAAGAAACCCGGTTTCTTGAAGAAACCGGGTTTCTGGTTGGTACTTTTGCCCAAAAAACCGGTTTTCCAGCACAAACAGAGGGATAACCTTTCTCTCTTTTGACTTTTGACTTTTGACTTTTGACTTAAAGTACGGATATCTACCCAGCTATCCGCCCTGAGATAGCTACCCAGCGAAGATGCTAGGCGCTAAATTAGAAATGTGTAAAGATACGTTAACAAAAATTTGCACAACACCCAGAAACTACAGTATTTCTTTGAGATGAGTTGGAATAAGCTTCGTTATATGTACAAGAAACTACTCTCAACTATTAAACCGCTTCTCAAACCCATGCTAGTTGCTGGCCTCATGCTAACCTTGGCACTTGGTCACGCTGATGGAGCTTTGGCCGCTCGCACTGGAGGCCGGATTGGCGGCGGTTCTTTTAGTGTACCCAGTCGCGGTTACTCGTCTCCCCGTACCTACGCACCACCATCTGGAGGATATTATCCCTATGGCGGTGGTGGATTTGGGTTCCCCTTTCTGATTCCATTTTTTGGGATTGGGGGCGGGTTTGGCGGTCTATTCAGTATCCTGATTTTTATTGGGATTGCCAACTTCCTGGTGCAAAGCTTCCGTCGCATCGGTAGCAGTGAAAATACCGAACTCGGAAACAGCAGCAATCCTGCCGTTTCCGTAGCGCGTTTGCAAGTGGGTCTGCTGGCTAATGCTCGCAACTTGCAAAAGGAACTCAATCAAATTGCTGAAGCTGCCGATACGGGTTCTCCCCAAGGTCGCGCCGAAGTTTTGCAGGAAACAACTCTCGCTTTGTTGCGCCACCCCGAATTCTGGGTTTATGCTGGTAGCGAAACTCAGCAGGCTCGGTTAGAATCGGCTGAAGCTCAGTTTAACCGCTTGTCCCTGGGAGAACGCAGCAAATTTACATCAGAAACTCTGTCAAATGTCAATAATGTTTTGAGGGAAGCTGAACCTCAGAAAGCTTTGCCGGGTGGAGAAACTGAAGAACCGAGTCAATACATTGTCGTTACTCTTCTGGCGGCAAGTCTGAACAAGTTGCAATTGCCAACAATTAATAATTCTGACGAACTGCGTCAAGCGCTGCGCCAGTTTGGTGCTATTCCTAGCGAGCAATTGCTGGCGATCGAAGTTCTCTGGACGCCCCAAGCAGAAGGTGATACTCTCACCTCGTCAGACATGATTGTCGAATATCCAAACTTGAAACTCGTTTAGCCACAATTGAAGTTTAATGAGCCAGACAGGGGTTGGAGTTCAGCCCCTGTTTTGTAGATTTTTCCTAAAAAGCAAACTATAGATCCGTAATTTTGCTAATTTCGGCTTTGCTATCCTGTACTTTAACTTCCCTAACCATCCAAATAGGCCACAACAAAGCCATCCAAAGCTTAGTTAACTTACTTGCATTGCGTTTTAATGCCGAAGGCTCAGAATATTGATTTAAATCGTTCCTAAAAGCTACATAACACACAGAACCTGAAAAAAAGTAAGCTGTTGCAGAATAGGCTAAGAGTATTGCAGTCATCGTCAGTACCTTGTAAGCTATGAGTGTTTTTGTCGCGAGATAGACCGTCCAGCCTCAAAAAAATCGCCTCTTCCGTGCTTACTATGCTATTTGGGCAGAGGGGTAGGGGAGAAGAGAAATAAAAATGTTCTTAATTGAACAAAAGCATAGCAACTCCGAAAGAACCAGTATTAAGTGTAATTCCTGAATCTTTGGATTCCTCTGTTCCAGATTCTAGTAAATATACGGATTAGTTTATCCATAATTTTTCATTTGATTCTAGTTTTTACAATATCTTTGTCTAATCTTTATATAAACTTCATAAAACCAATGTTCAGGAATTCAGAATGCCTTAAGCGCCTTGGCGGTTGCTATATTTTTGATTTGTAGGGGCGAAGCATTCCGGTAAATATAGCAACCGCTCTCGTCGGTTAGGGCAACTCCAACTCTTACTTCTGGTTCATAATCCCTTACTCGGAGTTGTTATGCTTTTGTTCAAAAAAATCACATTTTTATTCCTCTGCCCCTCTTACCCCCGCCCCTCTGCCCTTCTGCGGCCTCTAAATCACTTCAGGCGTTTTTCTGTGCTTTGGTAACGGATGGATTCGGCTATCAAGAAAACTAATCCTGACACGAGCATAAGTACGACACTGAGGGCGTTGATGTCGGGTTTTACGCCGGTACGGATGCGGCTGTAAATTTCTAGGGGCAATGTAGTGGCGTCGCTACCGGCGGTGAAACTGGCAATCAGAAAGTCGTCTAAGCTGAGGACAAAAGCGAGGAGACAACCGGAGATAATACCGGGCATGAGTTGGGGTAGCAGCACTTTGATGAATGCTTGAAAGGGTGTGGCACCTAAATCGAGGGCGGCTTCTTCTAGGTGGGGGTTTAAGTCTGCGAGTCGTGTGGAAACAATCAGTCCGACGTAGGCGAGGCAGAAGACGACATGAGATGCCACAATTGTCCAGAGGCTAAGGCGAATTTGAACTACTGCCAAAAATATGAGGGTGGCAACAGCGATCGCAATATCTGGAATAATCAGCGGCAGGTAGGAAATACCGCGATATAAGGATCTGCCGGGAAATCGGTAACGCGCTAAACCCACTGCCATCAGCGTGCCCACTACAGCTGAAACGCCCACGGCACAAAAAGCCACCGTCAAACTATTTTGCAAGGCAAAGAGAATGCGGGCATCGCTAAATAGCTTTTGATACCAGGCGAGGGTGAATCCCTCCCAACTAGCGCTATAGCGGGATTGATTGAAGCTGTACAAAGCGAGTACCAGGATGGGCAGGTACATGAAAAAGAACATTAGCAGGGTGAAAAGCCCCTGCCAAAGGAAACCGCGTTGAACTCGCAATTGAGATTTGGCCATGAGCCTGTTATAAGTTCTCTATAGTTGGTGATGTGGAATGGGAGTAATGTTTAACCGGCGGCGTTGCGATCGCCAAATTTGAGCAGAAGCGCGATCGCAATACTTACAAGCATGATTAACACCATACTCAAAGCCGAACCAAAACCCCACTGATTAGTTTTGAGAAACTGGTTATAAATCAAACGAGAAATAGTCATAGTCGAATCGCCTCCCAGCAATTCTGGATCGACGAAATCGCCTAAACCAGTAATAAATACTAGCAAAGAAGCGGCAGCAATACCGGGCATTGTTTGTGGAACCGTTACCTGAAAAAAAGTTTGAATTGGATTAGCCCCCAAATCGGATGCCGCTTCCAACAACCGTCGGTCTAACTTTTCCAAAGAAGCATAAAGAATTAATACCATATAAGGTAGATAGCCGTAGCTCATCCCAATCAAAACTGCGGGCCAATCGTTGAGCAATTCCAAACGCGGTATCGTCGGCAGTCCCAGATTGCTCAACCACGGGTTGGGGCTAGTCAGTAACGTATTCAGGACGCCGCTGTAGCGCAGAATTGTAATCCAAGCATAAGTACGCAGCAGCGATGATGTCCACAAAGGCAAGACAAAGCCAACCACGAGCAAATTGCGCCACTTTTTGGGCGCTAACAGGGCAATCCAGTAGGCAACGGGGAATCCCAGCAGCAAACAGATTACAGTAGTCCCACCGGCAAAAAATAGCGATCGCTTCATCACCGACAAATTAACCGGCTCAAATACCCGTAAATAATTTTCCAATCCAGAGGGATTAACCAGACCCCCCGGTTCTAGTCCCGGCACCAAACTCAGCTCAAACAGCACCAAAGTCGGCAATACCAGCAATAGCCCCAACCAAATACCGGCGGGGCCAAGCAATCCTAGATAGCCCAACCAAATACCGGCGGGAGGGCTAGCTTGCGGCCCAGATTTAGGGGTGGGGGGAGTAGGGGGAGAGGAAATTTGGGTAGACATATAGCTAGTGCAAGTGGTCAGTTGTCAGTTGTCAGTTGTCAGTTGTCAGTGGTAAAAATCAAGATTTCCAGAGCAAGTAGGGCAATCATCTAAACTGGCAAATCCAAAATCCCAAATTGATTAACTGCTAGTCAACTGAGTCCAGTAGCGATCGTAAACTTGATTAAATTTCCCTAATGGTATAATTCTTTCGCACTTTTCCAGTACAGACTCTTTAGGAAATAAGCTAGGATTTTCGCTCACTTTTGGAGGCAACTGCTTGATGGCGACTTGATTTGGGGTGGCAAAATTAAGTCGTTCGCATACTTGAGCTGCCACAGCCGGTTGCAACATAAAGTTTATCCAATTATAAGCAGCATCGCGATTGGGAGCAGATGCGGGAATTATCATCGTGTCCGTCCACAAAGAAGTACCGCTGCGAGGAATCGCGTATTGCAAGCTGGGGTTTTCTTTGGCCACTTCCACGGCGTCTGCTGAGTAACCCATAGACACCAACAAGTCTCCGGCCAAAATTTGCTCTTTCCAGGTGTCAGTTGAAAAAGAAGCGATCGTAGATTTTAGCGACGCCAACTTTTGATAGGCTTGTTCAAGTTGAGCAGAATCTTGAGAGTTGTAGGAATAGCCCAGCATCCGCAAGGTCGCACCCATCACTTCCCGAACATCATCTAGCATCGTTATCCGCCTGGACAATACTTGCTGTTGTTCCCAGAGATAGTCCCAATCTTCTGGAGCTTGTTTGAGGGTTTCAGAATTATAAATTAAGCCCGTTGTTCCCCAGCTCAGGGGCACACTGTAGCTGTTATCGAGATCGTAAACGGGATTTTGGAATTGTGGCAAGAGATTATCCAAACCAATTAGACGGTCTCGATCCAGTTCTAGCAGCAAATTCTTATCCCGCATTTGCCGAACCATGTAGTCAGAGGGGTAGATAATGCTGTAGTCAGCCCCCCCGCCTATTTGGATCTTGGCCAGCATCGTCTCGTTAGAATCATAAACGGCTACTATCACCTCGATTCCAGTTTCTTTAGTAAAGCTTTTGAGCAAATCTTCATCTGTATAGCTAGACCAGGTATAGATGTATAGCTTCTTGTTGGCACCGTTTTTTCTATTTGATGGTGGTTTCGGTCGTACCTGTGCCAGTGTCCAACCGCAACCCGAAAGCGCCAATCCTGAAACTGCCGCCGCTGCTGTTTTTAAGAACTGACGCCGGTTCGGATCAAACTGAGATAGCCGCAAATCGTTCGTCATATCAGTTGCCAGTTGTCAATTTAAAAATTTCAGATTTCCGATTTAAAATCGTCAATTTCAAAGTTAAGTTTTGAAATCTAAAATCTAAAATCTGAAATTAGCCGATGACCATTTAACAGTATCGTACTGATTGTTCTAAAGAGAGCGGTTCACCTGTTTTGGCGTCCGTGTTTTGATAGGCAAACATCAGTTCGGGGGATATTTTTTCAAATTCCAGGTTATTGCCGTCGCGTCTAAGGAGGTAGCCGCGCAGTTCTTTATACGGTAACTTGGTGAATTCATCGATTTCTGAGGTAAAAGAGCGGAGGATCAGAGAAGCAGATGGATTGCAGTCGTCCATCAGTTTCCCCATAAATATTTTTTTGATCGTTTTGTGGTAGCCATAAGTGACGCGACCTGCTTCTCGGTTCATGTCAACCACAAAAGGTTGTCCGTCGCTGCCCAAAAAGGTAGCGATCGCAGTTGAAGAGCAATGGGACTCCAACTCTTGTAAAAACAGATCTAATGTCATTTGTCAACAGTCATTTGTCATTTGTCAATGGGCTAGATGAATAAAGTTAATCATGCCGTATCCCTAGAAGCCAGAACCAGACAATCTTTTGGTGTCCAGTAGGCATAGATAGGAGTTTGGGGGTCAGGTAAGCTGGCAAAGGTGTTAGGCTGCTTGACAGTAATGCGATCGCCCGAATTTAATTCCACCACGCAGTGAACGTGGGTTCCCAAATACATCACGTGCTTCAGGCGTCCTTCAAAACAGTTCCCCTGAACGCAGGACGGCTCCAGATTCAGTTGAATCTTCTCAGGTCGCACGCTAACCACCACAGCTTCTTGGGAATTCCAAGACATTGAGGAGGACTGTTTTTGGACTGCAATCTTCATTTTAGTTTCTGTCACCACCTGTATTTCTGAGGCATCCAAGGCATAAACTCGGCCTCTAAACAGATTCGTATCCCCAATAAAGTCAGCTACAAAAGCAGATTGGGGGCACTCGTAGATTTCGCTGGGCGTACCTATTTGTTCAATTTGGCCCTCGTGCATTACCGAAATCCGATCTGAAAGACTCAGCGCCTCCTCTTGGTCATGAGTAACCATCACAAAAGTCAGCCCCAAGTCTTGGTGTAAATTAGATAACTCCACCTGCATTTCTTTACGCAGCTTTAAATCCAACGCTCCCAAGGGTTCATCCAGCAAAAGTACCGCAGGCCGGTTCACCAGGGCCCGTGCTAGTGCCACTCGTTGTTGCTGCCCTCCAGACAGCTGAGTGGGAAATCGGTTGGTGAAAGCTTCCATTTTAACCAGCTTGAGGGTTTCTTTAACCCGTTCTGCGATCGCAGCTTTCGGTAATCCTTTAATCCGCAATCCAAAAGCGATATTTTCCCAAACAGTCAGGTGGTTAAACAGAGCATAACTCTGAAACACAGTATTTACAGGGCGGCGATAGGGTGGCACATAAGTCATCGACTTGCCTTGAATTACCACCTCACCAGCTGAAGGCATCTCAAACCCAGCAATTAAGCGCAGCGTAGTCGTTTTACCACACCCAGATGGACCGAGAATACTAAAAAATTCGCCCTGGTGAATCTCAAGGTCAACCCCCCGTACAGCAGTCTCTCCATTGAACACCTTGAAAACTTTACGGAGTTCAACATCCAGTCCTGTGTCTGTGCTATTAGCGTCTGGATTCTGAACAGCAGTCTGAGACATAATGGCGAAATCCTTGTGGCGATGACCCGGTTGCCAGCACAATCAGCATAGTTGTTGATCCAGTGGCAAATCTTCCCTTTTGCTTATTTTGACATTCTGCCACTGACTAAAGCCAGCTGCCCAGCCTGTCAATATAGTATTTGGCTGGAACCAAGGGCACAAGGAAAACGCGAATATTGGTAAAGTTAATCATCAAAACTTTGTCCAAATCCCGACAGCTAAGGCTAAAGAGTGTCAAACTCTAAATTCAGGACTTTGGAACTCAAGACTTTAGGAGTACTGCCGTATGACCTTGCTTTGGTCTTCCTCATCAGACAGAAAATCAAAGACCCGCACGGTCGGACGAAATTACCAGTCCTCGGTTGTGATGATAATTATTACCTTGGTAATGCTAGGAGGGATGGGCAGTCGTCTTGCCTACCTGCAACTGATTCAAGGAGAACACAACCGGGATCTGGCAGACAACAACCGAATTCGTGTGATTCCCAAACAACCCGAACGGGGCAACATTTTCGATCGCAAAGGCAGAATCCTTGCCAGCAGCCGTCTTTCCCGCTCAGTATATCTCTGGCCTTTAGCACAGAAGCAAAAATCTTGGCCTACCACGCGCAAACGCCTTTCCGAGATCCTGGAGATTCCAGAAGCAGATATTCAAAAGCGCATCGAACAAGTAGGCGAAAACAATCCCACCCTCGTGCGGATTGAGCGCGATATCAGTCCCGAAAAGATAGTAGCCCTAGAAGAATCCCAAACTCAGCTAGAAGGAGTTGAGGTAGACATAGAACCGGCGCGAGTATACCCCAACGGCGAAGTGGCAGCCCACGTCCTGGGTTATACGGGTGAACTGAACGATGTAGATTTAGGTAAGGCGAAGGGCAAAGGCAACGACTATCGACTCGGAGATGTCATGGGGAAAATGGGCGTGGAAGCCGCCTTTGAGAAAACTCTGAGGGGAACCTGGGGCGGTCAACAGGTCGAGGTAGATGGCAAAAATCGGATTTTGCGTATTTTGGGGGATAAAGCCTCAGAACCGGGCAAAAATGTGCATCTAACTATAGACCTAGATTTGCAAAAGGCGGCGGAAGCGGCACTTGGGAATAGCAGAGGTGCAATTGTGGCGATGAATCCCAATAATGGGTCAATCTTAGCAATGGTAAGTCGTCCTGCTTTCGACCCCAATTTGTTTACGCCTCGAATCACCCAAAAAGCATGGCAGCAGCTGCAAAAAGCAAACCACCCCTTTGTCAACCGTGCCCTCCAGGCTTTTCCACCGGCGAGTACCTTTAAAATCGTTACTACCACTGCTGCTATTGAATCGGGCAAATTTTCTCCAAACGCGGTGTTGCCAACTTATGCAGGTATCAGGGTCGGAGGGATTTTCTTTGCAGATTGGAACCACGCTGGATTTGGCCCATTGGGATTTGTGGGCGGTCTGAAGTGGAGTAGCGATACTTTCTTTTACCAAGTGGGAATGAGAACCGGAGGACCAACCCTGATTGACTGGACGCGACGCTATGGCTTTGGTCAAAAAACTGGCATTGAATTGGAAGCTGAAGAAACAGCGGGTTTGGTGGCAGATAATGACTGGAAGCAGCGACGGATGAAAGAGGAGTGGACTATTGGAGATACGGTCAATATGTCGATCGGTCAAGGTTTTCTGCAAACCACACCACTACAGGTGGCCGTGATGTTTGCCGTGCCTGCTAACGGTGGCTACCTCGTCAAACCTCACTTGCTAAAAGATAATGAGGAAGCAAAAAACTGGCGGGTAGATTTACATTTGAAACCAGAAACCGTTCGAGTGGTGCGGCAAGGTTTAAGAGCTGTGGTAAGTAGCGGTACGGGCACGGTAATGAATTCCCCAACTATTCCACCTGCTGCTGGTAAAAGCGGCACTTCGGAAGTGGCACACGGTAAACTAACTCACACTTGGTTCGGTGCCTATGGGCCTATAGATAATCCAGAAATTCTTGTTGTGGTATTTGGCGAACATTCCGGCGGTGGTGGCGGCAAGTTTGCAGCTCCCAAGGTGCTAAAAGTTATGGAAGCTTACTTTCGCCTTAAGAATGGGGGTAAAGAGGCCCCAGCGAAGCCAGTTAAAGTTAAAAAAGTCAGACGGCGTTAAGGAATTTTAGATTTTAGATTTGAAATTAAATCTAATTTCTGTAATCTAAAATTTGGAATTCCAATCCCCAAACTGACCTCAATTTCAGATTTCAGATTTAAAATTGTCAATTCAAAAAAAATTTGAAATCTGCAATCTAAAATTTGCAATTCCCATGCCAAAACTGACCCCAATGCCCCAGTCGCTGAATTTTAAATTTTTCGTTGTTTGGCCTTGTAAAAAGTTTCTAAGCTGTCGCGATCGCCCACAAACCTCCAATGCCAAGGCTCATAACTGACGCCTTGAGCATTGTTTTTCGGGAACGACATCTCAAAGCTATAGCGAGCCGCATTAGCCTGGAGCCACCTGAAGGCAGCAGTCTTTTCAAAATTGGGACTCAGGTTGGTTGCCGGTACTCTTCCATCCCCAACATCGACGGCATAACCCGTGTGGTGTTCGCTGTAACCGGGCGGCGCACTAACAGTCGCTCGTTCTGCTGCTACCTGTCCCCGCTGCGCTTTAACGTCAAAAAACAGGTGCTGCTGTTCCGCCGCTGAGCGAAATCCCGAAATCGGCACTAAAATCACACCCTGTGCCCTAGCTGCTGCCACCATAGCGTTATACTGCTGGGCAGCAGCTTTGCGTAGCTTAAGACGACCATCCGCCGCAATGGGTTGAAGTTCTGCTCCGGGGGCTTCTTTGTAAGCAAAGTGGCCTGATTTTCCCAAGACTATATCCGGCGAGTGGGGGGAACTACTGACAGCTTCAGTTGAGGTGGGACTTGGTTCGGTGGTGGGTGCTGCTTGACTCTTTTGAGATGTCGTTGTCTGAGAGGAAGATTGAGATAAACTGGCGAACCAAAGACCGGCAAAAAGAGCGAAAGCTCCCCATCCCACTAATAGTCCCACCAGCCAGACTCGCTGCGATCGCGGCTGGGGTGATGGGGACTGCACTTCCCGTAAGGCTTCGGGAATATCCTCCATAGAAGAAGTTGCTACCTTAGACGGGTTTCCAGACAAGCTGGCATTATCCACACCATTCACTCCTGCACTTAAGATCGAAACCAGAACACTAAAGAAATTGTAACGGTGTCAGATTGGTCTTTGGGAAGGGAAGATTGAAAATTGCAGATTGCAGATTTAATTAAAATCTAAAATTCCCTTGTCATTGGTCAAAAACACTCGGACAACTGACAAAAGATAACGGACTGCTACCATTTCCTTTAACTTCAGCTACCATGTCCAGTCCGGAAATTAAGCTTTTGGAACTCTATATGCCGATCGCGGGAGGAGTTCTCCTGGGATGGTTTCTAGGCTACATCCTGCCTAAAAGCGTGCCCGCTTATTTGGGCCAGTTTCTCTTCTGGATCGGAGTCCCGATTAGTATTGTGGCGTTTCTGCGACGTACTAATTTATCGGGGCCAATTTGGATCGCACCAGTGGCAGGTTGGGCGGCAATTCTATTGGGGGCAGGACTTGCTTGGGCGGGGATTAAGATCCGAGCATATTTTCAATCTAATGTTGGTGTAGAAATCGATCGCGAAGAGCAGAATCAGGGCAGCTTCTTGTTGGCATCGATGGTGGGCAATACAGGCTACTTAGGCTATCCCGTCACCCTTGCCCTAGTTGGACAGGAATACTTTGGTTGGGCAGTCTTCTACGACTTGCTGGGCAGCACCCTGGGAACCTATGGGTTGGGCGTTGCTCTTGCTGCTCGCTTTGGGACGGGGGCGCATAGCTTTGGACAATTACTCGGTGCGGTTGTGAAAACTCCCGCTCTGTGGAGTTTGGGATTTGGACTGGCTTTCAGACTCCTGCCCCTACCAGATGTAGTTGATACCAGCTTACAGTGGTTTGCGTGGACGATAATAGCGCTGTCCCTAATACTAATTGGAATGCGGTTGAGCCAGTTATCTTCTTGGGGCAGTGTGCGACAGGCGTCCATTTCCTTGGGGATTAAAATGCTGCTGGTTCCTTTAGTTTTGGGGTACGGATTGCGTAGCTTGGGTGTGACTGGGTTACCTCTGCTGGTAATCTTGTTGCAAATGGCAATGCCGCCAGCTTTTGCGACTCTGATTATTGCGGAAGCTTATAATCTAGACCGAGATTTAGCCGTAACTGCGATCGCACTTGGTACAGCTTTACTCTTCTTCACCCTACCGATTTGGCTATGGCTGTTTGGAGTTTAAAGCTGCCGGATAAGATGCTGCTAGATCGGCTATATTCATATTCTCGTAGGGTTCAAAAGGCTGATGAATCCAGGGGCTATCCGGTAAATAGTCCACGCAGTAATCTGGGGCAATTCCAGAACAGCCTTTGTACCAGAGTACCGCTGTCCGAATTTCTTCGATTTGGGAACCATAATTGCGCTTTAGCCAGACAACACTCTGCTGGAGAGTTGTGCCAGAATCTACTAAGTCATCGACTAAAAGGATATGGCTGCCGAGTTGGTCATTGGTCATAGTTATGTGAGAGGAAAATGTGAGATCGCCTCGCTCTCGGTTCTCGAAACCACCGTAAGATGAGGCAGCCAGAATTGCCAGCGGATATCGGTAAATCCGAGATAGAGTATCGCCAATTCGCAATCCACCCCTAGCAAGACAGATAATCTGGTTGAAGTTCCAGTCGGACTGATAGATTTTGACAGCCAAGTGTTCAATTTTAGAGTAGTAGTCTGGCCAAGAGACGTAAATGTCGGGCATAAGTGACGCGATCGTATATATCATGCTACCAGTTTAAAGAAAAACTGTAGAGTACTTTACTTATTCGCCCAGCAATTGAGCGAAGCGTTTTAACACGCTCACAACAGTATACAAATCATTACCCCGCTGGAGCGCAAATGGATAGAAATCAGCATATTTTGCCTTACCTTGTTTCATCAGCCTGAACTTCCGCTGGCAATTGTTTCAGCACTTCGTAGTTGACAACAAGTTCTAACATATACTTGAACAATCAGAGATAAATCAAACAATATCTTCTCTCCTTCTATTCTTTTGAGTAAATAACGTTGGCTCAAAGATTGTAACCCATTCATCAAATCCATTGATGATAGAGATAGATTTTCTCTTAAATCTTCTCTCGACACAGGTCGATCAAATTTACTTAATTGTAAAATAATCTCTAGTTCTATCGGTGATATTCGTTTGAATAATTCAGTGAAGCGTGATTTCATATCTTTAGTGACAATTATCCCATCTTCATTCAAAAAATCAGCGACTTTCCCATCAAATATATTTTTAATTAAATTCGCAATATCTTTTAAATCAACCGGATTACCTTCATAGACTTCAATCAGCTTTGACCAGCTTGACTCGTCTTTTAACTTCAGGCTTTTCAGTATTTCGGTATTGTTTAAGCCTTGTAACTCTAAGGATTTAATAGGGTATAATTCTTCATCTAAGCAGAGCATTTCCTGGCATTGTTCTTGACTGATTAAGATTAAAGTACTTTGATGTTCTATCTCTGTCATCATTTTCATCAAGTTTTGATAGTTCTTATATTCCGGTTTGAATTGTCCTGCCAATTGTCCACTGACAAATAATTCTTCCACATCATCAAGGATAATTAAACATCTTTGCTGGCGTAAAAGGTTAAAAAATTGAGTTAACTTATTGTCAGATTGAATAAGCTCGGTATTGATACCTGTGAAAATTTCAGTAAGAATACCATCTAAAGACTGGGATAGTTTGAGAATTTTCCAGATAACTACATCAAATTGTTGTATATTTAGGTCAAGAAACTGTTTAACTAGGGTAGTTTTACCAATTCCACTTAATCCTAAAACTGAGATGAGACGAGTATTTTGGTTAGTTAGCCAATCGGATAGGGTTTGAAGTTCGAGAGTGCGATCGTAGAAATGAGTAATTTTCGGTGCTAGGGTTAAATCGTGATATCTTCTGTTTTTGTTCGTTTTCTCTTCCTTATTGATAGATTGATTTGGATCTGCTGGAGGATAAAACGGACAATAAGTAATATTTGTATTTACACCAACAAACTGAGCAGAATTTATAACGCTTTCTGAATTTATAAATCTTTCTAGCGTCCAACAAAAATTATATTTATTAATATCTTCATCTAACTGTTCAGATAAAATCTTAAATAACTTACGACTAACATCTCCCACATAGTTTTTATCATACCCAGATTCATCTGCAATTTGATTGTAACTTTTCCCTTGCCAAACTCCTTGAATGACAGTTTTTTGCAGATCGTCTAGGTGTTCACCCGTTTGTTTCTCGACTAACCGATCTACAAATTGTAAAACTTCCGTAATAGTCATAGAGGTTAGGTAGGATAAGGGTTTTGGGGATTATAGCTTAGTATAAGCCAAGAAAATCAGGTTTTTTCGGGGTTTACCTTAATATTTTGTTATAAAAATGCCATCAAATCTGTTTTTTTCAGTTGGTAGCGTTTAGCACAAGGGATTTACTATAAGACTGTGCCATTTTACTGGTCAGATAAAGTTCTACTTTTTTAACCAAAACAACGCAAGCAGTAGAGCGCAGGGTAAAAATGAAGCTTATTCGTAAAGTTGCCGCATTTGGGGCGATATGCCTGGTTTTTGCGGGATCGGCTTGGCAAGTAGCGGAAGGACAACAGCGCACCACTTCTCTATTTTCAACTGGTTGCGTTGAGCGCGGCTTTGCCTCAAGTGACAACACAAATATTTCTATTGGTAGAGAGTTATTCACTTCTATCTATAAAATGGGTGCAGGTTCAAATCCGTTTAATGAAGGAGGTTCTGCGGTTACTTGCAGGATTAGACCTGGTGGGTCTCCACCCAGGTTTAAAACTCTTCGCTTAGCATTTGGTATGGCTGATGATGAGAGATCAAAGGGCGTCTTAGAAGTAAATATATATCTGGATGGGGTTCAAGTGGAATCTAGAAGTATCGGTCAAGGAGATAAAGCACTGGTGTTGCTTGATGTTAGCCGTGCAAGCAGCATAGCAATAGAAATTCCCTGGGATAAAAATTCCTTTGGTTATATTAGGTTTTTTCAAGCCTTACTTGAACCTATTTCCTCATCACCTGGTCGCCGGCGGTAATTATGAGCATCAGCAGACGTAAATTTACTAAGTTAGGTATTATAGGTGGCGCTTCTCTAGCGACTACCTCTGGTATATTTTTCCCTAAACCAGCAGAAGCGTTTATTTTCGGCTTTCTGCTGAGAGCATTATCATCCCGTGCTGTTTTTGGTGGCTTATTGCGCTTTGCTGCTGGCAGAATTATTCGAGGTGCATTATCCGACGAATTTGGCCCTTCTGAAGAAGAACTTTTGGCAATTCAACTAGCTGACCGGGATTTCGTTGAGCGTCAATTCAGAGAAAATAAAACCGAACTTGCACGCGCTCAAACCAATATTATCTGGGGGCAACAAAGACAAGATAAATGGGGGCCAAATGTGGGTTTCGGTTTTGTTCAGAAATCTCAAGATGGAACTAGCACTGCTAAAATTACTGGCCCCACAATGGTAGGTATTCACGTTGCTACTCAAGTGCTAGCCAAACAGGGACTTTCTCCTAATCAGGTTGCAGATTCACTTTTACCCGTGCGTTCTCAATTGGATGATTGGTGTAGTTGGGAAGGAGATAGTTTTCCTGATGCAACTGGGAACCGAAATGTTTGTTTTCAAAACTATCGTACAGTCATGGGCGAAGTTACTTCTCGCTATGAGTTAATTCAACCTGGTCGCGGTGGACGTGGTAATGTTGAGCTAATTGTTGAAGCTGGTGGTCAGCCGCGCCGGGAAATCATTGTTGAAGTCAAATTTTCGTAATTTTTTAGCTATGAGGACACCTCTAAAACTAACTGCTTCTTTACTTATCCTTCTGGGATTATCTTTTCAAGCTGAAGCTAAAATTTTATACACACATCAGGAATCGGCAAGTAAACTCGGTATTTCAGCAGATGGTGTAAATGAAATTTTAGTTAGCAGGGAAACTATTATTCCAAGACCTAGAAGAAGTGATTTGAATGATGCTTTGAGAGGATTCAGAACGCAAACTTTTAGAGTAAGTCGTTCTGTAGATTTTACTTTGAACAGAGACGGAATGCGGCATATTCTCCAAAGTCATCATCCTAATTATTGGGATGGTTCACGAGAACAGTACCAAACATTTTTTGATGAAGATATGGATGTTCGTGATATTGTAGGAGCAATTAGAAAGGTAGTAAATGAAAATAGGGAAATATTTAATGGTGTGACTGCTAATCGGCAGTGTCAAATTACTGGAACATTAGGTATATTAAATCGAAAAAATTATGTTTTAGGTATAAAATCCGGCAGGCTCATAGGTCAGTTTTTTCCAAAACATCGAAATTACCGACTTACAAACCCCTGTCGGTAGATAAATTATTTGTAGGCTATTATTCAGCCAAATCAACTAGCAAGGAGAATCCCTGATGAAAACATCTCGTTTCAAATCAGTTTTGGCTTTACTTGTAACTGCTGTGATTCTACTTTCTGATGTGGGTGCAGCATTTGCTAGACCTCGCATTCGTTTAAATCGGAGTCCGCGCAATCCAATACCTCGGACTGGGATTATTGGAACCCGTCTTCGCGGCTTTTTGCCTACCCCCAGACAGCACGGTCAGAACAGAAAGAGAAAACACAATATTCCTGCCAGAGATGTACTTCAAGCAGTTCGAGAAGGTAGGATTGTTCGTCAACACCATCAACGCGGACGTAATGGTAGAATGAGAGTGCGCTATGAAGGTCGCAATGCTACCGTAGTGACCCAGAACGGTAGAATAGTAACTACATTTTGGAATAATCCACTTAATCGTAGCCGCCAACGCAGCGCCGCAGAAGGACGCCGAATTCCTTTTCCAAATCGTAATCGCTAGCAGCTATAGTAGGATGCGTCAGAAAAAAGTTATTGATCGGATAATTAACTTAACAATCTGATAATTTCCACACCAGTTATTGCTCCAATATATACCTCATTGTTCAAAGTTGGATCGAATAGCCCTAAAACCCAAGCCGAGCCAATTTCGCTAATATAACGCTTGACCAATGTGCTACTATCTATGAAGTAAATTGCCATTTAACGCCGTTCCTCAATGATAGTTTCAGAAACAGACTTTCCCTCGACCTGAATTAAATTTCTCTCTGCGATCGGTTGATATGTAGGATGAGCGATCGCTTCGTTTCATGTTAACTTACCGCGATTTCATTTATGAAGCCCAACAAGTGGGATATTTGTCCAAATGGAATCTGAGAATGGACTCTTACGATCGCTTCTTTTCACGCGCAGCCTGCCTAACGGCATTTTATATGCTATAATTACCGAAAATAGCAGCGCTACATTTATAATATAATTATCACGCCCAAAACTCAAATGAAAGCTGAAGATTATCCATTTGTTAAAGAACTGATAATTGACATTAAGGGTACTATCCAAAAAGTCGTTATCAATTTTAGTGATTATCAGCGCCTCCTAGAAGCGATGGAGGATGAAGGACTCGTACTTGCCATGATGGAAGTAAAAGATGAAACCCCCCTTAATTTAGATGAAGCGCTAGCAGAACTTGAAAAAGAGTGAATACACAGTATCTACCTAGTTTTATTAAAGACCTCAAGGCGCTTAAAAGTACGCCAGTGTTTGAATCTATTAAAGCACTGGTTTTTGAAGAAATACCAGACATCCCTAATTTTGAAGATATCCCCAATTTGAAAAAGCTAAAGGGATATGAAAATGCTTATCGAATTCGATTAGGTGACTATCGCATCGGTGTTGTATTTGATGGCAAAACAGTTACGTATTACAGGACACTACATCGAAAGGAATTTTACCGCTACTTTCCTTGAGTGCGATCGCCTATCTCTTAGGCTGCATCAGACCAAAAAAGCTCGATCGCTCAAACCAAAGCGGACTGCTTCCCCTCACCAAGGGCGCTCAGCCAAACAAAAATACAGCGTTTGGCAACATTTGAGCCTAAAATTAGCCAAGTACAATCGATCGTCAGTAGTATGAGTAATCCTGCCAATTCTCCCCATTCCGATTCCACACCTGAGAGCGAAAAGCTCACTTTCGGCACCAAACTGGCTTATGGTGCTGGTGATATGGGTGCTGCCATCACGGCTAATATTGGGGTGTTTTATACGGCATATTTCCTTACCGATGTGGCTGGCTTGAATACTGGATTGGCGGCATGGGTGCTGCTGATTGGCAAGGTTTGGGATGCGGTGAACGATCCCATTGTGGGTGTGATGAGCGATCGCACCCAAAACCGCCGCTGGGGTCGTCGTCTACCTTGGATGTTATACGGCGCGATTCCTTTCGGGGTTACTTTCTTTTTGCAGTGGATTGTACCCCGTTTTAGTGGTGATGAGGCTACCAATCAGTGGGGATTGTTCTGGTACTACGTTGTTATATCGATTCTGTTTAATTCTTTCTACACTGTCGTCAATTTGCCCTACACCGCTTTGACGCCCGAACTGACTCAAGACTACGACGATCGCACTAACCTCAACAGCTTTCGATTTGCTTTCTCAATAGGCGGCAGTATTCTTTCTGTGATTGTGGTCGGTATTATTGCCGGTGTGATTCCGAATGACCGCATTCAGCAGTATTTGGTAGTGGGAGCGGTTTGTGCCCTGATGTCCGTATTGCCTTTGTATTGGTGTGTTTGGGGGGTTCGCTCTCGCGTTATGGCTGTAGCAGCACAACACCCTGAGATCGATCGGCCCGTATCCACACCAATTTTGTCACAATTGCGGATTGTTTTGAGCAATCGCCCGTTTTTGTTTGTGATCGGCATCTATCTTTGTTCTTGGCTCGGTGTCCAGCTTACAGCTGCTATTATTCCTTACTTCGTTGTTAGTTGGATGCGCTTGCCAGATTCTGCGATCGCGCAAGTAATTATCGGCGTCCAAGGAACTGCTTTAGTGATGTTGTTTGTCTGGAGTGCGATTAGCGAACGGGTAGGCAAAAAAGCAGTTTATTTTATGGGAATGGGAGTCTGGATAATAGCACAGGCAGGACTCTTTTTTTTACAGCCCGGTCAAATATCATTGATGTATGTCTTATCGGTGATGGCAGGTTTCGGTGTTGCTACGGCTTATCTAATTCCCTGGTCAATGTTGCCAGACGTGATCGAACTGGATGAATTGAGAACCGGAGAGCGTCGGGAAGGTATATTTTATAGCTTTGTGGTATTACTGCAAAAAGTTTGTTTGGCGATCGCAGTCTTCTTGGTTTTGAAAAGTTTAGATTGGGCTGGATATATGAAGCCCCTGGCCAACGTTCCGACGCCTATTCAACCCGATTCTGTCCTGTTTGCAATCCGCATTGCTATTGGCCCGCTGCCAACAATTGCTCTCATCTGTGGTTTGGTGCTGACCTATTTTTACCCGATTACTCGCGAAGTTCATGCGGAAATCTTGCTGAAACTCAAAGAAAAGCAAAATGTTAGTGGTCAATAGTCAATAGTCAATAGTCAATAGCCATTTGTTATTAGTCAGTAGCTTTTCACAAATGACTTATTTCAAATTTCTGATTTCAGATTTAAAATAAATCTAAAATCTAAAATTTACCAATGACCACTGACAACTGACAACTGACAACTGACAACTGACAACTGACAACTGACAACTGACAACTGACAACTGACAACTGACCACTGACCACTGACAACTGACCACTGACCACTGACAACTGACAACTGACAACTGACCACTGACAACTGACCACTGACTTCACTGACGTAGCGGTAATTCGATGCGGAATGTCGTCCAGCCGTCCCGGCTTTCTACGTTAATATTGCCCCCCATCTGCTCTACCAGTTTCTGTACTAAAGCCAGCCCCAAACCAGTACCGCCTTGTTTCCAAAGATCTGCCTGTAGAACTCGATAAAACTTCTTAAAAAGATGAGCTAACTCCGAAGAAGGAATTTCCACTTGATTGCTGACGGTAAAGATAGCCATCGGCACAGAGGAAGAGGAAGTAGCCTGCGACTGCGGGAGATATTCTTCAGACTCTATACTGTTGCCTAAATGGTGGTAAACGCGCAAAACTATGCCGCTGTTAGGGGGCGTATATTTGCAGGCATTGTTGAGCAGTTCTGCCAGGATTCGGCCTAATCCAGCGCGATCGGTAACTAGCGGGGGTAAGTCGGGTGACAATTCTACTTGGAGGTTTTGTTCCCGTTCGAGAGTACGAGTGCGAAATGGTTCAACTATGTTGGGTAACCACTCTTGCAGGGTAAGCGATTCCGCGAGGGAGAGGGGATAAGAGGATGCTTCTAGCCGCTGCAAATCCAGAAGATCGTTAATCAGTTCGGTTTCGCGATCGCACTCGGCTTTGAGAATCTCCAAATAGCGCTGGTGTCGTTCTCCGCTGGGAACCAGTTTGAGCATTTGGATCGCCATTTTCATGTTAGCCATAGGCGTCCGCAATTCGTGGGAAACCGTACTCAAAAAGTCATCTTTGAGGAGATTGAGTTTTTCCAGTTCTGCTACTTGTGCTTGAGCTGCTTGATAAAGTCTAGCTTGACGAATCCCGATCGCGCAATGATTCGCTACCTGCTGTACCAATCGTATTTCTAAATCGCTAAAAGCATAATCCTGGTTATTTATTAACCACAAGTCCCCCAAAACTCCTTCATTATCAAAAATAGGACAAGCCAGCATCGCCACTCTTCCATATACTGGATTGGGAAAGATCGAACAAAACTGGAAATATTGTTTTTCTAAAAGTTGAGTATAGAGTTCCGGGAAGTTTGCCATCTGAGCTAAGCGACCCTGTTTTGCGGGAATCTTAACTGCGTAGTCCTGACAAACAGTGGAAGTACCATTTTCTAAATCGTATATAGCTGCATTACAGGAACTGATGTTTAGCCCGATAGCTACTTCTCGCACGGCTGTTTCAAAAATATGATTTTCATCAAGGCTGTCGCGAACTTTTTCAGTTATGCGTTTGAGCATGGCTTCAAAGTCAAGCGCCTTTTGCAACTGGGCGGTGCGTTCTTGCACTTGCTGCTCCAGCTCGGTATTGAGTTTTTGTATTTGCTTGAAAAGTGAGGCTTGCTGGATTGCGAGTGCTACCGTTGTGGCCAGATGTTGCAGGAAATCGATTTCAAACGGTTGCCAATGTCGCGATCCAGAACACTGATGGGCGCACAGCAATCCCCATAGTTGGTTGTTGAACGCAATTGGCACAACCAGATTAGCGTTAATCTGTATTCGAGCGAGTAACTCTATGTGACAACTTGCGAGATTTCCTTGGTAAATATCATCAATGGCACAGACATGACCCTGTTCGTACTTTTGGATAAATTTGGCGTTAAAACAAGGATCTTCGCAAGAGAAACCCAAGATTGACGAACAATTCGGTGCAATGGATTCGACAACAAATTTACCAAAATTTTGGGGCTCGATCTGATAAATTGCTACCCGCTCTACTTGCAGAAAGCTGCGTACTTCTGCTACTGCTTGGTTGAGAATTTCATCTATGTTTAAAGACTGGCGAATGCGCTCTTGGATTGTTCCCAGTAGCCGTTCTCGCTCAGTTTGCTGGCGTAGGGCTTCTTCTGCTTGTTTGCGATCGGTTATATCTTGGACGGCACCGTAGATCAGAAGTAAGCGATTTCTATCATCGCAATAAATAGGCTGGCTATAATCGCGCAGCCAGCGGATTTCCCCATTTTTGGTGAAGATCCGGTATTCGCTTACATCTGAGAGCCAACACAGAATGGTTTGCAGGCGCTCTTGAAAAATTTGCCGATCATCGTGATGAATGAGATTTTGCCACCCGCCGCGTGCTTCGACTTCTTCAGAATTGAAGCCGGAAATACGGCTAAAGGCACCTGTAATCCAGTCTGTAACAAAAAAGCCGTTGGAGTCGATCCTCGCGGCATAAGCGAAGTCGGATGTCAGTTCTGAAACTATTCGATAGCGCTCTTCACTTTTTGCCAGATGTCTTTCTGTTTGCTTGCATTGGCTTGTGTCTCGCACAATCACTACAACTTCTTCACTACCGTTAGGAATAATCCGAGCTTCAAAGTCGTGCAATTTGCCATTATTTAACAGATGATATTCAAAAATTTCTGTTTTTCCGTTCGAGAGGGCTTGTGCTATGTGCTGCATTGCCCTCTCGGCTAGTTTTTTTGGTAATGTCTCGGATATTTTTTTACCCCAGAAATCACTGGGAGGCAATTGTAAGCTGAAGTCTTTTGGAACGTGCCCGTCCAAAAAAGTACCATCTTTATAGGTGCGAAATATAGCATCCGGTATGACGTTCAACAAAATTTGGGTTGTCCTTTCGTTTTGTTGCGATCGCTCTTTTGCCTGTACGTCATATTCGACTTCTATAGAAACTTCTACAAAACCTGTGATATCACCATTGGCATTTTTAATAGCCGAATTAGTTAGCTGTGCCCAAAACTCGCTCCCATCTTTGCGCTGCAAAAAAATTTCGCCTCTCCACTCACCTTGCTGGACTGCGTTGTCGAAAATTTCTTCTACTCGCTGGCGGCTAATTTGAGGCACGATAATCTCATAGATATTTTTACCTATGACTTCTGCTGCTTGCCATTGATAGAGAGTTTCGGCGCACCTATTCCAATAGGTTATCTTTCTTTCTGTATCCGTGGCAATGACAGCATGACAGATCAGATCTAAAAGCGATGCCTGAGAAAACATTTGCTCCTCTGCCTGCGCCTGAGTTTCCGCTGCCACTAGAATAGGTGAGCGCGGTCTTGAGGCCATCTCATCCCGGAAAAATTGACGCAGACTATTGAGCCCTTCTAGTTCCATACTCAATTATTCGTCTCCTGGTTCAGACTATCCCCTACGACGATCTTTATAGAATCAGGCTAGACCGGCTAATACTAGCAATTTAAACTCTTTCTGAGCGTGCGTCCATAGATACATATTTTTTCTCTTGCGTAAGGGGGGAGTGCTGAGTGCTGAGTGCTGAGTGAGGAGTGGGGAGTGGGGAGTTTGGTGAAGCTTAGTTACTGGACTGGCTTTACCATTTAGGTTGCTTTGGCGTCAAGCTGTTGTCAATATGTTAAGATTTGTAAATAAATATAGCTAAAGGTTAAACTAAGCAAATGAATGATTCCAAGATAGAACAAATTTCGGCTCAGCTAGAGAGTGTGTCTTCGCGCGATCGCATGATTGCCCTCGCCTTGTTGCGGGATGTGCCAGCGTTTGAGGCGGTGCCTTTAATCAAAAAAGTTTTGGAAGACGAAAACCTCCAAATTCGCTCAATGGCTGTGTTTGCCTTGGGTATTAAGCAGACTCCAGAGTGTTATCCAATTTTAGTAAAGTTGCTAGAAACCGATCCCGATTACGGAATTCGCGCTGACGCTGCGGGTGCCTTGGGTTATTTGGAAGATAATCGTGCATTTGAGCCTTTAGTGCGGGCTTTTTACGAAGATACCGATTGGTTGGTGCGTTTTAGTGCGGCAGTCTCCCTGGGAAATCTCAAAGATCCACGGGCTTATGAAGTGTTGATTCGGGCTTTAGATACGGATGAAGTCGTGCTGCAACAGGCAGCAATCTCAGCGTTGGGTGAAATCAAAGCGATCGAAGCAGTCGATCGTATCCTCGACTTTGCCCAGTCAGAAGATTGGTTAGTGAGGCAACGCTTAGCCGAAGCTTTAGGCTATCTTCCCAGTCCTAAAAGTCTTTCGGCCCTCAAATACCTCGAAAAAGACAGTCATCCCCAAGTTTCTGAAGCAGCTAGAATTTCCCTGGGCCGTCTGGAAGAGGGGCTAGGGGCTAGGGGCTAGGGGCTAGGGGCTAGAGGGGCTAGGGGCTAGGGGCTAGGGGCTAGGGGGAAGAGGGAAGAGAGAAGAGAGAAGAGGGAGAATTTTCTTTCTTTTGACTTTTGACTTTTGACTTTTGACTTTCCTAGCCCCTGTAAAATTGGGATAACAAAATTTTTGGCGCGAGACAATTTACTTCATGGATGTTAAAGAGTTTTTCCAGCTAAGCGCTGGCAAATGGTTTTCACAACGTACCAGTCACCATCTGGCTTTCAAGCAATCAGAAAGTGGCAAGTCAGACCTCAAGATTGATATGCTCCCAGCAGACGATCCCGAAGTGATTAAGCTGTGCCAGCAATACGATATTGCCCTGGAGAGTACCTGGGGTGGGGCTCGCGTCACTTGGGACGGCACAATGGAGTGGGATGAAGAAAAACACGCGGGTTCTTCAGTGCTAGTGCCAATTCCCGACCCGGATCGCCCCAACGAAGGCAAGTTGTTGCGGGATGTTGGCTATGCCGAGAAGGCAGAGGTTGCAGGTCGCTACATTATTGGTAGCGACGATGCTATGACGCTGATTACTGAGTACGAGACTATGTATTCAGAAGAGCGCATCTGGTTTGCCAGTCCTAATTTGCGACTGCGAACTAGCATCCTGAAACGATTTGGTGGTTTCAGTATGGCGTCTTTTTGCTCGGAAATTCGCATGGGAGTAGTCAAAAATTAAAAGTTGAAATATTAATTTTTCAGCTTTTATAGCCACAGTCACATAAGTTAGGACAGTATTGAACGCTCAAAGCAAGGCCGGGACTGTGTTTGTACTCAGCACTTTCCTGTACTCAGCACTTTGCTATACCTCTTCTATGGGGTAGGCGAAGGCTTTGAGCTTGGTGTAGAAGTCGGAGGATGGGCTATCTGGGATAAATCGATCGATCGGGCGATAGCCCAAATTCCAGCTGGAAAAGTCACTGAATTCTAGACTTGGCAGTTGCTGGCGAGACTGATAACCTGAATAGCCATTTGTCAGAGGAGATTTCGGCTCATCTGACTTTGGCAATAGCCCAGATGGGACTTCCACACAAGTTTCATTTGGGCTGGGGTGACTTTCCCGATCAGCCGCGACAGCGATACTTGAGGCGATATGTTCCTCCAAAACAGGCTGCGCTAGAGCCTCGAAGGGGTTTAAGGTAGGGGCAGCAGACCGATCGCCAGAGATAAAGGAAATCTCTGCTGCTGGTCTATCAACAGCGTTAATATGGTGCTGGCGCGACTCCTCTAGTGAGTCTGCGGAACTGGTAAAAAACTGCTCCTGAAGCTCTTTGGGTAATTTGCTGCAAACAAGGCGTTCAAATTCGTACTTGAAATGGTAAAGCGGTTGGTTACGCCGCAGCCAAATAACTAAAATCTGCTCGACCGAAACGGCTTTATACCGTCCTTGATAGAGTGCCTCAATGACGGCAAGACGCACCCAGTTAGCTGGGTAATGGCCGATCCACCGCGCAACCAATTCACTAGCCCGATAGCCGCCCACGTCGAAACTGTAGTTAGCCAACAGCAATGCAGCGGCGGCGGCAGCCGGTTCGTTTTCTTGTGCTGTACAGCCTTTTTTTAGTTCGCTCATCAACTGTCAATCTTAGCGCCGTAAAAACGACATAGGGGCAAAAGGCAAAGGTTAGCAGCGGGGTACTCGAACCCCCCAACCAATTTTAGGGGTACTTTTCGGAACAATTAACAATGAGTAATGAACAGCCCGGACGCGAAAATGTTAGTTTGTGACCGAGGGTTTCTTCACTGACCAAAAAATAGTTATGCTACTTAGACCCTGCCCTCCTTTTCCTCTCACCGCCAAACTGAGTACAGTTTTGGCGGGAGTCTCTAAGGAGAAAGAAAGATGATTGAAGTTGAGCATTTGAGCAAAATCTACGGCTCGACCCCAGCGATCGAAGATGTAACTTTTACTGTGGAGCCGGGGGAAATCGTCGGGTTTTTGGGGCCGAATGGAGCCGGGAAAACGACGACGATGCGGATTTTGGCTGGGTACTTACCTGCTACCAGCGGTACGGCTCGTATTGCTGGGTATGATGTTCATGAGGATTCGATCGCAGTTCGGCAGCGAATTGGTTATTTGCCGGAGGTGCCGCCGCTGTATCCAGAAATGACGGTAGAGGGATTTTTGCACTTTGTGACGCAGATTAAGGGAGTACCGGCGGGCGATCGCGCTCTTGCGATTAACTCGGCCTTAAAACGTTGCAATCTGGAAGAAAAACGCAAAGTACTGATCCGCAAGCTTTCCAAAGGGTTTCGCCAGCGCGTGGGAATTGCCCAGGCTCTAGTCCACGATCCCCCTGCGATTATTTTAGATGAGCCGACGGTTGGCCTCGATCCGCGTCAAATTATCGAGATGCGAAAGTTGATCAAGAGTCTCGCCGGTAGCCACACGATTATTCTTTCAACTCACATTTTGCCGGAAGTCAGCATGACTTGTAGCCGCGTGGCGATCATCAATCGCGGCCAAATTGTGGTAACTAATACGCCAGAAAATCTTGAGGCTAGTCTGATTGAGGGATCGGGTTATGAAGTCGAGGTTGAGGGAGATGCAGACACCGCCTTGGAAAGGTTAAGAGCGTTGTCGGGGATACGTTTGGTAGAATCTATGGCGATGGAGCATCTGCCTGAGAATCGGTCTGTTTACCGGATCGTATCGGAAACGGGAGCAGAACCGGGTCGGGAGATAGCGACAGCTTTGGTGTCAGCTGGATTGGGGTTATGCGAAATGCGACGCACTCGCGCCAGTCTAGAAGATGTGTTCCTACAATTGACGACTTCGGAAAAAGCGATCGCTGATGAAGAGGTGCTAAAAAAGTCAAAAGTCAAAAATCAAAAGTCAAAATGGGCAGAGGAGGAAAGGGACAGAGGGGCAGAGGAGAATTCGCACTCAGTACTTAGCACTAAAGACGAAGCAATTACGGAGTCCCAGTCCTCTTCTTCTGAGGAAAGTGAGAAGCAAAAAGGTATCGGAGATAGTTAAATGCGGATAATTCTGGCAAATATTATGGCTATCTACCGCAAAGAGTTGCTGAGCTATTTTGCTTCGCCCTTGGCATACTCGATCGCAGCTGTCTTCTGGTTTGTCGCTGGTTGCTTTTTTATGACAATTCTGCTAGGAGAAATTAACCAAGCCGCCATTGTCGATCAACAATACGGAGCAACTGTACCGCCCTTTGATGTCCCCTACAGAGTATTGCAGGGATTTTTGAACGTGATGGGGTCGTTTTCTTTGTTTATACTGCCGATGCTTTCGATGGGTCTTTATGCTGAGGAACGCAAGCGCGGTACTCTGGAGTTGTTGGCAACCTCGCCAATTACTAACTGGGCAGTAGCAGTGGGCAAGTTGTTAGGCGTGGTAACGTTTTTCACGGCGATACTGACACCAGTGTTGGGGTATGAAGCGATCGCCTTGAGTGCAGCTGACTCCCCAGTGCCTTTTGTCGTGCCGTTATTGGGGCATTTAGGATTAATTCTGGTGGCTGCAAGCGTATTGTCTTTAGGAATGTTTATCTCTTCCTTGACCGATAGTACCGTTGTGGCGGCAATCTTCACTTTTGTGGCGGTATTGCTGCTGTGGACGATCGATTTGTTCGGCCAAATGTTTGGCGGTGTGGTAGGCGCAGTATTTGGGTATTTATCGTTGCTAAAACATTACAGTAACCTAGTTCAAGGGGTTTTAGATACTAGCAGTTTAGTATTTTTTGCCAGTTTCATTGTGTTGGGAATATTTCTCACCGCTCAGTCGATCGATGCTTTCCGTTTCCAAAGGTCGTAGGAAATTTCAAATTGAAGATTTCAGATTTAAACTTGAATTCAATCTGAAATCTCAAATCTGCAATTAGCAATTTATGAAAACATTCAAATTCAGCAGTAAATATTGGAAATATCTTTTGGGGATCGGGCCATTCCTGATAGTGATGGGCATATCCGCTGGAGTGGTATCGGATAAGTGGGTGCCCATACCCCTAACGCTGATAATTTTGGGGATTGTGGCTCTAGGGTTTTGGCTGCTAACTCAGGCTAGCGGCGATTTAACGTCGGCTTCACAAACTTTTTGGGGACGGCGTTCCACACAAGCCGGAACTAATGCAATGGCTGCGACAGTGGCAGCTGTGATGATTTTAGCGATCGTAAACTTTTTGGGCGTCCGCTATTCGGGGCGGATCGACTTCACGGATAATAAACTGTTTACCCTTTCGCCCCAGTCCCAGGAGGTGGCGCGGAATTTAAGGCAACCTGTAAAAGTATGGATATTCGATCAAAATCCGAATCCCCAAGACCGGGAATTATTGCAGAACTATCGGCGTTATGGGTCAAAGTTTAACTTTGAGTATGTTGAGCCAAATACTAACCCCGGACTGGCTAGGAAATTTAATGTCAAGGAAAGAGGCGAAGCTTACCTAGAATATGGGGAACAGCGAAAGTTTATCCAAAAAGTCAATCAGGATGAGCGGCTTTCGGAAGAAAAGCTGACCAGTAGCATAGAAAAGATTTTCACTCTCGATCGCATTTCCACAGTCTACTTCCTGCAAGGTCACGGCGAACGTCCGATGGAGTCTGTCAAAGAAGGTTTGTCTGAGGCGATGAAATATCTGGAACAGAAAAACTTTACCAGTAAATCGCTCAACTTGGCAGAACGCGCATCTGTTCCCAGGGATGCTGTAGCGATCGTTGTGGCAGGCCCAAAACGTCCCCTATTCGATCAAGAAGTGAATGTTTTACGCGATTACCTCAAGCAAGGTGGCAGTTTGCTCCTGATGATCGACCCTAACACAGATCCGGGACTGACAGGTTTATTGGATGAATGGGGAGTTAAGTTGGAAAACCGCTTTGCTGTCGATGCGTCTGATGATGGGCGTTTGATCGGATTGGGCCCCGCTACTCCCGTAGTGACTGACTACGGAAATCATCCGATTACGAAAGATTTTGGCAATAGTATATCGTTCTATCAGCTGGCACGACCGCTGGATATACAGCCGGTGAAAGGTGTTGAGGCAAGTTCGCTGCTGTTTACTTCCCAGGATAGCTGGGCGGAAAGCGATCTAGAAAACCGGGAATTAACTTTCGATCCAAAAAGCGATCGCAGAGGGCCACTGATTTTGGGGGCTGCTTTCACTCGCAAGGTGGAATCCATCCCCAATACCAAGCAGTCAGAGGCATCTCCCTCTCCCGCTGCATCGCCAAATAAATCATCGGATAAACCGACGACATCTCAAAGTCCAAAGGCATCTCCCTCTCCTACTGAGTCACCAGCAAAAACAGATCTAAAATCGGATGAAAAGTCAGAAAAACGATCGGATATGGCTAGGTTAGTAGTGTTTGGCAATTCTGAGTTTGCCACAGATGGCGTGTTTAGCCAGCAGTTAAATGGAGATGTGTTTCTCAACTCCGTCAGTTGGTTGCGTCAGCAGGAGAATCAAACTCTTTCAATTCGTCCTAAGCAAGCAAATAACCGTCGTCTCAAGATGACTATTTCGCAAGCTAGCTTGTTGTTTTGGATAACTACAATAATTTTACCTTTAATTGGATTTGGAACGGCTGGCTGGCTTTGGTGGCGGCGGCGATAAAAAATACCTCTTGCAAAAGTCTATTTTTAGCTGTAGGGGAGAAGCATTTGCGCCCGGATTTATCGGTAAAATCAGTGTTTTTATCCGCAAATGCTTCGCCCTTATCCGATTTATGCAAGAGGTCTAAAGAAAAGTCGAAGAAAACGGGAATTTAAAATTTCAGATTTAAAATTTCAGATTTAAAATCTAAAATTTTAAATCTGAAATCTCAAATTCTCGCTCCTCTTCCCCCTACCCCCTATTTTCTTTTGACTTTTGACTTTTGACTTTTGACTTTTGACTTTTCTAGCCCCTAGCCCCTAGCCCCTCTATGAAGTTCCAGAAGTCTACTCTAATTTTGATGCTGTCGGCGCTGTTTTTTGGTGGTATGGTTTATGTCTTCGAGACAGAAGGCAGACCACAGCTAGAAGCAGCGAAAACCAAGGAAAACTTAATTTTTGACTTTCAGGAGAAAGATGTTCGGACTGTAATTTTGACAACAAAAGAGCGGACGCTACAATTTGAGCGAAACACTCAGCAGAAAAACAATTCAGTTGCATCCAAATGGTTGCTGAAAATATTGGAAAATCCCAAGAAAATAGAAGCACCAAAAGATATGGCGGCAACGAAATCTCCTGAACCTAAACCAACTGAGTCTCCAAAAGAGGTTAAGGCAAATAAATCTCCTGAACCTAAACCAACTGAGTCGCCAAAAGATAGTACGGCAAATAAATCTCCTGAACCTAAACCAACTGAGTCGCCAAAAGCAACTGTGCCAAGCCAAATGCCAGCGAATGAGGCATATATAGCTTATTTGCTGGATAAGATGGTGAAGGCTAAGAGCGATCGCATTCCTGTCGATCCGCGCTTAGAAGATGGTCTGGATCAGCCGCTAGCAACTGTAGAAGTAAAGTTGAATAATCAGGAAACTCATAAACTGATTTTGGGTAAGCCTAACTTTAACGACACTTCTTTGTATGCTTTAGCCGACCCTCCAGAACAAGTTAAGGAGCCGCTACAAATAGTTTTGGTATCTAAGGAGTTTGAGTATGCGGTGAATCGACCTTTATCTGAATGGCAGACCCGGTGATGGGCTAGGGGCTAGGGCTAGCCCCTAGAGCATGACGAATCTGCTCCAACAACTCCTCCATCGACAAAGAAGCAGGCAAAATTCGCGTTGCAACTTCCCCCAAAACCGCTGGAAACTCCAGCGAAGAAGCAACCGAACCTAAACTAGGAGCCCTGGAAGAAGGAGAAGAATTGATGTCTTCCGACGCCAAAGCCTCTTCATTCGATCGCCTCGCCAGCACCAATATAGGAGGTCTGCTGGCAAACTGTTTCAAAGTATAAAGCTCGTTGAGCAAAGCCGGATTGGCGATAGAGTCACCCAAGTGGATCAGCAGCAGATCGACGCTGCGGTGCTGAACTTGCTGCAAAACTTCCTCCCAAGAATGGCCTAAAACACCTTTGAATCCAGCCGTTTGCAAATACTGGATCAGCGCTTGCAGCCACTGAGCCCGCTTTTTATTACTAGCCGCCATTTCAGGCATTGTCGGCTTCCCCTCGTATTGGCCGCTGGGTTGCAAACAAGTAGATTCTCCGGTCTGCTGTTCGAGCTTAGACCCAAAACGTTCGTTCAAATCTGGCAGCATTGAGATATCCGCCACTAAAATACTGCGCTTATAGGTCATACCGGCAGCAACTTGAATCGCCTGTAACAAAGTGCTGGCTTCTAGTAAAGACCCACGTGCTGTCAAACAGGGAAATACCTGGAGAGGTAAACTTTCGTGCCTACCCTTGACTTTAAGAGCAGCCTCAGTCGTCTTTTCATCCAGAGTCACCAGCGGCAGATTTGCTAGAGCGGTGTATTGGCTTAAATGTTCCAGGTAAGCTAGGGGTTCGGTAATATTGCCATCAAGTAAGACTACCTGCGGGTGCCAAATCCTGGCTAGGAGTTCTGCTTGCTCCTGATCGTCAGCCTCTAAAATCCTGTAATTGTATTGATGCAAAAGGTGGCTCAGGTGGCTCAGAGGGGGTGATGAGGTGAGGTGTCGATCTAGATTATCTGTGTTTTCTGCCGATGACCTACCTTGTGCAGAATCCGTTGTAGCATCGGCAATGAGCCGCAGAATTGTCAAACTCGCACTCTTATCAGACCCTTTTTCTGAATCCTTAGCTGATTTCGCCAATAGCTCTAAACTTTTTCGCAAAGTATCCAATTCCACGGGTAAACTCAAAAAGTCATCGGCTCGCTTGCTGTAGGCATAATTCTTTTCTGCTCTGGTTGCGGTCACAATGACTGGAATGTGTTGGGTTTGGGCAGATGCTTTGAGTAAAGTTAAGACATCCCAACCTGAGAGTAGGGGTAGGAGGGGATTGAGGAATATGGTACAGGGTTGCAACCGCCGCGCTTTCTCTAAAGCTTCTGTTCCAGACCGAGCAATCACGACCCGATACCCCAAGCCCAAAAGCTGGTTTGTCAAATTTTCAATCAATACGGGTGTTGCCTCTACGATTAACACCAACCGAGATTGGCTATGGGGCAGTGGGTAGTGCTTGGGGCCAGGGCTAGTGGATAGATTTTGCTCCTCTTCCCTAGCGCCTTCTTCTGCTTCCCAGTCCTCATCCTGGGTGTCCAGACGATCGCTTGGGGGGCTAGGAGGCAGTAGCAAGGTAAACTCACTCCCGCTGCCCTGGTTAGAAATAAATGTAACGTCTCCTCCGTGGAGGCGAGTTAGACGCTGAGTTAACACCAGCCCCAGCCCTGTACCATCAAACTGACGAGTCAGGGGATTTTCTAGCTGTTGGAATTTCTGAAAAATTAAGTGCTGCTTTTCGTCTGGGATACCAATACCAGTATCCCAGACGGTAAAAGCAATCCAGCCTTCCCAACGGCTGACTCTCAAACCGATAGAGCCGCTAGCCTCTGTAAACTTAAGGGCGTTAGAGAGCAGGTTAACCAGCATCTGGCGCAGGCGCAGTTCGTCTGCGATCAGGGTATCTAAACCGGATTCAATGGATAGGGTGAAATTGGGCTCTAGGTCGCGATCGATCTGTTCTTCTTCCTCTGTTTTGTTTTTTCCAGAATGCTGTTTTCGGGCTTGCTCGTAAGCGCGATCGCATACACTCTGAATATCCACGATCGCGAAGGTCAGATCTAGCTGCCCAGTCTCCATGCGAGTAAGATCCAAAATGTCGTTGATTACCGTCATCAGATGGCGAGCGCTGTGGTAGATCAGTCGGGTATAGCGGAGTTGGCGATCGTTGAGCGGTCCGAGTAACCGATCCTTTAGTAAGCTCGACAACCCCAGAACAGCGGTGAGGGGGGTCTTGAGTTCGTGACTGATGCAGGCTAAAAATTCATCTTTGAGTCGGTTGAGTTGGAGCAGATCGGCATTTTTAGCTGCCAGTTCTTTGGCAACCTGCTGTTCCTCTGTCACATCCTGAGCTAGCACCAGCCACAAGTCAGTGCAGCCGCCTACCTGATCGGTGCTTCGTACTGAGTGCTTCGTACTGAGTGCTTCGTACTGAATTCTAAATGCTTCGTACTGAATCCTGAGCTTCTCATTTTCGAGTGTGGGTATGGGATGCGAGATGAGGGCACTATCTGTAGTATCTCCTAAAGTTGCGAGGCGAAAGTGCCCAGAAGGGTGTGCTACGTGAAGCGAATCTTTTGGCGTACCTTTTTCTATCTCTAAGATATCTTGGTTGGATAAAACATTGCCCAGCCGAATTTTCACAAATTGCCACACTCGCTCCGAACCATTTTGCATCGGACAGACACAAATGCAGGTATTTGGATTTGTACCTATATGACACAGCTTAGGTAAGGAGGTGGGATCTGTCGAAGAGATCTGGGTAAAACCCAGATTGCCTGCTTCCCAAGTAGGCAGGGAATTTGGCAAAACTGAGAAGTCTAATATGCTTAGAGGTTCGGGGATGATATGCTCCCATTCTCCCGCTTTGTAACTTTCTGACGGGGGTGCCACTTCTTCTAATAAAGCGGCTGCTTCTCGTCTGAGGAATTCAGGATCTTGCAATGCTCCGAAGTGTGTGCGCCATGCTAAATTTTGCTTAACTGATTGACCGCTACCAGTTTGCAACATAATGGGCAAAGGCAGTCGTTCTAGAAGTTCTACGAGGGGATCGATCGCCCCAAGTGGGGTAGCTATATTGTTGCCAACCGTGCCATTTGAAGGGTTTGTGCCATCAAATCCCTCAAATTGATAGCCACCGGCTGATTTTTGTGTCGGTTCGGAATCTGCTAACTGCTCTACCGATAAGTGGTTAGCCAGGTATTGCAACAAACGCTGACTATCGAGCAAACCCAGAAATTTGCCTGAGAAGTCAACCAGAGCCCAATCCGAATATGCGCCTGTTTTGTACCTTTGGTCTTGCAGGTAAGGCCAAAATTGCTTCAAGGTAAAATCGGCTGGCAAGGTCGCTAGTGGCTCTGTCACAGATAAACCCAGATCTGATAAAGATTGCTGTAAATTAAACTCTGTGGCAATTTGCGGTCTGCGGGATGTCACTGATGAGTTGTTTAGAGCTATATTCATCCTTGTATCAGTGTTCACATCCGTCTGTGCTTCTACTCCCCCAACAAAGAGCGTTCCCACAGATCTGCCTGGAAAGGCGGGGTGTTGGGGAGGATCTAAATCCGCTGTCACCTTGGATAAGTTCAGGTAGGGCAATAAGCTGCTCAAGTGCAGCATTCCCAGCGGGCGCTGTTGTTCGCTCACCACTACTAAGCGATCGGTGTAACAGATCTGCTTTGGGTTCATCTCGCACTTGCCCTGGGCTAAAATCTCTAGCACGGCGGCGAGGCTCGTCATCTGCGTACAGATGGGAACGGTGACGATAAATTCTTTCAGGCAGGGGGTCGGCATGGGTATGTGCTTTCTGGCTGGCAGTTCAAAATAACTGAAAGCGCCGAAAGCGCCTCTTTGAGTTCACAGTCCCATGACTTTCACGCCTCAACCGCTACCTACAGGGTAGGCGGTGCGTCTTTTTCAGGTGGAAGCAATACCCGCAAGTAGGGTATTGCTGTCGTTTAACGCAGAGTAGGAGACGCTTAAAATCGGGTCTTGATCATATTATGATCCCAGCGTGAATTTTGCTTCTATCTCAGCAATTACAATTAATGAGAATTCAACTAATGTTAGCTTAATGTTAAGGATTGTATTGATCCCCTCTCAGGATCTCTATCCTGGGGGGGTATAAATTATAGCAAACTGCAACGGAAGCCGTACAAATACAGTCGCTTCCTTGCTTTGAGGGATAGATGTCCTAACATATCTGACTTTCGCTATATACAGCCCGTTGAAAACTTTACTGCTTAAAGCGCGTGCGATCGCAACTTTTTATCTGTACCTTTTTGCCTTCTTCCCTATCGGCTGAGCCGATAGGGCAGTTTTTGAGTGCCGAACGCTATCTGCTGACTCAATTCCAGTCAAAAGAGGCGTTTTTAAATTTCGTCCAGCAGGAACAGCAACAACTAGATTGCCTAGTTTTACATGATGGCCCAGAGTTATTAGCCCTCCTCAACCAGCTGCACCAGCAAGGCACGCTGTTACCAAGCGTGATTTTCTCATTGGATACAGAAGTAAGCTCTCGCCAAACCTCTGGAAAAGAGATTCATGAGTCTACACCCTCAGAAACGCCAACGGACACCTCGGCAGACGCCCCAAAGTGTTCGATCGATTTCTACGAGGCTTCTGCTCTGAGAGTCTCTCTGAGCGAGCTTACGAAAATTCCCGCTCTCATCGATCGCGCGATCGCTCAATTTCTGGAGCTTTCTTCCGAGACGACTCTCTATGATAAATCTTCCTTCACGGACGCTAGAGGCAAACCAAATATCCTCCTGCAACAGCAGCGGCGGCTGGCTGAGAAACTAAGGGAACGATTAGGGTATATGGGTGTGTATTACAAGCGAAATCCCAAACATTTTTTCCGCAATATTCCATCTGCCAAAAAGCACGAGTTCCTAGAGCAACTCAAATTAGATTATCGCGAGATAGTTCTGAATTACTTCAATCAAGATAGCAACCTAAATCAAAAAATTGATGAATTTGTCAATACAGCTTTTTTCTCAGACATTCCAGTTACTCATATCGTGGAAATTCACATGGAATTAATGGACGAGCTTTCTAAACAGCTAAAATTAGAAGGGCGGAGCGATGAAGTATTATTAGATTATCGTCTGACCCTAATCGATGCGATCGCACACCTATGTGAAATGTACCGCCGTTCACTTCCCAAAGAATCTTGAGTCATGATTCGTGGTTCCTGGTTCGCAGTTTATGGTAAAAATCATAAACAACCAACAATGAATAATAAACAATGAATAATCAATAACGACGAAACTCTATGACTCCTCTAAAGAAAACTTATGTTCTCAAGCTTTACGTCGCTGGGAACACACCTAACTCTGTACGAGCCTTAAAAATGCTGAAGAATATTCTTGAACAAGAGTTTCAAGGCGTCTACGCCCTGAAAGTGATTGATGTGCTAAAAAACCCGCAACTAGCAGAGGAAGATAAAATCCTGGCAACTCCTACCCTAGCCAAAATATTGCCTCCTCCAGTTCGCAAAATTATTGGCGATCTCTCCGATCGGGAAAAGGTATTAATTGGCCTAGATCTCCTATACGAAGAACTGCGTGAAGAAGAAGAATACGCTGGTTAAATAAATTTTGCTAAATTTGTTAGACTGGTTATGTGCCAAACGTAGCCTTGCAGCCCTTTATTTTATGGGGTTTTACTTCCATTTTATAAGACCAAAACCATGAATAAGCCAAATAATCAGATTGAGCAAAAACAGAAATTCGTAAAGGCAGGAGTCGAAAAAATTCGCACCCTTATCGAGGGATTTGATGATATAAGTTATGGCGGATTGCCTGTTGGTAGAACCACATTAGTAAGCGGTACTTCTGGTACGGGAAAAACCCTGTTTGCAATCCAGTTTATCTATAACGGCATCATCCATTTTGATGAGCCTGGAGTTTTTGTCACTTTTGAAGAATCGCCCAACGATATTATCAAAAATGCCTGTAGTTTTGGGTGGAATTTACAACAATTAGTCGATGATGGCAAGTTATTTATTTTGGATGCCTCTCCCGATCCAGAAGGACAGGATGTTGTCGGCAGTTTTGACCTTTCTGCTCTGATCGAGCGTCTGCAATATGCTATTCGCAAATACAAAGCCAAACGGGTTTCGATTGACTCGGTAACGGCAGTGTTTCAACAGTATGATGCAGCATCGGTGGTGCGGCGAGAAATCTTTCGCTTAGTCGCACGTCTTAAGCTACTTGGCGTTACCAGTATCATGACAACCGAACGAGAGCAAGAATATGGCCCCGTGGCGCGTTTTGGGGTAGAAGAGTTTGTTTCGGATAATGTAGCAATTGTCCGAAATGTTTTAGAAGGAGAACGCCGTCGCCGCACGCTCGAAATCCTCAAATTGCGAGGCACAACTCACATGAAAGGGGAATATCCTTTTACGATTACCAATGATGGGATTAATATCTTCCCACTGGGAGCAATGCGATTGACTCAACGTTCTTCCAATGTCCGTGTATCTTCTGGCGTGAAAACCCTCGACGAAATGTGTGGCGGCGGTTTCTTCAAAGATTCCATCATTCTGGCAACAGGAGCTACTGGTACAGGGAAGACACTTTTAGTAAGTAAATTCTTGCAAGATGCCTGCATGAGAGGTGAGCAGGCGATATTATTTGCTTATGAAGAATCTCGCGCTCAACTCTCGCGCAATGCCTACTCTTGGGGAACTGATTTTGAAGATTTAGAACAAAAAGGGTTGCTGAAAATCATTTGTGCTTATCCCGAATCCGCTGGATTGGAAGACCACTTGCAGATTATTAAAACAGAAATTGCACAATTTAAGCCTTCCCGAATTGCCATTGACTCTCTATCAGCTTTGGCACGCGGAGTGAGCAATAATGCTTTTCGTCAGTTTGTGATTGGGCTGACTGGTTTCGCCAAGCAAGAGGAAATTACCGGCTTTTTTACCAACACTACCGAGCAATTTATGGGGTCTAATTCAATTACAGATTCCCATATTTCTACGATTACAGACACGATTATCATGCTCCAGTATGTGGAGATTCGTGGCGAAATGTCTCGCGCTATTAACGTCTTTAAGATGCGAGGTTCTGGGCACGATAAAGGCATCCGCGAGTACACTATCAGCGAAAAAGGCCCGGAAATTAAAGATTCCTTCCGCAACTTTGAACGAATTATCAGCGGTTCGCCCTCTCGCATTAGCGTTGATGAAAAGTCAGAACTTTCTCGAATTGTCAAGGGGGTGCAGGGAAAAATCGGTGATGATTAATTAGGGTAAATTTAAGATTTTAGATTTTAGAGCCCCTTTCAAATAAAGCGCGATAAACAGGTTCGCCTTTGGCTTCGGTGAAACGTTCGCGTTCCGTGGGGACTGGCAAAGGGTTTGCAGTCAGCCATTCGGATGAAGTTCTTTGAAAAGCTGGGTGAGAATGGAAGCGATCGCACATTTCGATCGCTACCTGCTCCACATCAGACTGAATAAATACCCATCCTCCAGAAGCAAGATAAGTTGCCAACTCAGCCACCGTATCGGTTTGCACCACTCGCCTCTTCTGGTGGCGCTTTTTAAACCAGGGGTCGGGAAATTGAATCGTCACTCGCTGCAATATCCCAGATGGAAAAGAACTTAACAGAGGACGCAGGGAATTGTTCGCGTTGCAAAACAGGTAGTGCAGATTCTGCAAAAGATGCTCGTCTCGCAGCTTATTTGCCTCCAAAACCAACGGTTCCCGAATTTCTAGCCCCAAATAATTCCAATCGGGTTGCAACTGTGCCATGCTCAAAAGGAACTGTCCCTTAGCACAGCCAATATCCAAATGCAGTGGCAGGGTAAGATCGGCGTAAATCTGAGTCCAATCGGGAGGACTCGTGGGTGTCTGATACTTACTACTAAGAGGATTGACGTGCTGGCGAACTCTGACAGCTGCCAAAATTAATACTCCTTCTCAAAACGATTAACTACTTCTGGTTGCGATCGCATTGCCCAACCATTAGTTATACTGGACGGGGATCGCTATTTTTTGGCGATTTTAATGATATGAGCCTAAATTTCCGCTTTGCTGTGGTGAGCGACTTGCACATCGCCGTGCCTCACACCATCTGGGATAGTCCAAGCAGGTTTCATCTGGTGGAAGTCAGTATACCAGCGCTGGAGATTGTTCTGAAGCATTTGGAACAACTTGACCTGGATTTTCTGCTTTTACCGGGAGACTTAACGCAGCACGGCGAACCGGATAATCATGCTTGGTTGCAGGGGCGCTTGTCGCAACTGCCTTTTCCAGTGTACGTTGTGCCGGGGAATCACGATGTTCCCAGTTTGCGCGGGACTGAAAACGCGATCGCTTTTTCAGATTTCCCTCGCTTCTACCACAAGTTTGGCTACAACGATAAAGCACAAATTTATTACACTTGTCAAGTTTTGCCCGGTGTACGCCTGATCGGACTCAATTCTAACCAGTTTGACGAGGAAGGCAAACAAGTTGGGCGTTTAGATGATACTCAGATAGAGTGGCTGAGGGAGGTTCTAGCGGCATCCTCAGATGAACTGGTGCTGGTGATGATACATCACAATGTAGTAGAACACTTGCCGGGTCAATCTCGCCACTCATTAGGGCGTCGGTATATGCTGGAGAATGCGCCGAGTTTGCTGGAGATTCTGCGATCGGCTAAAGTGCAACTGGTGTTTACCGGACACTTGCACGTTCAGGATATCGCTTACAACCAAGGCATATACGACATTACCACTGGTTCTCTGGTCAGTTATCCGCATCCCTATCGGATTTTACATTACCGTACCGACGAACTGGGCAGACGATCGTTGCAAATTGAGACGCATCGGATCGAATCGGTGCCAGATTGGCCTACTTTACCGCAGATCTCGCGAAAATGGATGGGCGATCGCAGCCATCCCTTCATGCTCAGACTGCTCACCGAACCACCTCTAAGTCTACCTCACATCACAGCAGAGGAACTCGTTCCCAGTCTGCGCTATTTCTGGGCAGATATTGCTGGTGGCGATGCTATCTTTGACTTCTCCCACTTTCCACCAAAAGCGCGTCGTTTCTTCGAGAGTTTTGGCGCTATTAGCAGTAACGGTACACCCGCCTTCATCGACAACAATACAACTTTGCTGCTTTAAATTCTCTGTAGCGGTATATTTTAAAATAATCAAGATATGACTGTCAGCGTGAGTTATCAGTTTGATGAATTTGTCAGCCAACATTTGGCTGATGCTGTTGTTGCTGCCAAAACTATCAGAGATGCTCCTATTAAAACTGTGACTTTATCCCGCATAGCTCTCCACTATGCAAGATTTGGACAGCAAAATCAAGCCCTAGAAGTTTTATCTCAAGCCCTTAATCCCGCCCAAAAGATTAAAGAGGCTGTGAGTCTAGTAAAAGCAATGGGCGAAGTAGCAGGAATATGTCTGTTTGAGCCTGCACTGACAAATCAAATATGGGAAATATTAACTCAAGCTTTACAGGTAGCTCAAACCATCCACAACTCCGAACAAAAACATCAGGCGTTATCAGAAATTGCCTTTCGCTACGCAAGTGCAGGAGAAAGCGATCGGGCAATGCGAGTATTGGATTTGGTTGGAAAATCTTCAGATAAAAATTATGCCAAAAAGTATTTTCAGCAGAGTTTAATTTACTATTATATCACTTTTCGTAAACACGACGAAGCTCTAAAATTAATCTCCGAAGCAGAAACTATTGATCCTTCCGAGAAGTTAATAATACTCTCTGGCATGGCTTTGGATTACGCAGACTTGGAACAAGTAGAACTAGCCGATAGCACTCTAACTGAAGCTTCACAAATAGCTATTATTTTAAATAATAGCAGCGAAAAAGTCTTTCATTGTATAGACATAGCCGAGCGATATTCACTAATCGGATACCATAATAAAGCAATTCAGATACTGAAACAAGGGCTAGATATAATCCCAAATATTGAAGAAGAAAATACAGAAAACATATCGTATATGTTGGGTAATATTGCTCAAGGATTTGCTCAAGCAGGCCAACCTGATTATGCCTTACGAGTAGCTCAAACTATAAAAGATAATGACCCAGCCTTATATTCCAAAGTCAACGCATTAGAGGAAGTTGCTGGTGCGTATGTAAAGGCTGGTCAGATCGATCGAGCTAAGGCTACATTATTTGAAGCTTTTGAAGTAGCTAACGCGATGCCAAATGCTGGCGAACGACAAGCTTATTTATTAATTAAACTAGCTGAAAAGTATGTAAAATATAGCTATGTTGACAGAGTTGCTGAGGTATTAGCTCAAGCTCTTAATATTACCAAAGATTTAAAGCCTAGTAAGCAAACAGACGAGCTAAAGTCGTCGATTGTTTTCTGCTATAAAGAGGCTGGTTTATACGATCTAGCCTTACAACTTGCTATTGGCATTAAGGATAGTAATTCCAGAAACAAAGCTTTAGATTACTTAGTTACCAGCTATATAGATACTGGAAAATATGAGAATGCTTTACGATTGTTAGAGATGATTGATGACGCCATGTATAGATGCAAAGCTTTATCAAAGATAGCTGCCAAGTATACCAAATCAGGACAAATAAAACAAGGTTTAGAAACGTTTAAACAAGCAGTGCAAATCGCCAAAAATATCAAAAATACCAGGCAAAGAAAAGTGGGATTAATTGAGGTTTTTCGCTGCTACATGGAGATCTATGAATACAACGATATTGTTGAGATTGTTGAGATTGTTAAAACTATCAAGGATGCTTCATTAGAAGCCGAGGTATTAACCAGGATAATTTATTTTTATAATCAGTCTGGACAGGAAACTAAAGCTGTTTACCTTTATCCTCAAGTTGTTACCCCAATTGAACGCATGAGAGACAGCCCCGCCAAAACTAATTTGATGGCTGGCATATATTCGGGATACGCTAAAGCAGGCCAATATGAACAAGCCCTAGAGCTTGTCAAAAGAATCAAAAATGCTGAAACGAAAGTTCAGGCATTACTTGACATTGTTTATATATACGCAGCAGCTAATCGCGATTAGTCATCAGTGATTCGGTAATGGGTAATGGAAAAAAGTAAACCAATGACTAATGACCAATGACCGATGACTAATGACTAATGACTAATGACCAATGACCAAAATTACGGTTGTCGGCAAATCCCAAATACAGAAGTATATCCGTGCAGGAAAGTGCTACCCGCCACAGGGCCGATTTCCCCATTGCAGAAAAAACCGCCCACAGGAATATCTTTCATGTAGCGGCGGAACAGCCGCGAGTCAAAATCAGGACAGCCATAAAGTCCTTCCCCGCGTCCCATACAAGAGAACATCAAGGCACCCGCAGCAGCAGGATCGGAGGGCGTTTGCTTTTGATGACGCTTGAGCAGCATTTCCAGGTCTTCAGCGGAAGCGTGGGCGTCCCGTAGGTGAAATTGGATACGCTGTCCAGGACGAACGCGATCGCCAATTGCGATCGCCCCAGCTCTGGGATCGACCCCCAGCAAACTGCGGATTAAGAAATCTCCCTGTTCCAAATCCTGCTTAAACTCATCCCGCGCCACCCCCACAAACAGCGCATTCTGCGCCAGCATCCGATCCTCCTCATTGAGAGTTTGGATCAAATCTCGCAGCGCTTCCAAAGGCTTCCGCGATTTTCCGCAAACAGCAAAATCCTCACTGGTTTGCTCCTCCAATTCCATCACAACATTGCGCTCTCCTTCCTTCACCCTATAAGGCTGACCTATAGGACGACATCCTTGAGCCACAATAGTTTCCAAAACAATATTGCCACTCAGAGCGACACCCACCGTACCTTCCCGGTGCAAATTATAGTTACAAAACAAGCCACTACTGCCGCCTACAGAAGTACCGCTAGCCAGTCCTCCCACCTTAATAGATCCTGGATAAGCAAAATCCAGTCCCTGAACTAAATCATTAATGCTAGACGAGAAGGGATCTGCTAACAAAATAAACTGAGGTTGAGCTTGTGGCAGCACACCAATCAAATCTATCCACCCATCTGGGGCGCTATCTAAATCTGGCAATGCTTCTGGAAGTATATGAAAGGCTCGCACGTTTACCCCCGGCAACGACATCAAGCTCAGGCTCAATCCCGGTTCTCCCTCTACTTCCTGCACCTCTCCCTGTCGGTTTACGCCAATGACGCCGCCACCAGCGCAACCAATTAATACCGGCACCGACAGTAGCTCCTCAAATAAAGGCATCAGTCTGGTATACTCGCTTGCAAAAGCAGACGAAATAAACACCACAGCCAGATCTGCCGACGCCTGCAACGACAAACTAGCACGTTCTACAACTTCCTCTACAGCCGCTTCCAAAGAAGGACGGGTTGACAGAGCGTTTGCCCACTTTATCTGGTTGGTCATGGGTTTTACCATCGTCCTTAGTTTAATGTTGTTTTTAGTTTAGGGATTTTCGGCTTGAGCTTTTATAGCAAAGTGCTTAGTGCTGAGTGCTTAGTACGGCAAAGTGCTGAGTGCTGTAGTACCAACACACTCGCTTCTTTATCCAAGTAAATCCCCAATATACCGCAATATTAACCCTCACAGGCTCTCAAAATACCAATTTTGCTCCGAAAACCCTCAAAGAATAACTTGCTAGAGCAGCTTTTACCCTATGGTAAACGACATTTCCCCATGCCCAGAGTAATATTACCTACTCGAACTGGCGATCGGACCTTAAGTAGTGTTAAGATACCAAAACGACAAGCAATTGAGTGTAAAGTCCGCCTGGGGAGCAATCAACGGTTAAATCTTAAAAAAAAACCTCAATACCGACTCCATAATTCGGCTGAGGGTATGAATAGAAAGAAAAACTCCGTTAAAAACCGGCCTCCCAGGTAAAATTTATCCGAAGCGACTAAAATAGCTTGAGTCGTGTTTCCTTCCCGCTACAACCATAGAAGCGGTTTCCACACTTCCCACGAGGTCTTATGAGCAACATCCAAACAAAAATCGAAGAAGAACTTATCCAGGCTCGTCAAGTCTGCGATATCAGCGGCGGCAACTCGAAAGAATGTGCGGCTGCTTGGGATGCCGTCGAAGAGCTGCAAGCAGAAGCTTCTCATCAGCGCCAAAACAAACCCAAGACTTCCCTTGAGAAATATTGCGATGACAACCCCGATGCGGCTGAGTGTCGGCTGTACGAAGACTAGAATTTGTTAGTTCTACAGGTCTGTACCCCGTAATCTCCGTGTAGTGGGTAGTGGGAAAATAATCTCACTACCCACTACCTACTAAGCAAGTGGGCATAATTAAACGTAAAACTGCCGCACCCTTAGAAACCCGGTTTCGGAGGAGAAACCGGGTTTCTGGGTGTTATGTTTATTTACGCCCACCTACTACGAGTTCGCATTCGCGTGATGTCAGTAATACAAAAGTTATGCAAGACCCTTGGTTTAAACCGCTAGTCTGGATGGACTACCGAGTGGCGGTATTGTTTACGGTTATTATGCCCTTGATTCTGCTAATTTGGGCTTTTGCCCAAAAAAGCGAAGCGATTCAACGCTTGTTAATTATTTACTGGCGAGTTGCGAGTTTGCTAGCGATCGCACTTTACCTGATGATTGATGCTATACCGATCGGCTTTGGAGCGAATTTGATAGCTCGCATCCTCATTCCCATTTCTTTGTGGTTTTGGGCTGATATCAACGAAGAGATCGACGACCTCCCGCAGCGAGAACTAAAGCTAGCCATAACATCATGGCGTTGGGGAATAACGGTTTACAGTCTGCTGGGAGCATTGCTAGAAATTCCTTTCCTCAGCTGTTCCATTTCCTCTAAGCAAGCAGTGCTGGAAAACCCATTTTGTAGGGTTTGGTTAGATGTGCCTTGGAGCTACAAGCAGATTTTCCATGCCAATACTGGTGAGGCATTTTTGGGCTTTCTGGGAATCGTGGGATTGATAATTTATTTTGCTTCGTTGAGCTATTTTGTGCTTTTTAGGTTAGGCAAACAGGGACGGTCAGCTATCGAGCAATAAACAGCCAAGAGAATTGCAAATTTACGATTTCAAATTGCCAAGAAAGAAAAGAGAATTTAAATCTGCAATCTGAAATCTAAAATTTGAAATTAAAGTAACTAACAACTAATACCTTTATGACAGATTCTCTAGCACGGCGTCTGGAGCAATACACTTCAAGGCGGCCCCAGGAAGTCCTCATCGTAACAGCCGAAATCGCAGGCGAAGAAGACCGAGTGGCGATTTTTAAAGGATATTCCAGTTCTTTAATGCGTCCGACCGCTTTCGATCCAGATGTGACTGTATTGCCGGACGAGGCCAAGATTATCGCGATCGATCGCGTAGCAAGTCCTTATAATCCAGAATCTCCTCGCTACATAGAAGAAGGGTTGACTTGGGAGACAATCCAACCCTTGTTGTCAGAGGTTGGATAGACTTACATCTTCACAGATGACTCAATCAGGCTAAAAAAACCGGGTTTATCAACGAAAAATCTAGGCTTTCAGGTAAGGGTATTTGCACCAAACTTGGTTTCTCACCCTAGTGCCAGATTTGATATAGTGTCCGGCTGCATCGGTAGTGTAAGAGCGATCCGGGAAATTGTCTGTTGTCGTTGGGGGTAAAATTTTTACCGCAGATCGAGACAGATAAACGCAGATAAACGCAGATATGAGAGCGATTTATGGAGGCAATCGATGCTTAAGAATATGATGTGAGTTAAGGGAATTCCGGAAAGTGTTATCCTCCAGTGTAAGTAAGTGTGTTGTCTGGAGTGTTTGGAAAATATGGTTACAACCCCCGTCGGGACTCAACTGTCTAGCGCTTCCTCTTCGCCATCGTCCGCTTCCGAATCGATGCTTATGGCAAAATCGCTCAATCTCAATCCTGCTTACAACCCAATCAATTTGCCCGCAACGCCTTTGTTTGGAACTGATGGGATTCGCGGCCGAGTGGGAGATTTGCTGAGTGCCGAATTAGCTCTACAAGTCGGTTTTTGGACTGGTCAAGTGTTGCGATCGCAGGCAGTAAGCTCCCAAGCCCCAGGGCCAATCATCTTAGGCCAAGATACTAGAAACTCCAGCGATATGTTGGCAATGGCCCTAGCCGCCGGTCTTACTTCGGCTGGACTAGAGGTTTGGCAGCTGGGGATATGCCCTACTCCCTGTGTAGCTTACTTAACCAGTATTTTCCAGGCAGCCGGAGGAGTAATGATCTCGGCTAGCCACAACCCGCCAGAGGACAACGGGATTAAAATTTTCGGGCTTGGTGGTACGAAGCTGTCCAAGGAATTGCAAGCACAAATTGAGGCAGGACTTCGGGGACAGCAGATTGAGAGTTCTGTTGTAAGTGTTTCGGGAAAACACTACCATCGCCCTGAGTTGCTTAACGAGTACGCTGAGTCGCTTCAGAAACCGCTCTTGCCAGATATCGATCTGCGGGGAATGCGAATTGTGCTGGATCTGGCTTGGGGAGCGGCTGTGGGACTTGCGCCGAAGATTTTTGCCGAAATGGGGGCGGAGGTGATTTGCCTGCATGAGAGTCCTGATGGCGATCGCATTAATGTCAATTGCGGTTCGACTCATCTTGGGCCTCTCCAGCAGGCGGTGAAGCAGCATCAAGCGGATATGGGATTTGCTTTTGATGGGGATGCCGACCGCGTACTGGCTGTGGACAGCCAAGGTCGCATCGTTGATGGCGATCGCATCCTCTATTTCTGGGGAAAAAGTCTGGCCCTGGGGCAACAATTGCCCAACAATACGATCGTGACTACCGTGATGGCTAACCTCGGTTTTGAACGAGCTTGGCAAAATTTCGGCGGTCAATTCCTGCGGACGCCAGTGGGAGACCAGTACGTTCATGCGGAAATGCAGATCCACGGTGCTATGTTGGGTGGCGAGCAATCGGGACATATTCTCTGCCGTCATTACGGTGTCACTGGTGATGGTTTGTTAACGTCGTTGCATTTGGCCGCACTGGTAAAACGGATGAATGCTTCCTTATCTGAATTGGTCGATGGAAGTTTCCAGACTTACCCCCAGCTATTAAAGAATATTCGGGTGGAAGACCGCGATCGTCGTCTCGGTTGGAAAAACTGCGATATTCTTACAAGCGCGATCGCACAAGCAGAAGCTGCAATGGGGGACTCTGGACGTATCCTCGTTCGCGCTTCTGGAACCGAACCCCTCATTCGCGTTATGGTGGAAGCCGTCAGCGCCGAACTCGCCTCTAGCTGGGCTGACAATCTGGTTCTAGCCGTTCAGCAATATCTCAGTAGGGGCTAGGGAAGTCAAAAGTCACTCATTCAAAAGTCAAAAGTCAAAAATGAACAATTCTTTCTTTTGCCTTTTGCCTTTCCCAACTCCCTAAATAAGACTTAACAAAGGGCTGTAGCTAAGAGAGAAGCTTCTCTGCGGCAGATTTTGCCTTGGTTTTGTATAATAGGTCACTACTTTGTATAAAACGACACGAAACTTTCCAGCTTTTTAGCTCATATTTTTTCAATAGGACTTACGCATTTAATTTTGCAGCACCGCAGATGTAGGGGCAATTCATGAATTGCCCCTACATCTAGGGTGAAAAGGTTTATAAACCCGATTTCTTTAGCCGTATTGGAGTTCCTAAAATCTAAAATATAAAATGGTATTATCCGTGCTTGCTTTCACTTCTGAACTAAATGTGAGTCAGATCGCTATCGCTAGAGAAATTAGTGCAGCAGTTGTCAATGTGAGCGGTCGTCAGCGGATGCTCTCTCAAAGGACGGCGCTGTTTTCCCTCAGATTGGTTTGCTCTCAAGATAAGGTTGAGCGGGAAAAGTTGCGATCGCAACTAACAATTGCGATCGATTTAATGGAAAATTCCCATAATGGATTGATCGATGGCGATCTTGAGATGAAACTACCCGGAAACCCTTCTAAGGTAGTAAAAGCGATGTATTTTGAACCACCGCTTCATTTAGACGGGCAGATTCGGAAATTCATCGCCCAAGTCAGAGCCTTAGCGGAAGTTGAAGACGGCGATCTGAATCAGCATAATCCCCATCTGCTCTACATCCTGGACTTTGCTGACGGCGGACTGCTAGATGCTTTAGATGCGATCGTCAGTCAGTATCAGAAAGAGAGCGAAGCTGAGCAACTGGAGCTCGATCTCAACCAGATCCAACTCTATAAGCAAAGTTGTGCCGCCACTGCTGCTGCCCAAGCGCAAGCGCAACAACTAGAAAAAGCACTGCACGACTTACAACAGGAACGGATTAAGCTTATTCACACCGAGAGAATTTCCAGTCTCGGTCAACTGGTTGCTGGTGTTGCCCATGAAATCAACAACCCAATCAACTTTATTTACGGAAACTTGACTTATGCGAACAACTATGTAGAAGACCTAATCAAGCTGCTACACCTTTATCAAAAGGAATATCCCAACCCCAATCCTTCCATTGAAAAAAAAATTATAGATATTGACCTGGATTTTCTGATCCAAGACCTGCCTAAAGTTCTATCTTCTATGAAAATCGGTGCCGATCGCATCCGTCAGATTGTCCTATCGCTGCGGACTTTCTCTCGAATGGACGAAAAGGAAATGAAGCCGGTTGATATTCACGAGGGCATTGAGAGTACGCTGTTGATCTTGCACAGCCGTCTGAAAAGCAAAGACGATCGTCCTGAAATCAAAATAATCAAGGAGTACGGAAATTTGCCGTTGGTGCAATGCCACGTCGGTCAACTGAATCAAGTATTAATGAATCTTCTCTCCAACGCAATTGACGCCCTGGAAATGGGGACTGGAGACTGTTCAATCCCAAATCCCAAATCCCAAATCCCAAATCCCCAGATTCTGATTCGCACTGAAGCGTTACACCCCGATTATATTAATGTGCGGATTGCCGATAACGGGCCGGGGATAACAGAGGAAGTAAAAGCGCGACTATTTGACCCTTTTTTCACTACCAAGCCGGTAGGTAAAGGTACTGGGCTAGGATTGTCGATCAGCCATCAGATCGTAGTCGAAAAACATGGGGGGTCACTCCTGTGCGTGTCCGAACCGGGACAGGGGACGGAATTCTGGATTGAAATTCCGATCCGTCAAAAGTCATTAGTCATCTGTTATTGACTTTTGACCGAAAACCAAAAAGGTCAGAGAGCGGCTCTTCCTTACTTACTATGCTATTTCAGCAGAGAGGGAGAGGGGGAGAGGGGGAGAGGGGGAGAGAGGGAGAGGGGGAGAGTGGGAGAGGAGAAAATCAATAAAAATGTTCTTAAGTGAACAAAAGCATAGCAACTCCGAAAGAGCCGTTTCTCCCAGAAACCCGGTTTCTGGTTGTTCAGTTTATTTACGCCCACCTACTTATCCTTTCAGCCAAAATCGATCGATCAATTGGCAATTTTGTAAATTTCGATTCAATTTCGTGATGCGATCCCAAATATTATATAAAGTTCAAAGAAATTAAATTGACTTTTTCATAAAAAATTCAATTTAGGATAAAATAAAAAAAAGGTTGCCTCAAGTCAGAATTTAACGCATTAATAATTCCTGACTTAATAAACTTTTGTAAAAATTAAGTTGTTTGAATCAAAAAGCTCAAAGCTGAGACGCAACTAATCGTAAAAAAGGCTTTTTGGGCACCAAAAAGGATGTTTGTGAGGATAAATATGCTTGGATCTTTATCTTTTTTACCTCGGTTATCACCAGTGTTTTTATACAGCAATAAAGTGGGATTAATCCAGATTCAAGACTATCGTAAACGGAGCGTATTGATGCGAAAAGTGATTGACCGCATCTGGAACTCTCTGGAGATGAAAGTGGGAGCGGCATCAGGGTCGCCCCTACTCCAGACAGCGGTGGATGAGGTTGGCAACCTACTGCATCTGGATCGTTGTAGTTTTTTGTGGTATTACCCTCACACACAAAGGGTTCAATTGGTTTACGAGCAGGTTCGCGGCAATCAAGAACCTATGCAATGGGCGTATGATGGGTTAGAAATGTTTCGATCGGCAGCAAGTGTCCTAGCCCAAGGGCAATTGGTAGTCAGCAGCGGCACCGAACCAAGAACAGGAGCCTTTGGTGCTATTTCGCGATCGCTCACCCAATTGCCGATTTTCCAACATCAGAAAAACAAGCTTCAGCACAGTAGAACAGAGGTTATTTCTGGCCCAGGGGTGCAGCCAGATATCGCCAAGCTATTAGTTCCAGTCTGTCGAAGTAGCGCCGAAGAAACATCCCTACAGGAAAGTAGGATAGGACTGATGGCCTGTTTGCGGTCAAGGCCCCGCAATTGGTCGCCAGATGAAATAGAAATAGCGCAGTTAGTCGCCCAACAGCTCGATATCGGCATCCGCCAGACAAAACTTTACGAGCAAAGCCAGAAACAGGCACAGCGAGAGAAACTGATTAACCAAATTACTAGCCAAACGCGCCAAAGCTTAGATCTAGAAACAATTTTAACTTCTGCGATCGCGCAACTGTTGGATGCCTTAGAAGTAGACCGCTGTCTGGTTCATTTGGTAGAAGACTGTCGCGAACAAGATCTGGGAAGTAAAGGAGAATGCTCTATTTCCTCCAAATCTCAAATTTTCTGGGAGACAGCCCATCGAACCGCATATCGACGCCAACATTTGTATGAAGTTTGTCGAGAACCATTTCCTCGGACTATAGATGATTTCGATACCCACGGGCCGATTACCCAGTGGGTAATTAAATATCGTCAAACAGTTATCATTCCCGATATTACTCAAGATCCCCGCATTGGAGCCCAAAACGAAGAATACAAAAAAGCTCAGATCAACTCTTCTTTAGTTGTACCAGTGCAGGCTAATAACGTACTGCACGCCATTCTTTATCTAAATCAATGTGCCTACAATCGATATTGGTCTAAAAACGATCGAGAATTAGCCGAAGCAGTTGGCAACCAGCTAGCTATTTCGATCCAACAAGCTTGTCTGTATGCCCAAACTCGCGCCTCAATGGAACGAGAATCGCTCCTGCGGTTAATCAGCGATCAAATTCGCGGCACTCTAGATTTAAAAACAATCTTACAGACAGCTGTGCGCGAGGTGCAAAGCTTACTAAAAACAGACCGGGCAGCGATTTATCAATTTACGGAAGATTCCCAAGGTGAGGTGGTGGTAGAACAGACAACGGGCAAGTGCGTTTCGATTATGGGGGAAATGAGTCAAAGAAGTTGCTTTGTCACCAAGTCTGCCTATCAATACCTGGGAGAACGGGTACAGGCTATCAACGATGTATTTAATGCGGACTTAGATGATGGCAATATTGCTTTATTGCAGGAGTTGCAAGTGCGAGCTACGCTGGTTGTGCCTATACCTAAAACTGAAGAATTAGGAGAGTTATTAAGTGAGAAAGAAGGAGAAAATCTACATCCAAATTCTCCTTCTCGTTCTGTTTGGGGATTGCTGATTGTCCACGAATGCGAAAGGCCCAGAGTTTGGCAGGAGTCAGAGGTTGAGTTACTGCAACAGCTGGCAATTCAGGTGGCGATCGCAATTCAGCAAGCCGAACTGTACGAACAAGCCCGCACCAGCGCCACAGCTGCCCAAACCAAAGCTGAAGCCCTAGAAAAAGCTATATACGACCTCCAGCAGACTCAAGCACAATTAATTCAGACCGAAAAAATGTCTAGCCTCGGTCAGCTGGTGGCAGGTGTGGCCCATGAAATCAACAATCCGGTCAATTTTATCTACGGCAACTTGACCTACGCAAACAGATATACTCAAGACTTGCTAAAGCTAGTGAGTTTGTATCAAGAGTTATATCCCGAACCTAGCCCCGAAATCTTGGAGTGTGCTGACGATATTGACTTGGAATTTCTGATCGAAGATTTTCCCAAAATTTTGTCCTCGATGGAAGTAGGGGCCGATCGCATCCGTCAAATTGTCCTCTCTTTGCGGAATTTCTCGCGACTCGATCAAGCAGAAATGAAGCCAGTCGATATTCACGAAGGCATTGACAACACGCTGTTAATCTTGCAAAACCGCCTCAAAACCAACGGAGGGCGTACCCAGGTTGAAATTATTAAAGAGTATGGTGACCTGCCTTTGGTGGAGTGCTACGCGGGACAGCTCAATCAAGTTTTTATGAACCTTTTGAGCAATGCGATCGATGCAGTCGAAGAGTTTGCAGTCAATGGAAACGCAACTGAGACTCCTCAGATTCGGATTCGCACCGAAATGTTGCAACCCGACTTGATCACGGTGCGGATTGCCGATAACGGGCCTGGAATGACAAATTCAGTGAGGATGCGACTTTTTGACGCTTTCTTCACCACCAAGCCGGTAGGACGGGGTACAGGACTGGGTTTGTCGATTAGCTATCAGATTGTCGTGGAAAAACACAAAGGGGCGTTCTGGTGCGAGTCAGAACCGGGAAAAGGAGCTGAGTTCTTTCTTGAGATTCCGGTGCGCCCATACGATCGGCCCTAATTTGGATCGCTATGAGCTTCGAGCGCATCCCCCGTAGGATGGATGTTGGATGTCGATCGCGCCCAAAAAATCGACTTAATGTTATACTGTTCACGATCTCAAACTGAGCTTTTTTACTCCAGTAGGAGCGGCAAGCTTTCCGGTGCGGATGCCTTTACTATTCCTTAAGAGATCTTTGGGTTCTAAGCTGCTACGCATCTAAAATGACCGTCAGTTTTTCCGATCTTCTTGTGGGATGGGCATCCTGCCCGTCTTTGTATTGGATTTAGATGCGTAATAGCTTACCAACAAATTATCCTGGGAATGCTTCGCCCCGGAGCCTGCTAGTGCAAAGTCTCATAATATATTGAGGCGCATTTTGTTGTGTTTTGAAACACAAATTTTTGGTGACTATAATCACCATCAAAGGATGTTAGCTTAACAGATCTTTATCCCCGATCGTAAAATATACTTGTTCATATTGCTTCTTTGTCGAGTCGTTACACATTTGAGGTTAGCGTTTAACAAACAAGCAATCTGTAGCACAGCGTAAACAACCCACCGATAATCGGAGTACCCATATAGCGGGGGCTTTTAAGAAGCCCTAGTTTATCAGACACAGGTAGAGATACCTACGTTAGTGATGAAATTAAACTATAAAAAAGCAGAGTAAAAATAAAATCTGCCATACTTAGGCTGCCGGAAAAAATGACCCACAGCGATCGCTCACCAGAAGAACAGCGACAAAGCGATGAAACCTATCGCTTTCTAATGAACCACATCAAAGAAGCGATATTCCAGACAGACGCCAATGGATTCTGGACATTTCTCAATCCTGCCTGGGCAGAAATTACCGGATTCACAGTTGCAGAAACACTCGGCAAAAGTATTATAGATTACATTTATTATGATGACAAAGAACGGAATATAGAAATATTTAAGAGCCTAATTGAACGCCAAAAAGAAGACAGCCGACATAAGATTCGATACATAACTAAAAATGGCGGTTTTCGTTGGATTGAAGTTTATGCGCGATTAACAGTCGATCGCAACGGTGCTATTATAGGCATATCCGGCTCTCTGAACGATATCACCTCTAGCAAACTGGCAGTAGAAGCTCTGACGCGCCTTACCGCGCTCGTAGAAGCGACCGCTGACATCGTTGGTACAGCCGACAAAGAAGGACGGACTTTTTACATCAATTCCCCAGGGCGTCGCTTGCTGGGAATTGGTGCAGAAGAAGATATTTCAACCATAAACATCGCCAGCTTTCACCCTGAATGGGCGGCTAAAGTGGTTTTAGAGGAGGGTATTCCACACGCTATCCAACATGGGGTTTGGAGTGGCGAAACAGCGCTTTTGAGCCGTGATGGCCGACAAATTCCGCTCAGTCAGCTAATTATCGCGCACAAACAGTCCGATGGAAGCGTTGAATATCTTTCCACCATTGGTCGCGATTTAAGCGATCGCAAACAAGTCGAAGATATCCTCACACAGCTTAACGCAAAATTAGAAATAAAAGTTCTAGAGCGGACAGCGGAATTAAGGAAAGCCCTAGACCAATTGCAGAGCGAGATTGCCGATCGTAACAAAGCAGAAAAAGAATTAGAAAAATCGCTTTCTCTCCAGCAAGCAGCACTGGAATCCACTGCTGATGGAATTCTTGTGGTGAACAAAAACAGAAAGATTGTCGGGTTTAATCAAAAATTTGTCCAAATGTGGCGGATTCCTCAATCTATCCTAGCCGATGAGAATGATGAAGAAGTAGTGTCGTTTGTCTTGCATCAGCTAAAAACTTCGGAAAATTTTATCACAAAAGTAAATGAACTGTACGCCACTCCAGAAACAGAATTTTGGGACATTTTGGAATTTAAAGATGGGAGAATTTTTGAGCGCTATTCTCAGCCTCAGCGCCTTGGAAAAGAAATCGTTGGCCGAGTTTGGAGCTTTCGGGATATCACCGAGCGTCGGATGGCAGAACAAACAATTCGCTATCAAGCTTTACACGACCTTTTAACAGATTTGCCCAACCGGATACTGTTCAACGAGCGGCTATCAGCGGCATTGTCAAATGCACGTGAAAGGCAAGGAATGCTCGCTGTGATGTTTTTAGATTTAGATCGTTTTAAGACAATCAACGATACACTAGGTCACGTTTTTGGGGATCAGTTGTTGCAAATAGTTGCTGAACGACTCACCAATTGTCTGTGGCAGCACGATACAGTTGCTCGTTGGGGAGGGGATGAATTCACCCTGCTGCTACCCCAAATCACTTGTGCAGAAGATGCTGGTAGGATCGCCAAAATAATTCTAGATGCTCTTAAGCAGCCTTTTAATATAGAAGGGCACCAACTTTATATCAGCAGCAGTATTGGCATTGCTTTCTATCCTTATGATGGCGAAGATGCCGAAACACTTATAAGAAACGCAGACGTTGCCCTATACCGTGCTAAAGAACAGGGTCGCAATAATTACCAGTTTTACAAAGCGGCGATGAACTCTCAAGCTTCCGAGTTGTTGATCCTAGAAAACAAGCTGCACCAAGCTTTAGAAAAGGGAGAATTTGTCGTCTACTACCAACCTCAAGTTCATACTACCACTGGCAAAATTACCGAAATGGAGGCTTTAGTACGTTGGCAACATCCTGAGTTGGGGCTGATTTCTCCAGCCAAATTTATCCCGTTAGCTGAGGAAAACGGACTGATTTTACCCATCGGCGAATGGGTGCTGCGAACTGCCTGCGCCCAAAATAAAGTTTGGCATGACGCGGGTTTCCCATCGTTATGCGTAGCGGTTAACCTTTCTGCCCGCCAGTTTCAACAACCAAATCTTGTGGAAATGGTGGCGCGAGTTTTGTCAGAAACAGGGCTCTCGCCCTGCTTTTTGGAGTTAGAAATCACTGAAAGCATTGCTATGCAAAATTTGGATTTTACTAGGGCAATCTTGAAAGACTTGCATAGTATGGGTGTCTCTATTTCTATGGATGATTTTGGCACTGGATATTCTTCGTTGAGCTATCTCAAAAAGTTCCCGCTTGATAAGCTAAAAATTGACCAATCTTTTGTGCGGGAATTGACAACTGACCCGAATGATGGTGCGATTATTAATGCGATCGCAGCTTTGGCAAAAGTATTGAATCTCAAGATGGTGGCAGAAGGGGTGGAAACAGAAGATCAAAGAGATTTTTTACAAAGTCTGCAATGCGAATATATGCAGGGTTATTTGTTCAGTCGGCCCTTATCGGCTCAGGATGCAACCCAAATTCTCCAAAAGTCTTGGCCGATTACAGTCAAACCTTTTGCCAGCTATTGTTATCTTTGTCCCAACAAGGGAGCTAAGCTCTCACAGATCTAAGGCAGAGGGGCTAGGGGAATTTTAGATTTTAGATTTTAGATTTTAGATTTTAGATTTTTTTTCACCAGTTTTTCACATTTATTTCCTAGACTGAAAAAAGTCATAAATATTCAGGGAATAGATTGTCATGGAAATCCAGCTTTATCTGGTTCCTCACACCATTTCGGAACTTTTCGTTAAAGTCAGTAAGTCTGGAAAGATGAGTGCGATCGAGTATTACAAGCTGTTGGCTACACTGGCAACGAATTCGCTCAACGAAGATGACAATCGCTCTATCAAAAGACTGCTTCACGCCGTGCGTAGAGGATGGGTGCAAGTTGTGGGTATAGATGCGACTATTGAGAACTAATAATGTTGTAAAAGCTACTATATGTGAGGCCCGATCGCAAATTTAAACTTACTACTCCCTTCTCGATGGAAGATTATGTATAGTGGGAGGGCTCTTGCATTGGAGAATTAATCTTAACTCAAAACCGAAACGTTAATTCCGCAATAAACCGGCTCTTTCGGAGTTGTGGTGCTTTTGTTCAAAAAATCACATTTTTATGACTCTGCTCAAATAGCATAGTAAATACGGAAGAGCCGTAAAGCTGGAATAGCTTAAGCGCGATCGCATCCAAAATTAGTCCAAAAATTACAAAAATTACTTCATACTTAAATTCTTATTTAAATATTAAAAGCTGGCAATATCTATCGATGGATAGAGTGGGTAACTTTTAACTCCTTACTATGATATAAAGGAATTTTATGATAATTTAATTTACAAAAAAATAATCATATTTAGCAAAATCAGTAGTTTTAGATTAAAAAAGAAAAAAATTAGCAATGAAAAGGGGCTTTATGTCAGCAGATATAGTCAGCTTGTATAAGTCAGATGTCAGTGAGCGCAAAGATATGGAACCAGCATTGAGGGAATCGGAAGCACGCTATCGCGCGATAGTTCAAGATCAGACAGAATTAATATGTCGGTTTTTAGCTGACGGAACGCTTACCTTCGTTAATGATGCCTACTGTCGCTATTTTAACAAAAAGCGGGACGAGTTAATTGGGCATACTTTTATACAGTTGATTCCAGATGACGATCGAGAAAAAATGGAAAAGCACATTGCTTCGCTTAGCCTGGAAAATCCTGTCGGCACGATCGAACACCGTGCGATCGTATCCAGTGGAGAGATTCGCTGGCAACAGTGGCTCGATCGGGCCATATTTGACGATCGAGCTTGCTTAATCGAGTTCCAATCTGTAGGGCGGGACATCACCGAATCCAAACGAATGGAATTAGCATTAAGAGAAAGTGAAGAACGCTATCGCGCTGTATTTACGCAAACTTACGACGGTATTTATTTGTGTGATATTAATACCAAACGTATTCTTGAAGTTAATCCCGCACTTTGTCAATTGCTTGATTACACAGAAGCAGAAATTATGGAACTGACACTTTACGATCTAGTCGCCACCAATAGGGAAAATATCGAGCGCAATATCCAGCGGCTGTTGGTAGAAAAACACTTGTTAATTGGTGAATCGCATCACCGTCGTAAGGATGGTTCCTCGATCGATGTAGAAGTTAGCCTTAACCTGATTTCCTACGGAAGAAAAGAAGCTGTATGTGCTGTTATTCGCGACATTACTGAGCGGAAGCGGGCACAAGATGCTCTCCGGGAGAGCGAAGCGCGACTGCAAGCAATCCTAGATGGCTGTCCGTCTGCCATTTATCTTAAGGACTTGGAAGGACGACTCATTACGATCAATCACAGCAGCGAAAAGACAATTAAGCGAAGTAAAGAAAAGATAATTGGCAAGACAGTCTACGACCTCTTTCCACAGGAGATAGCAGAGCAATTTTACGCAAACGATCGACAAGTATTGTCAACTGGTATTTCCAAAGAATTCGAGGAATTTATTCCACAAGATGACGGTTTGCACACCGTGATTGCCAATAAATTTCTGATTTATAACTCGGCTGGAAACCCCTACGCTATTTGCGGGATATCCACTGACATCAGCGATCGCAAGAGATCGGAAGAGGCATTACGGCAAAGCGAAGCGATGAATTCCGCTCTCCTTAATGCGATACCAGATTTGATGATAAGAATGACCAAGAATGGAACTTACCTTGATTTTAGACCAGCAAAAAATTTCAAAGTTGTGATGCCTAGCTGGGATATAATCGGCAAAAATTTATTCGATATTCTGCCAGCAAACATAGCTGAGCAAAGAATGTATTACGTAGACCAAGCACTCTCTACTGGCGAGACACAAATTTATGAATATCAGATGCCTTCTGACAACAGCACTATCTCTTATCAAGAAGCTCGCATCGTAGTCAGTGGAGAAGATGAAGTGTTAGTCATAGTCAGGGATATTAGCGATCGCAAACAAAATGAAGAAATCATCCGCTATCAAGCTTTTTATGACCAACTGAGCGGTTTGCCTAATCGAATATTATTTGAAGAACGGCTATCTATCTCATTACATCAGACACATCGAAACCTTGATATGGATATGGTGGCTGTGATGTTTCTGGATTTAGACCGCTTCAAGACAATCAACGATACATTAGGCCACGCTATGGGCGATCGCTTATTACAAAGCGTTGGACAAAGACTGACAGGATGTTTGCGCGAAGGAGACACAGTTGCCCGTTGGGGAGGCGATGAATTCATCCTACTACTGCCCAACATCTCCTGTACAGAGGATGCCGCTCATCTGGCACAAAGGATTCTAGATGCCTTTCAGCGGCCTTTTAATCTAGAGGGGCACCGCCTTCATATCACCATCAGCATTGGGATTGCCTTCTCTCCCTGTGACGGCAAACAGGCAGAAACACTTTTAAGAAACGCAGATGGAGCCTTATATCTTGCTAAAGAACAAGGCCGAAATAACTATCAGTTTTATAATTCTACTCTCAATTCTCAAGCTTCTGAATTATTGGGACTGGAAAACGATCTGTACTATGCCGTAAAGCGGGGTGAATTTGTCGTCCACTACCAACCGCAGGTGAATACAACCACTGGCGAAATCATTGGGATGGAAGCTTTAGTGCGTTGGCAGCATCCTCAGTTCGGGTTAGTTTCTCCCGCAAAATTTATTTCGTTAGCTGAGGAAACCGGACTGATTGTACCTATCGGTGAATGGGTGCTAAAAACTGCTTGTGCCCAATGTAAAGCTTGGCAGAATACAGGATTAGCAGGACTAATCGTCGCGGTTAACCTTTCGGCGAGACAGTTTCAGCAACGGAATTTGTTGGAAATAGTGGCGCATACTTTGCAAGAGACAGGGCTAGATCCCCAATGTTTGGAATTGGAAATTACGGAAAGCATTGCCATGCAGAATGCGGAAAATACTCGTTCAATTATGAACCAATTGCATCAAATGGGAGTGCGCCTGTCCATAGATGATTTTGGCACAGGATATTCTTCATTAGGTTATCTGAAAAAATTCCCAATAGATACGCTGAAAATTGACAAATCTTTCATTAACGATCTGAATACTAACTCTAAGGATGCAGGGATCGTAAATGCCATTATGATTTTAGCAAAGGGACTCAACATTAAAGTGATTGCCGAAGGGGTGGAAACAGAAGCACAAAAAAAATGCCTCCAAAGTCTCCAATGTCAAGAAATGCAGGGTTATTTGTTCAGCCGTCCCTTAGCAGCTGAGGATGCCACTAGACTGATGTGCAAATGTGGTTGTCTCAGAATGTTTAACTCATATACAGGTGTAATTATTTGCACCTGCGATTCTGGCTTCAACTTTCTAGAAACGGCTTAGTTTCGATCGCAGCTTCGGCTTGGTGAACCAGCGATCGCAATTTCTCCACCATAGGATGCTCAACTCCTTGCCACAAACCGCGCTGATGCGCTTCTAACAACCTTTCCGCCATATCTCGCATGGCCCAAGGATTTTTTTCTTGGATAAATGCCTGCACGGATGGCTCAAACAGATACGCCTCTGCCACTCCCCGATACATAAAATCTTCCACACAGTTAGCCGTGGCATCGTAAGCAAATAAATAATCCACCGTCGCCGCCATTTCAAACGCACCTTTGTAACCGTGACGCATCACTCCAGCGATCCATTTGGGATTCACTACACGAGAACGGTATACCCGTGCAATTTCCGATCGCAGTTGTCTCACTTTCGGATTTTCTGGCATAGAATTATCGCCAAAATAAGTTTGGGGATTTTTTCCAGTTAAGGCACGAACTGCTGCTGTCAAACCCCCTTGAAATTGATAATAATCATCAGAATCCAGCAAATCGTGTTCGCGGTTGTCTTGATTGTGCAAGACAATTTGCATCTGTTGTAAGCGCTGCTCAAATGCTTCGGGTGCTGCTTGTCCTTCCTTTTTCGCACTATAAGCGTAACTGCTCCAATTGATATAAGCACGCGCTAAATCTCGCTCATCCTTCCAGTTTTGGGCTTCAATTACACCTTGAATACCAGCACCGTAGGCACCGGGTTTAGAGCCAAAAATGCGGTAGCTCGATCGCACTTCTGCCTGTTCCTTACTCAACCCGGCTGAAAGCCAAAATTGCGTTTCTTGCTTTACTTGCGCCGCCAAAGGGTTTTGTTCTGGCGGTTCATTTAATGCCGCCACAGCTGAAGAGGCCCGATCGAATAAATCGATCAAATTAGGAAAAGCATCGCGGAAAAAACCCGAAATTCGCAGCGTCACATCCACACGCGGGCGTCCCAAAACCGAAACTGGTAAAATCTCAAAATCCACCACCCGTCGCGAAGGGCCATCCCACACGGGTCGCACGCCCAGCAACGCCAACGCCTGCGCCAAATCATCCCCGCCAGTTCGCATTGTGGAAGTTCCCCATACCGATAAGCCGAGTGTTTTTGGATACTCGCCATTCTCTTGGGTATATAGCTCTATCAATGTTTCAGCCGCTTTACGACCGACATCCCAGGCAGTCTCAGTAGGGATATTGCGTATATCTACTGAGTAAAAATTGCGGCCTGTAGGCAATACCTCCGGGCGTCCCCGCGTCGGAGCCCCAGATGGGCCACTGGGTACAAAGCGACCATCCAAACCTCGCAACAGTTGGGTAATTTCTTGTTGAGTTTGTTGGAGTGCAGGCAACAAATGAATGCGTATCCAATCTAACTCCAGTTTTGTCATTTGTCCGTTGTCAGTTGTCAGTTGTGTGTTAACATTTGCGATCAGTTGCTCTACTAATTCAGCTGCGTATTCTTCCAATACTTCAACTGCATCACCAACCGTGCGACAATCTTTACCATTGACAAACGAAGAATGTACGGGTGAAGCATTTGTGTAGATCATCTTTGAGCGATCATCTAAATTTTTCGACACAAATGCTTCGCCCCTACTAACTAATGACAAATCTGCCGTTAAAGGATCGAAATCCAAACCCCAATCTTTAGCAATAGCACGAGTTAAACCAAGACGATTCGTACCCGGATGACGGGCTATAGCGACAATCAAATCCCTTAATTGTCGCCCCTGCGGACACTGCCCAAAAATATGCAATCCATCGCGAATTTGAGCTTCTTTCAATTCGCACAAATAACCATCAATTGAATTCAAAACAGACAAATCCAAATTGCCAACATAAGATTCTCTATTTTGACTTTTGATTTTTGATTTTTGACTTACTTCTAAATCTTGATTTAGATTTTCTTGCAATATCAATTTAGCGATGCGATCGCCGATCATCGACAATCGCGACGGATCTAAACTTTGAGCATCATAATATTCATCAATTAAACCCTCCAATTGTTGCAAAGGGCCATAAAGTTCAGCCCTTGTCATCGGTGGAGTCAGGTGATCGATAATAACTGCTTGAGCGCGACGTTTAGCTTGAGAACCTTCACCAGGATCGTTAACAATAAAAGGATAAAAATGTGGCATTGCGCCTAATGCAACTTCTGGATAACAATTGCTGGATAACGCCACACTTTTACCAGGTAACCATTCCAAATTACCGTGCTTACCCACGTGAACGATCGCATCAGTATTAAAATGTTGCCGCACCCAATAATAAAAAGCCAAATAAGCATGAGTAGGTTCTAAATCAGGAGCATGATAATTTAAAGACGGGTCAAGATCGTAACCACGACTCGGCTGAATACCCACAAAAATATTACCCAATTGAATACCTGAAATGGGCAGAGGGTCAGAGGAGAAGGATTCTTCATTTCTCCATTGCACAAGAGTTCCCCACCGATCGCATATCCCTTTTTGAACCTCTGATGGCAAAGTGGCAAAATACTCTTTATATTGCTCTAAAGATAGATGCTGCCTGCGCGATCGCAATTCGCGCCCTTCTGGATCGTTCGTCACCCCAGCAGTTAAAATATCAATCAATTCATCACCAGTTTCAGGTATATTTTCAACCTGATAACCCGCTTGTTGCAAAGCCTTAAGAATTTCCACACAACTAGCTGGAGTATCCAAACCAACGCCATTAGCAAGACGCCCATCGCGGTTAGGATAATTAGCTAAAATTAGAGCAATTCGACGATCGGCAACAGGCGTTTGACGCAGATGCACCCAGCTTAAAGCTAAATCGGCAACAAAAGCAATCCGGTCTAATTTAGGTTCGTATCCCACCACATCTGTTTGTAGTTCAGAATGTCGAGATTGCACCGCTTTAAAAGAAACTGCCCTACTAATAATTCGCCCATCAACCTCCGGTAATGCCACATTCATCGCCATATCTCGCGGCGAAAGTCCTTTGAAGCCAGATTCCCAATCTTCGACAGTACCGCCGCTGAGAATTACCTGCAATACAGGCACATCTAAAGTGCTGAGTACTGAGTGCTGAGTGCTGAGTAAGGAGTCAGTTTCATTGGAAAAAGTAGTTTTGGCGATTGAAAAGCTGGTAGTGTTGAGTAAAACTTGTACAGGTTCTGCATCTTTGGGTTGGAAATATTCTAATAGATCTGCTTGTACATCAGGATCTCGCAAAGAAGAGACAAATATCGGCACTGGGTGTAATTTGCGATCGGCTAAAGCTTGACAAATCGCATCAATTACAGTTGTATTTCCAGCCAAGTAATGAGCGCGATAAAATAAAATTCCAACTTTAGGGATATCTAATTGGCAAAAATCTTCCACAGTCCCTATTTTCTTTTGACTTTTGACTTTTCTAGTCTCGCCTTGCCAGGGATAAAATCCCACACGGGGAACTTCTTGTGGCGGTGCTGGATTATAAATTTGCCCCAAACACACATCGGCCACAAATTTGAGGGCGTTAAGAAAATTTTCTACGCCGCCTTCGGTGAAGTAGCGCCACAGCTGATTAACGACTGTCAGCGAAACATTTGAGTGACTGATTAAATCTGGATCTGGGCTAGAGTCTCCTGGTATGACAATCATAGCTCCCTGGGATTTTTGCACAGTCTCCCGCGCCACTTCCAACCCATAAGACCAGTAGGAACGCCCTCCCAGCAACCGTATAATGATTACCTGCGCCTGAGACAGCACCTGTTCTGCGTAAGTATCAATACTTAGCTGTTGTTGTAATTGCAAGAGATTGACAACCCTAATGTTCGGGAATCCGTCTGGTAGTTTACCAACTGCCGCCCCTAGCGTTTGGATGTCTGTATCGGCAGCAGTCAGAAAAACGATCGGAGCGGGTGTCTGCTCCACAAAAATTACACCTTCTTCCTGAAAATTCCATCCTCCGGGGGTAGCAGCTAAGCGATGCACGATATTATCCTCAAAATAAGTTGAAGTCTTTTCCAGAGCTTCCGCAGCTTTAGCAAAAGTGAAGATTTAAGTCTTGCCTGAGATCTTGCTTTAGGTTTGATAATTAAGAAGACAACAGAAATAATCGATCCTCTGCCAAAAATTTTAGTTAGCTTCTTTAGATAAACCGCTAAAATGGTGAGTTACCAAAAATCAATTTTAGGCCGGTCTTTGCCCCTTGCAACTTTTGAGCGGCTGCGAAAGCTGTTGCAACAGATGGCTGAGAGGGTTGGGGAAGATACCTCCCTCAATTCTGACCAAACTGTCGGAAGAGAAGTAAATGATATTACCCTATTTTTGACCGAAGAGGTAGTGTCTTCTGTGGAAATTGTGCAGAAAACACAGTCAGAAAGGTTCGCGGTGTTAGTTTCGAGGCGGTTTAGTGCCCTGCTGTTGGGGACAGCCTTGCAGTCAGATCTTCTCACACAAAACTCTCTAAAGGTGGAGTTGACCTTCGAGCCTGGAGCGATCGCCGCCTTTTTGGCCCAACTTAGCAATTTACTCAAAAACAATCCTTTTGCTTGCAAAACTCTGCAAACAGCCAGCGAAATCCTCCAACCCAACGACCCGACCCTTCAAAGTGAATTCACCCTCTCTTTGCTGGAAATGCTTTCGCCCGAAGAGACACCAGAAACGTGCTACCCTTATGTTTCTGTCTGTCAACCCGTGCATGAGGCACTAGGCCAACAAATCGAACAAGAGCAACTCCTGAATCGGGTGACAACCCAAATCCGCCAGAGTCTAGAGTTACCCGTCATTCTGAAAACTGCGGTTGAGCAGGTTAGATCTTTCTTGCAAGCCGATCGCTTAGTAATATATCAATTTAACTTTAATTCGACAGATAAGGAGCAAAACGCCTGTGTAATACCTCCTTTTGTCCAAGAACTCGACGCTTATGAAGTAAACGGAAACGCAGATTCAAATTTTCCTCTCCCCCTTTTACCCCCGGCTCTCCCACTCCCCCACTCTCCCGCTCCTGTACCCTCTGCCTTTCTATATCCCTCCTCATGCTCCGGTCGTATTACTTACGAAGCTAGATCTGACGATACCATACCCTCAGTACTGAATTTGGCTGAGGAGGCGCACTGCTTCACGTATGTACCCGACTGTCGGGAGAAATATCGCAAAGGCTTAGCCATAGCGGTGGAAGATGTGGAAACTGCCTACGTCTTTTCTCCCTGCTTGTTGAATTTAATGCGACGCACTCAGGTTCGAGCGAAGTTGGTTGTGCCAATTGCGATCCAAGATCGGTTGTGGGGACTGGTGATTGCCCATCAATGCTTCGAGCCGCGCCAATGGCAGGATAATGAAAAAAACTTTCTGCGGGATATTGCAGAACACTTAGCTTTAGCAATTTACCAAGCCGAACTTTACGCCGAAGTGCAACAGCAAAAACAAACGCTAGAACAACGGGTGATCGATCGCACGCAAGAACTCCACGATGCCATGCTAGCAGCACAATCAGCGAACCGAGCCAAGGGTGAATTTCTCTCCACCATGAGCCACGAATTGCGGACTCCCCTCACCTGCGTCATCGGGTTGTCTGCTACTCTGTTGCGTTGGTCATTTGGCCAGCTGAGTCAGAAGCAGCGCGATTACCTGCAAACCATCCACGACAATGGAGAACACCTATTAGAGTTAATCAACGATATTCTAGATCTGTCTCAGCTGGAAGCGGGTAAAACCCTTTTAAATTTCAGTGACTTTTCCTTGTCTCAACTTGCTCAACAAAGCTTACAAATTGTGAAAGAAAAAGCCCAACAACGCGGGGTTGAACTAGCAATAAATTTACGAATTAACCCCGTTCGCGATCGCTTTTTGGCTGATGATAAACGAGTTAGGCAGATTCTTTTTAATCTCTTGAGCAATGGCATCAAATTTACCCCTTCTGGCGGACGAGTTATTCTGCGAGTTTGGTTAGAAAACAACACGGCTGTGTTTCAGGTAGAAGACACTGGTATCGGCATTTCCGAAGCTCAGATGCCTCTACTTTTTCAGAAATTTCAACAGTTGGATACTTCTTACCACCGCCAATATGAAGGAACTGGGCTGGGTTTAGCTTTAACAAAACAACTGGTAGAATTGCATCAAGGCAGGATCGAAGTCGAATCTACAGTCGATGTGGGGTCGATTTTTACCGTGTGGTTGCCTCTACCGCCGTCAGCACCTGTGGTCAGCGACGCGCAAATACCGGGAAGTAGCGATATTCCTGAAGGGCGCATTGTTTTGATTGAAAACGATGAAGAAACAGCTACCCTGATCTGCGATATACTTACAGCCGCAGGTTATCAGATGGTGTGGATTGTTGAAGGCAGTACGGCTCTTATGCAAATTGAGATCTTGCAACCCTTAGTTGCGATCGTGGAGATTAATTTATCAGGAATGAATGGTTATGAAGTCATTCGCGAACTGCGTAATTCCCCAGCAGTGCCAAACCTCAAAATTATCGCTATAGCAGCTACGGAAACGCCTGAAAATAATTTGTACGGTTTGGCAGCAGAACCAGATGATTATCTGCCAAAACCCTTTCGCCCAGAGCAATTATTGCATAAAATTGCTAACTTCGTCATCGCTCAGTAGGAAATTCGCGTTCTCATATCTGTGTTCATCTGTGTTCATCTGTCTTCATCTGTGGTAAAAATTTAACCACCGATGAAAACAGACAATTTAACGATTTCACTCTGATCCTAACGATGCAACCCAGGTGAGTGAGGTACAGAGATCCCCGACTTCTTGAAGAAGTCGGGGATCTCGCTATCCCAGGCTGTACTTCATGCAACTGAAAACCGCTATATAACCAATAACCAATGACTTTTAATAAAGAACAAATAACACAGATCCGTAAGAGCCTAATTGTTTCTTGTCAGGCTCCAGCTGACTCACCGTTGCACGACCCGCAAGCGATCGCCGCAATGGCGCAAGCAGCTGTACTGAACGGGGCATCTGCGGTGCGAATTGATACTCCAAGTCATGTAAGTGCCGTGCGGCAGAGAGTCAAAGCACCTATAATTGGGCTTTGGAAACAGCAAATACCTGGATACGAAGTATACATTACTCCCCAGTTTGAACACGCAGATGCGATCGCATCTGCCGGTGCAGATATCATCGCTATTGACGCCACCCTCAGACCAAGACCAGGAGATGAAACAATTGATATATTAATTGATCGTATTCACAAGGAACTGGGCAAACTGGTAATGGCAGATGTGGATACGATCGAATCTGCGATCGCAGCCACCAAAGCTGGTGCTGATATTGTAGGTACTACTTTATACGGCTATACTGATGCAACCAAACATCTGTCTCCCCCCGGCTTTGACCTATTGAGCCAAATGGTAGAAAAATTGACCGTGCCAATAATTTGCGAAGGCGGAATCGCCTCCCCCCAAATGGCCAAAAAAGCCTTGCAATTGGGCGCATTCGCTGTTGTCGTCGGTACTGATATCACAGGCATCGATCTCAAAGTTCAAGCTTATCAAGCAATACTAAAGGCTGAAGGATGAACAGGAATTACACAAAATAATAGATGCTTCTATGTGACAGTTGAAAGGGCAGAATATGGGCGAGCGCCTCTAATTTATCGGTAGTTGATGGCTATCGTTCCCAGCAAAACTTGCGTTCTGATTCTTGAATCGGTACATCGTTGATACTGGCTTCCCGTCTCTGCATCAGTCCATTCGATGCAAATTCCCACTGTTCATTACCATAAGCGCGATACCACTGACCGGAATCGGTGTGATATTCATACTCAAATTTGACGGAGATCCGATTATCGGTGAAACTCCAAAGTTCTTTTCTCAACCGATAATCTAGTTCCGTATTCCACTTGCGGGTAAGAAATTCTCGAATCTTTTCGCGTCCGGTGAAAAATTCCGCTCGATTTCGCCAAACAGAATCTTTTGTATAGGCTAACGTCACTCGTTCGGAGTCGCGGGTATTCCAGGCATCCTCAGCCGCTTGCACTTTGACTTTGGCAGTTTCCAAGGTAAAGGGAGGTAGGGGCGGTCTAGTTTCCATTTTGGGTTTTTCTTTATTAGTGTTGTAAAGTCTATCCTGTTAGAAAGGGTTATTGGCATTATTGCGATCGGCTATGACGTTCGCCCAATTGCTGTTCCAACTCTGCAATCCTAGCTTGCAAAGGAGCCATCATTGCTTCAACTTCGGCAACAGAGTAGCGAATGGGAATATGTTGGGGACAGTTCTCGCTGATTGCTTCCACGTGGAAGAGAATTGCCCGTTCCACGGATGCTGGGTAGTCAGGTACTCGTAGCCTTTCAAGCAATGCTGTATCGCCTTCAACATATTCAGCGCGTCCCCAAATTTTGATGCGTTTGCGGTGACGATAATCCATCAGAAACAAGAACGCTTTATCATTCCCGGACAAGTTGCCCACCGTAATGTATTGCAAATTCCCGGAAAAGTCATTAAAGCCCAAAGTCTTTTCATCCAACACCTTCAGGAAACCTGGTAGTCCGCCCCGAAACTGAATATAAGGATAGCCATTGGAACTGACTGTTCCCAGGTAAAATCCATCAATTTCTGCAATAAATTGTGCAATTTTCGGGGTAATAGCATCATTGGCAGGCCCATTAGCGATATATTTCGCGTAGGTCTGCCGAGAGCCTCGTTTTTCCTGCGCCGCTTGCACTTCAGGTGTGAAGGCAATTTCTCCAAACTTATGTGGCATTATGCCCTCCTAAACATCGCAGGTTCGGTAATTCCCATCATGCCCTCTGAAATTTTAATTGGTTTTAACTGATGATTTTGCGATCGTTACACCCAATCATTATCATTGTTGTCCGATTGAACTTCGAGATGGGCCAATCCAAAATAACTTGACAAAGCATACTCATAATGAGTACGCTTAATAACAGATTCATTCTAGGAGCCAAATTAATGTTGCCCAATAAAGAAGGACAAAAAGTTCCCAACGTCACCTTCCGTACTCGTCAGAAAGGCCAGTGGGTAGATGTGACTACAGATGAGCTATTTGCAGGTAAGACAGTAGCTGTCTTCTCCTTACCGGGTGCTTTTACGCCAACCTGTTCATCGACCCACGTCCCCGGCTACAACGAATTGGCGAAGGTCTTCAAAGAAAATGGCGTAGACGATATTGTTTGTATTTCCGTCAATGATGCCTTTGTCATGGAGGAATGGGCAAAAGATCAAAAGGCAGATAATATCACATTCATTCCCGATGGTAACGGTCAATTCACGGAAGGAATGGGATTGCTAGTTGATAAGTCAGACCTGGGCTTTGGTAAGCGGTCGTGGCGCTATTCTATGCTGGTCAAAGACGGCACGGTTGAGAAAATGTTTATTGAGCCAGAAGAACCTGGCGATCCCTTCAAAGTGTCTGATGCCCAGACAATGCTTAGCTATATTAACCCGGAAGCAGTTAAGCCAAAATTAGTTTCTTTGTTTGCCAAAGTCGGTTGTCCCTTCTGCGCCCGTGCCAAAGCTATGCTGAAGGATCATGGCTTAGATTACGAAGAAATTGTCTTGGGTAAGGATGTCACCACGCGGTCTTTACGCGCCGTCACAGGTGCAATCACAGTTCCCCAAGTATTTATTGATGGCAAATTAATTGGTGGTTCAGAAGCGCTAGCAGCCTACCTGGGTGCTTAGTACTGAGTACTGAGTGCTGAGGAAACCCGGTTTCTCCAAGAAACCGGGTTTCTGATTGTTCCTTTTATTTACACCCTACTTACTTTCTTTTGAGGATCACGATATTCGATCCGACAACCGGGCTGCGGGCTACTAAGCTACCTTGAGAGTCGTTAATTTCTAGCTTGCTAAAGTCGAGTTCTTGAGCCCGACGCCACATATCAGTAGCTAAGTTATCTTGTTTCAATGAATCGAAAGTGTACCAATCCTCGCTGACTTTAACAGTTAAAACACTGCTCGGAAAGTTCGCTTGAATTGCTTGAATAAACCCATCAGCATATTGGCTGGTGATTTGGGCTACTTGATTTTGAATAGCCGCGATCAGGTTCTGTTCTGGTGTTAAAACTGGAGGGGGTGGTACAATAGTCGCCACGGATTCCGGGGATGAAGGGGCTGTCAATTCGGGTGGTGCTGTCAATTCCGGTGAGACGATCGCATTTGGGGGCGGAACTTCGGCGATTTGAGGCGGTTTTCCGGGTGAAAGGATGGAACTTACCCAGAAGAGGAAGATAAAGAGGGCTGCTAGAGCACCTGTTAACAATGTATCGTTGGACAGCTTTTGGTTGAGAGACTGGGGCAATAGGGTGCGAATTTTTGTTAAGGCAGCTTTCCACCAAACGGGAATATTCATCAAAACCGGACGCAAGCGCGTCCAGATATTCTGTATTTTCGTATTGGGTTCCAGCTGCTTCCAAGTTTGCACAAGGGTTTGTACGACTTTCTGAAACCCTGACTCGGACTTTGGTGTCGTTGGTTTTGGTGCGATCGGTGTCTGTTTCTGCGGTTCTGGCTGCTTTGGCTGTTCCTGTGACATCGAAATTCCCCTTAAGTGCAGCGTATATAGGCTCAAACGCAATAGATTTTAACGGGATACTCACCCCAAAGCCTTAATCTACCATTTTGCTATCTTGTTTTTAAGCGATCGCTCAATTTTCCTTCAGGTTACTTATGCCCCTCAAACGTCGTCAGTTTCTCCTTTTCGGTAGTCTTAGCGCCTTCGGGTTAAGTTTTTTATGGAAAATTCTTCAGCGTCAAGAAGCTTATAGCGCTCAAATCAACCCAGTCCTCACCCCAACAGTAGCCGCAGAAAAGCCCCTACTGCGCTTTGTTTCGATCGCAGACACTGGCACGGGCGCACAAGGACAGTATGCCGTAGCTGAGGCGATGACTCGCTATCACCGCCAAAACCCCTATGACTTGGTAATTTTAGCAGGGGACAACATTTACAACAATGGTGAAATTGAGAAAATTGGCGCTGTTTTTGAGCAACCTTATCAGTCTTTGCTGAAACGGGGAGTTAAATTTCATGCTTGTTTGGGAAACCACGACATTCGTACCGACAACGGCGATCCACAAGTTCGCTATTCTGATTTTAATATGCAAGGGCGCTACTACACATTTCGCCGCGACCTTGTGCAATTTTTTGCTTTAGATACTAATCCTAATGCTGATTGGAAAGAGGAACTTGTTTGGTTGGAAAAAGAATTAAGTGATAGCGATGCTCCTTGGAAAGTAGTCTTTAGTCATTATCCCATTTATTCTTCTGGTTTGTATGGAACAAATCAAAATTTTATCAAAATTTTTACACCTCTATTTCAAAAGTACAAAGTTCAGCTTTATATTAATGGACACGAACACAATTATGAGCGGACTCGTTCTATTAATGGCACAACTTATCTAATTTGTGGAGGAGGTGCGGGAGTTCGTCAGGTTGGGCGTTCGGAATGGACAGAACATTCTGCTAGCGTGCTGAGTTTTGCGGCGTTTGATGTGTATGCGGATAGGATGGTGGTGAGTGGGATTGGTACGGATGGTCGGGTGTTCGATCGGGGTGTGATTGGTTTGCGATCGGTTTAGGAGAAATTATGAAAGTTAAGCAATTGAAAATGACCTCGTTTCGAGGAATTGGGGATTTGACGCTGGACTTTCCAGAAGATCAGCCAATTGTATTTATTGGGGATAATGGTGTTGGAAAATCGAGTATTCTTGATTGTTCGGCGATTTTGCTGTCGTGGTTTAGATTTAGGATTAAATTTGCGCCTCCATCAGATAACTCAATTTATTATAAAGCTATCAGGTATTCTGGTTTGTTTAGCGATGAACAAGAGTTTACGGGGCGTTCCTTCAGCGAAGCGGACATTAAAAATGGATATCAAGAGAGTTGCACCCAAATTACAATTTATTTTGACAAAAAAGAGGAAATAAGTTGGTCTTTATTCAAGCTTCGTCAAGAAGATAATAAAGATCCAAAAAACGACTTGACTGAGTTAGATGAAAGTACTAAAAACATACGTCTTCAGTTGCAAACCAATCCTAAAGTTAACATACCTTTAGCCGTTTACTACCCAGTCAATCGTTCAGTAATGGATATTTCCCTAGAAATTCCAGAGAATTATTCGTTTAAGCAGATAGACGCCTATGAACAAGCACTAGAAGGAGTACAAATCAGCTTCGATAGCTTTTTTCAATGGTTTAGATCATTAGAAGATTTAGAAAATGAAGGACGAAGAGATAATCCTAATTATTTAGACAACCAACTAGAAGCTGTTAGAAACGCAATATCTTCATTAATGCCAGAGTTTTCAACCTTGCGCGTTCGTCGTTCTCCCCTAAGAATGACTGTCACAAAACAAGGTCAAGAACTGATTATCAATCAACTATCAGATGGCGAAAAATGTTTACTCGCAATGGTAGGAGATTTGGCGCGGCGTCTTGCTATTGCAAACCCAGGCTTAGAAAAACCACTTGAGGGAAGCGGAGTTGTATTAATTGACGAAATTGAATTACATCTTCATCCCAAATGGCAAAGAGAAATTATTCCAGCTTTGACTAGAACATTTCCTAATTGCCAATTTATTGTTACTACTCATTCTCCACAAGTAGTTAGTCATGTTAAACCAGAAGGAATCTATATTTTGAAAGCTACACCTGAAGGTATCATCGCCACACATCCAGAAAGTTCTTATGGTAGAGATAGCAATCGCATTCTGGAAGACTTGATGGAAGTGCCAAAGCGTCCCCAAGAAATTAAAAATCGCCTTTTAGAATTGTTTCGACTCATTGACAATAAAGACCTTGATAGTGCCAAGCAATTGCGTTATCAAATTGCAGAAGAAATCGGGTATGATGAACCAGAGTTAGTGAGAGCAGATGTCTCCATCCGACGCAGGGAGATTTTGAATAAGTGAAATATATCCACAAGGGTGAAGAACCAGAAATGTTTGCCGTATGGAAAAGGTTACAAAACGAAGATTGGACACCCAATTGGGATGCCCTTCGTTCACCAGAAAAACCAGTTCTGAATGATGCTTTACTGCGCGAACAAGGTTATATTTGTTGTTACTGTGGAATGGAAATTAGTAAAAAAAATAGTCATATTGAACATTTCAAACCTCGTAGCATTTATCCACATTTAGAGTTGGAATACACAAATTTATTAGTTTCATGTCAAAGAAAACGTACTTCCCCCGAACATTGTGGTTATAAGAAAGATGATTGGTACGATGAACAACTTATGGTTTCGCCGCTAGAGGCGAACTGTGCTGATTTTTTTAGCTATACTGAGTCTGGAAAAATTCAGGCGACAGATGATCCAAATAAGCAAGCTGCTGCTGCAACCACTATTGCTCAACTTGGACTTAATATTAATAAATTAATAGATCTGCGGCAAGTGGCAATTGAGGAAATATTGGAAGGTATTGATGAATTGACGAAAGAGGAGATACAAAAGCTAATAGAGGATTATGAAAAACCCGATGGGGATGGTAAATATTCGCCGTTTTGTGCTGCGATCATCTATAGGCTTAAGCAATATATTTAATCAGTACTTCAGCAATTTTCCCTCGCTTCTTACTATTCGAGTTAATCGCCCTTGCTGCTGATATATTGTGAATATCAAAATCATTATACAATTCTCGAATAAAATTACAATCAGAATTAGACAGCATCACCTTTACCCCACGCCTAGCAAGTTCGGCAAATACATCTCTTAACCTAATTTGATCATCTTTACTAAACGAATAACGACTGTATCCTGTAAAGTTGCTGGTATCACTTAGAGGATAGTAAGGCGGATCGAAGTAGACAAAATATTCGCTAGTCTTAACATAATCTAAAACTGCTTCAAAACCTCTTTCTGCAATCTCAATAGATTGCAGTGCTTCCGATACTGAATAAAGTAAATCTGCATTACAAATTTTAGGATTTTTGTATTTACCTACGGGAACGTTAAATTCACCTTTGGGATTTACTCTATAAAGACCATTAAAACAAGTTCTATTTAGATAAATAAACCGCGCCGCTGCTTCTAAGCCATTAAAGTTGTGGCAATTTCGCAGATCATAATAGTAATATTGATTATGTTTTTCTTGATGAACTTCCAAAAGCTTAATCAATTCCTCAACATCATCTCTAACACAGCAATAAGTATTAATTAAATCTGCATTAATATCGGTCAAAACTGCCTTGAAAGGCGGTCGAGTTTGCAAAAGATGAAAAAATACAGACCCACCACCCAAAAATGGTTCATAATAGTTGTTAAATTCCTGGGGAAAAAACTTCTCATATTGGGGAATCAGCTTACTCTTACCACCAGCCCATTTTAGAAATGGTCGGGGAGAAACTTTTTCTTTTGCAGCAGTGGACATTTATCTAAAATATGTAAAAAGCGTAGTGCGTTTAATTATATAATTAAACGCACCCTACTATTTAAATAATTTTCTCAGCACCACGAGGATACCCCATATTAACGCACCCAATGCGAAACCAAAAATAATACTCCAGAAAATCGACCACACAAAGGGATGAATTGGTAGAGAAGGATCGATTTTCCATTTTATCGGAACAGTTGTAGTAAGTGCGTAGCTGGTACAAAATATACCGCCAGCAGCTATAGCAGTACCAACGAAGAAGATGATATCTTGTAATTTGCGATCGCGCCTATTCTCATCATCCTGCCATTTTCTGTCACTTTCCACCTGTTCGATTTGCACCATTCCTCGAATTGTCGATATCATTTCTCGGAATAGTTCTTGACTGGGAAACAGATAACCTAAATCTGCTTTTATTTGCTGCTGATATTTATTTTCAGCTAAATCGAGAAACTTTTGCCAAAATTCTAAGTTATCCCCTTCTAAGCTCAAACTTTGAATTCCCGTTAAAGCTTCTCCATAGTTTTCCGCATTATTTACTATAGTATTGTGATATTCTCGCAAGTTTCGCAGACATCCCGTGTATTGAAAAACTTTTGTCCTGATTCGGGCTAGTAATTCCTTTAATTGCCTTAATCTATTTTCCGGATCTGGTTCTTTTTCTATTTGGGCAAATGCCGGAATCTCAGTTTCGATTTCGCTGGCGATGCGTTGCCCTTCGCGATACCATTCCCGCGATTTTTGATAAGCAAATACTATTTTAGCACGAGAACACAGCAGATTGAGTAAATAATAGTTAAAATTTGTTGTTGCCAGTTTCAACGTATCGGGATGGCTTTTCAACCATACTAAAACGTGACAGCGTTGGGCGGGATTTATATTGCGATTATCATATTCAAAAATCGGGCTACCAAATAGCGTTCCTTCCGCGATCAATTTGGGTGCAGATGGCATTTTATCTGGCAAAAAAGCTTTCAGACACTCATCGGCAAGATTACGATAACCATCATACACTACTGGCTCTGCATAAAGCAAGATAGTTTGACCGAGAGATGCTTGGATTTGATTCGGTAACAAGCAACCATTGGGATTTAATTGTTTCAGTTTATCTAATGTAACTGTCAGGTTTTGATAAGAGAGAGTTAAGTCAGCAGCATAGGTATCGTGAATGCGTAAAGGAAGGATAGAACCGTTAAGAATTAGGTTATGGGGTAGAGAGATTGCCTGAAATGGCAAGGTATTGCTATCTGGCGTTAGTACTTGGTAATTACTTTGTCCGGTTTCTTGTTTGTAAATGCCATTTTCGTAGCAAATCAGATGATTTCTTATTGATTCTAATTCGGTAATTTTTAATTGTTTTCCGATATTATCGGCTAGATTATCCCACAATTGGGACACATTTTGAGCGGTTGATTGAAAACCTAAATCGAAATCATCGCGCAGATGAAAAGGATAAAGGGTAACGCTAGGATTTCTGATTTTATTTTCTTCGTTCATATTATCTCCTAGTTGTGAATAAAGGCCGCCGGAGATTGAAATCCCTGGCTAATAGCGAAAGCCCGCCTGCGAATCAATTCGCAGGCTAATAGCGAAAGTCCTCTCAAGAGGACTGAAAGAAAATTTAATACCAGCCCGCCTGGAAATTTGGTAAATAACCAAGCCCGCCTGCGAATCAATTCGCAGGCTAATAGCGAAAGTCCTCTCAAGAGGACTGAAAGAAATTTAAATTTTGATGGCGGTATAATATTCATTTTCAGGTAATATCCAACGAAGATAATCAACGGATACAGGTTATTTTTATAACAAATAATAGACACATCGCCCAAATCAATTATCCCATCTGTGTTCATCTGTGTTCATCTGTGGTTTAATTACCTAAAATTGGTCTTTTACCAAAAATCTAATCCCACTCTTTATCTTCAGTCCACTTCAGTGGACTTTCGCTATTAGCCTGCGAATTGATTCGCAGGCGGGCTTGGTTATTTACCAAATTTCCAGGCAGGTTTTGCTATATTACCTAATTCTTATCCTTCGTTCCCGATGAAGAAGAAGGCGGAGGCGAACCTAATCTCGTCCTATTTTCCAACAATCTATCATTAAATTCCCTCGCCACTTCCTCATCGGGTTTACTCTCCGTTCCTCCTGCACCCATTTGGCAAAGTTTGTTATTTATACCCTTTTCAATTCCGAGTTTATCTTTGCACCACGCTTCTATTCTTTTTGCGATTTCTTGGGCGCTATCCGCAGGTTCTGCTTTAAGTTCTTCCATAAATTCTAGATAGTTGGAAAATACATTAGATGTTTCCAATAATTTGAAAAAGGCGTCGATAATTTCTTGCGGTGTGCTTTCTGGCGAAAATGGCATAGTTAACTCCTGTTGCTCAATCTTTTGTGTGTTTAAAGATAAACTTTCGGTTTCACCAATTAAGGTAAAAGCGGCCCAATCTCCGGGACTATCCAGTCCCTCTTCTGCTTTCGTAGTTAGCATAGCATATCGCAAAGCGGCGGCTCGATCCATGCCGCGTTCCAAATTTTGATAGAATTCAGTCATCAGTAATTTGGCGGAAAGTGCGCCCATATTCCACAGGGAAACGATGACGCTGGGAACGCCTGCGAGGATGAAGCAACGGGAAAGTCCGATGATCCCATCTCCGGTTATTTTACCTTTTCCGGTACTGCAAGCACTCAAAACTACGATTTCGGAATTGAGTTTTAAGGCGAGAATATCAATTGCCCTAATTGCACCATCATCGGTAGCCGAATTGGGTGCTAAAATTATCGCCCCGGGTATGCCGGAATCTCCGAAATCATCTAAGAGTCCGTGGGCGGAAATATGGGCGATTCGCACGCCTAAAATGCGATCCATAATTACCGCTTTTGTTGCTTTTTCCCCGGTAATTGCTTCCGTTTCCAAAAGGGCAGCAATTGTTTGTGCTGCTTCTTTTGCTGCGGGAATGGGTTTGAGATTATAGGGTTCTTGGCTGAATTTTGAAGCAATAAGTGGGTCGCCTACTACTAACGCTGCTTGGTTTAATCCGCGAATATTTTGGTGGTGCTGATGGGTGAGGTCTAATATTTGGATGGAAGGGGCGGTGAGGATGGTATGATTTTCAATTAAGTAGCTGCCATCTGCGGGGTTTTGTAGGGCGGGAAAGGGAACTAGAAATAAGTTGTAATGGGGGATAAAGATAACTTTGGCGTTGGGGTGTTTGGGTAGTAAGTCGGCGATGGGGGAAATGAGGATTTCATAGAGGAGTTGTAATAAGGGATATCGCCCTTGGTTGTCGCGTTTAAATTCGGTTTCGAGTTTAATTTTCTGTTCCTCTGCATCTTTTTCTTCTATGCCAATGGAAACGCGAGATTTGAGGATGATTGATTCTAAGTTGGCGAGGGTTTGGTTTAGTTGCTGGAGGGGTTGGAGGTTGGCGCGACGAAAGGCGATTTCTCCGTTGGGTAGAATTACCCAAATGTAAATGTCTTCAATCAGGATCGAATATTCGATGATGGTGGCTTTTTGGGATTGGGCAATTTGTTGAATTTGGGCAGAGGATAGATTAACGTTAGCTTGTAGGGGCGGGTTTTGTTGGGAAGTTATCTGTTCTTGCTTAATATCTTCTGCTAAACCCGCCCCTACATTTGTTGTGAATAAGGTTTTTGTTAATAATTCCACGAAGGCGCGGGTACGTCCCCTTTCGGATATTTCTAAGGCGGTATCAAATTTATTTTGGGCGACTAAGACTTCTTGCAATAGTTGATAGGTATTTATATAAATTTCAAAGATAGAAACTTTATGATCATAATTGGGTAATTCAGATCGCAGTGTTTCCCGAATCTGCATAGCAGCATAAAGTGTTTCTTCGGCTTTTGCAATTTGGTTAGTTCTGAGGAAAGCAAGTCCTAGATTGTTTAAAGATGAGGATTCACCTTGGCGATCTCTCATTTCCCTTGCAATATCTTGATACTGCTGATGATATTTGATCCCTTTTTCGTATTCCCCCAAAGAATGATAAGCATTTCCCAAATTCCCAAGAGAATTAGCTTGACCTTGACGATATCCTGTTTCCCGTGCAATTGCCAATTGGTGATGATAATATTCGCTCCCTCTTTGGTATTCCCCCAAGCCACAATAAGTATTTCCCAAATTCCCCAGAGAATTAGTTTCCAATTGACGATCTCCGATCTCCCTTGCAATTGTTAGTTGTTGCTGATTATATTTGATCGCTTTTTGGTATTGCCTCAAAAAAAAATAGTTATTGCCCAAATTCCCCAAAGACGCAGCTTCCCATTGGCGATTTCCGATTTCTCGTGCAATTGTCAAACACTGCTGATGGTAATTGATCGCTAGTTTATATTCCCCCAAGGAATTGTAAGCAATTCCCAAATTTCCCAGAGAAATTGCTTCCCCAGGGCGATTTCCGATTTTTCGTGCGATTGCGAGTAACTGTTGATGGTAATTGATTGCTAGTTGGTATTGCCCCAAGGAACAGTAAGCAGAACCTAAATTTCCCAGAGAAAAGGCTTCGCCTTGACGATTTCTAATTTCCCGTGCAATTGTCAAACACTGCTGATGGTAATCAATCGCTATTTGGAATTCTCCCAAGGAATAGTAGGCATTTCCCAAATCGCCTAGAGAAAAGGCTTCGCCTTGACGATTTCCAATTTTTCGATAAATAGTTAATGCCTGTTGTAAAGACTCCAAAGCGTCGTTAAATAGACTTTTATTACACTGCTCAATTCCAAGATTCAACAATCTATCTGCTTTTGCTTTTAAGGTAATCCCTGCTAAGTATTTTCTATACACTCCAAGCAGCTTTTCTGCCATATTCCTCAACCAATTAAACATTATTTAAACTCCCTTCCCTTCTCAAATTATCAGCCACTTCTAACATTGTCTGCACCAAACCGGCATCCTGCAAATCTGGGTGTGCCAGCAAAATTTCTGCTTCTTCGCCGCTAGGACAATTTAGCAGTGCTTCAATTAGCTGATGATAGGCGTTTTGGCGTTCTTCGTTCATGGTTGGCGTTGGGTGGGAGAGGTATGTTGTTGGGCTTTAGCGCTCTTATTTAGGTACGTTGTTGGGCTTTAGCCCTCTTAATTTAGGTATGTTGCGCTTTTAAGAGTATATGTTGTGACACTTCAGGGCTTTTAAGAGGGCTGAAGCCCAACAACGTACCTTCGGTAAGCTTTCCCAGACTTCTCCCCACTCTGCTAAGTCAATGATGACTGCTGTTTTTTCTCCCGTATCGTCTACTACGAATTGGATGCCTTTCATCGCAGTTATGCTCTGTTTAAAAGTCATATTAATAATCCTAACGCCCCTACAGTTGGTTTGGGTGAAGGTACGTTGTTGGGCCTAAGTACCTGGATGAGAGAGGTACGTTGTTGGGCTTGGGCGCTATTGGGGCTAAAGCCCAACAACGTACCTAAAGGCTTGGGCGCTATGGGGGCTAAAGCCCAACAACGTACCTAAAGGCAAGGTCGATCGACTTGCCGAACTACTCCACAAATGCTACGAGTTAAGATGCAGTCGCTCTTAACTCCTCTAAAGACAGATGTTTGAAGGATTTTGGCTTAATATTTCGCGTTACTTCAGCTACTTTATTACGATCACGCTGGGGGTATTATTCTTTGCTTTTGGGTGGTTAGTACCGCTTTTCAAGCGTCCGGTAACCGCGATCGCACTGGTGGGTTTTTTCGTCGCCAGCTTAATTTTTGTTGCCCTCACCCTAAAGGCGATGCTGGGCTTGAGTCCCGTTTAGGTACGATGGTTAGAGGCATTGCTCATACTGCCTCAAAAGGCAGCTGTTTATTATGGCTACAGATCGTCGCGTCTCTCGCGTTGCGGCACTAATTCAACGCGAAGTCAGCCAATTGCTCCAAAACGGCATCAAAGATGACCGGGTAGGCTCAGGTATGGTCAGCGTCACCGATGTGAATGTTTCTGGCGACCTTCAGCACGCCAAGATATTCGTCAGTATCTACGGCACGCCTGAAGCAAAGGCGGAAACGATGGCGGGGTTAAAAGCGGCGACTGGTTATGTGCGTCGGGAAATCGGTCAACGGGTACGTCTGCGCCGGACGCCAGAGGTGGTGTTTATGGAAGATAAATCCCTGGAACGAGGCGATCGCATTATCACCCTCCTGAACCAAATTAACCAAGACCGTCGTGATGACAATGCGATCGAGGAGGATAATGAGAAGGACTACGCAGTCTCGGCGGAAGAAGAGGACTAAAGATTGAAATCTTCTAAATTGCCAGATTTAGATAAACTTACCCTAGCAGAACAAGTAGCCCAGATGGTTGTAGTGCGAGCCTCTGGCTACTTGTTCGATCACCAAATCAAGTATCCCCAATGGGAACCACCCGCAGCTAAGTTACAGCATTTAATCGCCAATCTTGGCGTGGGTGGGGTTATTCTACTTGGGGGTAGTGCGGCTGAATTGGCGCTGCGATCGCAACAACTCCAAAACTGGGCCAAAATTCCCCTCCTGATCGCCGCCGATATTGAAGAAGGCGTCGGTCAGCGTTTTTCGGGTGCTACCTGGTTTCCTCCACCGATGGCAATTGGTGCGATCGCTCAAAGAGATCTTAACCTCGCCGAACAATATGCTCAGCAGATGGGAGCGATAATTGCTCAAGAAGCAATTGCTCTAGGCATAAACTGGGTACTGGCACCAGTCGTCGATGTTAATAATAATCCCGATAATCCAGTTATCAATGTCCGCGCCTTTGGCGAAACTCCCGCCGTCGTCAGTCAACTCGCTGCTGCTTTTATCGAAGGTGCGAAACCTTATCCCGTTTTAACCACCGCGAAACATTTTCCCGGACACGGCGACACTGCGGTAGATTCTCACTTAGAATTACCCGTAATTCCTCATTCCCCAGCCAGATTGGCAGAAATTGAGTTGCCACCCTTCACCGCCGCTATAAATGCTGGTGTAGATACGGTAATGACGGCTCATCTGCTGATCCCGAATTGGGATCGGGAACGACCCGCGACTCTATCTCATCCCATTTTGACAGGTCAGTTACGCGAAAACCTGGGTTTTGAAGGTTTGATTGTCACAGATGCTTTGGTGATGGGTGCGATCGCAAATCAATATGGTGCTAATGAAGCACCCGTTTTGGCAGTCGAAGCTGGTGCTGATATTTTACTCATGCCGGTAGATCCAGAAGGTGCGATCGCAGCGATATGCGACGCCGTAACATCTGGACGTATCTCACCCGCTAGAATTCGCGCCTCTGTAGAACGCATTTGGCAAGCTAAACTCAAGGTGTTTGAGGCGGGGAGTGGGGGAGTGGGGGAGTGGGGGAGTAATTTTATGCTTCAATCTTTGGAGGAAATTGCACAACCAGCATCTCTTGCCGCACCTGTCAACATTCTGCGAGAAACTACAGAAGTTTTCGGGTCTGTGCCTTTACAGGTAGCCAATTTGGTAAATTTACGTAACTTAATAGTGGTAGATAATCTACTAGACTGTAAGTTTATCGATCGCCAAGCACCTGCGATCGCTATCCCAGCGCAATTAGGCTACACTACTCAGTTATGCGATATCCACACACCCAGCGCTTCCAACTCCGATGACCTACAACCCACGCTCATGCAAGTCTTTATCCGAGGCAATCCTTTCCGAGGCAGTGCTGGAATATCATCTGTTGCCGAAGATTGGTTTAAGAAACTATTAAGAGCAGGTCAACTTCAAGCCCTAATACTTTACGGTAGCCCTTATATCAAAAAACAATTTTTAGATCATCTCCCTTCCGATATACCTTGTCTATATTCCTACGGACAGATTTATGCAGCGCAGGCGATCGCCTTAGAAGCATTATTCGGTAAATAATGCTATTTTCTTCCACAAGTTTTAATCTTTAGTTTTGTCATCCCTCAGTCTGTTTTAGTAATGCCAAGAAACTCTTTTTTCCCCTTATTGCTCCCTTAATCTGGCTTAACGTGGGGATTACGGAATGCTTACCGGCTCCTAAACCAACTGCCATAAGATTGCTAGTACAAAGAATAGTGGCCTAAAACTGTAAATCCATGCGGCAAAAATGTCAAGGTTTGATGACTTTTGAAATATTTGTTAATATAACAGCAGAGCAGATAGCGTAAAAATGAAAGCAGTTTAGTATATAGAGCTACAAACTATCTCCTTTCAACCAGCGAATTCTGGCCCATTAGTTTAAGAGTGAATAAAATGACCGTAAACACAGTTTCCACTAAATCCGTTCAATACTCTCTAGATGTAATCAAAGAAGAAGCGACTCGGCTTGTACATAAAGGAGTTGTCAGCCGTCAGCAACCCATCTACACTCTCTGCCAGTATATTCCGGCGCGTGAATGGGCTTGGGTTGAGTGCGAGTTGGAAAAATGCAACTATTTACTCAGAGATCGGATCGCAGATTTAATGGGTCGCGAAGAATGGGAGAATGACTAGAAGCCTACTATGACTGAGATTGATAAATAGTGCCAAGCCTTAAGATCGAAATCTTGACATCCTCCCACCGCTAATTCGGAGTACCGAATATAGCGGGGGATTCCAAAGATTGCTCTTTGGATTTCCTCTTTCTACGAGTTGATTTGCCGGGAGGAATTTCTTTCTCCAAGTATTGACCAATCTCTCCAGAGGCGTTAATTCCCGTCTGCCCGACGGTATTTTCAGAAATTTTGCTTAAGATTGACAACGCCTTGTTGAGAATATTAATTGCGGCATTCCAATCTCTATCCTGAATATGTCCACAATGAGGACATTGATGCGTTCTAACGCTCAATGATTTTTTAACAATTTGGTGGCATTGAGAACAATTTTGAGATGTGTAATGAGGTGGAACAGCAATCACTGTCACATCAAATACTTTCCCAAAATGTTCTAACCAACTGCGGAACATTGACCACGAAGCATCATTAATAGACTTAGCAAGATGATGGTTTTTTACCATGTTTCTCACCTGTAAATCCTCAAAGGCTACCAAGTCTGACGACTGGACTAACGCTCTCGCCAACTTAACGACGAAATCTTTACGTTGCCTTTCTACTTTTAGGTGTTTTCTTCCTAATCTATTTCGGGCTTTAGAGCGATTTTTAGACCACTTTTTAGTTCTCGATAACTTACGCTGTGCCTTTTTCAGGGATTTCTCAGCTTTTCGTAAAAAGCGCGGATTTTCTATTTGCTTGCCTTCAGAATCAGTATATAAATGATTTAACCCAACATCAATACCCAGATTTTTGCCGGTTGGATTATGTTTTTCTTTTCGTTCATAATCAAGGCAAAACTGAGCATAATAGCCATCAGATTTTCTAACTATCCGTACCCGTTTGATTTGCTTACTTTGATAGAAATGTAAGTCTCTAGTCCCCCAAAGTTTGAATGTTCCTGCTTTAAATCCATCGGTAAAAGTAATATATCTTCTATCTGATGACAGTTTCCAACCACAAGTTTTGTACTCGATAGATGCTCTATTTTGTAGCTTTCTAAATCTGGGATAGCCTTTTTTTTCTGATGGATTTCGACTACGCTTAATACAAGTCTTAGATTGGCAATTACTGAAAAATCTGGATATGGCTAACCAAGCACGTTCCGCCATTGCTTGACGTGCCATTGAGTTCAACTTTTTAACCCAAGGGAATTCAGGATTATCAGCTAATACTTTGCAATACTTATTTAAGTCCATGCCATTCACGCCTGGATTATCTATCCAGTAGCGCAAAGCTTTATTACGAACAAAAAGCCCCGTCCGCAACATCTCATCAATAAGGCGGTACTGGTCTTCTGTTCCTTTTAACTTTGCTTCGTAAATTAGCATTTTAGGGAAAGTTAAGTCTACAATTAGAATAACATGATTTGTCAAAAATGGGGAGATCGAATCCCCATTTTTGACCCGCCTTTCATCCCCCGCTAATAAGATATAGCGGGGGATGAAAGGCGGGGTAGATAAACATCCACACCCGCCAAGTGCGATCGCACTTGGCGGGTTATTCACAACTGGCCCTAGCTGTAGCTAGCTACCTGATGACTGAGAATCTTGATTCCGCAGACTTTCTAGCTCAGCACGCATAGCAGCGATTTGTGCTGTCAGTTCCTGTAGTTCTAGCTGCACATCTGGAGAAGCAGCCGGGGTAGATGTTTCGGTGGTAGTACCTGACGTCCCTGGTGTCTCTCCAGGCGTTTGATTGCTTTGTTGACTCAAGAGGGAATCAACGAAATTGCGAGCTTCCTGCTCAGTTACTTCACCTTTTTCAGCCCACTCCTGAGTCAGCTGAGCAAATTCTGAGTTTGTCAGCTTGGAAAGAATTTCCTCTCGCTTTTGAGAATCTTGCAGGCTTTCAATCAGGGAAGCGGTTGCCCCCAGAGAGATGCGAAAACCTGTTTGCAGTAACTGAATCGGGTTATCGGCGTTCATCGGCAATTTGAGCTAGGAACACACAGTCGCAGACAGCAGCACAAGGATATCGAAGCCGAGAGAAGTTGCTTTGCCTTATGCCGCAGTTGTACCAAGTGTACAGTATTGACCGCCAAGACTTAACCAACCTGCTCTAGATATAGGTTAATGTCGTCAATAATGCGAGTTAGTTCTGCTTCAGTCGTCACGCGAATCCGGTCATCCCGAAGTGTGATTAACACTTTGGCGGCAAAGGGAGTGGGCCAGATATTAGGATTGCAGAACATTTCCAGAAATACATCACCTGTGTACTGATATTCCATCGGTTTCTGGGGACTGGCTTTGCCACCACCGCCAGAGGCTTGAGCGCTGGTTGCTTTCAAGCGATCCATCAATTGAGCGATCGCAGCTTGCAACTCCCGTGCCGCACCCGGCGTGAAGCTAAAGGAGACAGAACCCTCTCCCAGGTTGAATCTGAGTTGAGAAGAGGACATTGGCAATTAATCTTTACATCTTATGTATTAATGCTAAAAGATCTGGTCGCTTTATGGAATACCTTCTCAAGAGAATCAGGCAAGATAGCTGTTATTAATTAAAAATTGTGTCAACAAACCCAGAAAATTTATAGATATTAAAGATAACTCTAATCTAGATTCGGTAAGGTTTGTAGGTATCCTCTGCCTGCTTTGCGGTCTACACTGGAGGCGAAAGAAATTTATAACTAATAATCCGTATCATGGTTTTAGATAACCGCTCTGAAGTAAAAAAAGTGTTGCTCATCACCTTGGTACTTAATGTACTGGTGATGGCGATTAAAGCCGGTGTAGGATGGTCAACTGGTTCCCTAAGTTTGCTAGCCGATGCCTTGCACAGTGTCACCGATAGTGCCAACAATATTTTGGGACTGATTGCGACGCGCTTGGCTTCTCCCGAACCAGACCGCGACCACCCTTACGGACACCAGAAATTTGATGCCTTGGGGGCTTTGGGAATAGCAGCCTTTTTGGGAATCGCCTGCTTTGAAATTCTCAAAGGTGGAATAGAAAGGGCTTTAGACGGTTTTCAACACGGTTTGCAAGCAGTAAAAATATCACCATCAGAATTGTGGATACTGCTGATTGTTCTGGGAATCAATATTTTCGTCACATTTTACGAGCGCGGTGTCGGTGTGCGGGTGGGCAGTCCAATTCTGATCGCTGACGCTCAACATACCATGAGCGATGTCTGGGTGACGATAACGGTTATTTTGGGGTTGATTGGCGTTTGGCAAGGGCGAGTTTTAAACCTGCCAATATTACAGTGGTTGGATGTGGTTTTGTCTTTCCCAGTCGCTTTGTTGGTGTTTCGCAGCGGTTGGTCAGTTTTGAAAGATAATTTGCCCTGGTTGGTGGATGAAATGGCGATCGCACCGGAGGCTATTCATACTTTAGCCATGCAAGTTCCTGGCGTCATCAATTGCCACGACATTGCTTCCAGGGGTGTCGTAGGACGCCAGGTGTTTATTGAAATGCACTTGATTGTGGATGCCAAAGATGTCGAAGGATCTCACCGAATTACCGAGGAAGTAGAAGCCCTTCTAGCAGAACGGTTCAGCCCGGTAAGGGTCTTAATTCACGTTGAACCGCCTGCCTACAAATCTGACCAGATTACCTATCAGTCTTAATCAAAATAGAGGTAGTTTTCCACAGCAAAACCCATTTTTCCACAGATATTGTGCAGTTTTTCCACAAAAAGTTAAGAACGCGATCGAAATTTTCAATTTCAGAGGGCAGTTATAAATTTTGTTCGGACAACACCGCATGGATTTATTGCAATAGCAGACCAGCTAGCAGTGTTCTTTCCCCGATCTCTGATCTATCTGCGGCAAGCATATTACTGCTACTTCGGAATTAGCCTGTCTGTATACGACACATTCGGGTGGGTCAACGACCACTTATATACTAGGATGAATATGTTCGCATTGTGTTCATGTCATGAAAACAAAAGATTTGCATATCCGGATGACTGAACGTAGATACAATAAGCTTCGACTATATGCCACCTCTAAGGAGAAATCAGTCACGCAACTAATAGAAGATTGGGTTGATAGGTTGCCTTGTCCAGAAATTGATGACTCCTTATCCACCCACCTCCCTCATCAGCCTGCGGCTGATATAGGTCAGTAGGTGTATTCGTCGCCATCCGGCTTATATCCCGCCGCCGAATCGAAGCGATTATGGCGGGAGACTTACGCCGAAAGAGTTAAACCCCATCTGCAATCTCAAATTAATTAAACCCATTGGTAAAGTTGGCATTGCTCACCTCCTTTTCCTACCTTGTTGTAGAGACGTTTTATGAAACGTCTCTACAGAGTTACAGCCTTTGGTAAGCTAACACGCATCTAATTCGGATATTTCTAATCCGGCAATCAAACCTTCAATTCCTCTCCCACTCCCCCACTCCCCCACTCTCCCACTCCCGCTAAACATACAAATTAAATGCGTAGCAGCTTATTACTCCCATTCAATAGTTCCAGGCGGTTTAGAGGTGATATCGTATACCACGCGATTTACCCCAGACACTTCGTTAACGATCCGAGTCGAGATAGTTTCCAAAAGCTCATAAGGAACTCGCGCCCAGTCAGCCGTCATCCCATCTTCGCTGGAAACAAAACGCAAAACGATCGGGTAAGCGTAAGTGCGTTGGTCGCCCATAACGCCTACACTGCGGATGGGCAGCAAGACTGCAAAAGCCTGCCACAAGAGGCTGTACATCCCCTGACGGTTAATTTCCTGGCGGACAATTAAATCTGCATCTCGGAGAATCTCCAGCCGTTCTGCCGTCACTTCGCCCAGGATGCGAATTGCCAGTCCAGGACCTGGGAAAGGATGGCGGTTGACAATTTCCTCTGGTAAGCCGATCGAACGACCGACTTTTCGCACTTCATCCTTGAAGAGTTTCCGCAGAGGTTCTACCAGCTTAAAGCGCAGGTCTTTGGGCAAACCGCCAACGTTATGATGGCTTTTAATCTTCACAGCTACCCTTTCCCCCGTTTTGGGGTCAACGTTGGTATCAGCTGATTCAATCACATCCGGGTAGAGAGTGCCTTGGGCGAGGTAATCAAAAGGGCCTAGACGTCTGGATTCCTCTTCAAATACACTGATAAATTCGTGACCGATGCGGCGACGTTTTTCTTCAGGATCGGTGATATTGGCGATCGAACTTAAGAAGCGATCGCGAGCATTCACATACTCCACCCCAATATGGAATTGCTCGTCAAACAGCTTCACCAACCGCTCTGGCTCATGTTTACGCATGAAGCCTTGGTCGATGAACATACAAGTCAGTTGGTCGCCGATCGCCTTGTGCAGCAAGAATGCCAGAGTCGAAGAATCAACCCCGCCAGAAAGAGCCAGCAATACCCGCTTATCGCCCACTTTCGCCTGGATTTCTCGAATTGATTGCTCAACGAAGGCGGCGGTAGTCCAAGTGGGTTCGCAGTCGCAGATATGGTAAACAAAGTTGCGGATTAAAGCTTGTCCGCCAACCGAATGTACGACTTCTGGATGAAACTGGACGCCGTACAGCTTTTTCTCGTGATGAGCGATCGCAGCAGAAGGAGTATTATCTGTGTGAGCTAAGATTTCAAACCCAGTGGGCAGAACGTTACAAGAATCTCCGTGGCTCATCCACATTGTTGTACCATCTTCCACATTGGTCAGCAAATCTGTGGGGTCGTCAATAAACAGAGACGCTTTGCCATACTCAGCCCGCTGAGACCGCGTTACTTCGCCACCCTGCTGTTGTACCATCAGTTGCATCCCATAGCAAACGCCCAGTATAGGAATGCCTAGTTCCCAAATTTGGCGATCGCAATGAGGCGCGACCGGATCGTACACCGAGCTTGGGCCACCAGAAAGAATTATTCCCTTGGGATTGAGCTTTAGCAGCTGTTCGGCGGTAGTCCGATAAGACAGAACTTCCGAATATACTTGAGTTTCGCGAATCCGGCGAGCAATCAACTCAGAGTACTGAGAGCCGAAGTCCAGAATCACAATTATCTGGCGATTTAACTGAGCCAACGATTCGATAGGGAGCGGTTGAGAGGTTTGGAGTGACACTGATAATTCCAAAAAACAGAGCGTAAAAATGTCGCATTATATATTTATTTATATCTTGATGTCTACCAATAGCGCTTTAGATCTCAGCATCTGGACAAGCCGACTCTGGGGAATACTCTCCAAAGGTAGGGTTTTTTTTGCCCTCCGTGATTTACATCATGTCCTTACGCATCGGTTACCTAAAAAATTCCTGTTCTTATTCTTATCTGTGTTCATCTGTGTTCATCAGTCTTCATCTGTGGTAAAAATTTAACCAACGATGACAACAGACAATTTGACGAAATCGCTCTTATGCTATCAAAGGTTCTAAAAATAGAGCCAAAGCCAAGAAACGAGTTGGTCGAAAGCACTTAGAAAATTAACACAATTGGGAAAGCAACGCCGAACCAATTTGGCTAGTGATAAAGATATGACGATCGCGATCGAACAAAACTGACCCGACGCAAACCTCCCGTTCGCTGTGAGTGCGGATATAACCTTGAGAACGCTTATCAATAGCTTGAGCGATCGCACCATAAACCAAATTCACCCAATTACTACCGCTTTTGGCGTCCAACTCCCGCAAGTATTTCAAGGCATCCTCAGCAGTTGCGCTCTTCAAAACCCTCTGCAATACTGGTGTCGGTAAACCCACCCCAGCGCAGTGAGCTGTAAGAATTTCCAGGCGTCCATCAGCAAGGTGATGGTGAGTGTGAAAAATGCCGCCAGCCAATTTGATCAGCTTACCGTGATAGCCAAACAACAAAATTGCCTTAACGCCCTGTAGTCCAGCCTCTACTAGCATTGGCCCCAGCCAGTTGGCAGTTTTCAGCAACCTCTCTGGTGCGATCGTCAATTGTCGTGCCAAGTCTAAACCATTTTCTCCCACACAGAATACTAAAGTTGGGTATTGAGCATTAGGCATTGGAAATTGGGAAAACTCTCTAACTTTCGCTCGTAATTCCTCAAGGGAAGCGTCCAAGTGACCAGCCGCACTCAAAGGCTGAGAAATGCCTGTGGTACCTAGCAGAGAAAGTCCATCCACAACGCCAAAGGCTGCGTTAGAAGTGCGTAAGCCAAGCGTTCGCCCTTCTGGTAAAGCGATCGTCACTTCAATTTTCTGACCTGGTTCTAAAAGACGCTCAAGGTTTTCTCGCAACAGCCGTCGGGCATAAGCATAGATAGCCGCTTCTCCTGAAGCGTCAACTATTTGCCCAATCCCTTCACCGCCTTTAATGATAATCTGTTCGCCTGCTCCCTCGCTTAATTCCACCAGCGACCAGATTGGCGTGTTGCGGGTGAGATCGAGGTTATCGCCGGGATCGCTGCGCGTAATTGCCAAAGCCTCGCCCTCTCTGATTCCGCTCACTTGCTCAATCGGGATATCCACAGTTTGGGCAGGTTCAATTAAATCCACCGACACTGATAAGGTAGGCTTACGGTGCTTCAGCCATAGTAAAGCTGCGATCGCGCCAGCACAAGCAAACACCGGCAAGGTATATCCAGAACGGGGTCTCATGGCAATTTTGGATTTTGGATTTTAGATTTTAGATTTTAGATTTTGGGGACAAGTGTGGCATAAGTAGTCGGTTGGGAGGAAGAGTCCGCCTTGTCCCTTTTAGCTTTTGACTTTTGACTTTTGACTTTTGACTTTTGACTTTTAAGTTTTGACTTGTGTGATTTAAATCATAGGTTTATAGTGACTGATCGCAAACCAACGAGCGCCAATTTGTTTCACTCTATAAGAGTATCGTTGGGCTACAAGCCCTGCATTATTGACCACCGCGTCCTGGAGCTTCCCATGGAACCCCTCATGGACTTAATGTCTAATTTCCCTCATTTACTTAACCCAGTAGAAAGTGGACGACCCCGCACCGTTGTCCTCAGACCCAATGGCTGTCTGGATGGTATGAGCTGCCCAGCCTTCACGAAAGCCCTAGAACAAGCTCTGGAAATAACAACCGATACCGTAGTTGTCGATCTCTTATGGGTAGACAACGTGGAAGCGGAGGGAGTCAAGAGTCTGATTACTGGACTCAAACGAGCCGCAGCCCTGGGCAAAACGCTTTCGTTGCGATTTATGGATGTCGGAACTCAAGCCGCAGTTGAAGCAGCGCGTACTCACCAGTATGCCTAGCGATACACTGCTGCTAAGGCGAGCTACTACTGCTTTGCTACTTACTGAAAAACGAGATCTCATACCCTGGCTTTAGAGATGGGGAAGTTGGCTCTTTGGGAGTTGTGATGCTTTTGTTCAAAAAATCACATTTTTATGCCTCTGCCCCTCTGCTTCTCTGCTCCTCTACTCAAATAGCATAGTAAATACGTAAGAGCCGAAACGTTAATTCCGCAATGCTAATGCCTACGGCACGCTTTGCGCGTTCGCCCCTACATAATCTTTTGGCGGGAAGGGAGTAACCGACTCATCGGTTGCTATAAATCAACTTGTAGGGTGCGTCAGACGAAGTTATACATGAATAGAATAAGGGTTTGTGCTTCTGACGCACCCTACAAATTGTGCCAGTTGGCTTTAGTTCTATTACCGTTTCATCAATTCCCTTGCCTTAGCCTCAACGATCGCTAGAGCCTTCTCTTCAAGGGAAACCGTGAGTTCCTCCAAGTCCCGATACCGATAGGTCTGGAGTAACCAAGGGTATGGCTGTCCATCCTCAAATAAGTCACATTCACCAGATGTTGCTTGCACTAATGGCTGCACGGGTACACGCTTCTGTTGGAAAGCAAGGTGCTGCAATTGCTGCGAAATGCCGCTGGCATCGGTAAGGTCAACAATGATGAAGCGAGCCATATTAGCCAAACAGGAAATAGTCTCGGTAAAATCGCGATCGGCAGGTTTGTCCAGATCGAATACCACTGGCAAATAAGAGCGAAGGCGAAGTCGATCCCGAATGACATTCAGAATATCTTTGCGTTCCGCCGATGTGAAATTACCCAATACCAGTACTATTTCCGAGGGAACGGTATTGAGGATCTGGCGGATTTTTTTGTGGTTGAGTAGCAGATAAATAAACTGGGCTACCTCCAGATTATCTACTGCGATCCCAGGTTCGCCAGGAGGCGCGATTTCCAAATTGGACTGCTTGGCACCTTGCAGATTTAACTCCCAGCAGGAAATCCCGTAAATTGAACAACCAGTCAGGTTAGCATCCTCAAAATTCGTCTTCAGCAACCTTGCCCCCATCAAGTTTACCTTATCCAGATTTGCTCGCCGCAGATCCGCCGCTTGTAGATCGGCTCCGCTCAAATTTGCGCCCCGCAGATTCGCATCGCTGAGGTTTGTCCCCAGCAAGTACGCCCCCCGCAAATCTGCCTCGCTCAGGTTTGCCTCAATTGCGTATGTTCCAGATAAGTCTGCCTGACCCAGATATGCCCATTGCAGATCCGCCCCATTCAGGTTCACCCGGCTCAAATTCGCCTCAAATAGGTAAGCTTCGCTCAGGTTTGCTTCGCAAAGATTAGCCTCAGAGAAATCTGCATTGCTTAGGTATGCCTGACTTAGATTAGCTCCACGAAGGTCGCAAAAGCGCAGAGTTGCCCCCATCAAATTAGCTCCGCTGAGGTCGCAAGAGCGCAAATCGGCCTCCATTAAGTTAACTCCACCGAGATCTTCCTTTTGGAGTTCTGCCTCACGCAGGTCTGGTCGCGTTTCAGGATTCTTTTCCCTCCATTCATTCCAGACATTTACCCCTTTCTTGAGCAAAGCCAACTGTTGCTCGTTTGCCATGCCACTCAACCCCTGTTTTTGTTTGCGTATTTGCGGTTCGTATCTGTAAGTTACGCTTCCCTTCTGCTGCTCTAGAGATTAAACGAGCTTTATTGGGAAACCTATAAAAAGGGCAACACCCCAGGTATCCAACCAGTGCTTGTCCATGTCGTATCGGTGTTTGGAGCCAAAGAGTTATAGTGCTACGCACTCTCGTCTGTGGCCGTCTTGGGATGCACCCCTGTCGATCGCGCGATGATGTCATTCATCTAGCGGCAGACATCAAAGTTTGATTTTTGGATCGGTAGATGGAGAAGTATATCTTTCCCCAGCAAGCTGCCCGCCATAGAACTCCCAATCTATTGTTGTCTCATCCCCCACCTTCTAGGCAAAACTTCGTAGGTTATCTTTATTTAGTGAGGAATTAAGTGGTTGCCTATTCCAACCAATCGAGTTACGTAGTCGAATCTGGTTCTGAAATATCTCCTCCGACTAATGAAATTATAGAGATCGTTAAGGTAGCAGAGGCCGTACAGCCTCCCAACTATCCTCTCAAATTTTCCAAAGGAGCCATTCGATCGAGTTTGAGGGCGTCTACTTGGGATGGCGTCTTTGCTGCCATCTTTGGCAATATTACCGGCGGCGTCTTGCTGAGTAATTTTTTACTGCAACTGGGTGCCACCCTGTGGAAATTGGCGTCCTGTCCTCGGTTCCCATGTTGGTGAATTTGCTCCAGCCTGTGGGAGCTTATCTGGCAGGCAAAACCACCAGCCGCTTCAAGTACGACCTGTCGGTCTTTGGCCCATCGCTGCTGCTGTCGCTATCCAAAATCTAAAATCTAAAATGATATTAGGTGAAGTAGGTAAAAAAAGATTCAAAAACGGAGTTAGACTGTTAGTTTGGTCGGGAATATTAGCTGTTGTTAGCGCCGGAGGTTGGCTAGTTTACGTCCAAAGACTGAATCGACCGCCCGAACCTGTGGCAGTACGTTCAGTAACCGTAGAACTTGGCACTATTGAAACTACAATTAATGAAAGCGGTACGGTTGAACTGGGCGGTCAACAAACCCTCACATCCCCAACAGAAGGAGCAGTGGAGCGGGTGTTGGTGACATTGGGCGATCGCGTTCGCTCCGGTCAACAGCTAATCGTCCTACGCAACCCCGATAGACAAACTATCCTCAGTACCCAACAATTAGCAATTCAAAAACAAGAACTTACTCTCGCAAGCAATCGCCAAAAAGTTGCTGAAGCTGCCGCTAAACTAAAAGCTTATCGAGAAGAATTTCAAGAAATTATTAAACAGCGAGATATTAAACAAAAAAATGACATTGCCACCAAACAATTAGAGATTCGCGAACAGGAATTCACCCTAGCACGCAGCCGCCAAAAACTTAAAGAAGCTGAAGAAAAGGTGACATCTGAACAACGAAAACTTAAGGATCTGGAAGATTTAGACCGCAGAGGTTTTATTCCCAGAAATGAACTACAAACTCAGCAAGAAGCGGTTCGCGGCGCTGAATCTGGGCGGCGGGACGCTCAGTTAGCCGTCAGCACCGATACTCTCAAACTTCAACGCCTTGAGATTAAAACCGAACTTATTGCACCGCAACTGCCAGAAAAAGCGATCGCAGCTCAAAACGACTTGCGGGAGGCTCAGTTAGCTGTCAGCACTGACATTCGGGAACTCCAGCGCCTGCAACTGGACTTGCAAAAAAGTCAGCAGCAACTCCAGGAATCGAGCGTGATTGCGCCAATTAGCGGTAAAGTTCTCAATATTATGGTCAAAGATGGTGATGGAGTCGATCGCAAGAATAACCTGCTTACTTTAGGCGATCCCGCACAAGAACTGGTAAAACTCCAGTTGTCTACTCTCAATGCCGCTCAAATAAAGTTGGGTCAATTGACTCGCATCAGCGTAATTGGCCCGACTCCGCAGATTTACACCGGCAGGGTACAAAGTTTGTATCCCCAAGCAACGACGGGGGAAAAGGAGGGAGAAAACAGTTCATCGGGCCGATCGAATCAAGCGACGGTGCCTGCAACGGTAAAATTAGATCAGCCTACAAGCACGCTCATTCCTGGCAGCAAAGTCAATGTAGAGATTATTTTGCAGCAGCGACAGAATGTAGTTGTTTTGAATACAGAAGCAATTCAACGCGATCGCGCTAAGCCGTTTGTATGGGTGCGAGACTCACAAGGTAAGGCTCACAAACGCAGCGTTAATTTGGGTTTAGAGGGGTTAACAACTGTCGAGGTATCCTCTGGCTTGCAAGCTGGGGAACAGATTTTATTGCCTTCTGCTGAGGAGTCTTTAGAAGAAGGAACGCCAACGATCCCCCAAACCAACTCCGATGAACTTAAAAAATGATATTGAGAAGCCATTCGCCAAATCCGATTCTACGCGCATACCTCACAATAAATCCAGATCCATATCTGTCTAAGGACATGATCTAAAATCTAAAATCTAAAATTCCCCAATCCTCAATCCCATGAGCCTTTCCGCTTTCGACCTGATCCTGCTAACCTGCAAATCTCTGCTTGGCAACCCTTTACGTTCTGGTTTAACCACCTTGGGAGTGTTTATGGGTGTAGCAGCGGTGAGTGCAACGCTTCAAGTTGGCAACATCAGTCGCGCCGTGATAGAAAAGCAACTAGCAGAACGGGAAGCTCCTCAAGTTAACATATATGCGGACGAACTGAAGTTAGACGACCTAGAATTCTTGCGGCAGCGGCTGACGGGTTTAAAAGCAATTAGTGCGACTCAGTGGCTAGGCCCTTCTCAAACAGTGTTTCGCGATCGGCAGGCTGAGCCTTTTATATATGCTGTTACGTTAGACCATTTTCTCACATCTGGTAAGCAAAAGATCGCAGGGCGTTTTTTTACTCCAGCCGATTTTGATAACTATCGACCTGTAGTAGTAATCGATCTATTTCTGGCCGAAAAACTTTTCCAAGGCGAAGATGCGATCGGTCAGCGCATTTATGCAGAAGGCAGACCCTACATCGTTGTGGGAGTAGTGCCGATCGAAGCAGGTGCTAAGGAACCAAAAGGTGAGATGACAGTGCCAATGTCGATTTATAATGCTATAACGGGCAGTCGCGATCTTGGCTCCTTCCAAATACGTCCTCGCAATCTCGAAGATATCAACAATCTAGAAGATAAAGCCGTGAAATTGTTGAAGCAGCGCTACCCAGACAAAGATTTCTATTCTTACAACAATGTAAAGCAGATTCTGGAGCAAAAGCAAACTTTGGAAATGGCTTCGCGGGGACTGACAGCAGTGGGAGCAATTTCGCTGTTGATTGGCGGTGTCGGTATTGCTAATATTTCCATTGCTGCTGTAATGGAACGCACGCCAGAAATAGGACTGAGGCTGGCAATTGGAGCCACAAAGTGGGATATTTTATTGCAGTTTATCCTGGAAGCAGCCTTTTTGAGCTTGTTCGGAGGAATTGTCGCTATTGTTACGGTACATGGATTGACACTGGCGGTTAGCGATACTTTTAAGTTACCCTATAAATTTGACCGGGAAACAGCAGTTTTGTCGTTAGGATCGGCGCTGCTGGTGGGGGTGGGAGCTAGTTTTATTCCAGCTTTGCAAGCTAGTAATCTCGATCCTGTCAAAGCATTGCGAGGAGGGTAGAAAAGTCAAAAGTCACTCATTCAAAAGTCAAAAGAAACAAGAGAAAAGAAAACTGATGGATTATTTTTTGCTAGAGGCACTAAATAATTTTGGGTATTGTGGAATTACAGCGGCTTGCAGTCAGATGAAGTACAAGCCAGAAACCCGGTAACTTCTGCGAAACCGGGTTTCTATGTACCTCACTCATCTGAAAGGCGCTGTAAATATTTCGGTCATAATAAAATTTTAATTATGCCGTGACCCTACAGCATATTTGAACCGAAAAAACTATAGTTTTTGAAATTAGCGATCGGGTTTCATGAACAATCTACCAGAACCAGATTCTCAAAATTCAATCCAACGCCACCAAGTTGTTTCTCCCGTCCCAGTTTGGAGTGGTATTGCACTCGTTTTGACTGCCACTTTTACGGCTGTTGCTTTCAGTTCTGCTTCTAAACCACAGCCGAAAGCTAAAGCCACCGCTAAGGTGCAAAGTGCGATCGTACAGCCAAAGATTCAGTCTACTATCTTACCCATCCAATTACAGGAAAATCAAGCGGTTATCAATAGGGAAAATATTGTCCAAAGTACGATAAATAAGCAATCCCCTCAAACAGTTATTCAATCTCAAAATCTTTCATCAGAGTCTCCCATTCCTACACCTAAAACTACTTTACAGACACCTGTTGCTACTGCTTCACAACAAGAACCAAATATTACTATATCAAAAGAAGTTTCCGAACAGGAAAAAGAACCAGCGCAAATCAATCTTCAGGGTAAGTTGCCATCGTCAAATATCCAAACAAATCTAATTCCAGAACAGAAACTTTATCATCACTTACCAGTTGGCTCAAATCCTCAAACTGAATCTGAAGTAAGTAAACAAGCGGCTCAGTTACTTCCCACAAATACAAAGCAGAATCGACAAGAATCGCCTGCATCTAAACGAAGGCTAGAATTGAGGCTTGCCGATGTTGTTGTTTTGGCTTTGCAAAATAACAGAGAGATCAAGAATGCCTATTTAGAAAGAATAGCACAACGGCAAGACCTAGAAGTAGCTGAAAGTAAATTTAAACCAACTTTTATACCTGGTGTGGTGGTGTCAGTCGATCGCGCAGAGTCAGGTGGAATCGTTAGAAGCACTGGTAATGTCCGTGTTTCGGCAAGCGTTGGATTAAGGCTTCCTTCTGGCGGAGATATCAGTTTTGGATGGCAAGCTTCCGCGCCAAACTCTAGCAGCAATCTTTTAAATGTTAGTGGGGTAAATTCGGTTGGCCAAAATTTACAGCTAAGGTTTAATCAACCTTTATTGAGAGGTGCGGGACTAAATTTTAATCGAGCTTCGGTTGAAATTGCTCGATTGGCTGAGAAAGGAAATATCTTAGCTTTGAGAACAACTTTAATCGATACAGTTACTTCTTCTATTTTGGTTTATCGGCAGTTACTTCAGGCTCAAGAAAAACTAAAAATTGAGGAGCTATCTCTTCAAAGTGCTAAAGAATTCTTGGAAATTAACCAAGTTTTGATTGAGGCTGGTAGGCTAGCACCAGTGGATATCGTGCAAAATCAAACTTCGATTGCGAATCAGCAAGTAAATTTATTATCTGCTAGAAATAATCTGGAAACTTTCAAGCTTAATTTGCTGAAAATCTTAGATATAGACCCGAAGATGGATATTGTGGCTGTAGAAAATTTAGCTGCAAAACCTCTAAATTTAGATTTAGATAAGCTCAGGAAAATAGCTTTACAAAATAGGGCAGATTATTTACAAGCACAATTGACGCTAGACCGAACTAAATTTGATCAGTTGATAGCAGAAAATAATAAACGCTGGAACTTAGATTTTGTGGCAAGTTACGGTAATGAAATAGACAGTACAAACCAAGTTAGTGCGGGACTAGCTTTCACTCGTACTTTTGGCGATCGCAGTTTGGAACAAGCTGTGGTGCGAAGCCGAGTAAACCTCCAACAAGCCGAAAATAATTTGCGGGAGTTGCGCGAAACTTTAAACTTAGAATTAATAGATGAAGTTAAAAATGTGAATTTAAGTTTTGAGCAGGTTAAGCTTGCTCAACAAGCTAGAGAGTTAGCAGAAAAAAAACTAAATATAGAAAAAGAAAAGCTGAGGTTAGGTAGGTCGGCAATTTTCCAAATTTTGAGTTTTCAGGATGATTTAGTAGCGGCAAGAAATACAGAATTGAATGCTATAATAGATTATCTCAATGCCTTAACTCGCCTCGATCGAACGGTGGGGACTACGCTAGAAACTTGGCAAGTGACAATAGAAACTAAGTAGGTGGGCGTAAATAAACTCAACTCCCAGAAACCCGGTTTCTTGGAGAAACCGGGTTTCTTTGGGCTTGAAGTTTTACGTTTAATTATGCCCACCTACTTAGATCGAGTTTTGCATAATTTCGATCGGGAAAAGAAAACGTAATCGCAATCAACGCCCCTATTTTCAAAGAACAGTTCTACCATAGTCAGTGTACCCCGGCCAAACCTTTTGCAGCTACACATATAAAACCGGATCGGTTTACCCTACAGCAAACTGAGCAGAATCAACAGATGAACCAAGTAGATTACCTCCGTATCAGCTTAATCGATCGCTGCAATTTCCGGTGTCAGTACTGTATGCCGGAAGGAGCGGAGCTAGATTATATCTTGCAGCAACAGCTGTTGACCGATGGGGAACTGCTGACACTGCTGAAGGAAGTTTTTATCCCTGTGGGGTTTACCCGATTTCGCCTGACTGGGGGTGAGCCGTTGCTGCGTCCGCGTGTTGTAGAGTTGGTAAGGGCGATCGCATCTCTTCCCCAAACCCAAGACCTCTCGATGACTACAAACGGGTTTTTACTCGCTGGGATGGCGCAAGATTTGTACGATGCTGGTTTGCGGCGAATTAATATCAGTCTCGATTCCCTCGATCCCGAAACTTTTGATAAAATTATTGGCAATCGCAGTCGATCGCGCTGGCAGCAGGTTTGGAATGGCATACAAGCTGCTCATCGGGTCGGATTTGACCCCCTCAAGCTCAATGTAGTGCTAATTCCAGGAGTGAACGATCGCGAAATTCTCGATTTAGCCGCTCTTACCCTGGACAGAGAATGGCACGTCCGGTTTATTGAATTTATGCCGATCGGCAATGCTGAGATGTTTGGTTCTAGCGGTTGGGTGCCTTCCGAAGAGTTGAGGCAACAAATTCGCGAACGTTGGGGCTTGACAGAAGCGCAAGTTCGTGGTAATGGCCCCGCAGATGTATTTAAGATACCGGGAGCCAAGGGAACGCTGGGATTTATCAGTCAGATGTCGGAGTGTTTTTGCGATCGCTGTAATCGGATGCGCCTTTCGGCGGATGGCTGGTTGCGTCCCTGTCTTTTGAACGAAACCGGACAAATTGACCTAAAAAGCTCACTTAGAGCCGGAATTAGCACAACCGAGTTATGCTCTAGCGTGCGTGACTTACTGGCAATTAAACCAGAGATTAACTTTAAGCAACGCTATTCAGGCAGCGCCGGTACTTACACCCGCACCATGTCGCAAATCGGTGGCTGAGACAATTTCAGATTTTAGATTTTAGATTCAATCCAAAATCTAAAATCCAAAATCTAAAATCGTTAGGCTTGCCGTGAGTAGTACTCAACAATCAGCAATTCGTTAACTTGTAGCGCCACCCATTCGCGCTCAATCACACCATTCACCTTGCCAACGAGCTTGTTCTTATCAAACTCAAGATGACTGGGTAGATTTGCCAAACCGGGGTATTGCAGGTTAGCTTCTACCAGCTTGCGGGAGTGTTCCTTGTCTCTAACGGCAATAACTTCTCCGGGTCTGCAACTGTAGCTGGGAATGTCCACCACACGACCGTTAATGGTGATGTGACCGTGATTTACCAGCTGACGGGCTGCTGGTATAGTAGGAGCCATACCCATACGGAAGATCGTGTTATCCAGGCGCATTTCCAGCAATTGCAGCAGCACTTGTCCGGTTGAGCCGGTAACGCGACGGGCTCTACGCACGTAGCGCAGAAGCTGTCTTTCTGTTAAACCATAGTTAAAGCGAAGCTTTTGCTTTTCTTCTAAACGGATGGCATACTCAGAGCGCTTCTTGCGGTTCTGACCGTGCTGACCTGGGGGGTAGGCTCGTCTTGCGGACTTACGGGTTAAGCCGGGTAAGTCACCCAGGCGACGAACTATTCTGAGGCGTGGGCCTCTATATCGCGACATTTCGCTTCCTCTCTAGATCTTTATCAAATAATAGCCAGACTTTCTAGTATCGCAAAGTTTTACCAAAAATATCAATAAGGCGGTAAAATTTCTGCGATCGCATGACCCGCTACTTAAATCTGGAAACAGCACTTAAGCAAGGTTACTCGATCGAGCAAGAATCCCCAACATCTTAAAGTTGGGAAAGTCAATAGAATTTAGACTGGCAAAAATTTGTCAGAGTAAAACCATTATGGGAATGCGTTTGAGCAATAAATCGTTTCGTTTAATTGGCTTTTGGGCCACGCCGCTGTGGACGCTGTTGTCGCTGACGGTTGCGATACCCAGCCAACCTGCTTTTGCAGTTCAACGCAATAATTTCCAACTGTGCGCCTCGGAGTTGTTGCGTGGTGGGATATCTGCTGCGGTAGCAGCAGAGGCCTGTGCGGCATCGCTCTATCCTAAAGACTTAACCATCTGCGTTACTCAGATTTACCAGCAGACGAACATCGCCGCTAGGGATGCCCTTTCCACTTGTACAAAGGTGCGCCGTCCCCGCGATTTGGCAACTTGCGTGGTGAACATCAGTAACGGCACCCAAAACTCACTGGCTCCAGATGTGTTGGATAACTGCCGCAGCAGTCTTTTGCCGGTACGCTTTGCTGAGTGCGTGGTGGGATTGAATCGCGAAGTTGATTTTTCTGTGGGTCAAATGATGGGAACCTGCATTGATGCGAGCGATCGGCCCCAGGATTTCTATCCCCCTGGTGTAGTACCAAGGCAGACTTCATCACCCTCAAGGCCAATACTGGTGCCCCCGAATGCACCGCCGTTTGGGCCAACGAGATTGCCAGTGGTGCCGATCGAGCCGCGTGGTTTCTAAAGAATCTTGGCTTTCAGGGCTTTCGCAAATAAAGAATGATAATTTCTAGGTCAGATCCAAAATCTTTCGTGGGCAAATGCGAAAGCCCTTACTGAATTTTGAGTAGGAGCGGCTTTTTCGGAGTTGTTATGCTTTTGTTCATAAAAGAACATTTTTATTTCTTTTCTCCTTTGCCCCTGGGGCCCAAATAGCACGCCTCTACCCACTAAGCACTTTCGCAGTTATTTTATTGGTAATCACCAAAAATCTCAGCGCTCTTTTCTTCGCCCCTACCCAGGCGGCTCTGGTGCCTACGGTCATACCCTATAGTCCAGGAATAATATCGGCTTATTGCAATGCACCCTAAACACGCTAATACAAAATCAAAAGTGAAAAGTAAAAAGGTAAAAGAAAGAGGGAAAAAATATATGTCAGTTTTGTCTTTTGCCCTTTCCCTTTTGACCGAAAACCTAAAAGGTCTCAAGCCCCCGACTGAAAGTTGTAAAGAAGAAAAAAACCTGTTCAGTATTGCACGCCCCCTCTTTTTCGTCAGAGGGTCAATCGAAAATCCAAAATCCAAAATCCCAAATCGAACGATCGTCAGAGGGTCAATCCAAAATCCAAAATCCAAAATCCAAAATCGATTGACCTATCTGGCGCTAAGTCTAATAGTGCTGACTGGGAACTTCTATGCTGAAGCGCTGAAAGCCCAGACGATTACCCCGACTCCAAGCCAAGTACCCAACCCGATTCTGCCGACACCCCAGCCTCTGCCCGATCTTGCCCCACTGCCGCCGCCAGAAGAACTTCTGCAACCGCCTACCAGAGAGACTCCCACAGTCCCAGAACAAGCTCCAAGTGACCTTACTAACGTCATCAAAGTTGAACGGTACGAGATTGTCGGTAGTACTGTCTTCAGCCGCGAAGAGTTTGACAAAGTACTGAAGCCCTTCGTGGGGTCAGTTTCCTTTGCCCAGTTACTTGAAGCTCGTTCGGCGGTGACTAAGCTATACATTGACAATGGATACATCACTTCTGGTGCTTTTATCCCGCCCCAAGCGCTTACAGGTGGCACAGTCAAAATTCAAGTGGTGGAAGGTGCTGTAGAAGAAATCAGAGTCAACGGTAGTGGGCGTTTGAATCCCAACTATGTGCGATCGCGCGTAGCCTTGGGCACCGACAAACCCCTGAAGGTCAGCCGCCTGCTGGAATCCTTGCAACTGCTGCAACTCAACCCCTTAATCAGAAATATCTCCGCAGAACTATCAGCGGGATCGCGTCCTGGATTAAGTGTGCTGGAGGTAACAGTACGACCGGCCAGAACCGAAGATGTTCAAATCACCCTCGATAACGGTCGTGCCCCCAGCGTGGGCACTTTCCGCCGGGGCATAGCCTTTACCGAAGCCAATTTGCTGGGACAGGGAGATACCCTAACCGTGTCCTACGCCAACACCCTGGGCAGCCACGAGGTAGACGCCAGCTACATCTATCCCGTAAATGCCCGCAACGGCACCGTCCGTTTCAGCGTCGGCTTCACCAAAAGCAGCATCATCGAGGAACCCTTCGACCAAGTGGACATTGAGGCGGTTTCCCGCGATTACGAGCTGACGTACCGCCAGCCAATTATTCAAACTCCTACCCAAGAATTCGCCCTTGGTTTGACCGCTTCTAGGCGCGAAAGTAAGACTTTCCTTTTAAATGAGCCTTTCCAGCTTTCCCCAGGCGCTGACGACGAAGGACGCACCAGCATCTCAGCGATCAGGTTTTTCCAGGAATGGACGCAGCGAGGCAGTCGTTCTGTCTTTGCTGCTAGGTCGCAGTTCAATTTCGGAATAGGTGCCTTTGATGCCTCGATTAACGAACGCTTTCCCGATAGCCGATTTGTCGGTTGGCGGGGACAGGCGCAGTGGTTGCGCCTTCTAGGTTCCCCAGGAAGCGAAGCCTCCAGTTCTCCTGTACTGTTGCTCCGGGCCGATATGCAGTTAGGCGATCGCGCCCTGTTACCATTGGAGCAGTTTGGTGTGGGCGGCAATGAAAGCGTGCGGGGATACCGCCAAGACACTTTGCTAACCGATAACGGCGTTTTTGCTTCTGCCGAAGTCCGATTTCCAGTTTACCGTCTCCGCGATCGGCAAGGTGTCTTGCAAATCATCCCATTTGTTGATGTGGGCAAAGGGTGGAACAGTTCGGGAAGATTAAATCCAGACCCCAATACCCTGGCGGCGGTCGGACTTGGCTTACAGTGGCAAATGGGTGACAAGCTGCGGGCTCGCATAGATTATGGCATCCCGCTGATTCATATTGATGACACCGATCGGACTTTGCAGGAAAAAGGGTTGTATTTTTTCTTACAATATAATCCGTTCTGATGCCTGGATTTTATAGCTAGTGCAAGTGGTCAGTGGTCAGTGGTCAGTGGTCAGTGGTCAGTTGTCAGTTGTCAGTTGTCAGTTGTCAGTTGTCAGTTGTCAGTGGTCAGTTGTCAGTTGTCAGTGGTCAGTGGTCAGTGGTCAGTGGTCAGTTGTCAGTTGTCAGTTGTCAGTTGTCAGTTGTATAGCTAGGGACTAGGGGAAGAAGTGTTTAGAATTAAGGGTTTGGTGGAATTGAGAATTTCCTAACCGACTTTCATCGGTTGCTATATGACTAAAATTTTAGTGGCATTTTTAATAAAGTTGCTAAAAGTTGTGGTTGGGCCGATCGCGCTAGCCTACTCATCCGCCTGTCTATTTCTTTTTTTCTGGCAGAATCACTTCATTTTTTTCCCATCTTCTGTAATTGAAATAACACCTGCTGCTTTCGCTCGTTTTGAGGATGTCTGGTTGCCAGTATCGAACAGATCGGGTAAAGTCGAACTCATTCATGGCTGGTGGATTCCAGGAAAAGGACAACAGACAGTATTATATCTGCATGGTAATGGAATTAATGTAGGAGCCAATGTCGCTCATGCGATTCGTTTGCATAAGCTGGGGGTTTCTGTACTGTTAATTGATTATCGCGGTTACGGACGTAGTGAAGGCAAGTTTCCTACAGAAAAAAGCGTTTATCATGATGCGGAAACTGCTTGGAATTATTTGATAGAAAAACGGCATATTTCGCCAAAAGATATTTTAATTTACGGTCATTCTCTGGGAGGTGCGATCGCGATCGATCTAGCAGTCCAACATCCAGATGCAGCGGCGTTAATCGTACAAAGCTCGTTTACCTCAATGAGTCAAATGGTGAATGAAAGACCCACTTTTAGGATATTTCCGACAAATCTAATTCTTCGCCAGCGGTTTGATTCCATTAGTAAAGTCGGCTCGCTAAAAACGCCCGTCCTTTTCATTCACGGTATGGACGACAGTGTGATACCATATAGGATGAGTCAAATCCTGTTTGCTGCGGCTCCCGAACCCAAACAATTGTTCCTCGTTCCCAAGGCAGACCATAATAATGTAGCTGATGTCGCCGGGGTCAAATATCTCCAAACTGTTCAAAACTTCGTTGAATTGGCAGATCCTAAAACTAACAAATAACAACTAAAAATCAGATGTCTTTTATTGGTTTACACACTCACAGCGATTATAGTTTACTTGATGGAGCCAGTCAGTTACCCGATCTGGTAGAACGAGCCGTCGAGTTAGGTATGCCTGCGATCGCACTCACAGATCACGGCGTCATGTACGGTGCGATCGAACTGATCAAAGTTTGTCGCACCAAAAACATCAAACCGATTATTGGTAACGAAATGTATGTAGTAAATGGCGACATCGAAAAACAAGAACGAGGTCGAAAAAAATATCACCAAATCGTATTAGCGAAAAATCAACAAGGATATAAAAATTTAGTCAAACTTACTACTATTTCTCATCTCAAAGGTGTACAAGGAAAAGGGATATTTTCTCGTCCTTGCATTAACAAGGAATTGCTGGAACAATACCGCGAAGGACTAATTGTGACCAGCGGTTGTCGAGCCGGGGAAGTACCGCAGTTGATTCTCCAAAGTAAACTGAAAGAAGCACGGGATTGCGCCAAATGGTACAAAGAATTGTTTGGCAAAGATTATTATTTAGAAATCCAAGATCACGGTTATCTGGAAGACAGAATTGTTAATGTCGAAATAGTTAAAATAGGCAAGGAACTAGAGATAAAAGTCGTAGCGACAAACGATTCTCATTTTACAGAATGCTCGGATGTAGAAGCTCACGATGCGCTGCTTTGCATTAACACTAAACAGTTAATTAGTGATGAAAAACGAATGCGCTATAGCGGGACTGAGTATCTTAAATCCGCTGAAGAAATGGCGCATTTGTTCCGGGATCATTTGTCAGATGATGTAATTCAAAATGCGATCGCCAATACCCAGGAAGTAGCTAACAAAGTAGAACCATACAACATCTTAGGTGAAGCTCGACTTCCAGACTATCCCGACGTTCCATCTGGTCACACACCAGATACTTACGTCCAGGAAAAAGCCTGGGAAGGACTCCTAGAAAGATTAAATACTAAATCCCGCAGCGACATCAATCCCGTTTACAAAGAACGGCTAGAATACGAACTGACAATGATCGAGCGGATGGGATTTTCCACTTACTTTCTAGTGGTTTGGGATTACATCAAATACGCCAGAGATAACCAAATTCCCGTTGGGCCAGGTCGCGGTTCTGCCGCCGGTTCTCTTGTCGCTTATGTTCTGAAAATTACTAATATTGACCCAGTTCACCACGGACTTCTATTTGAGCGTTTTTTGAATCCAGAACGTAAATCAATGCCAGATATTGATACAGATTTCTGTATCGAAAGACGAGATGATGTGATTAAATACGTCACCAAGAAATACGGCGCAGATAGGGTAGCGCAGATTATTACATTTAACCGCCTAACTTCCAAAGCTGTTTTGAAAGATGTCGCCAGAGTCTTGGATATTCCCTACAAAGAATCCGATGAAATGGCAAAGTTAATCCCGGTAGTGCGAGGGAAGCCGACTAAACTAAAGGTGATGATTTCTAATGATACGCCTGCGCCAGAATTTAAAGATAAATACGACAACGACGATAAAGTACGACGCTGGGTTGATATGGCGATGCGGATTGAAGGAACTAACAAAACTTTTGGCGTACACGCTGCTGGTGTAGTGATTTCCGCACAACCTCTGGATGAAGTTGTGCCGCTACAAAAGAATAACGACGGTTCTGTAATTACTCAGTATTTCATGGAAGATTTGGAATCGCTGGGTTTGTTGAAGATGGATTTTCTGGGGTTAAGAAACTTGACGATTATCCAAAATACGATCGATCTGATTAAGCAAACTCATGGTCATAGAATAAATCCAGACGATGTAACTGCTGACGAAAGAAAGAGTTATAAAATCTTATCGAAAGGCGAACAAAACAAAAGACCAAGAGATGTTGAGAATACATATAAAAAGTTAGAATCGGGAGATTTAGAAGGTATTTTTCAATTGGAGTCTTCTGGAATGCTTGATGTGGTGGCAAAACTGAAGCCGTCAAGCATAGAAGATATTTCCTCGATTTTAGCGCTCTATCGACCAGGGCCATTGGATGCGGGTCTGATTCCTAAGTTTATTGACCGGAAGCACGGTCGAGAGGCGATCGAATACGAAGATAAAGCTTTAGAGCCGATTCTCAATGAAACTTATGGAATCATTGTTTATCAAGAGCAAATTATGAAAATTGCTCAAGATTTAGCTGGGTATTCTTTGGGTCAAGCTGACCTATTAAGGCGTTGTTTGAGTGGATCGACAAAGATAGTTGATGCGACTACAGGTCGTTTAGTTAGTTTAAGTGAGATTGCTGCAAAACCTGAGTATTGGTTAGGACGAAAAGTATTTTCTCTAGATTTGGATAGGCAGAAAATTACTCAAAAACCAATTACTGAAATTCATCATAATGGGGTAAAAGCTGTCTGGGAGATTATAACCAAAACTAACCGTAAAATTAGAGCGACAGACGATCATCTTTTTTATACACTTTTGGGATGGAAACCTCTGAAAGATTTCAAAGTAAGCGATCGCATCGGTTTGGCCAAGACACTCCCGATCGCTCACACCAGTGAAATCTCAGACGCTCAAATTAAGCTGACTGCGTATCTGATTGGCGATGGACATCTGTCTACTAAAAGTCCGGCTTGTAGCTATTTCTGCAACAGCGATCGCGAACTGATTGCTGATTTCAATCATTGTGCTGAAGAACTATTTGGTTCGCCTGCGCCGGTGGATCATCAGTTGCATTTCGGTCGTAAGTCTGTTACCTACGCCCGGATTGGTTTTATTTCAGCTTTCAATGGCTGGGTAGATAGCCACATAAAACGCGCCCATTCCAGGGATAAAGAAATTCCCAGTTGGGTTTTCTCGTTATCCAAGAGCCAATTACAACTTTTCTTGGGAACTTTATGGTCAACAGATGGCAGCTTTGATACTGCGATCGGACATACAGACTACACTTCAACTTCTGAACTTTTAATCATCCAAATTCAACACCTACTATTGCGGCTGGGAATTGTTGCTCTGTTCAATGTGAAGAGAATCAAATATCAAGGTAATCCTCACGTCTCTTATCGAGCGCAAATCACAGGACGGGAAGATATGCTTAAGTTCTGCGAGCTGATTCAACCCTACCTGAGTAGCTCTAAGTCGCAGCAAGCACAACTTTGTTATGTAGCTATAAAAGATAAGCTGCCAAATCAGTCTAAGCATTCAATCCCTCCAGAAGTCATCAAGATAATTGCAAATGCTAAAAAAGCTAGTGGCATGACTTGGGCGCAAATTGACCAGGCTGTGGGAGCAACGAGCAATAAAATGTCCTCTGGTTTGAATTTCCACAAAACTCCAACTAGGAGTTTAGCTCGTCATCGAATTCGCAATTTTGCTACGGCTTTCCAGCATCCAGAATTGATGACGATCGCTGATTCTGAAATCTTTTGGGATGAGATTATTGCGATTGAATATGTTGGTGAGGAAGAAGTATTCGATCTCACTATTGCAGAAACACATAATTTACTCGCTAATGACTTTATTGCACACAACTGCATGGGCAAGAAGAAAGCTGATGAAATGCAGAAGCAACGCGAGAATTTTATTGAGGGTTCAACTAAGAATGGAATTAAAAAAATAGTTGCGGATAAACTATTCGATCAAATGGTTTTGTTCGCGGAATATTGCTTCAACAAATCCCATTCAACCGCTTACGCCTATGTGACATATCAAACAGCATATTTAAAGGCGAATTATCCAGAAGAATATATGGCGGCGCTGCTGACGGCGAACAGCGATGACCAAGATAAGGTGAAAAAATATATTGGCAACTGTCAAGGATTGGGAATTACGGTAGAGGGGCCAGATATTAATCGATCGCAGATAAATTTTACGCCGTCTAAGGGCAAGATTTTGTTTGGGTTGTCAGCAGTCAAAACTGTGGGAGAGGGCGCGATCGCAAATATTTTGGCAGCGCGTCAAGAAGGGCCATTTACATCTCTGCCGGATTTGTGCGATCGCATTAACCTCCACACCGTCAACAGCCGCGCCTTGGAATCCCTGATCAAATGCGGTGCATTAGATAGTATCAGCGCCAACCGGAAACAATTAATCGAATATTTACCATTAGTTGTAAATTGGACGCAGAAAAGTAAAGAAACCTCCGAACAACCCACACTTTTCGATCTTGGTTCTGTGAGAAGTCCAGCTCCCAAAATACCAGAGATCGATGATTTTCCTTTGAAAGAAAAGTCGGAGTTTGAACAAGAACTGCTGGGGTTTTATTTATCTTACCATCCGCTTAAATCGGCAGCAAAAGTAGCTAAACGCGAGGGGATCGATCCTATTAATCTCAGCCAGATCGACGACTATATTCGCAAGGGAAACGTAACTGCGATCGTGATGCTCAAAGAAGTCAAGCAAATCGTGACTAAAAAAGATGGGCGGATGATGGCTATTTTACAAATCGAAGATTTAGAAGGTCAACAAGCGCCTGCGGTAGTATTTCCAGACACTTATGAAAAAATTAGTTCATTGCTGGTAACAAACACCGCTGTCATTCTCTTTGGTAAGGTAGGTCGAGATCAAAAGGATGAACAAACTCAGCTGATGGTAAATGACGCCAAACCCCTGGAAACGGAAACTTTGGCGGAGGAAACATCTCTGGGACTAGAAGACGATCTAGAACTGATCGTGATGCTGCAACTGACACTACAGCAAGTCAACGATGAAGAACAACTTAAGCGCCTGAAAGACTTTTTGAAAGAATACTCAGGCGAGACAGACAAAGCAAAAGTTCCGGTGATGGCGATCGTAGCAGGTCAAGACGATCGTCAATTGGTTAGCTTCGGACAAAATTTCTGGGTGCAAGACCCTCAAGGTGCTGTCTCGCGCCTTCAGGACGCCGGTTTTCCAGCTAGCACCCAACCTCCCCTCCCTGTGTAAAATGTCGATCGACTTAACCAAAACTTTGCCAGATTTTGATAGTATTATCCCAACTGCCACTGGCAAGGATCTGTCCATCGACACTAAGAGCCAAAGAATTAACTGGATTGGTATGTTCTTCCAAAGTATCGATCGCTTCTCCGGTAACTAGATTCCAAACTTTGATCGTCTTGTCGCTGCTGCCGCTAATAATACTTTGTCCATCGGGGGTGATGAGAACGCAATTTACCGCGCCTGAATGTCCAGAAAAAGTGCGGATATTTTCGCCCTTAGTGACATTCCACAGTTTAATTGTCTTGTCCTTAGAGGCGCTGACAAGTATTTTCCCATCTGGGTTAAAAGCAACGCAATGAATTGAATTCAAATGCCCTTTGAGGGTTAAAAGCAATGCGCCGGTAGTTAAATTCCACAATTTGATTTGGTTGTCAAGACCGCCGCTGGCTAGGATAGGCTGATTAGGAGCGATCGCAACTGATTTAATTATCCCCGCCGCCCCCGATAGGGTGCGGATCTGTGCCCCATTTTGTAGTTTCCAAACTTTGATAGTTCGGTCTTCGCTACCGCTAGCTAGGATTTGTCCGTTGGAGCTGATGGCAACAGAAGTAACATCTCTATTATGCTCGTTTAAGGTATGAAGCAGCTTTCCAGAGCAAAGATCCCAAATTTTTACTGTATCGTCATCACCGCAGCTGACGAGGATTTTTCCATCTGGGCTAATAGCGAGAGAATTAATAGCTTTGGCGTGTCCGGTGAGAGTTTGTAGCAATTCTCCACTCTGGAGGTTCCAAATCTTAATTTTGTCGTCGAGACTGCCGCTAGCAAGAAGTTGCTTGTTGGGGCTAATGGCAACTGCCATTACCCAGGATGAATGTCCGCTTAAAGTATTTATACATTTCCAAAGCTTACCTGGAAACTTAGAAATAGGAAGTTTAGATGGGCTAGAAGTAAAATGCTTAGAAATAGTAGGTTGGGAAGTGAGCTGACTGGTGATATTATTGTTAATACTACTGGGTCTGGAGGCAGGCGGTTTGGAAGTAGGGGGTGGGCTAACTCTGCCTGGTTGTGTAGGTATTGTAGCTGTTGAAATGGAAGGTTGGGAAAGATGAGAATTTAGGTCTTGCAGCACCTGTTGCGCTGATTGGTAACGTTGGTTAACTAAATCTTGCAGCATTTTGTCCAAAATCTGCCCCAAACGATCGCTGAAGACTTTCCCTTTTTTGAGCAGATGGTCTTTCCATATCCAACGACCATCGAGGGGATTGTAGAGATTATCGGGTTTGGTTTGGGTCATCAGAAATATGCAAGTTGCGCCCAAACTGTAGATGTCGCTGGCGGGATATACTTGACCGCTTCGCAGTTGTTCTAGGGGTGCATATCCTTCTGTGCCAATTCTGGTGCCCGGTTGAGCGTTGGACGTTTCTGTGATCTGCTTGGCAATTCCAAAATCAATCAGCACCAATTTGCCATCTATCTGACGGCGTATTATGTTGGTTGGTGTAATATCCCGGTGAATTACTTGGCGATCGTGGATAAATTTGAGAATTGGCAGGATATCCAGCAAAAGTTCTCGGATTTTTTCTTCGCCAAATGCTCCCTGCCGCTGCAATTCTTGGAATAAATTCGGCCCTTCAATAAACTGCTGTACCAGATACAGGCGTTTGTCATGCTCGAAGTAAGCTAGCAGGGTGGGAATTTGCGGATGTTCTCCCAGCTGATGAAGTCGAATTGCTTCTTGGTTGAAGAGTGCGATCGCTTTTTCTAGAGATTTGGTTCCTTGCGCTTGGGGCGAAAATTGCTTAATCACGCAGCTGGTTTGGAGCATATCTTCATCGACTGCTAGGTAGGTTCTGCCAAAACCTCCCTGACCGATCGGTCGGATGACGCGGTAGCGGTTTCTCAGCAGTGGTTCTATTTTCATCCCACAGCTTTGGCAAAATTTGGTATCTTTACCATTCACGGGCTGCTGACAACTGGGATTAATACAGCAAATCATATTGGCAAGGTCGCAGAGGAGCAGAGGCTCATAGGAAGCCAGATTTTTTATTTTACTCTACTTTTTGGCAAGGCCGAGGGTTAAACCGCTTTGCTCTTGTCGCGATCGCACTTAGATTTTTTGTTTTGGCGATCGTTCGATCTCCATCACCGCTCGTCTGAAGCCTACCACAACCAAAATATTGGCGAGCGTCAAGAAGAATTCTGCCCCGCCATGCAGCCAATCGACATCAGCTAAAGACTTCTCATAAGCAATTTTGGCATAAATCCCGGCGGGGATAGTGACGCCCACAAAAACCAACGTCATGTAAAATCCAATCAAGGCTAAACGCGGTGTTTGTCCCGAACGGGTAAGAAACCACAAAAAACCCAGGTAGGGAAACAGAGATAGAGCGAACAGGGCTTCTTTGGAAATATGAAACATCATGACTGTGCCTTTTGTCTTACAGAACGCCAAATCCACCAGCCTGCTACCAAAAGGGTGAAGTTACCCAGCATTGTCATAGTAGCTTGCAGGGTGACGAGCCATTCCAGAGATTCAAGGTTATCGAAAAAATGCCAGGTACAGGCACACATGGCACCGATCAAGGCTGGCAGCATGGCTACAGACAAAGCCCACCAAGCTCGGTTACCGCTAACTTCGCTGTAAGTCCAGATCGACCAAATGGCGGCTATCCACTCGATTACGCTGGAAATATGGATAATCCAGGTCGGAATTGAAAGGGCGTGCATCAATAATTATACAAAACAGGTATTATAGCAAAGTGCTTCGGCTTTAGTACAAAAACAGTAGTGATGCTGGCTTTGAACCTCGTGAGCGCAACGATAAGCGGCTCTTTCCGAGTTGCTATGCTTTTGTTGAGTCAAGAACATTTTGAGCATAGTAAGTACGGAAGATCCTATTTTCGATCTTCCGCTCCCATGAGTCCAACCGAAAATAAAGAACTTCAAATTTTGAATGTAAAATTTTAAATTGGCGATCGCACTTTCCGCTTCCTCATCAGTTTACCTGAATCTCCAAAATTCGTAGCCGGAATGTAAAACTGATAGTTATTTCGACCATTTTCCTTAGCTTTATATAAAGCAGCATCTGCGTTTGTTAATAAAGTTTGGATATCTTCACCGTCCTGGGGATAGAGTGAAATGCCAATACTGCTGCTGATATAAAGTTCGCGATCCTCCAGATTCAAGGGCTGCTGAAAAGCATCTACAAGTCTTTGAGCAACCTTTTCAACCTCATGTAGAGTATGAATTTGAGGCAGTAGCACGGTGAATTCATCGCCTCCCCAGCGGGCAACGGTATCGCCTTCTCGCAAACAGCTTGTCAATCGTTGGGCAACAACTTGCAATAAGCGATCGCCCACAGTATGCCCTAAAGTATCGTTGATAATCTTGAACCGATCTAAATCTAAAAACATCACCGCCAGCTTGCCCCGGTTCCTATGGGCATTTGCCAGAGACACTTCAAGCCGATCGCTAAACAGCGTCCGGTTGGGTAAATTAGTCAACAAGTCATGAAAGGCTTGATAGTGGATCGTGGCTTCCGCTCGTTTCCGCTCGGTAATCTCTACCACAGTGCCTTCATAACCGAGCAATCGACCATCATCATCATAGAGCGCATAAGCATTCTCCGAAATCCAGATCGCGGTGCCGTCTTTGCAATAAACTTGAGACTCAAAGCCCCAGACAGCACCTTGCTCCTTTACCAGACACATGAATTCAGCACGGCGACTGGGGTCAACGTAAAGTTGATGCTCGATATCCGTCAAAGCCAATAGCAATTCTTCAGGCGAATCATAGCGGTAAATGCGGGCTAACATCGGGTTTGCAGTCAAGTAATGCCCATCTACCGTGGTTTGGAAAATACCTTCGACAGCATTTTCAAAGATACTGCGATACTTCCGTTCGGCTTGCCGTAATGCCTCCTCTGCCTGCTTGCGATCGGTGATATCGATGCCCGTGCCGATGATGTACTTGACGGAGCCATCAGCATCGCGGAGGGCGCTATTAGACCAGGAAATCAGTCGCCAAGTTCCGTTCTTGTTTAGCCAGTAGTTTTCACGTTCATTTGATGGCGCGCCTCCTCGAAGTTCCTCGAAGATAGCTTTAACTGGCTCCACATCTTCAGGAATTAAAAATAGATCCCAGATATATTTATTCTTCACTTCATCGAATTTGTAACCAGTTATTTTTTCGCAAGCTCGATTAAAACGAATAATTTGTCCTTTTTGGTCGAGAACCACCACTAAACTGCTGGCAGTTTCAAGGACTGCGGAGACAAAGTTGCGCTCTTCAAGCAAATCTTCCTCGGCGCGTTTGCGATCGGTGATGTCGGTAATGAAGCCTTCGAGTCCAAGCACTTCACCGTCCTCGTCAAATACTCCTCTTCCTTTTTCCCATAACCATTTTTCTTGGCCGGATTTGGTGGAAATGCGATACTCAACTACATAAGGTTGCTTTTTGATGACTGCGGCCTCAATGGCTTGTAAAACGTTGGCTACGTCTTCAAAATGAGTGATAGCGTTATAGGAAATTCCATCACCTAAAAGTTCTTCGCTTTTATAACCAGTCAAGTTAAGACAACCTTCGCTGAGGTATTTCATTGACCATTGAGGATCGTTTGAACAGGAGAAAGCAATACCTGGAAGCGAATCAATCAGGGTGGCAAGCCGTCGTTTGCTTTGTCGGAGTTCTTCTTCTGAAGACTTGCGCTCGGTGATGTCCTCTCGAACGCAAATCCAGTACTTTTTACTCGAAATTTCTAAAGCACTGATCCGGGCATAGGTAATGAATGAAGTTCCGTCTTTTTTACAGTTTTGAAATTCCCCGAACCAAGAGCCTTGACTCTGCAACTGTTGATTGATTTGAGCTAGAAGCAGCGCATTTTCTTCGGGTGCGTTGGCATTGAGAACGGAAATGTTTTGGCCGCTCAAGACGCCTCGTTCATATCCGAACATGGCATCGAATGCGGCATTGGTAAAAAATATAAACCCATTCTCGTCACACATATTGACCCCTTCTACCATACTTTCTAGCACTCGCGCCTGGGTCTTTAGCACCTCCTGTATCCGTTTATGCTGAATTAGTTCGCCCAGTTGAGTTGCAACGCCTGAAACCATCTCGACGAGTTGCTTCTCCTCTTCGCGAGATTCAAACATGAAAAATACGAGAATCGCCAGCACTCGATCGCGATCGAGGATGGGAATTCCTAACCCGGCTTTCAGTCCAGGTTCTAGTGCCATTTGGCAACGGAGAAAAATCGAGTCAGACTCGTTGGAAACATCTTCGATCCACTCAGGCTGCTTCGATGCCCAAACTCGCCCTGGTAGGCCCACGTCGGGGGGAAATGTCAATGCCTCGCTCAATTTTCTAAATTTCTCCAGATTATTGGTACTGCCGTACCAGACTGGGCTACATTCAAGAGTTGTGCCATCCAGGCGAGGAATCCATACTTCTCCATACTTCCAGCCTGTTGCTTCGCACACCTGACGCAAGGCTTCTCCCAGCGCGGTATGAAAATCTTGGGACTGGGCGATCGCTAGCGTCATGGCTTGTAAAAGTCGGGCTTCTTCTTGAATCTGCTTGCGCTCCGTGTTATCTTCATCCATATTAAGAACCATGAAATTGTATTGTTTGTTGCAAAAAATCGGGCAGCATAGTCAAGGGCTGGGGTAACCAACCCTATTGACTTAAAAAACCCCTGAGTGCTATATTCAGCGATCGATCTTTGAGTATTTCAGTCATTAAAACCTTAATTCTGTTAACTGGTAACGGTTTTAAGATTTTTTTTGAGAATAGCTCTGTTTTTCAGAAAAAGCGCAATTAAAGCTGAAATTTTGGCAAATTCAGCCCAAAAGCTTACACTGGCTTTCCCTAAGTTCCTCTTTACACCAGGGCATCGACAAAAATCTAGTGTAGATTGGCAGAAAGAATCCATCAATTTTAGAACTTACACAACAACTGTACCTGTAGGGTGCGGACAAAGCACCCTAAACTACTAATAGGGCCTAATGAGCATTTTTGCTTAGCCCCTGATCTATAGGCTCCAACTGCGGTCATAAGTAGTTGCTTGGGAGGAAGATTCCTCAAGAGTCCAGTTTGTTCTTTCGATCGCCAACTGTTGCTTGCACCCTACTCTACCCTTTTCCCCTCGCTATGCGATCGGTGACATCGCCTACTGCTTCCATAAGCTAGGCTAGTGTAGCGGGGATATCCCTTGCCTTCTACTGGCAACAGGCAGATAATATGCTTTCCAGTAAAATACATATCGTAGCACTCAGTGAGAGAGTATAAAAGTAGAAGCAAAATCGATAAAGTGATGGAAACCCTAATTCCCTCATAATTCTTTACTTTTAGTGACTTAGGTGATGCTCTTACCTTTGTGCGGGGCATTCTATAAACAGGCGTCAATATAGCTGCTACCTAGTATGTCAATCCCGATTATTCTCGTAGAACCCCTGTTGGCTCAAAAACCTCCCGCCGTCAAGCCCAAAGCTTCGTCGCCAGATCTACCCTGGATGGGAATCTCTGGGGGGCTGGTTTTACTGCTGATTGGTTTAGGGGTTTTTTCTTATCTACAGACAGCCAGACTGAAGAAGAAGATCCGGTTTGAAGAGTTCAGAACGCGAGAACTCGATAAAAAGTTAAAGCTGGCGCTGGAAACGATCCGAAAAATGGAAACCAATCCAGACTTGGTTCACTCGCGAGATTTTAACTTGGATTATCTGCGGCTGCGGATGTCCGAGGAGGTGTTTCACTTTGCGATCGTCAATCAAATCAAGGTGAAGGTCAAAGATAAAATTTCTCTAGCCCTGCGTCCAAGTCAAGTTGCACCAACCGCGGCTACGGGTAGTACCGCTAATCCCGGAAGGCAAGTCGATGAACAATTTGATGTGGAGTATCAAACAGTAGACAATCCGAAGGCGAAGAAGGCTGTGCTTTTCCGCATTCAAATCCGCTTGATGAAGTTACCGACTCAGGCAACTTCGGCGACGATAAATCAAATAATTGACTGCATTGAAACTTTCTTGAGTCCGTCTGATGACCAGGATAACTGGCAACCGACGATTCAAGGTCGCATTGTGCATATGCAATGGGATCAACAGGCTAAGCCCACACCTATGTTAGTGCTAGACCAATCCCAGGACGGTGTGAATGTTAGTTTTGCCACTAAAAGGGTGCCTGGAGCAGCAGGGCTATCCGATCCGCTGCCTCCGCCGCCTCCCCGTGCGACGCCTCAAGGTCAGAACAAAACGTCAGCAGATAGGACTAAATCGAATAAACCGTCAGGGACTCCGGCTAAACCTAATCAAACGTCAGGGACTCCGGCTAAACCTAATCAAACGTCAGGGACTCCGGGTAAAGCCAATCCGGCTAATAAAAAAGCAGGCAAGTAGCGCTGAGTGCTGAGTGCAAATGCTCTCCTGCTCCTCTGCCCCTCTGCTTCTCTGTGGCCATAATGATTCCGATACAACCGGAAACGATATCACTGCTTAGTTATGAGATGCTGCGGTCAGGGCTGCATCTGGGAGCAAACCACCATCCTCCATCTGGACGATGCGATCGGCTATATCCAAAATGCGATTGTCGTGAGTCACCATTAAAATGGTACAGCCTTGTTCTTTTGCTAAACCCTGCATTAATTCGACTACATCGCGGCCTGATTTACTGTCTAAAGCAGCAGTGGGTTCGTCTGCTAAAACTAATTTGGGATGACTGACTAAGGCACGTGCGATCGCAACTCGTTGTTTTTGTCCACCCGAAAGGTTATTGGGATAGTAATTGACTCGATCTCCTAACCCTACAGCCTCTAGCATAGCGGACGATCTAGATCTGACTTCCTGTTGAGAAAAACCATGATGCAATTCCATCGACATTCGCACATTTTGCTCGGCAGTTAAACACTTTAGCAAGTTATGCGCTTGGAAAATATAACCAATTTGGCGACGAATTTTTACCTGTTGATTTTTGCTTGCACCGCGAAGTTCTTGGCCTAAAATTTTGAGGCTGCCTTCTTGAATTGACCTCAAACTACCAATTAATGTTAGCAAGGTGGTTTTTCCACACCCGGATGGCCCTGTCAATATCACAACTTCTCCGGTTTGCAGTTCTAGGTTAATGTCAAATAAAGTTTGTTTCTGGAGCGAGCCTTCACCAAAGTAATGATTGAGATTTTGGATTTCAACAACTGGTCGATCGGTCATGGGGGAATTTAAAATCGTAATTTTTAAATCTGAAATCTGAAATTGGTTATTGGTAAAATTTTAAAAGATGTCGGCTGGATCGGCAGCTTGTAGTTTACGTACTGCGATCGCACCCGAAATAAAACACATCACAATCGTCAATATCATCACTGTTAATGCCAGGTCTAGAGTCATTATCATTGGTAGTCCAGTTCCACTTTTGGCTACATTATACAGTCCCATAGAAATAATAAATCCGGGAATGTAGCCTAATACTGACAGAAGTATTGCTTCTTGAAAAACTACATTCAACAGGTATAAGTCTGTATATCCCATTGCTTTAAGCGTAGCATATTCTGGCAAATGATCTGCTACATCGGTGTAAAGAATTTGATAAACAATAACGATTCCAACAATAAATCCCATTCCTACGCCTAAGCCAAAAATAAATCCGATCGCTGTGCTTGTTTCCCAGTAGTGTTTTTCCATTTCCATAAAACCTTTTAGCGTCAGCACTTTCACGTCGTTTGGCAACTTTTTCTGGATATTTTCCAAGACAATTTGTGGATCGGCACCCGGTTTTAGATTGATAAAACCAATATCAATTTTCTCTAAAGAACGCTTGGTTACGCGGATAAAATTCAAATCGCTAGTGATCACATTGCCATCGGCTGTAAAGGAAACACCGAGTTTAAATAATCCACCTATTTTAATTCGGCGCTCGCTTAATTCAGTTGTAACTGTTTTACCTTGTTTAAATAGCTCTGCCACCGGCCCAAATTCAGCCCGCGAAGCTTCGTCAAATAGAAATACATCGGGCAGTTTTATCTTATCTAGTTGTTCATTTACTTCAGGTATATCGAAAACGGGTCTTGCTGGGTCAAACCCAAAAATGAAAAGCGATCGATTATAACTGGGATTTACAGGATTTTTCCAGCTTCCGGGTGCGATATACAAATAGCTGACTGATTCTACGCCTTCAAATCCTCTAGCTTGGTACAAACGAGTGCGGGGAAATTCGACCATTTGACCTAGAAATTCCGAGCGGGGACTGACTAAAACTAAATCTCCTTGGAAACGCTCGTGGATGGCGATCGCGCTATTAAAAAGGGCTGTTTTAAAACCCAACTGCATAAACATGAGCAGGTCAGCAAAACCAATACCTGCTAGGGCAATTAGGAGGCGCATTTTTTCGCGAGTGAGTTGGAGCCATGCTAAAGGGACTTTCATTTTTCTGGTTGTGGTGAAGTTTCTGGAATAGCTGTAGAATTTGCTGGTGAAGATGTGACATCAATGGCAACTTCTACTTGTAAATTAGTTAAACCTGTGACTTGTTTGCTATCTTCAGGAGCGAGGCGAATTTTAACTTCTACCACTCTGGCATCTTGCTGGGCTGCGGGGTCATCATTAAGAATATTTTTCTTACCTATTTTTAAACCTAGCTGGTCAACTGTTCCTTGCAATTTGCCTGGAAAAGCACTACTTTGGACTGTAGCTGGTTGACCCAAACGCACTTGAGCGATTTCGGTTTCATACACTTCTGCAACTACATACATTTGGTCTGTTTGTCCCAGTTCGGCAATTCCATCATCGCCGATGCGTTCTCCGGGGCGGGCGCTAATTTTCAGAATTTGACCGGCGAGGGGCGATCGCACAAGGGCTAAATCTAAATCTACCTGAGTTTTTTTGACTGTGGCGATCGCACTTTCTACCTCAGCTTGCGCCGCTTGTACATCCGTGGGACGCACCTCGGAGATTTGGTTTAACGTGGCTTTGGCTTGCAGGATCTGTTCTTGTAAGGTGTTTGCAGTTTGGTTGCGGGTCGCTTTGGCTTCGTTGATTTGCTGTAGCAGGGTTTCCTCAGTCTTGGTTAAGGTAGCTTTCGCCTCGTTGATTTGCTGAACTAGAGTTCGATCGGTTTTAGTTAGGGTAGCTTTCGCCTCGTTAACTTGTTGAAGCAGCGTTTCTTCAATTCGTTTTAGACTAGCTTTGGCTTCATTGAGATGTTCTTGGGCGGTTTCCAATTCCAGCCGCTTGCTATCAAATCTGGAGGGTTCTATAGCACCTTGTTTGTATAGCATCTGATAGCGTTCAAATTCCGCTGCTGCATTACGCAGTTGAGCTTGCCAGCGAAGAATTGTAGCTTGTTGAGAATTTCTTTCTCCCGAAAGCTGGGCTTGCAGACGAAGAACAGTGGCTTGTTGAGAATTCCTTTCCCCATCAAGCTGGGCTTGCAGACGAAGAAGGGTGGCTTGTTGAGTTTTTCTTTCCCCGTCAAGCTGGGCTTCCAGACGAGCGATTATCGCTCTTTGAGTGGCAATTTCGCCATTTAGCTGGGCTTGCAGGCGGGAAATTTCGGCTTTCTGAGCGGCTATTTCCCCCGCTTTTGCCCCAGCTTTTACCTTGGCTAGATTAGCTTGGGCAACTTGGACTTGTTTTTTGGCTTCCTCCTGAGTCGCCAAACGCTGTTCGTAGGTATCCAAAATCGCAATAACTTGTCCTGGCTGAACTTTATCTCCCTGTTTGACTAATAGCCTTGTCAGCCGCGTTCCCTCCAAGGAACTGGCGGCTGAGAGTTTAATCAATTCGCCTTGCGGTTCTAAACGTCCCAAGGCTGTCACCTCGATCTTTGCCGGTGTACTCACCACGGGTGGCGGCGGTGTTTCTTGAGCTTTCCTCAGTTCGTAAATCTTGTATAAACCAAAGGCAGTAGTGCCTAGAGCGCCAGCAATTGCTAGAACTAAGATCCACCGACCTTTAAATTTTAAGAATTTCAAATCTTTTAACGGTGATTCTAGCCCCATGATAATTGCAGGAAGTTGTTTTATTGTGTTAGATTTAAAATCTGAAATTTCAAATCTGAAATCTGAAATTCCCTATATCAGTTCTACATTAAACTACTATCTGCCAAGGCTAGAGCGCTTCATCCAGTTAGGCGATTCTCCTAAACGAAGTCGAATAGAACGGTACTCATGTAATTTTCAGCCCATTCGTGGCCAAAGGCTTTTTCCAGCACTCGACGAGTTTTGTCGTTTTTCTGCTGTTTGGTGCAATAGTAGCGTTGACCGGCAAGAATTCTCTCTAACTCCTCTTCTGATGATACTGGCTCTAGGGCTAAAGCTTGCTGACAGTGGATCTCCAAAAATGCTTTGACGCGATCGAGAAATTGAGCTTCTTCCTCTGGACTACCAGGTCTGATAAATAGGCAAAATTCCGAGAAAATATCACCCCATTCGGGAAGTTCGCGGGGTTGGGAGAAGTTTGCAGCCCCTAACGCGGCGAGAGCTTCTCTATATGCGTCTGGTAAGGTGAGGTCGGGGTTTGTGGAGGATAAATCTGCGATCGCCGCACTAATTTGTCCCCTTCCTCCCACCAAGTCGGTGCCAAACATCGGTAGCGCGTATTCGGGACGGGGAAACATCACGCAATGCAAAATATCCAGATTTGCACCAACTTTTGCCAATTCCAGGTGCATTTTGCGAAACTGGGGCGACTGGTAGCAGCGGTTTTCAATTATCAGTTTTTCACCTTCCAGTCGTCCTTCCACATATCCCAATTCAGCTGGCAGGTGATACGGTTCTAGATCTAGATAGCTTTTCCAGGTGGACTCGATGCAGTCAGCTAACTGGCGAATCAGGGGGTGTTGTTGTTCGCGCAGGGAAGGTTTTAAAGTTTCTGGCATTTTGATTTATTTTCAGTAATTGATTTTACTCAGCATGAATGGTTCATGGCAATAAACAATTAACCATGAACCACGCGCATTTACATTTGAGGATCTTCAGGAATCTCTAAATTATTTCGGGCTGACTCCGGCCAAACACCTTTATCAACTATGTAGTGCCTGTAGTAGAAGATGGGAAAAATGATGACGATCGCACCCAGTCCATACCACAAAGCATTGGGAGCGAAGACATTAGCTCCAAAGATGATGAAGGATAGATTGAGTACGGTGAGAACTGGAACTCCCCCATAAACAAGCCAATCTGGAGCGCGGAAACTGCGAGGTTGATTAGGCATTTGTTTTCGCAGCATCCAGACAGCATTGAGATCCATACAAATGCAGATGAGGTATGCCACGTTGCAGGCAGCAAATACAAAAACTGGGTTCCCCAAAGTCAGCAAAAACAGATTGAAAATCAAGTCAGTCCACATAGCTCTGATGGGGACACCGTGCTTGTTTAGCTTACTCAAAAACTTGGGGAAAAAACCATCTACCGAAGCTTGGTATAGAGTCCTGGCACTGCTAGACATCGGTGTGATGATTGCCAAGATCAAGGCGAAGATCAGCATCAGCGTGAGTAATTTGCCAGACCCAGTACCGAAAGCGATTTCTGCTAGTTTGACGACTGCCGCTTGGGGATCTCCGTTGACAAAAGCTGGATCGGTAACATTTTCCATTCCCAGCACTCCCAAGAAAGTGAAGGGGAAAAGAATGAAGCAACTACCTGCAACTGCCCCTAACAAGGTAATTGCTTTCAAACCATCCTTGGCAGGGTCTTTAAATTCGCTTACGTAACAGACTGCAAGTTCAGCTCCGTAGGTAATATAGCCTGCTATAAACATCCCACCCATAAATATGATGAAGGCATCACCGCTTAACCAACTCGTTGTTCCTTGTGGAATAAAAGGTACAAAGTTGGCTAGATTGACTTTTCCGGTGAGTAAAGGTACGACGGTGAGCAGGAATAGTGGAATCAAAGATAGAATTGCGATCGCAAACTGTACCTTTGCGGTTTGGGCAAGTCCCCTATGCTGCAAATAAAACGCCAGCACCAAAACCGCCGCACTGCATAGGATTATCCCATCGATCTTGAACTTGATTCCCGGTAAGATTGCGGAAAGGTCGAGCAGGGTGATGGAGAAGTTCGCCAATGGCGTATTTGCCAAAAAAGCAGTCATGATGTAATTTCCTGCCAGCGCCGCCGTAATCGCCAGCGCCGCCGACCAAGTTACCCAGTAGCACCAGACATTGATGGGGGCAAAAAGTTTGCCGTAGCGAACCCACGCGACAGCACCGTAAATGGAAGCTCCACCCGTCTTGTTGGGAAACAGAGCTGCCAGCTCGGTATATAAAAAGAGTTGCACGAAACCGATGATTGTTGATAGCGTCCAGATAAGTATGGATGGCGTGCCCACAATTGCTGCCATCGGGCCTATGGCCACAAGTATAGAAACTATTAAACCAGCGCCCAGCCAGAAAGTTTCTTTCCAATCTATGGTTCTTTTCATGATTTTTCGGGTCTTTCGGAATTATTATAGCTAGGGGCTAGGGGCTAGGGGCTAGGGGCTAGGGAAGAGGGAAAAGCTTGACGAAGTAAGGGATTATGAACCAGAAGTAAGAGTTGGAGTTGCCCCTAGTGCAGGATGGCGGAAATAACTCACCACTAAAAATTGCCAATGATTGCTCTGGAAATCTTGATTTTTACCACTGACAACTGACAACTGACAACTGACAACTGACCACTGACAACTGACAACTGACCACTGACCACTGACCACTGACAACTGACAACTGACCACTTACCCTAGCCCCTAGCTATATCTGCTACCCAACATAAATTCTCCTACGGATGATTCAGCATAGTAATCGCATCCCGTCGCCGCTGCAAACAAACTGGAATTGCCTCCTCCCACTGCACAAGGCGCAAGATTCATCGCTGTTGCCACCAAATACATTGTTTGATATAAAACGCCAACGTGCTTTAATGTGAGGGCGTAAGCCATTGACTCGTAATTCCAGCTAACTCTGGGCAAGCGAGAAGCCAGGATAATTAAGATTTGCGGATTGCAGGGAGGATTTGTTGCTAATTCGGCACTTTTTAAGAGCGCTTTTACATAAGTGGTTCGTTCGGAAATCCTACAAAGTTGATGGTCTAGCGGGCAATAATGGTAAATTCCATCGGGAATATTTTCGCAGCTATTTATAATAATATAAAGTTCTATTTCATAGCAGGCTCCTCCATTTGGGTAAGGTCGATTGCTGCATTCTTTTTGGTCTTTTGGAAAGATCGATCGAACTCTGGCGGTACGATACAGAAATTCGCCTAGCTGTTTATCTGTAATTGGTTCGTTCCCCTGCACTCTGATCGATTTTCTCTCTTCCAGAATGCGGGTAAAGGGATAATCTTCTTCTTTAAGTTTTTCTATATCTGGTTTGTATAGTTCAATAATATCATTAGATACTTTGGGTTTGACTACTGGTAGCGGCTTGATTTCGTTCACAAAACGAAATGATTTGCCGACGGGATTGTTGTGTCTTCCGCCTCTACTTCTGGAATGAAACAGTAAATCGTGAAACTCCCATTGAGTCAGGGTATCGTTTTCCTTTTCGACAACTTTTCCGTCTTCTTCTACTTCCGAAAGCATTGCAGCACTGTTGAGGAGGCTAAAAAACATCACTGCTGTTTCTAGGGATATACCGGGGATAAGATTGCTCAGTTCGTTTGCTGTTTGCGGTTTGGTAATACAAGTTGCGATCGCACCAGAGCGCCAATCTGTTAAAATGATTTGGGCCCCACATAAGGGAGATTCCAGCACCATCCCGTCTTTACCTTGGTGGCAATAGGCAAACCTGGACAAAACATATTTTTTGTCCGGTTTTGCATCAAAAAATTGCAGCTTCTCAAACTTTGAGATGGGAACCAAAGTTGCTAGAGGCAACCCATCCGCACAAACAGTATGGCAGATAATGCCCAGATTGATAAATTGTTCGATATAATAATATAACTTAGGCAGTGAAGAGAAGCTGTCAGCTTGCAGCACCTGTTGGCTGAGATATTCTTCAGTACCGCCATCAGCAGCAAGAATCTTAATAGCAGCCAGCAATCCCGGAGACAGTTGCTTGAGATTGAATGTTCCTTCTGGCGATTTTAGCACCAAACTATCGCTTGATTCTTCACTCAGAGAAACATTTTTTGTAAAAGCAAGTACGAATGGTTGTGGCATTTTGTTACTCTATTTTCAAAACAATATTGTTTAGAAGAAAATCGGAAACGGGTTGAGTTCATTCTCTGGCAACGACTCTGGCAACAAACCCAATTTAACGGGTACATCATAAAGCCTTCCCGGTGCCAACCTTTTCCAAAAGTGTCGCATTCCGGGGACGATAACCTTAGCGACATTCAGTTCGATATCGGCACGAGTTTGATCTAAAACCAGCACTTCCATGCCTTGTTTTTCGGCTATTTTTACGCAAGTCATCACATCTTCCCGCAAATCGTCGCTTGCTTGCAGGGGATAATCGGCAAACACTTTTGGGGCGACATTTTCATCGGGAATCAGATAAGGCTGATTTGCCAATGTAGCTGTTTTCCACCATTCTATAGTTAACTCATCAAAAAAGTTATATTTGGTGCTACCATCATCAGCAATGGATAAAACTGCTGGCAGCATTTGATTTCCTTCTGTCAAAGCCCTAGATATACCGACTTTCGGGTCAAAATGGGTGCCAAAACCGAGGGTGATATCTTCGATATTTTTATCTGTTCTTCTGGAAATAGCGGCAAAAGTAGGAATATTTAAATCGCTGGTAAGATCCAAAACCCAAAGTTCGCGATCGATACTTTTATAATAATTCTTCAATGCTTCAAAATACGGGTCGTCAAAACTGTCTAAATCCACTAGCGGTCTGGCGATCCGATTATACCACCACAAGGCTACGCTATCTCGTTCTACCACTTCCATAAAACCTTGCAAAATGGCTTCTTCGAGGGTGTTACCAGCTGCGCTACCGTTGGAATCTGCCCAAAAATAAGGTTTGGGAAGGTTGAGGTAACCGTAATAGCAATAACCCGTTGGCAGATATTTTACTTCATCATTAGTTAAAGACCAAACTGGCGTCCACTCAATTTCTATTTCCTCGTCAAAAGGTTCTGGCACTTTTTGAAACAAATTGGTACATTTGACATTCCATTCCGACCTCGTTTCGTATTGGAATTCGCTAAAGTTCATACAAGTATTGGGGTGAATGGCAGATGCGCCCATTTCTTTGTATGTGCCTTTTTGTCTGATTTCGTCTCCTTGAAATACTCCAGAATATCTTTCTACAGCTTCGCCAAGGGCGCTGGCTTTTGCTTGAATGTCGGTTTTACCTTTCCCCGCACTTTTGCCGCGCAGATTTTCACGCAAAAAGTATAAACCGTCAAACATGGTCGCAAAATTATGGCCTGCTACATAGACATTTGTTAAATTTGTTTCTGAGACGCGAATTTGCTTTAGCGATCGAATTGCCCCCGTAATCGGGCTGATATGATGTTCGTATTTCTCGATCGTTTCTTCTGGTGAAAAAGAACGGTGTCCGCCGTCGCTGGTGAAATTTTTATCACCGCTTTTGAGTAGAATGGGTAAAGGTTCTCTGTTGTACAGATATTGCGCTTCTCCGCAAGCCGGACATTGCGGACGTTTGACCAAAGTGTGATTTTTGGTTTTCAGAGATATAGTTTCAAAGGTGATTAAAGTTCCTTCTAGAGATTTGTTCTCTCCCTGAACAATCCATTTGGCGATTTCAGTTGTGGCAATATTTAATCCCGTTTGCCATGTAGAAGGAAGCACACCTTGATGGGTTTGCAGAGGTGTTGTTGTTGAAATACCTTTTTGTCTCTGGATAAAGCTTTCTACGGGGCGGTTGGCACGCAGACGTTGAGCCAGACATTCCCAACAGCCTGTTTTTCCGGGCTGGAAAATAGGGCCGATCCAAATAATTTTGCCCACTGGCTTGATCAGTATCCAGGGTTGTTGTAATTCTAAAGCTTTTTGGTTAAATGTAGCCAGATCTTCTTGCAGGTAATCATCGGTTAAGACGGCGGTAATATCGCCTGAATCGGATACTTGAATATTGAGTGATTTCAGTCTGTCGATAAATTCGTTGGTTGTGACATTACCGATCGCACTCACAGAAACTTTGGTAGATTTCAATCGGCTTGTTGCTTTGAAGGAATCGACATTCAAGCTATCCCAGAAAATGGCTACTTCAGTTGGGATAGAATCGTCGTTCTCGACGATGTAGCCTTTCTGTTCCATCAACATCAAAGTATAATAAAGCTCGGTGGTGGATGCTTTTCCGTGCAGGTGTTTGATGATGTCGTCAACAGTACGATCGCCATCAAGCAGCGGGGCTAATAACTCATAAAGGCGACCAGTTAATAAAAAATAATCTGATTCGGCTAGCAGGAATACACCGACAGATTCTATCACTTCGACTCTATAACAACTTTTAAATTTTGGTTTATTGTACATTTTGATATTTTTTTCCTGCTGCCCTTTTAGTAAGCTACAGATGAGAAATAGCAACCTTGGGGTTCAAAATACTCACCCAGTGCCATGATGTTTACTGTATTGATGACGCGCAAACCTTCGCCCAGACACCAGCGAAAGAAGGAAGCCTGACAAAGAGGCACTATTAAGGATAAAGGATCGTCGCCTGCTGCCGCAATGCCTAATAGCAATGCTTGCATATCGGCGTCGTTTTTGGCTACTCCATGTCCGAAGAAGTTGGTAGCAGTGGCATAAGCGACGATGCTGTTTTGTCGGACTGCGACAAAAGGGGAAAAATGCTCGATCGCTTGCTGCAACTCCTGAAACCGCTCAAACCCGTAAACCTGCTTGCAGAGGGCCGCGCACTCTTCTAAATCTGACTCCTGGAGGGGCCTGATTTCAATTGTAGGGTCTGGCTTACTTTTCGGCTTGCCACCGATCAAAACGGCAGGTTCCTTGACATCGAAACCAACAGAAGCGTAAAGTGAGAGCGATGTCGTATTTGATGCTTCTTGAATCAGACGAATACTCACAGCCTCTCGACCTCTCTCCAGCAAGGCTTCCATTAGTTTTCTGCCTATTTTGCGAGATTGGAAATCGGGATGAACCGCTGTTGGCCCAATTTTGCGGATGATATCGCTTTCGTCGAGGAAGTTCGCACCAACTATTTGACTGTCGCTTTCCGCAACTACACCAAAAACTGAAGGATTGGCGATTAAAGAACCTGTTACCTCAGCCGCAAATTCCTGCGTGGGGAAAAAAGAAGGAACTTGATAGCGATCGGCTATTCCTTTAAAGGCAAGATAGATTACACTTCCACATCTGTCGGTGTCGTCGGTAGTTGCCTGTCGGATCGTTACATCCATGAAAGCTGCCTTTAAAACAATGACGAGTGTTTTTTTGCTATCAAATTATATCATATCCTTATCCATCGCTTACCTAAAAAATTCCTGTTCTTCTTCTTATCTGCGTTTATCTGCGTTTATCTGTCTACCCTACGGTCAGGCGAAGCGCCTACATCTGCGGTAAAAATTTAACCAACGATCGCAACAGACCATTTGACGATATCATCGAGATTAAAGTCTACGATCGCATCATGTTGCTTTTGTCAATAACGATCGCACCCCGTTTGAGCTTTATTCCTTCGGCCATTCTTCTAAACCCGCTTCCGTCAATTCTTGTAACTCTCGATCTCTTTCGTAAATTTCTGCATAGAGGGTAGCCGATTCTTGCAAGTTATCCGCTTCTAATGATAACTGCAACTTTTGCAGGGCTGTTATGACGACTTCGCCGGGGTTTTGAAATCCATATTCTTGACACCGGTCAAGAAATTTGATAGTAGAGTCATCAAGTTCAAATCTTTGTTCTTTCATCATACAGCAGTGCGATCGCCACCCATGAACCGCTCTCAAGAGGACTCAATATTAAATCTAACAGTCCATTTTAATGGACTTTCGCTATTAGCTGGGGAATTGATTCCCCAGCGGGTGAGCGGGCTAACAAGAGATTCTTTGGCCCAAGCACTAATCTCTTCGTCTGTGAGAACCATTTTTTCTCCTAATGCACCACTGAATTTGGCTGAATTATACAATATTTACCTTCAGAACGCAAGCCCCCGCTCTAATTGTGAATCTGAGCGGGGGAGAACCTCGCACGGGCTAGAACAAGAACCCGCACGAGGTTGGAGGGGCTTTAGGTAGTAAGAACTATAGACGCGGGCGCTACATCTACCCGGCCCTCAGCCCAAGCACTAATTTCTTCGTCTGTGAGTGTGGTGGGTTTGGGAGGCAGGGGCAGTTCGTAGACTACAGTTCCCCCCTCACCTGCTCTGAGGATAGGCACTGCATCTGGGTTCTGATTGATTTGGACTTCGACAAAATCTTCCAGAACCAGCCCTGCTTCCTGGAGCGTTCCCGCCGGGTCAGCGATAAAGCTGTCGCAGAAGTCGCTATCTAACCATGCCCTGGCGACAAGTTTCGAGACTTCTGTTTCCCATAATTTCCAGTCGGAAGGGAAGGGCGCTGTTTTTTTGGCTTGGCTACTAATTTGGACGGGAGTGGAAATCCTAGTTTCTGTGAGAACCATTTTTTCTCCTAATGCACCGCTAAATTTGGTCGTATTATACAATAGTTCTCTTCAGAACGCAAGCCCCCGCTCTAATTGTGAATCTGAGCGGGGGAGAACCTCGCACGGGCTAGAACAACAACCCGCACGAGGCCAGAGGAGCATCAGGTAGTAACAACTACAGACGCGGGCGCTACATTTACCCGGCCTTCAACCCAATCGCTAATTTCTTCGTCTGTGAGTGTGCTGGGCTTGGGAGGCAGAGGAATTTCAAAGACTACAGTTCCCCCCTCACCTGCTCTGAGGACGGGCACTGCATCTGGGTTCTGATTGATTTGCACTTCGACAAAATCTTCCAAAACCAGCCCTGCTTCCTGGAGCGTTCCCGCCGGGTCGGCGACAAAGCTGTCGCAGAAGTCGCTATCTAACCATGCCCTGGCGACAAGTTTCGAGACTTCTGTTTCCCATGTTTTCCAGTCTTGTGGAAAAGCCACTATTTTTTCTCCTCATTTAACTACACCGGGTCTAACACGGGTAGACTAGATACGTCAAGAGCATAAAACAATACTGCTCTTACGTAATTAGTCTGTGTGCCTTACCATACACATATACATCTGCCACAATGGCAGTATATAAAAATCAATACTTTCGTCATTTTCCTGTAGGTTGGGTTGAGTGAAGCGAAACCCTACCTACAAATTAGACATTTTCGTCATTTTCCTGTAGGTTGGGTTTCGTACCTCAACCCAACCTACAAATTAGACATTTGAGGTTTTTGGCGAAGGTATTGTAAAAATCAAACCCAATTTTATCAAATAAAGTAACAAGACCATGTTTGCTATTTCAGGATGCCAAATCACAGCCGAAATTTACAGCGGCATAAATACAGTTATTTATCGAGCTTACGACTCGGTAAGGCAAAGACAGGTCATTATTAAAGCCCTAAAATCCGAGTATCCCACGCTGGAAGAAATTACCCGCTTAAGACAAGAATATGCAATCGTCCACAACCTTAATTGTGAAGGAGTTGTCAAAACATACAGCCTCGAAAAACACGGCAATGGCTTAGCCATCATATTAGAAGATTTTGGCGGTTACTCCCTAGACCGTTTGCTCGCTTCTCAAAAAATGGAACTAAAAGAAATTCTGCGTCTAGCCATTGTTTTAGCCGAAACTTTAGGCGAACTGCATAAAATACCGATTATTCATAAAGATATCAAACCTTCAAATATAATTATCAACCCTTCCACAGGACAAATCAAACTCGCAGATTTTTGCATCGCCTCCCGTCTGGACTGGGAAACCCCAACTATCACCAATCCCAACGAAATCGTCGGTACTCTCGCCTATATTTCTCCCGAAGCGACGGGACGAATGAATCGGTCAATTGATTACCGCAGCGACTTTTATTCTTTAGGTGTCACTCTCTATGAAATGCTAACAGGTCAGTTGCCCTTTCCTAGCACCGACCCGATGGAATTAGTACACTGTCATATTGCCAAACAACCAGTCCCGCCAGAAGAGATGGGGGCAGGGGGGCAGAGGGGCGGAGGGGCAGAGGGGCAGAGGGGCGGAGGGGCAGAGGAGCAGAGGGGCAGGGGAGAAAAGAATTCCCAAAGCAGTATCCGATATTGTGATGAAGTTATTAGCCAAAACTGCTGAAGCAAGATATCAAACTGCTTTAGGACTAAAATATGACCTAGAATTCTGTCTCCATCAGCTAGAAACCACGGGCTCTATTCCCCACTTCACTGTAGGAGCGAGAGATAAATCCGGTCAACTGCTCATCCCGCAAAAACTTTATGGTAGAGAGGCGGAAATTACCACTTTGCTGGCAGCTTTTGAGCGGGTAGCGGCAAATCCAGAATCTAAAATTAAAAATCCACAATCCCAAATCGAACTGTTGCTCGTTTCCGGCTATTCAGGTATCGGCAAAACCTCTGTAGTCAATGAAGTTCACAAACCAATTGTGGGAGCTAGAGGTTATTTTATTGCTGGCAAATTCGACCAGTTTAAGCGCAATATCCCTTATGCCGCTCTCATCCAAGCTTTCCAAGATTTAATTCGCCAAATATTAACGTTATCTCAAACTGAGATTGAAAAATTTCAGCAGCAGTTGTTAAATGCTTTGGGTCAAAACGGTCAGGTGATTGTTGACGTAATTCCCGAAGTCGAACTGATTATCGGTAAGCAGCCCGCTGTACCGCAAATGGGGCCGACGGAATCGCAAAACCGCTTAAACCTCGTCTTTCAAGAATTCATTCATGTTTTTTGCCAACCGGAACACCCTTTAGTTATCTTCCTCGATGATTTGCAGTGGGCTGATTCTGCATCTTTGAAATTAATCCAACTGATAATGACTGACTCCGATAGCCAGTATTTGTTAATGATTGGCGCTTATCGAGATAACGAAGTCAGTCCAATCCATCCCTTGATTTCAACTATCAATAAAATTCAAGAAACCGGGACTGCGGTCAATAATATTATCCTGGAGCCTTTGTCCTTGCACCACGTTAGCTCGCTGGTTGCCGATACTCTGGGGGAGAGTGGGAGCGGGGGAGCAGGGGGGCAGAGGGGCAGAGGAGCAGAGGGGCGGGGGGGCAGAGGGGCAGAGGAGCGGGGGGGCAGAGGGGGAGAGGAGGTTTCATCCTTGTCACCAGTGACCAGTGACCAGTCCCCAATCCCCAGTCCCCAATCCCCAATCCCCAATCCCCAGTCCTCTACAACGCCGCTTTCTGAGCTACTTTTCAATAAAACTCAAGGCAATCCTTTTTTCTTGACTACACTGCTGAAAACTTTGTACGCGGAGAAACTGCTCGTTTATGAGGTAAGCAGTGGTAAGTGGGAGTGGAGTATCGAATCTATTCAAGCGATTGGCATTACCGATAATAATATTGTCGAACTGATTGCGAAAAATATTCAAAAATTGCCCAACGAGACGGTGAAGGTTTTAAAACTGGCTGCTTGTATTGGCAACCAGTTTAACTTAGAGATGTTGGCGATTGTGAATGAGGAATTTCAGACAGTCACAGCACAAGCGTTATGGGATGCACTTCAGGCTGGTTTGATTCTGCCTCTGAGCGATACTTACAAAATTCCCTTGGTGTTCGGACAGTCAGAAGCGGCAGCTTTGAAACTTGGGGATGTGAAGATTGACTATAAATTTTTGCACGACCGCGTGCAGCAAGCGGCTTATTCTCTGATTCCCGAATCTGAAAAGAAGGCAACTCACCTCAAAATCGGTCAACTGCTGCTGGCAAATACTACGCCAGCATCGCGCAAAGAAAATATCTTTGCTCTGGTCAATCAGCTAAATTTTGGCACCGACTTGATTACCGCAAAGTGGGAAAAAGATGAGTTAGCTGAACTCAATCTTATCGCCGGTCAAAAAGCTTTGGCTGCGACGGCTTATGAAGCGGCTGTCAATTATTTAAATGTGGGGATAGGATTGCTGGCAGTTTCTAGTTGGGAGAGTAATTATGACCTGACGCTTAACCTCTATGTGGAAGCAGTGTCAGCAGAATATCTAAATACCAAATTTGAACAAGCAAACTTATATGCTGAAATCGTGCTGCAACAAGCGACAAACCTGATCGATAAAGTGAAGGTGTATGAAGCTCAAATTCAGATGTATATGGCTCAACTTCAGATGCAGTCAGCAATCGATACTGGGCTGGAAGTACTGGAAATGCTCGGTGTTACCTTGGAGCAAGAACCACCAAAAGATATGATTATTGAAGAGTTAATAAATATTCCAGAAATGACCGACATCTATAAGCTTGCAGCTATGCGGATTTTAATAAAAATCATGCCTCCTGCTTATGTGGTCAATCCTGCATTGCTGCCGCTGCTTATATTCACGATGATACATCTATCTATTAAATATGGGAATTCTTCGTCAGCCATGTACGGGTATGCTATGTATGGCTTGCTTTTATGCGGGCCACTTTTAGATATTGAAAATGGATATCGCTACGGTAAACTGGCTGTGAGGTTATTAGATAAATTAGACGCCAGAGAACTCGAATCAAGAGTATTAGGTGTATTTAACTGTCAAGTGAGACACTGGAAAGAACATACTAGGACAACAATAGAACCTTTGCAAGAGGCTATTCAAATTGGACTTGAAACCGGAGATATAGAAGGTAGCGGTTATTCTGTTAACACTTATTGCCAATACATTTTTTTTGCAGGTGAACATCTAGAAATAGTCGAACATCATTTTGTTCAATATATAAATTCAATGCTTAAATTTAAGCAGGAATATATTTGGTATGTTCTCAGGATATTTCGGCAGATGATCTTGAATTTAATATGCAAACCAGCACAATTATCTTTGTTAATTGGCGAAGCTTTTAATGAAGCTGAAAGTTTGCCAATCTTTATTGAGTCTAATAATGCCACATCGCTATTCTTTATTTATCTGGCAAAAACTCTACTTCTTTATATTTTAAAAGAACCAGGCATGGCTGTTGAAAATGCCAAGAAAGCTGAACAATACACAGTCGCCGCCGCTGGAGCAATCAGCGTTGCCGAACACAATTTCTACTATTCTCTAGCCCTCCTCGCCCATTATGCCAACGTAGAAGAAGAGCAACAAACCGAATACCTTCACCAAGTAGCATCCAATCAAGAAAAAATGAAACTATGGGCATACCATGCCCCCTGCAACTTCCAGCACAAATACGACCTCATAGAAGCAGAAAAAGCGCGAGTTTTGGGACAACTTGCCGAAGCCATCTCCTTGTACGACAGAGCAATAACTGGCGCAGGCGAACAAGGATATATCCAAGAAGAAGCACTAGCCAACGAACTAGCCGCCGAATTTCATCTAGCACGCGGAAATCAAAAGATTGCCCAATTCTATTTAACAGAAGCTTACTACGGTTACATTCGCTGGGGAGCCAAAGCAAAGGTAACAGATTTAGAGTCCAGATATCCCCAGTTCCTTGAAAGAATAATTGCCAGAAAACCTCCAGCTATTACAGTCAATCAAACTACCACATTGACCACAAACGGTAGAGCGGAATTGCTGGATTTGGCTACCTTTATGAAAGCCACTCAAGCCATTTCCAGCGAAATTGTTCTAAATAAACTCCTAAACAAATTGATGAAAATTGCCATAGAAAATGCTGGAGCCCAAAAAGGATTTCTGATTCAGAATCAGTCAGGCTCTCTAGTAGTAGAAGCTTTTGGCGAAGTGAATTCTGGCGAAGTCAACGTGCAGATATCTCCTGCCGTGCAAATCGGTCAAGTAGTCCCAGTGACGACGATCAATTATGTCCAAAGAACCAAATCAAGCGTACTTTTAAACGATGCCCAGAATGAAGGAATATTTACTACCGATCCCTATATTATCGCCAACAAACCTTTATCCGTCCTATGTACTCCAATTATCAATCAAGGAAAAGCGATAGCCTTCCTTTACTTAGAAAATAACTTAACTAAAGGAGCTTTTACTGAGGAGAGACTGGAAGTTTTAAAAATGCTCTCTTCCCAAGCCGCAATTTCCATCGAAAATGCTCGTTTAGTTGCGGACTTATCAGACACTACCGAAAAACTCAAACAAGCCAACGAACAATTAGAAAATTACACCCAAACTCTTGAGTTAAAAGTACAAGAGCGAACCCTGGAATTACAAACTAAAGAAGCCCGACTCGCCGAAGCGCAAAGAATAGCTCACCTCGGTAGCTGGGAATTCGATGTATGTACCAAAGAAATGTCTTGGTCAGATGAAAGCTTCCGCATCTTCGGTCTTGACCCCAGCCAAGGAGTACCGACTTTCTCCGAACACGAACGACAAATTCATCCTGATGATTTTGAGTTTTGGCAAACCACAATTGAGCAGGCGATGGAGTCTGGACAAACTTATGAGTTTGACTTTCGGATTTTACGCCCCGACGGTTCCGTCAGATATGTTTATACCAAGGGACAAGCGATTTTGGATGCTGCTGGTAAAGTCATTAAGCTTTTTGGCACAGTGCAAGATATCACGGAACGCAAATTAGCGGAACAGGCGCTACAACAATCGGAAGCGCAATTGCGAGAACAAGCAAATCAGTTACAAAAAACTTTGCGCGAATTGCAACAAACCCAAACTCAACTGATTCAAACCGAAAAAATGTCCAGCCTCGGTCAGTTAGTCGCGGGTGTCGCTCACGAAATCAACAACCCGATTAACTTTATCTACGGCAATCTCTCCTACGCTCAGGAGTATACAAAACAAATGCTCGGTTTGATTGAGCTTTATCAGCAAACTTATCCTCATTCCACTCCTGAAATTGAAGCTGAAACTGACGCTATTGAACTTGATTTTCTCAGAGAAGATTTGTCTAAAATACTAGAATCGATGCAAGTTGGGGCTGAACGCATCCGCCAGATTGTCCTATCGTTGCGGAACTTCTCGCGGTTGGATGAATCTTCCAAGAAGCCTGTGAATATCCATGAGGGCATTGATAGTACGTTAATGCTGTTTCAGTCTCGCCTCAAAGCAGAGGGCCAGCGAAGAGGCATTGAGGTGATTAAAGAATACGGTCAGCTGCCGAAAGTTACCTGTTATGCTTCGGAACTAAATCAAGTGTTTATGAATATTTTGAGTAATGCAATTGATGCTTTGTCGGAGGTAAGGGACAATAGCGAGCAATTGCCGACGATTACGATTCGCACTGAAGTTAGCGAGTCGCAGAATGTCATCATTCGGATTGCTGACAATGGCCAAGGGATGACGGAGGCTGTCCGCTCTAAAATATTTGACCCCTTTTTCACGACAAAGCCTGTTGGGTCTGGCACAGGTTTAGGGTTATCTATTAGTTACCAGATTGTTGTGGATAAACACGGTGGACAAATCAGCTGTATTAGTGCGCTTGGTGGGGGGGCTGAGTTTGCGATTTCGCTGCCGATGCGCGATATTCTGGTTAATGAGCGCCTATCTTAAAGAGCGCTGAAGCCGCAATAATGTACCTGGAATATTAGGTACGTTGTTGCGATGCCGCGCTATCTTAAAGAGCGCTGAAGCGCAACAACGTGCCAAGAGCGCTGAAGCGCAACTACGTGCCAGGAAAGTTTTATTATGGGCGATCGTTCGGACAGGGTATCATTGCTTTAGTAAGAAAATTCCTGAATATATGTAGGAGTAATATATGTTTGGTTTAGGATTGCCCGAATTGGGGATCGTTGCTTTAGCTGCTATTCTGATTTTTGGCCCTAAGAAAATTCCTGAAGTTGGTACTGCTTTGGCTAAGACTTTGCGCGGTTTTAAGGATGAGTTTAAAAAGCCTGAAGAAGATTCAGACTTACCAGAGTCTGAGGGGGAGAGGGGGAGAGGGGAAGAGGGGGAGAGGGGGGGAGGGGAAAAGAAATAAAAATGTTTTTATCGCAACCGCCAGGGCGATTAAGCCAACTCCAACTGTTACATGAAGTCCATAATCCCTTACGGAGTAACCTCTTCCCTCTTCCCTCTTCCCTAGCCCCTAGCCCCTAGCCCCTAGTCCCTAGCTATATCGGGTTTCTCAACCCAACCTACAAAGCGGTGAACACTCAGAAACCCGGTTTCTTGGAGAAACCGGGTTTCTTGGGTTTCTTGTTGTGGCGATTAGATGCCAGAAACTTGATTGGCTACAGAAGGTTTGATGGTATTTGGCGAGTCTACCGCAGCTGGTTGCTGTTCGCGATCGGGTAATGGATTCCGGGTTTCGATCATACCGATCGCGCGAGTGACACTTTCGGGTAATATCACCACTAAGCTGTTGGCGGAAGCGCCATCTAAAGCGGTGTTGATGGCTGTTATCTCATCCAGAATTGCTTCATAACGGATTTCTGGTTTGGTTTGCTGGATGCCTTTGACTATCAAGGCGGCGGCGTCTCCGCGAGTGCGTCCCCGCGTATCGTCGTCTTCTTTGACAATTATGCGATCGAACATTTCTGCTGCTAGTTTGCCCAGCATCACGAAATCTTCATCGCGGCGATCGCCTGGGCCTCCCACCACACCAATGCGCTCACCGGGCCAGTTGCGGACAAAACCGCTCAGGGCTTCGTAGCTGTGGGGATTGTGGGCATAATCTACTAAAGCGTGATATTTGCCCAAATTGAAGATATTCATCCGTCCCGGCGTTTGATCTACCGAAGCCCGGAAAGTCTTCAGCGCCGTGCGAATTACCTCCATCTCGACGCCCTGCACAAATGCGGCCAAACTAGCCGCCAGGGCATTGGCAATCATAAATGGAGCCCGCGCTGCCATTGTCAGAGGCACATTCACCGCCTGCTCAATTCGCAGCGTCCAATCTCCCTTTAAAATCGACAAATAGCCGTTTTCATAGACTGCTGCCACACCGCCCTTGCTTGCGTGTTCTTTCACAAGGGGGTTTTCTGGATTCATGGTGAAGTAAGCAATCTGAGCCTTGACCCGCTTTGCTATCCCGGCCACCAGGGGGTCATCTGCATTCAAGACAGCATAACCTTTGGGCAGAACTGCTTCTGCGACTACGCCTTTGAGGTCGGCTAATTGTTCTACTGTGTCGATATCGCCAATACCCAAGTGATCTGCCGCCACATTCAGCACTACGCCGACATCGGAAGCGTCAAAGCCCAGGCCCGATCGCAAAATTCCGCCCCTAGCACTTTCCAGGATGGCCACTTCCACTGTGGGGTCTTGCAGAATCAGTTGGGCGCTTTGCGGCCCGGTATTGTCGCCTTTTTGGACGAGGTAATCGCCGATGTAGGTGGCGTCGGTGGTGGTGTAGCCGACAGTCACACCCGTACTTTTGTAAATATGAGCTAGCAGTCGGGTCGTGGTGGTTTTACCGTTCGTACCCGTGACTGCGACGATGGGGATGCGAGAGGGTGTGCCGGGGGGAAACAGCATATCCAGGACTGGTGCGGCTACATTCCGCGCAATTCCCAGGCTGGGCGCAACGTGCATCCGAAATCCCGGTGCGGCGTTCACTTCGACGATGACGCCATCCATTTCTCTTAAAGGCTTGCTGATATCGGGGGTGACTACATCTATTCCAGCGATATCCAAACCGATAATCTTGGCTACCCGCTGGGCCAGCCAGAGATTTTCGGGATGGATGTCGTCGGTGCGATCGACTGCTATCCCCCCTGTACTGAGATTGGCGGTCGCCCGCAGGTAACAGATTTGACCTGCATCCAGCACTGTTTCCAGGGTGTAATTCTGCCGCTCCAACAATTGCCAGCTGGTGCGGTCTAGGGTAATTTTGGTGAGAATGTTATCGTGGCCTTCGCCGCGATTCGGGTCTTGATTGGTTTCTTCGATCAATTCTGCGATCGTCGATTTACCATTTCCTACCACATGAGCTGGCACCCGTTCGGAGACGGCGACCACTTTGCCGTTGACCACCAACACGCGGTGGTCGCGCCCTTGATAGTAGCGTTCCACAATGACCGATTTGGATACTTCTTTGGCGGCATCGTAGCCTGCTTCGGCTTGTTCCCAAGTGTTGATGTCGATCGTAATTCCCCGACCGTGATTGCCATCGAGGGGCTTGATCACTATTGGGTAGCCGCCGACATCTTTGATGGCGTTTTCTAGATCGTTGAGATAATTGATGACGGTGCCGCGAGGGACGGGCACTCCCGCTTCCCGCAGGATCTGTTTGGTGCTTTCTTTATCTGACGCTAGTTCTACACCTAAAATACTGGTGTTGCCGCTCAGAGTTGCCTGCAACCGTTTGAGGTGTATCCCGTAGCCGAATTGCACCAAGGCGCGAGCGCTCAAAGACATCCAGGGTATTCCCCGTGCCTCTGCTTCTTTGACGATCGTTTCTGTAGAAGGCCCCAAAGACGCATCTGAGGACATTTCCTGCAGGTCTTGCAGGTCTTGTTCTAATTCATCTTGAGGATATGTGCCTGTTTCTATAATGCTCTGACACAGGCGCACTGCTGCCCTTGCAGCATAGCGACCCGCTTCTTCGTCTTTATATTCAATTACTACTTGGTAAATACCGGGGGTTTTGGTTTCGCGGGTGCGACCGAATCCTACCTTCATACCTGCCAGTTCTTGGAGTTCGAGGGCTACGTGCTCGATAATGTGTCCCATCATCGTGCCTTCTCGAACTCGGCTGAGGAATCCGCCTCTACACCCAGGCGAACAGAAGTGTTCTTCGATCGTCGGTAGCACTTGTACCAATCCCTCGTAGAACCCAGGAATCAGATTTGACGGTCGTTCGGAAAGCTCCTCTAAATCGAGACGCATCACGACCAGTTTGTGCCGTCTAATGCTCCAGTAATTGGGACCGCGTAACGTCTGGATTTTAAGAATTTTCATGGCAGTATCCGAGGGTCATTATGGCAGCTAGCGAGCAATGAAAGTAATGAAAGCAACTATCTAGTTTCCTATCGGTAAGCGTTATTAAACTGTTCGTTACGAACATTTTTATCTCTCTATTACTGGGCTCCCATCCATCCTAAGAGAGGGGTTAGGGGCTAGAAAAGTCAAAAGTCACTCATTCAAAAGAAAAAAAGAAAATCGGGTCGTTGGGGTCAGGGGGCAAAGGGATTAGGGGCTAGAGGCTAGGGGAAATTTAAGCAGTCAACTACCCAACACTGAGCGGAGTACCGCTACAGTGTGGGCTTGTATCTGAAGTCCACCGCAATTCCGAGAACCT
>NZ_JAIQZN010000237.1 GCF_023333585.1 Argonema antarcticum A004/B2
CTCTTCACTCACTCGCATTCCTCCCGCCGCTCACCTGGGTACAACTAGAGCGGGGGACTCCTGCTGTGCTAGTTGAAAATTTATCTCGGCTCACAGACAAGTAAATTTCTGACTCAATTAGCCCGCACCGGGAAATCACTCTCATCATAGATTTCTCCGACCAGCTCTTCGAGAATATCTTCCAGGGTGATTAACCCTACTGTCCCGCCGTATTCATCGACCACAATGGCAATATGCAGGCGCAATTTGAGCATTTCTTTGAGCAAGTTGGGAATTCGCTTAGTTTCGGGTACGTACAGAGGCGGGTCGATCGCTTCTGTCACTGGTACTTGGCTGCGACCCAATGCTTGCGAATGATTCAGGTGCTGGAGGGCCCGCTTGAGGTGAACAATTCCCACAATCCGATCCTTAGATTCTTCTTGCACTGGGATACGAGAATATCCTGTTTCCAAACATAAATTCACTAAATCCTCAAGGGTGGCTTCATGAGAAATTGTCCGCATCTCAATCCGAGACTTGACTAAATCGCGGGCGCTGAGGCTATCCAGCGTCAGCGCTTTGCTCAGCAACTGGCGTTTATCCAAGTCTAAGTGACCTTTGCCGCCCAAAATTTCGATCATTAGCTGGAGGTCTCTTAATGACTCTCCCTGCGGAACAGCGCCCCCCTGAAACAACCGAATCACGCTCTGGGCAATGTTCTCAAATACATAAATCACCGGCCCTAGCGCTATTGACAGCCAGTAAACGGGGCGAACTGCCAGCCTGAAAAATCCCATCACATTGTTCATTGCGAGGGATTTGGGCGTAACTTCGCCAAAAATCAAGACCAAAAATGTGACAACGGCAGTGGCAATACCCAGTCCCGCATTGCCTAACCACAAGACAAATAGGTTACTGGTGAGAATAGCAGAAAAATTATTCACCAGGTTGTTACCCACCAAGAGGGTGGTGATAAACCGAGCGCGTTTCTCCAGTACCAGGGTAAAAATCCTTGTCGGGTCTCCTTGCTCTTTAATTAGAGCCCGGAGTTTGAAATTGTCCAGTCCTGTAATTGCGGTTTCAGAACCTGAGAAGAATGCCGAAAGCAAAAGCATTAATCCCAATACCGCAATATCGAGCCAAATACTTCCCAAGAGGGGGCCGATCTCAGAGGTAGCTAGAATGTAGGATTGAACGGGTAAAGAAATCACAGGATTTTGTAAAGAGCAAAAGGTAAAAGGCAAAAGGTAAAAGAAAATATTTCTCTATTACCTTTTTCTTTTTACTTTTTTACTTTAACTCCTCGCTCCTGTTGTCCCCCGCTATAACTGTACCCAGTTTAGCGGCGGGATACTTCGGCAGGCTCAGTAACAGAAAGGCAGGGAGATTGTAGGCT
>NZ_JAIQZN010000238.1 GCF_023333585.1 Argonema antarcticum A004/B2
GTACGTTCAGGTATTTGGATCCGGAAGAGATACAAGCCCAGAAGCAAGTGACGCAGGGGGGCAAAAAATGAAGCGTATGCAACTGTTTTTAGCATTACTTGTGTCGATTCTTGTTGTCGGATGCGGTTCCACTGGAGACGACGAATTGCGCCAATGGATGTCGGAATTGCGCGCCACGACGAAGCCACGTGTGACCCCTTTATCTGAGCCAAAGCAGTTTTTACCGCAAACTTACTCTATGGAGTCAGGTGTAGAGCCGTTTAATTCAGTCAAGTTGACGCAGGCACTCAGGCGTGACACTAACCAATCGGCCTCGAATGCTGCGTTGATTGCTCCGGAAATGGCTCGACGAAAAGAGCCGCTGGAAGCGTATCCGTTGGATGTCATGGCAATGGTCGGTAGCCTGGACAAAAAGGGTGTTCCAACAGCGTTGCTGAGAGTGGATAAGTTGCTGTATCAAGTCCGCGTGGGAAATTACGTTGGACAAAATTACGGAAAAATCGTGAAAATCACCGAAAACTCGATTCAGTTGCGGGAGATTGTCCAGGATGCGACTGGCGATTGGATTGAACGTGCTGCGGCGTTGGATTTGCAAGAGGGCAGTAAATGAAATATTTCAAAATCGACTTGACCAAAATTTATAGAATCGCGACCGGGTTCTCGATTGCAATTTTGGTGCCTATTTCCGGCTACACACAGACGCTTATTCAGTCAGTTGCAGGGAGTATGCAAAATGGTGTCGACGTTGTTCGCATCGATTTTTCTGAACCGCTGTCTGCGTTGCCCACTGGATTCTCGATTCAATCACCTCCGCGAATCGCACTTGATTTTCCGAGCGCCTCCAATGCATCGGGGAAGAACGTTTTCGACGTCAATCAAGGGAATGTGAAAACAGTGAATGTTGTGCAAGCAGGTGATCGCTCACGTGTTGTGCTCAACTTGAAGCAAGCCACGTCTTACCAAGCAGAAATTCAGGGTAAGTCTCTGTTTATTTCTCTGGGAGTGGCTTCTTCCGCAACTCCGGTAGTCCAATCGGCTCAGCCTTCGGTATTTGCTGACTCTGCAAGCGTAGACGCTCAGACGCTCAAAGATGTTGATTTCAGGCGCGGAGCTGATGGTTCTGGAAGGGTAGTGGTATCGCTACCTTCAAGCCAAGTGGGTGTTGATATACGCCAGCAAGGTAAAGGCTTGGTGGTGGATTTTCTGCTATCGAGCCTGCCAGAGGGGTTGCGACGTCGTCTCGATGTGGGAGATTTTGGAACTCCGGTACAGGCGATTACTACAATCCAGCAGGGTGACAGGGTCAGAATGACCATTGAGCCAATTGGTGAGTGGGAACACAGTGCGTACCAAAGCGATAGCCAGTTTG
>NZ_JAIQZN010000166.1 GCF_023333585.1 Argonema antarcticum A004/B2
AGGGGGACAAGGGGGACAAGGGGGACAAGGCCCAGAAGAAAAGCTTTTCGTTTCAACCAACTACTTATTATGACCACACCCCCAAAAATAGGCTCCAGGGGCAGAGGGGAGGGGGTAAGAGGGGAGGGGGAAAAAGAATGAATGATAGATAATCTTGTAGCCCGAAGGGAGTAAGACCTACAACTCTAAGCAGAAACTGGCAAAGTTATGATATCTTAATACAGTTATTTAAACGGGCCTTGCCCGTCTTGTGGGTGTTTGGTGGAAGTTAAAGCTTCCAGTAGTACAGCAATTAACTTCAAACTAAGACGTACTTATGCTTGCACAGGCCAAAATTTTAGGTGTGATTTCGGTACTAGCTATTTCATTAGCTGCTTGCTCTGGCAACTCTGAAAGCGCTTCTAATCCAACTTCACCAGATAATTCCTCGACCGTAGCACCAAATTCAGCAGCACCTGCTGTTGAGACAACATCCTCGACAGTCAGCGGCTCTAGCACTGAATTAAAAAATGTCGATGAAGTAAAATTTAAAACACCAACAGCAGGTGCCCTATATGGTGTTTTTGATGTAGTTAATGAGTCCAGTTCTGCATCTCACAAAGTTTCCAAAGCCATTCCTGTTAAGATGAGCGGCTGGGCTGTGCTAGCAAACAAAGGGAAAACAGCAGATAGTGTGATTATCACCCAAGCAGACAATAAAAAAGTACTGGCAGTTGCTCCCGTAAATGTATTAAGACCAGATGTTGCCAAAGCATTGAACAATCCAGCTTATAAAAGCTCAGGTTGGAACGCTACAATCAAGTCTTCTAATTTGCCAACAGGTAAAGTAGTTATCCAAGCTTGGGCTTACGATTCTACAACTAAGGAAGCTACCCAGCTCAGCCGTAACCACGAACTAGATATAACTGAATGATCTCATGTCAACTGCCCAGAGTTAAGCAAAATTGTGCTAGCTTAGGGAATGTTGTCTAAAATCACACATTCGAGAATTCGGGTGTTTCTTGGGGAAGATATAAGTCCCAAGAAATACGCTCGGATGGAGGTTTAACCCGAAAGGAGTTCAAAAAAATATGCCAGTTGTCTCTTTAGCTCAAATGATGGAGGCTGGAGTTCACTTTGGGCACCAAACTCGCCGTTGGAACCCCAAAATGTCTCCTTACATTTACACCTCCCGCAATGGAGTCCACATCATTGACTTGGTACAAACAGCCCAGTTGATGGAAGACGCTTACAGCTATATGCGTAGTGCGGCGGAGCAGGGAAAGAAGTTTCTTTTTATCGGCACCAAACGTCAAGCAGCCGGTATTGTGGCACAAGAAGCCGCTCGCTGTGGATCTTATTACATCAACCAACGCTGGTTAGGCGGGATGCTCACGAACTGGGCTACGATCAAGACGCGGGTAGAGCGCTTGAAAGAATTGGAACGCCGCGAAGAAACAGGGGGGCTGGCCCTGCTGCCTAAAAAAGAAGCAGCCGTTTTGCGCCGCGAAATGGAAAAGCTGCAAAAATACCTGGGTGGCATCAAGGCGATGCGGAAACTACCCGATATAGTCGTGATTGTGGATCAGCGGCGGGAGTATAACGCAGTTCAAGAATGCCAGAAGCTATCGATTCCGATCGTATCCCTGCTAGATACAAACTGCGATCCCGATGTGGTGGATATTCCCATTCCGGCAAACGATGACGCCATCAGGTCAATTAAGCTAATAGTGGGTAAGTTGGCTGACGCCATCTATGAAGGTCGTCACGGTCAGCTAGAAGCAGAAGCAGAAGAGGACTACGAAGATTACGACAGCGCTGAAGAAGACTCCGATTTCGATGATGGTGAATTCGTCGAAGAAGATGAGGAGGCAGAAACTGAGGAATAATCAGCGTTAAAAACGTTAACAGAGTGGAACAGACAAGATGGCGGAAATATCAGCAAAAGTAGTTCAAGAGCTGCGCCAAAAAACCGGCGTGGGCATGATGGATTGCAAAAAAGCGCTCAAAGAAACCGACGGTGATATGGCTAAAGCCATTGAATGGCTGCGGCAAAAAGGGCTGGCCCGTGCTGGGGCAATCGAACAACGATCGGCAACAGATGGGCTGGTAGGCAGCTACATCCACACTGGTGGGCGAGTTGGGGTATTGGTAGAAGTAAACTGCCAAACTGACTTTGTAGCCCGCAACGAAGACTTCAAAAGCCTGGTGCAAAACATTGCCATGCAAATTGCGGCTTGTCCCAATGTGGAGTACGTCAAAGTCAGCGACATTCCCTCGGAAATCGTTGAGAGGGAAAAGGCGATCGAAATGGGGCGGGATGACTTGGGGAACAAGCCAGTCAACATCAAAGAAAAGATTGTTGAGGGTCGCATTGACAAACGCCTCAAAGAAATGACTTTGATGGATCAGCCATACATCCGCGACCAAAATATCTCGGTGGATGAACTGATTAAGCAGCACGTAGCCAAGTTGGGTGAAAATATCCAAGTCCGTCGCTTTGTCCGGTTTGTGCTGGGCGAAGGGCTGGAAAAGAAGGAAAGCAACTTTGCTGAGGAAGTTGCAGCTCAAATGGGCACCAACTAGGTGGCAAATTATTAAGTAGCACAAATCAAAAACAGGTCAATCTACGTGGATGACCTGTTTTTGATTTGTGCTTTATCCTAAAAAAGGAGATCTGCAAGTTTTGCAGCTGTGATAAGGTGATGGCGAAAGCAATTGAGAAAATTGAGCGGGATATAGCGGCGCTGGAAGAGGCAACTTCTGCTCTAGCACAAGAGTTATACAATACCTACGATCGTTACCTGACAGCCTTGGGGCAGGCAATGCGGCAGCAGTTGGTCTTGGCAAGTTATCATTTGTGTACCCAAGGATACCCTGACGCATTTCTGAGTTTGTCTTTCAGTCAGCGACAACAATTGCAACACGCTATTCGCCAGCTGGGCGAAAATGCCAAACAAAAGTTGCTCGCCCAATTGCATTCGCCAACCGCCGCAGTACCCCCCCAAGTTCCTACAAATAGCTCCAAAAACAATGACGCTTTCACCGAGATCGAAAACGCCTTAATGGTAGGGGAGCTCTTGAGCGGGGGAGATCTTGAGCGGGGGAGCAAAGATGAGTTAGATTCTTTAACTGAAAACTCAAAACTCATTCCTCAAACCGATTCTGTGAGCAACCCAGAGCAATTGGCTGCTTGGCAGGAGAAATTGGAGAATGCGATCGCTAAAAGCCTCCAAAAAGTGTCTCGCGACACAAATCGCCAATTACAGCGATCGGGTATATTATCTAAGAAATTGCCCGAACCAGTTCTGGAAGCCGCTGGCAAAGTAGAGGCATCTGGCGATAGCGTGCCGGGACTGCCCAATCTATTAAACTTGGTAATTGAAACTGAAAACGATTCTCCTATGCCTTTCGGACAGGCTATGCCTGACGGCGGGCGATCGCCAATGCCAACAGAGATGCTACGCTCAAGCCAGTCGCAAAACTCGACCCTAATACAGCTGATTGCTATTCATCTGCGGTTATCAGAGATTGAGTTTGCAGACTCCTCGGTGGCAGCTGGGCGGCACCAGATTCGCAACCTCTCGGCCAAACTTAGCAATCTGCGCCGCGATTATCATAAAAAGCAGCGCGAACGGGCAGTTGCTGAAGCCGAATCCGCTTGGCGTGTCAGCTGGTTCGATGAATAATTTTTATAGCTAGGGGCTAGGGGCTAGGGGCTAGGGGCTAGGGAAAGAAGGGAAAGAAGGGGAAGAAGGGGAAGAAGGTTCTATAATCAAGGGTTTGGTGGGATTAAGAACGTTCTAAGTGACGAGAGCGGTTGCTATAGTTGGGAAAAGTCTTTGGTAAATGGGTAATGGATAATAAAAAAAATGACGGTTCTTTCGGGTTAATAGTGAAAAATGTTAGTTGATCTTACAGATTTAGGGATGGTGGGTTACGGCACGGGAACTTAATTATTTGTTTTGAGGCTCGACTTTATTGCCTGTGCCTAAGCCACCCTACAGTTAGATAAGATTTTACGATCGCCACATTTATCGGGAGAGCCAGTTTTAAAATCTAAAATCTAAAATCTAAAATCTAAAATTCTTTGATGACCAATGACTAATGAAACAACAGATTGGGTGCGATTGCACAAAGCCCTCGAAGTAGAGGAAAAAAGCGGCTTCACAGACTTGATGGGAAAGCAGTACCGCTTCAGTGAGTTTCTCTGCCTGGAATTCGGCAAAACGCCAATGGATATGGCATCTGAACCGCGACGAACGTGGCAAGAGATGGCCGATCGATTTGCCGATTATCCGAACCTCACACTTCTAGAACGACAAAACCTGGTAGGGGAAGCTCGTCTGTTTCTCCAGCAAATGTCGCAGGAAACGCAGGGACTGGAGACTGGGCAAAATTCCCTTGCTACCCCAATCGCCCAAATCCAAAATCCAAAATCCAAAATCTCTATATCCCTTGACCAGCCGCTAAGCAGTTTAGTTGAAATTGGGCCAAGAAAAGCGCAGTATTTAGCAAAACTCGGACTGCAAACGGTTCGCGACTTACTGTTTTACTATCCCCGCGACTACATTGACTATTCCCGTCAGGTGAGTATTTGCGACCTCATAGCAGGTGAGACGGTGACGATTGTGGGAAAAGTAAAGCGCTGTAATTGCTTTAGCAGCCCAAAAAATAAAAAACTGACGATTTTAGATGTGTTGCTGCAAGAAGGGCCCGATCAGATCAAGCTCAACCGATTTTTCGCAGGCAGTCGCTACAGCAATCGAGGTTGGCACGAATCTTTGAAAAACCGCTACCCAGTTGGTGCAATAGTTGCAGCTTCTGGTTTGGTGAAAGAAAACAAATATGGTTTGACTCTGGAAGACCCGCAACTGGAAGTTTTGGCTAGTCCGGGAGATGCAATCGAATCGATTACGATCGGTCGTGTGGTGCCGATTTACGCCTTGACTGAGGGAGTTCCAGCCGATTTGTTGCGACAAGCTGCTCTAGCAGCGTTACCCGCAACCGAGCAGTTGCAAGACCCACTCCCAGCGGTATTGCGGAACCAGTACGGGTTGATCGAGTTAAAAGATGCGATCGCCAACATCCATTTTCCCGCAGACAGCGCCGCCAAGGATGCTGCACGTCGTCGATTGGTTTTTGATGAATTTTTCTACCTCCAATTGGGATTTCTCAAGCGTCGTCAAATTTTACGTCGAACTCAAGCTAGTGCTATCTTAGCTCCCACAGGTCAACTAATTGAGCAGTTCTACAAAGTGTTGCCCTTCCAGTTAACTAACGCTCAAGAACGAGTAGTTAACGACATCCTCAATGACCTGCAAAAACCAGAGCCGATGAATCGTTTGGTACAAGGAGATGTCGGTTCTGGTAAAACTGTAGTTGCGGTAATCGCCTTACTCGCCGCAATTCAATCTGGCTACCAGGGGGCGCTGATGGCTCCCACTGAAGTACTCGCAGAACAGCATTATCGGAAATTAGTAAGTTGGTTTAATTTATTGCATTTGCCAGTAGAATTATTGACAGGTTCTACCAAAACTGCTAAGCGTCGGGAAATTCATGCCCAATTAGAAACAGGTGAATTGCCGCTTTTAGTAGGTACACACGCTTTAATTCAAGACCCCGTGAACTTCTCTTGCCTCGGTTTGGTAGTAATTGACGAACAGCATCGATTTGGCGTTCATCAGCGGGCAAAATTACAGCAAAAAGGCGAACAACCTCATGTACTGACAATGACAGCGACACCCATTCCCCGCACTTTGGCGCTAACATTACATGGGGATTTGGATGTCAGTCAGATTGATGAATTGCCACCGGGACGGCAAGGGATTAATACAGTAGCGTTATCGGGGAAGGAACGCACCCAAGCCTATGACTTAATTCGTCGGGAAATTGCCCAAGGGCGTCAAGTTTATATTGTATTGCCTTTAGTCGAAGAATCGGAAAAGTTGGATCTGCGATCGGCTGTTGAAGAACATCAACGACTCTCAGAAGCCATTTTTCCCGAATTTAAGGTAGGGTTACTTCACGGTCGGATGACTTCCGCCGAGAAGGATGAGGCGATTAATTTATTTCGCAATAATCAAACTCAAATTATTGTCGCCACTACAGTAATTGAAGTCGGTGTAGATGTGCCTAATGCCACGGTGATGATGGTAGAAAATGCCGAACGTTTTGGCTTATCCCAGCTGCATCAACTGCGGGGTCGTGTCGGTCGCGGTGCAGCTAAATCTTATTGTTTATTAATGAGTAATTCTAAAACACCAGATGCGCGTCAGCGACTAAATGTGTTGGAACAGTCCCAAGATGGCTTTTTCATTTCAGAGATGGATATGCGTTTTCGCGGGCCTGGAGAAGTTTTAGGTAGTCGTCAATCTGGGTTACCGGATTTTGCCTTGGCGAGTTTGCTGGAAGATAGGGAAATTTTGGAAATCGCGCGGGATGCAGCTGAAAAGATTATTTTGAGAGATGAAACTTTAAAGCAATGGCCTTTGTTATCAGCTGAATTGGAGTATCGGTATCTAAAGTTGATGAGTGGAACAATTTTGACATGATTTAATGCGATCGCGCTAACCCAGAAGCGGAATTTAGGAGCGAATTTACCGCTTGCTGGCATCAGTATTCTCTCTGCTGCTTACGACGCTCGGCAATTCGTTTGGCTGTCTCTATAGCAACCTAATCTACTCAATACTTTGAATTAATTTAATGTTATTTCTCAGCCATTCATTGACCAAAAATTGAACGTCAATCTTTTTATGTTCAGCAATTTTAGTGACAAACTCCTCGACATCTGGTTCCAGATAAATCGGATAATGAAAGGTAGCATCAGGATGGTAAAACTTGCCTTGCTCTGCTTTGGAAAAATCATACTCTGATTTCATAATTGCCTCTCTTGATAAGATTGTGTTTCAATGAAAGTAGCTTTACGGGCTGAAATAATCCGAATCATACATGAGGATCGATCGGTTTCTTCAAAGGTATGGATAACAAGCCTTAAAATTCCTGTTTCATCTAAGCCTATGGTAATCCATCTATCTTCATCTTGGCTGTGTTCTTCATCATAGATTGTTAATTGGTAAGGATCGCGGAAAACAGTTGATGCTAAACGAAAATTTAATTGATGCTTGCGAATATTTTGCTTTTCTTTGGCTGAATTCCAATCAAAGTTATAATCCAAAGCGATTGATTGTGGTAAATTAAGAGACAAGTAAATAATAACATAAATTATGACTTTATGCACTGCGAGCAACTATGGAATATAATTGCTGCTGTTCCAGAGGAAGTTCCTACTCCTCAATGGCATCTCGATTTACCCGCATTTCTCACAAACTTGGCGATCGCCAACCACAAAAGCCTTACTGAATAAGGGTTTCAGCGTGCAAACACCCAGTTGCCGAATCCAACAGTGTGTGAACAGGTATTAATTCAAAATTATCAGGAATTAGAGGTGGAAAAAATGAAAAATTAATCGCAATTTTTTAATAATAATTAAATAATTTAATCATTACCTAACAGGTAAACAAATCTGCTATAATTGAGGAGTAAAAAATCTGATATCAATCAGCTTATGACTCCCAGTTATCGAAAAAAAGCCAGCACGCATAAGCAATTCAATTTAGGAAAACTTAAATCAAAAGAAATCATCGCTAATTTTTCGGGAGGGAAAATCACCTCAAATGCCGGAATTATCTTAATAGCAGAATTAGATAAAAAATTAAAAATTAGCAAATCGCTTGCTAATTCTTTCCAAGATTATAGAAATTCGTCTTATATAGATTATTCAGTTGAGCAATTAGTCACCCAAAGAATTTATGGACTTGTATTAGGTTATGAAGATGTCAATGACCACGACAAATTACGTCATGATGCAGCTTTAGCCATCGCCTTAGAGAAACTTGATAAATTAGAATCAAATCAAGGAAGCCTAGCCGGAAAAAGTACAATCAACCGACTAGAATATTGTCCCGAAACTATCCTCAATCAAGAAAATAGCCGTTATCATCGGATTGAACATCACCCGAAAAGAATGGCCAAATACTCAAATTTTAGTGCGCGGCGATAGCGCTTATGCACGCGAAGAAATATTTAATTTCTGTGAAAAACAAGAAGGCGTTGAATATGCAATAGCTATGGCAACTAATAGCCAATTAAAGTTAAGAGCGAACCAGACAATTGAGAAAGCTAAAAACGAATATTCAAAAAAACTTGAACCAATTGTTGAATTAATGTCAAGTTTGTTTGAGAAAAATGAAGATTTAGAAGTAGTCAGAACGTTAGTGCCTAGTTCAACTTGGTATCGTTCTTTAACTTACCAAACAGAAAAATCGTGGAGTCGTCTTAGAAGAGTTGTTACCAAAGTTTGTTATGGGAGCGAAGGCTTAAAAATTCGTCATGTTGTGACCTCTTTACCTGCGGCAAAAATTACCCCGTCAGAGCTTTATACGGATAAATATTGTCCGCGCGGGGAGATGGAAAATCGGTTGAAAGAACAACAATTAGAT
>NZ_JAIQZN010000239.1 GCF_023333585.1 Argonema antarcticum A004/B2
CCTGTATTGATTTTCCCATTCTCGCTTTTTACATTAATATTTCCGCCATTTCCAAATGCCAAAACACTGGATTTGATGAAGTCTGTCGAAATGTTGTCGAAAGCGCTAATTTCAATTGTGCCACCGTCACCTTTGCCACCCGCAGCATTTATTGATGTTGTGGTTATTGAACCTTTGTTGCTATCGATAGTAATCTTACCGCCGCTGCCGCTGGTGTCACTATCTTGTCCTGAGATTACAGCCGATGTGATAATATCGCCAAAGGCAATGATATCGATCGCACCGCCGTTACCTGAACTAGAACTAGAATCATAATCTCCTGAAGCGATCTTTCCACTGTTACTGTTGAAGTTAATATCCCCGCCAGTTCCAGATCCTTTCACGCCAGATGAGATTTGATTGCTTATAGTAATATCGCCTTCTGAATCAAGAGTAATCGCACCGCCATTACCTGTAGAAGTAGGATTTGAACTAGAAGAATCTATTGTTACTGGCGTCGTATCGGTAATCCCAATATTTCCGCCACTGGTAATCTCGACTTTTCCTCCCTCATTACTAGCGGCAGAAATTATTTGTTTTGTTTCTATATTGATTGGCGAATTTAGAGTGACATTTCCGCCATTGCCATTGACGGATGAAGCTGTAATCCTCCCTGTATTTATTTTGCCATTCTCGCTTTTTACATTTATATTTCCGCCATTTCCAAATGCCAAAACACTTGATTTGATGAAGTCTGTCGAAATGTTGTCGAAAGCGGTAATTTCAATTGTGCCGCCGTCACCTTTGCCACCCGCAGCATTTATTGATGTTGTGGTTATTGAACCTTTGTTGCTATCGATAGTAATCTTACCGCCGCTGCCGCTGGTGTCACTATCTTGTCCTGAGATTACAGCCGATGTGATAATATCGCCAAAGGCAATGATATCGATCGCACCGCCGTTACCTGAACTAGAACTAGAATCATAATCTCCTGAAGCGATCTTTCCACTGTTACTGTTGAAGTTAATATCCCCGCCAGTTCCAGATCCTTTCACGCCCGATGAGATTTGATTGCTTATAGTAATATCTCCTTCTGAAGCCAGAGTAATTGCACCGCCATTACCTGTAGAAGTAGGATTTGAACTAGAAGAATCTATTGTTACTGGCGTCGTATCGGTAATCTGAATATTTCCGCCACTGGTAATCTCGACTTTTCCCCCCTCATTACTAGCGGCAGAAATTATTTGTTTGGTTTCTATATTTATTGGGGAATTTATAGTTACATTTCCCCCATTGCCATTTACGGATGAAGCTGCTATTCTGCCTGTATTGATTTTCCCATTCTCGCTTTTTACATTAATATTTCCGCCATTTCCAAATGCCA
>NZ_JAIQZN010000167.1 GCF_023333585.1 Argonema antarcticum A004/B2
ACTGACAACTGACAACTGACAACTGACAACTGACAACTGACAACTGACAACTGACAACTGACAACTGACAACTGACCTAATGACCTAATGACAATTGAATGTGAAAACCTAGAGACGCCCTATAGCGCTTCTCTCAGGCGTCCGATTCTCAACGGTATCAGCTGCAAGATTAACTCTGGCGAGTTTGTCGCATTGCTTGGACTCAATGGTGCGGGTAAGTCAACTTTGTTACGCGCAATGGTTGGCTTAGTGCCCTTGCATAGAGGAATGATTAGCATTAACGGTGAGGCGCATACTCAGCACCGGGGTTCTAAGCGCGAGGTCGGGATGTTATTTCAGGGAGGAGGGCTGATTCGTCAGCTACCTGCAATTGAAAATGTGCTGTGCGGACGCTTGGGAACGTTACAAGCTTGGCAAACGCTGGGGGGGTTTCCAAAGCGCGATCGCCGTTTGGCGATCGATTTGCTAGCTCAGTTCGGGTTGAAAGACCAAGCTTATCAGAAAACGGGACAACTGAGCGGCGGTCAACAACAACGAGTTGCGATCGCACGCGCTTTGATTCAAAATCCGCAAATCCTCCTCGCAGACGAACCCATCACCGGATTAGATATAATGGCAGCCAAACAAGTGATGGATATTTTATCCGATCTCCACGGCCAAAAAGGCATGACAATCGTAGTGGTTTTGCACGATTTGAGCCTAGCATCTGCTTATGCAGAACGTGCGATCGTCCTTGATGCCGGTCGGATCGTCTATGATGGAGCCTGCCACAACCTACAATCCCAATTTACCCAATTAAACCATAAGATTGTGGAAGTTTAAATGCAAAGAAACCTGCGTTAAAAAATTTTATCTTTGGCATCGACCAGTCTTTTGTCATCTCTATACCAATGAAACACTTTTCTAGCTTCTGGAAGCAGTATACCTGGGTTAGTCGCCTACTAATTTTGTGTGGTGTAATTTTAGCTTATGGCTGGGCATTGCAAGGTTTAAAAGTTGATTTTGAACTACTTAAGAATAGTTGGCCTTATGTAACCGATTTTATCTCGCGGTTGTGGCCTCCTAATTTAGAAATATTAGATATAGCGATATTGAGACTAATTGAGACAATCCAAATGTCTATGTGGGGAACTACAATCGGAGCAATTCTTTCATTGCCGATCGCAGTTTTTTCCGCCCGCAATTTAGCTCCTCGTTGGCTGCAACTATTAGCTAATTTACTTCAAAATACAGTGCGCTCCGTTCCCTCAATTGTGTTAGGATTATTATTTGTTGCGGCAACTGGACTGGGCGCACCTGCCGGAACCTTGGCTTTAGGGATATATACAATAGGATATCTGGGAAAATTTTATCAAGAAGCCATTGAATCGGTAGATCCGCGATCGATCGAATCGCTGCAAGTTTGTGGCGCATCTTGGTTGCAAATTGCCCAATACGGCATCCTGCCACAAGTATTGCCATTGGGATTGGGTTACACCTTATATATGTTTGAGTACAACATTCGCGCCGCGTCAGTACTGGGAGTAGTGGGTGCAGGAGGCATTGGTTTTGAGTTGGTCAACTATATAAGAGGTTTTGAGTACACAAAAGCAACAACAATGATGCTTGTACTCTTAGTAGTTGTAACGTTAATTGATGCTCTAAGCAGCAAACTACGCCAACGCCTGGAAGCCATGTAAACAAACGAAACGGCTTTTCCGTATTATATCATGTCCGGTGGCATCGGTTGTCTAAAAAAAATAACTCTCTTATCTGTGTTCATCTGTGTTCATCCGTCTTCATCTGTGGTAAAAATTTAACCCTCGATGAAAACAGACAATTTCGCGCATCACGCTTACGCTACCGATGCAACCGGACATGATATTACTATGCTATTTGAGCAGAGGGGAGGGGGTAAGAGGAGCAGAGGAGAAAAGAAATAAAAATGTTCTTAATTGAACAAAAGCATAGCAACTCCGAAAGATGCAAAAAAGGTAAAATCAGCTTTTTTTAACTTCTTTTGTTTTTACTGTTCCATTAGTAGATTCGATCGGATTATCATATTGCCCATTGTCATACAGTTCTTTGGGTCGCAGGAGTTCTGAGCGGAAAGAGTGTCTGATTTGAAGATTTAAATATCGGATTTGGAATGATTGCCATTGCTGCCAAGCTTGATAACGACTTTCTGCCAACTTTTCAGACAGATTGGGAGGTAATTTATCTGCTTTTAAATCCAAAGCTTTGGCAAGAAAATCTGCTAAAACAACGCTATCTTGAATTTCTCCCAATATACCTTGAATTGCCTTTATGTCTTCTAAATAAGCGTTATAAGTCGCTCCATAAAAGTTAGTAAATAACTCCATTTGGTAGCGCACGCGCTTGCTTTGTTTGCGGAGGCAGTGCAGAACATTTCCATGCAGTGCTAATTCTTGTTCTACGGCTTCATGACTCATATTTCTGAGCAGCTGAAGTTCTCCATTTTCAGCCCTCCTTTCATGGATCTGCCTGGGAACGCCCACCAACCAACCTGGGTGCAGCAACAACTGACTTACTTGAGGTAACAGTAAATCCGGTATGACCGACTGAATAGGTAAATCAGCCTGCTGTTGATAAGAAGGTTGTTTCAGCCACTCTGTCAAAGCCTGCTTTAGATCCTGATAGCGCGACTTTTCTAGAGTTGTTTTAACTTTGTTAAAAGCCTGTTGACGCTGTTGATCCAGATACTTCAAAGCAGTATCGACAACTTTCTGTTCGGACTTGGGTAAAGCAGGTTGGTAATGACTTTTGAGTGCTTCCTCAAGAACGTCTAAATCTCGCAGCGTTCCCAGAATGCGAGCAATCTTGGCAATATGTTTTTCTTGAGCGTATTTGGGCAGATCTAAAGCGGGTGCAAAACCCGTTACGGCTGTCCGCAGGCGACGCATACCGACGCGCATTTGGTGCAAGGCTTCGGGATCTTTGTCTTTGAGAACATCGGCTTCGTGCTTGATCGTTTTGTGAAAGTGTTTCTCAATTGCTAAATGAGCAAAGTCGCCCAAAGTTTTTGGTCTTGTTGCCGTGTCTGCTGTCATAATTAGTTCTCCAAAAGCCAAGTCTGTAGCAATAATTATCCTTGGTTTGAAATCGTGAAGGCAAGAAACATCTATGATAGTATTTCTGAGTTAAGTACTGGTCAATGACTTAAACCAAGAGGGCGTACTAAAATCGTGTGGGCTGGAAACCCATAAGTCATAGCGCGTCAAAGTTTCTCCTGTTTGCAAGTTTTTGATGAAAGGTCTGCCAGTCCAGATTTGGCAGCTGCATAATTTTTTGGGCAGAGCGAGTTCAAAACCTCCCTCTATGGGTTGAATTTGGAAAAATTCAATGTGCCAGTGGGCTGGTTCAACGGCAACATATTCTTGGGGTTTTTCTGTACTTTTGCGGTTGTTGCGTGAGAGGTTGGGAGTGGGTTCGATCGCAGTTGGCAGAAAATCGATATCCAGCAAGTCGGCTTTTATTCCGCAGGCTTCCACAAATGCTAGCACCTGCTGCCAATCATAAACCGGCGACGAATCCCCATCCCAGCGAGTATTCTCTCCAAAGCAGTGTCCGCCCAGCAGCCAAACGAGTTTGCCTAAGATAGCTTCAAGTCTGGGCCGATCGCTTTGCAAAACTTCGACATCTTCAGGCAATAGTATCCTGCCGGGAACGCACCACCAGTATTCCCAAGACATAAGGGGATTGAGGGGAATCAGCCGTTTTAGGATACCGGGAATGCGATCGCGCAACTGGATTTCCCAGATCTCCTTAGTAGATACTACTTCGGCATCAGGAAGCAGTTGCGTCAGATTCTCAGCTAAAGGATGTTGCTGTGCAAGCATCATCTCGTTTGGGATAAAGCCGTCGAGGTTTAGCATAGGGCTAGGGTCAAGAAAAGTCAAAAGTCAAAAGTCAAAAGTCAAAAGTCAAGAAGGGATTGGGGGCTAGGGGAAGCGGGGGAGTAGGAGAGTGGGAGAGTGGGAGAGTGGAGGAGTGGAGGAGTGGGATTTTGCAATCTTCCCCCTCTTCTCTCTTCCCTCAACGCTCGCCCCTAGCCCCTAGCCCCTTCTGACAATGACCAATTATTGCCATATTGTCATCGAACCTTAGAAAAGTGTAGTCAAACAACCGCTTCTACCTGGAGGAAACCCCTTAAAATGGTTTGGATTTGCACACCCTTACTCCAAAGCAACCATTATGCCTCGTCGTAACGACCTCCACAAAATCCTGCTATTGGGTTCTGGCCCAATTGTAATCGGCCAAGCCTGCGAATTCGACTATTCCGGCACTCAGGCTTGCAAAGCCCTACGCAGTGAAGGCTACGAGGTGGTTCTGGTTAACTCCAACCCAGCCACCATCATGACCGATCCAGAAACGGCAGATCGTACCTACATTGAGCCGCTGACGCCGGAAATGGTGGAAAAAGTGATTGCCAAAGAGCGTCCCGACGCCCTGCTGCCGACGATGGGCGGGCAAACGGCGCTAAATTTAGCCGTAGCCTTATCAAAAAACGGTGTCTTGGAACGGTACGGCGTCGAATTGATTGGAGCTAAACTGGAAGCGATCGAAAAAGCAGAAGACCGACAGCTGTTCAAACAAGCGATGGAAAAAATTGGGGTAGGTGTCTGTCCGTCTGGCATCGCCTCCAATGTAAACGAAGCTAAGACGATCGGTCACCAAATTGGCAGCTATCCTCTAATTATTCGACCAGCTTTTACGATGGGAGGGTCAGGTGGTGGGATCGCCTACAACCAAGAAGAATTTGAAGAAATGGCCCAGGTAGGCATAGATGCCAGTCCGGTTTCCCAAATTTTGATCGAACAGTCGCTGTTAGGCTGGAAAGAATATGAATTAGAGGTGATGCGAGATCTGGCAGATAACGTAGTGATTATCTGTTCGATCGAAAACCTCGATCCGATGGGCATCCACACCGGCGACTCCATCACCGTAGCACCGGCTCAAACTCTAACCGACAAGGAATACCAACGGCTGCGAGATGCCTCCATCAAGATTATCCGCGAAATTGGCGTAGAAACTGGCGGATCTAATATCCAGTTTGCCGTCAATCCGGTGAACGGCGACATGATTGTGATTGAAATGAACCCCCGCGTATCTCGTTCATCGGCATTAGCTTCCAAAGCTACTGGGTTCCCCATTGCCAAATTTGCGGCTAAATTGGCGGTGGGTTACACGCTGGATGAAATTAATAATGATATTACCAAAAAGACTCCGGCATCGTTTGAGCCGACGATTGACTATGTGGTAACGAAAATCCCCCGCTTTGCGTTTGAAAAGTTTCCGGGAACGCCAGCGATACTGACAACGCAAATGAAATCGGTGGGAGAAGCAATGGCGATCGGACGGACGTTCTGCGAGTCGTTCCAGAAGGCGTTGCGAAGTTTGGAAACGGGTCGCGCTGGTTGGGGTTGCGACAAAACCGAAAAATTGGCTTCTTTGGAACAAATCCGCGCCCAGTTGCGGACGCCGAATCCAGAACGGATTTTCACTGTGCGTCACGCGATGCAGATGGGAATGTCGGTAGAAGATATTTATGAACTGACGGGAATTGACCCTTGGTTTTTAGATAAGATGAAGGAATTGTTGGAAACCGAGAAATTCCTGAAACGCACTCCTTTGGAACAACTGAAAAAAGAAGAGTTGTTTGCGATTAAGCAACAGGGATTTAGCGATCGCCAAATTGCCTTTGCCACCAAAACCAAAGAAGACGATGTGCGATCGTACCGCCAGCGCTTGGGCGTTCTGCCTATTTACAAAACTGTAGATACCTGTGCGGCGGAATTTGAGGCGTTTACTCCTTATCACTATTCCACTTATGAAATGGGTTGTGGGGAAGATGCTGAAAATTCAGTATCTCTCAATTACCCGTTGCAAGGTGAATCGGAAGTGTTGCCATCCGATAAACAAAAAGTGATGATTTTGGGTGGTGGGCCAAATCGCATCGGGCAAGGTATTGAGTTTGACTATTGCTGCTGTCACGCTGCCTATGCGTTGCATGGTGCGGGATTTGAGACGATCATGGTTAATTCTAATCCTGAGACGGTTTCGACGGATTACGATACGAGCGATCGCCTCTATTTTGAACCTCTTACTAAAGAAGATGTTCTCAATATCATCGAAACGGAAAAACCAATCGGAATTATTATCCAGTTTGGCGGTCAAACGCCTTTGAAATTGGCACTTCCACTACAAGAAGCACTCCTCAATCATCCAGAACTCGGCACGAAGATTTGGGGAACATCTCCCGATTCGATCGACATTGCCGAAGACCGAGAACGGTTTGATGAAATTGTCCAAAAACTGCATTTGCTGACAGCAGCAAATGGAATTGCTCGTTCTGAACAGGAAGCGCTGACTATTGCACGGCGAATTGGTTATCCGGTAGTTGTTCGTCCTAGCTACGTTTTGGGCGGACGCGCAATGGAAATCGTCTACTCGGATAAGGATTTGGAACGTTACATGACGATGGCGGTGCAGGTTGAACCGGAAAAACCTGTGCTAATTGATAAGTTCTTGGAAAATGCCGTTGAAGTCGATGTGGATGCGATCGCCGATAGTACCGGAAATGTTGTGATTGGCGGTATCATGGAACACATCGAACAAGCGGGAATTCACTCTGGTGATTCCGCTTGCACCCTGCCAACAACTTCTCTATCTCCGGCGATTCTGCAAACCATTCGCGAGCAAACAATCCGGTTAGCAAAAGCCCTCAATGTCATTGGTTTGATGAATATTCAGTATGCCGTTTCTGGGGCTTATGGCTATGCACCGCAGGTTTACATTTTAGAGGCAAATCCCAGGGCGTCGCGCACGGTGCCATTCGTATCGAAGGCAATTGGCAAGCCGTTGGCGAAGCTGGCTTCTTTAATTATGTCAGGTAAAACCTTGGTGGAGTTGGGTTTAACTCAAGAAATTATACCCAATCACATTGCCGTGAAAGAAGCGGTGTTGCCCTTTGATAAATTCCCCGGTACGGATACTTTACTAGGCCCAGAAATGCGATCGACTGGGGAAGTGATGGGCATTGATACGGATTTCGGCAAGGCGTTTGCCAAGGCAGAATTGGCGGCGGGAGTGCGGTTACCGTTGTCGGGAACGGTGTTTGTATCGATGAGCGATCGCGATAAAATAGCTATAGTTCCAGCAGTAAAAGAACTGATGGAATTAGGCTTTGATATTGTCGCAACCGATGGCACTCGTCGCGTCTTGCAAGAAAATGGCTTGAAAAAGATCGGTTTGGTGCTGAAGGTACACGAAGGGCGTCCTCATATTGTAGACGCGATTAAAAATCAGAAGATTCAGCTCGTTCTGAATACTCCTTCTGGAGAAGAAGCAGCAACTGATGCGCGGTTGTTGCGGCGTACTGCCTTAGCTTATAAAGTGCCCGTGATTACCACAATCGCCGGGGCCAAAGCTACTGCTGCTGCGATCGCACGTTTGCAATCTGCACCGCTGGATGTAAAAGCGATTCAAGACTATTTCTAGGGTAGTAGGTACTGGGTAATTTCAGATTTTAAATCTCAAATATAAAGTTTGAAATTACCCATTACCCATTTACCATATCAAAAGCTAAATTGGAAGTCGTCTCACTCGATAGCGATTATTTTCTACTGTCACAATTGCCCCAGTTGCCAAATCCTCACCACACTCTGAAATAACTAACAGCAGTCTTGCACTAACAAATCCTGGGACAGTATTTTTTAATCGAAAAATCACTACACTTGGCGCAACATCAGCACTCACAGCCAATAAATCGCCAAAGTCTAAGTCAAATGTTAAAACGATCCTATCCTCTTGTCTCGCCTTTTCCAAAATATCTGGATCTGGCAACCGATCTAGTCCCTGTTCATTTAGGTGTACTGCATTATATCCCTGTTGACGCAGTGCTTGAACAGTTAAAGGAGAAACACCCATATCTGCCAGAAATTTCACACTGTACTCCCGCTAAATGGACGAACTTCCTCACTTGCCAAGAAAGCAGCATACTCAAGGCAGGCGCTGATATCTTCCGCTTCTAGATAAGGATAAGCCTCTAGAATTTCCTCTACACTCATCCTATTTGCTACCAAACTGATTACCAAAGAAACGGTAATCCGCATTCCGCGAATGCAAGCGCGTCCTCCCATAATTTGCGGATCGAAGGTAATGCGATCGAACATGACTGCCTCCCAATAATGTCTCTAACTTTCTCAATTATATCGGCTTGCGCTTGGATGATGTACACCCCAGAAACCGGGTTTCTTCAAGAAACCCGGTTTCTGAGAACCGCACTCACCTGAAAGCTGCTGTATATCGCTTGGTAATCTCCAGCTTTTGTAGGGTGCGTTAACGCACTGGAGTTTAGACTAACCGCGCTTTTAAGCGCGGTTAGTCTAAACTCCTATATCCAAGAGATGAAAGTAAAAAGAT
>NZ_JAIQZN010000240.1 GCF_023333585.1 Argonema antarcticum A004/B2
TAGATGAAAGTCCATTGTTCTTTACCGGTATAATGTAGCGATCGCTACATTATACCCCATTATGCCGCAAGACCCTAGAGTTCTTACTCCTCGGTGATGTCAGCCTGTTATAGTTACATCGTTGGCAGCACTACAGTTTATGCAACTAACTATCAAACCCGCGTTTTTTGCGATCGGTCAAAGCTTGCTCTAACAAATTCAAAGACCCATCTGGTAAAATCTCTTGCAGCGTCAGCAATAATCTTTCGCCCAAAGCTTTCTCTGCTGGATCGATCCCGGTTTCCAGTACCGCTTGCAGACGCGGCATGGCATATTTATCGACAATTTGGATTAAACCGCTCAAAATACGGTTGAATTGGCGTTCAGTCAAAGAAGCGTCTTCTAAGGGAAACCCGATCGAAGCGCGAATTTCCCCATCCAGTGGGTCATACTCCCAGCGCAACATCTTGACTTCCCAAGAAATAGCGAGAAGAGTTTGGAACAACAGACCTTTATAGATATGGTCTTTCACCTGGAGTAACTGGGGTGCTGCTAGTTCCAGGTACTCGCCGTCTTCTTTGAGGGCGATCGCGATCGGCAGTTGGTCAACGTTATTTGCTATTACTCCAGTTATGATGCGGGAGTCTGCCGCTTGAATGTGGTATTTCCAATGTCGGTTATCGAGATACTGTGCAATCTGGTTTAGTGTTGTCGCCATGAGAACCTCGTTGAGGTAGGTTATTGTTTCCTATATCTTTCTCGTAGCGGGTGCCGAGGTTTATGCAGCTTGGTCAGAACTTAGACAGAAACGAGTACAGAGGCAATGAGGTACAATCCCTTTAATATAGGTACTGTAACGCTGAGTAGTACCTATATTAAAAATACTTATATAATTGGCAATAGCCGTTCAATGGCTATTACAGTGGCATTTTAATCTATGAAATCTTTTGAACTGACCTTTTTCACCCAGCAACCGATTACCCAAAAACTACTCCAGACGATTCGCCTGATTGGGGAGTACAAAGGCAAACAGGAGTTATACAAGCAACAAGCGCCACAAGTGCTAGAAACTTTGCGCCAAGCTGCGATGATTCAAAGTACCGAATCTTCTAACCGCATTGAAGGGATTACTGTTCCTCTGGGGCGAATTCGCAAATTAGTAACGGAACGCACAGCACCAAGGGATCGTTCAGAACAGGAAATCGCGGGATATCGGGATGTGCTGAATACGATTCACGCTAGCTATAGTTATATTCCCTTTACTCCCAATATTGTTTTGCAGTTTCATCGTGATTTACAGCGGTTCCCGCTGTTATGAGGTACAGTAGCAGCAATTAGCAAACCAATTTCTTAAATGTTGAGGATTCATT
>NZ_JAIQZN010000168.1 GCF_023333585.1 Argonema antarcticum A004/B2
TGCTGGATTTTTACTAGAAATATTTTACCAGAATTTTGGCTTTCTGAAAAGCACGGTCTATGACCGTGCAAAGTATAGCTGAAGTTTGCATTTGTGAGAATAGCATTAGCAAAGTTTGCTCCTTGGATATTTGAGCGTGAAAAGTTCGCGCCTGCCAGGTTTTGCCCCTGAAAAAAGCGCCCTTGGAGATTTTGATTTGAAAAGTCTTGTGAGAAGTTTTGAGGCATATCTTTTGAATTTCTATCTGGTACTTTTCTGGAGCATAAAATAATCCTTTTTACTTACAATCCTTATCCATTTTTCCTAAATCCTTTTCTAGGTCTTGCTCAGAAATTTTTTCTAAAATCTTTTTCATTGAAATGCCTTGGTTAAACCCATTGTTTACAAGACCGATTTGAGCAGATTCAAAATTTCGTATAGCTTCAGTTTCCCGTAGAGCATGAATGCCAATTACGCAGCCATGTGTATCTATTAGAGGGCCACCAATCATTCCTTCACGGCTATTACTACCATAAATCAAGCTATAGCCATTGAGTAATGTTTTAGGCCGACTAGCAATTTCTCCCTCAATAAAATGATATGATTGTTCCCCGCTGCCATCAATTTCTGACCAGCCTGAAAGAAAAACTGCTGTACCTTCCCTTGCTGTATCAGAATTTCCTAAACGAGCGATACTGTAGCTTTCATCGCTATCAAACTGTAAAATAACTAAGTCTATACCTGATATTTTTTTGTTAATTTTAGTATCAATCGCGGCAATATGTTCATTACCGTCTACCGTAACAATCTTGTATTTATCTTTAGGGTTAACTATACTTTTAGCAGTAAGAACATAGTAAGTTTTACCTTTTTTGGCGAAAATAACTGCCGATCCTTGATTTTTACCGTTAATTGAAACGGTATTATTTTTCGCAATTTGATCGAGGGGTGCTTGCTTACGTAATGCCATCACTCCCATCATCCCACTCAGGATAATCAATCCTGCCGCGCCTATGCAAATTTTTCCTAAATAATGTTTGATCCAAGTTGTTTGAAAATTGTACCAATTAGAAGGAACTTCAGTTGAATGTTGAAATATTACTGGCAGCCAAGAAGCACCAGGATGTTCCTCCTCTAAATCGTGTAACCTTTCTCTTGCTTTTTTTAACGCTAAATGTAAAGGGTCTCCTTCAGTAAATTTTTGAATAAAATACTTTAAAAAAGTATGAGCTACCTTATCTTGTATTGGTTCCCGCATAACAACAACGTGGGGAATATGTGATTCTTTTAATAGCTGATTTGCTATCCCTAACCCTTCACAAGAATTAAAAATAGCTAGTTTTAAACCTTTGTCCACTGCTTCTTTAAATGCTTTAGTAAGATTCCTGATATTTTTTCCATCGATTTCACCACCTTTTCTATTTTTTTTGCTGCAACTGTGACCCGCGTAGTAAAATATATCTGCTTTCTCTTCTCTCAAACGAAAGCCCAAATTTTCGGTATCTGAAATAAATATAGGAACTATATCTATGGTTTTTTTAACATCACACAAACATTTTTTTAACAACTCGTAATTTGTTTTTGTATCTATTTTTAAAGCATTCTCTGTTTCTTGACCAAAGGCTGCTAATACTCTAATTTTATCTGGATGATTTGATAATTTCCATTGCCGGGTAGAAGAATTGTTCACAGTTGGACAAAGAGCCACATCTGCATTTGTGTAATGCTCGAATATGTACCACAAATGCCAGGGCAATTCCTGCAATTCTGTTTTATCGGTGCGAACTATCACAAGAATTTGTTCTGATTCGTTTAATTTCTGCTTGAAAAGCTTTTCGATTACGCCGAAGTCGGGAGAATCTAACCATTGATTTAGTTGTTGTTTCAGTTTATCGCTTTTATCATTTACATCAAATGAAGAAATATTAGAATCTTTTTTGTTTATCGGTTCTAGCTTATGCCTTTCAAAATTAGCTTGATGGGATTTATAAGACTTCTGCCATTCCTTATAAAGATTAAAAAGCTCTGGATTATCTGGCAAATTGCCTTCAGCGTCGCCAAGGTTACGACCACATTCTCCGATTATAATTATGACTTGAAAACCTTGCTCAAAATCACTATTTTGTATCTCAATTACAACTAATTTACCCATTGCATTTCCCTGGTCAATAACTAGAGATTTTTTATTTAAATGATATGCGAAACTTTGGTAGTTAAGGTTTAAGCTTTTGATAAGATAAGCTTATCGCTGCTAGATTTTTGCAAAAACACCGTTTTGATGAATTTTCCACAGATGATGTAAATTGTATTTCGTGCCTCCAATGCTTCATCTGAATCAGGGATAGGTATTTAACGGGAGTAAAAAGGGATACTTCCAGTATTCCCCAAAAAGTATAGCTACACCACAGATAGCTACAATTTTTTAAGCTTGCTTAACATATATTGATGTATCGATGCCAATGGCAAGGATTATGCAGCAATTTAGGCTAAACCTCCCATAAACAGCTTCAATGCTTACAGACCCAATATCATTTTTTTAGTAGCAAGTAATACAATTGCCCTAGACTTAGGGTGATAAAAACAAGTTTCCTTTTCATTCACCAAATTGAGATTCGAGCGAATTTAGTTGTATCATAGAAGGTAGGACAAAAAGAAGATGTTTTCTATTTGTGTATCCTAAAAAACATCTCCTTTTTTGGGTTACGATTGATTAGGGTCTAAGATATTATCCCCAAATTAATCAGGAGATCGCATAACGTACCCTAGCCTTATCGTATCAGTTAGCAGGGGGTGTCTTCGGGCATTGGCACTTTGGGCTTGCGGTTGCGGACTTTACAATTTCGGCATTGGGCGCTGCTACCGCAGAATTATTTTTTGGTTCCAAGTAGATGATGCTGACCAAGTTGGCAATAGCCAGAGGAATTAGTACAATTTCTAATAAGGAAAGTCGTTTGTGCATTTCTGACTCCGATTTTATTTCAACAGGATGCTGAGGTGGGCAGAACGGAAGTTGCGAGCTTTAAGGTTCTGCCTCCCTCTGTTGAACTATCGGAGGCTATCCACAGTTTTTATGCACCTAAACGTTATTTTTGATCGAAAACTTGAGCGGCTTGAGGCGCTAAACGTTGCTCTGCCTGGGCAGTCCAGTCTTTTACTTCTGGTAGGGGTTTGTCAATAGGAGCATATTTATGAAGGCAACTTTTCCATGCGCCTAGCGCCCCTACCTTATTACCTTGGGCTTCTAGTACCTGTGCTAACAGGCAGTAAGCAGAGGGGCGATCGCTATTTAGTGCGATCGCTTTTTGCAGTTGGGTATAGGCTTGTTCGTTATTTCCTAGCTTCAATAATGCCCAACCCATATTCTTGTGCAAAGCAGATTTTGAATCTACCTCCTTGACTAACTGCAAGCCTTTTTCCAGTCGGGCGATCGCATCGGCATAATGTCCTCCTATAATCTCCAATCTCCCTAAACTGCTGTATACTTTATCCGGTACACTTTCCATCGCTTTCTCGTATTCCAAGCGAGCGGTGTAAAAATCTTGCCGAGCATCAAAAAGTCGTCCTTGGATATAATGAGCTTCGCCTAAATTCGGATTAAGCATGAGTGCCAAGCTGATATTAACTTGAGCCTTATCTAATTTATCAGCTACATAATTATCATAAGCGCGATCGTTGAAAGAAATAGCAAGTTGAGGCGCAGCTAATCGAAAAGAGATAAAACCTAAGAATGACAATGCTGCCAACCCAAATTTAAATTTACTGGCTCTACCCAGACGAAATAATATGTTTTCCCTAATTCTTTCGTTAACGATTGCAGTTACTTCTAGTAAATTTTCTTTAATTTTAGTTCCGTCATCCAACTGAATCTGGGTTATCCATTTCAAAATGTCTTGCGGATTTCGAGGTCGATTTTGCGACGAGGTAGCTATCAGCCGATCGATCAAATCCGCCAACGGTTCTGAAATACCAGTACAGCATTCTCTCCAAGCAATCAAGTGCTTCGTTTCGGAGTCTTCCAATTCTGTAGGTGAAATTCCTGTTAGTAAATAAACAAAGGTACGTCCCAAGGAAAATAAATCTGATTTTGGAATTGCTTGTCCTTGAATTTGTTCCGGTGCTGTATAGCCTTTTGAAACAACTTGTGTGACATTTCGGCTTTCAATTTTTCCTAATAAAGTGGGTGAAATCTCCCTGACCGCGCCAAAGTCAATTAATACCAATTTACCATCAGGTTTTAGCATAATATTCGATGGCTTAATATCCCGATGGTAAAATCCTTTTTGGTGTACCAAAGCCAAAATTTCTGCGATTTGTTGCAACCAATTAATTGCTAATTCTTCGGAAATTGAGCTATTATCCTCTACCCACTGCTCTAAATTTACCCCCTCTACTTTCTCCATTATTAGGCAGTGTAATTTAACTTTTATTAAGGGAAAAAGTAAAGTATCCATCCGGTTCTATTTTAGGAATCCCCGGATGTTTTAGAGACATCAAAACCCTTACTTCTTGCCGAAACAACCGGATAAGAGTGCGATTATTAGTAGGTTTTAAAACCTTTAAAATCTTTACGGTTTCCGAATCTACCCCGTCACTCTCCCAATCTTCTACTTCAAATACTTCACTTAAATAATTTTCGTGCAGTTCTCGTAGGGGTGCGATCAACCGATATCGATCGTTAATGAACAATGAAGTACCGCAGGTTTGGCAAAACCTTAAGTTCTCAGGGTTTTCGCGTTGTCCGCAGTTCGGATTGATACAGTAGTAGCTCATAACTGCTGGCTGCACACTTAGGGGTTATTAGTCAAATCATAGCGTTATGAATCCAGTTTTGGCAGTATGTTCAGTAGATTTTGCACGTTAGCAACAGCATAACCGACTTCTAACGCCGATTTCTCTGCCAGCATAGAGAGCATTTCGTTCAGATGAATAACTAGCTTGCGATCGCTTCTAAAAAATGCAATTAATTTATCTCTAATTGGTGCTACAATAAGGCGAGATTGCATACGATAAACTTCGCTTTCTTGATTTTCTTCGGTGACGATCGCCAAATTCCTCAACATTTCTAAATTATCTGTTGTTTGCTTGCCAATTGCTGATCGAATTTCGTGATATATTTCTTCTGTTACTTGTTTGATTATATACCTCATCAAAGTGGGTTGGAGCGTGAAAAGCGTTGTTTCTGCCTCGACTCTGTTTTCAATGAGCGAACGATTTTCTAAAGAATTTAAAGCTCCGATAGATTCTGATTCGCTCATGGGTAATAGTATATTGTTGCGTAATTTAGATAATAAAACTGGTTTGCGTTCAATTGCTAACCAGTATAATATCTCTTTTTCTAGAATGGGTAAACGCTCGACTTGCTGTTCTAAAATTCCTTCTAGATTCTCGTCTAGCAATATAGTATTTCGAGACAGAAATTGGGAAACACTTCCATTAAAAATAGTTTTAATCCTACAAGAAATCATTAATAAAGCTAAAGGATTACCGCGATATAGCTCTATAAGTTCTCCCCATCGTTGCGAGTCAGTTAAATGCTTGTTAGATAGAATTTCTCTTGCTTCTGCTGGTATTAAACCTTTTAGCTGTAAAGTTTTTACTAGAAAACTATCTTCTTTTAATAAATCCATTTCCTTGGGTGATTCGCGGCTGGTTAAGAGCAAACAGCTTTGATGGTTTTCTTTACCAATCTTTTTGATTAGTTGGCTATATTCCTCATATCCCTCTGCATATATTCCGGCTACTTCTCCACTAGCAAAAATTGCTTCCCACTCATCTAGGATGAGCAGACAGCGACGCGATCGCAAATACTCCATCACCTGCTCAATGCCACTAGCAGCAGTAATTGGTAAATTAGGTTCCTGCTGGTTAGACAGAAATTGAATTAAATCTGCTAGCAACTGTTCAATAGGTGGCGCATTGTGGAGGCTTCGCCAAATAACGTACTCAAATTTATCCTGTAACTGTTTGGCTGCACGTATCGCCAGGCTCGTTTTACCAATTCCCCCCATACCGAAAATGGCTACCAGATGGCTGTTATCTCCCACCATCCATTCTTCTAATGTCGTCAGTTCTTCTCGCCGTCCGTAGAAATTACAAATATCTGTCACGCCGTTCCAATCTGCTTTCTGCCGGGAAGCTGGATGAGAAGGCGTAATTTTATACTCAGCGGCCAGCCACTCAACTACATCTTGCCAGCTGCTTAAGCTATTGTCGGGTCGTTTTGTCAGAGTTTCAACATACCGATATATGGTGTTAGTCAATGCTGATCTAACTCCAGCAGCGTTTTTTTGCAGCTTTCCCGCAATTTGATCGGGATTATAGCCGCAGAGCAAACCTCGCAAATGCTCCTTTTCAGTATCGCTCAGTCCCTTTCTGGTGTGAGGTGCCCAGAATTTCTTGGCAAAAGCCAAATCTGCGTACAACCTTTCCAAGTCCCAACTTTGGCCAGTTTCAGAAAATTCTTCGGAGGGAGTATTACAGGAAGATGCCATTACCGGAAGTTATAGTTAAGTACCCTATTGGCATCGTAGCCGATCGCACCCAAGTTAACAATCAAGTTCACAACCAAATTCCCAACGGCTGTTGTGAACTTTTTCACTAGCAGTCTGGTTAAGCTATCTACATACCCAATTAGGACGTAAGCAACTTTGCGGTTAGAGCCCTATGAGATACGAGTACAACGTTAGAGTAGTTGATTGGGAAAAAGTTAATACTGAGTGTAATGCACTTGGTCAACAAAACTGGGAACTTGTCACTGCTTATCCATCGGCAAGGCCGAATTGTTGCAATCAAGCTGTACCAACCGTTGTATTAATTTTTAAGAAATCGGCATGAGTTGCTTTGATAAAATTAATTCCCCTTTTGTCCTTTTAGGCAATAATCAACCAGATAAATTGCCCATTAACAAGGCTTTTTCAGATTTTACATATAATCTGGAAAGAGTACCGCTTTTAGCTCATCATCCCGCTTGCTCATATTACCACAATCACCTGATTTGGTTGGGAAAAATGCCCGTATGTTTAGGCTGCTCTATGATGACCTGCGGAATAGGGGCTGGGCTGTTGTTGCTTCCGCATTTGAAATTTCTGACTGCCCTACCTTTTTACGTTTTACTATTTGTTGGCATTTGCCTTTACATACCAGCGATTTTGCAAATTAAAATTCAGTTTAAACCATACAAGATAGGGGCTAGGTTTTGTTTGGGTATGGCTGTTGTTTTTCTGGTTTATGCTGGTCTTTGGTTAACTCCCTGGTCAATAGTTGGGTTAATTTTAAGATTGGGATTTATTACGGAATTTTATATTGTTTGGCATTTAACACTAAAAATTAGATCGAGACATTCTAAACCTCTCTGTGATAATTGTCCTGCCGGACGGTTTCCGGTTTGTTCGTACACCATCCCTCGAATTTCCAGATTAGCTAACAAGTATTTTGCTGAATCAGATGGAAATAACCAAGAGGCAGATGATTTCGTCAGGGCTTTACAGTCAGTTTATGGTAGCAAATTGGGCTGAAGTAAGATTAAGCGCTGCCTAAATGATTAGGTAACAAGATAGACAATTAACAAAGGGTTCCAATAATAAACCTTGAATTAGTGGCTTATAACAATGAATTTCACAATCTAGTTCCAATGACCATTGCGAACTATTTTCTATTGGTTATGTTAGATTATTTCTATCCTCAAAGTGGGTTATACTCAATGAACATTACTCTATTCAAACTGTTTGATGCTTTTGGATCTAATAAAGTCCAGCCCAGAGAAAATCCTACTCTAGGAAGCAGTGCTTTTGACCTAAACCTCGAAGAGTTACTGGAGAAAAGAGCAGTTGTAGAGCAGACAATACAACCTCAAAAGAGAGGTCGAGTCGGCTTTCAAGGGTCTTGGTGGCCTGCGATATGCGTAAAGGAAGTTAGTCTGATACCGGGGGAGATTGTTTATGTGACAGGCAGATGTGGCATTACTTTATTGGTTGAACCAGTTTTATCACCAAGTTTTTCAACACTCCCCGATACAGCGGAAAGTCAAAACTTCAGCGATGCGATCGCATCTGATAACTGAACTTCTTTCTTGTCCAAGTATTTCTGAAGCGCCGCCACGCTTTCAAGTCCTGAAATTGCCTGGAGTGTTTGTAACGTGATTCCTGTACTCGATAAGGATGTGAGTGCTGTGCGTCTGAAGCTATGGGTACTGACACCAGTTAACCCTACTCTTTCACAGGCTTGTTTCAAAATCAAAGCCGCCGCTCTGGGGTTAATGTGTCCTCGACCGTGCCGACCGGGAAACAGGTATATTTTACCGCTTTGGGGACGGTAGGCATCGAGCAATTTAACCAGGTGGGGATGAGTCGGTATTCCCGCATTTCTCACAAACTGATTTAAGAAGCTGATTTGGGGATGAAAAATTGAACTTTTTGAAAAACAAGAGATATG
>NZ_JAIQZN010000169.1 GCF_023333585.1 Argonema antarcticum A004/B2
GGAGAGTGGGAGAGTGGGAGAGTGGGAGAGTGGGAGAGTGGGAGAGTGGGAGAGTGGGAGAGTGGGAGAGTGGGAGAGTGAGAGAGTGGGAGAGTACGCCAAAAATCCTGTCCCTCATCCAAGCGCAAATCCCTATATACAAGCAAAGTCCCCCTGGGTGAGGATGCGAATCTCTATGTTTCGCACCATGAAGTTAAATCAAGTTTTTATGCGGGAATACTAAGATAGCAAAGTTCACCAAACAGGGGCAATATGATAAGTTACGTCAATTTAAGGAAAACTGGGACAGGCTGGGAATTTGAGAATGAAGCCGCCCTAGAAGATTTCGTTTGGGCTAATTTAACTCAGATCTTCGGATTAACGCCTCTGAAACGGCAACACACCGTTAAGGGTCAATTTTGTGACATCTTAGCACTGGGTGAGAATAAACAGTTAGTGGTGCTGGAGTTGAAAAATGTTGAAGATCGATATGTTGTTCAGCAGCTCACTCGTTATTATCATGCTTTGCGGGAGGAGATGCCTTTTAATGAGGAAGTGGACTATGAGCAACCTATTGGGTTAATTGCGATCGCACCAAGTTTTCATAGAGATAACTTTACAGATAGGAAGTATAACCACCTGTCTGTACAATTTTTACAGTTTCAAATTTTTGCAGATGGGGAAAAGTTTTATTTACAGTTAAAGGATGTGGATAGTAATAAAGTTTGGCAAGTAGAGATTTCTTATCAGGAAAGAGAAAGTAATTATGATAATATACCTGGGCCTCCCAGAGCGCTTCTTAATCTCTTATCTAAATTTTCAGATGCTGATAGTCAATTGTTATTGCGTATGCGGCAAAAAATACTTACCTTTGATAAACGAATGCAAGAAGAAGTTGAATCAGGAAGTATTAGCTATGGTAAAGGAAAGAGTAAACCATGTGCTGAAATCATGGGCAAAAAATCTACATATAGAAAGAATTTAATCATTCCACGCCTAATTTTATGGCTGCCCATTTCGCCGGATTTAAATAAAATTAATAGCTTTAACAGAATCGGTAGAATGATAATTTCGAGTAAATCGTTTCCCAGAAATTCATTTCTTAGTCATATCGATCAATATTCCTATGTTGCCTACAAACCAAAGGAGTCTCGTTCTCATTCTGCTAATCAGTATTGGAGCATTGAACAATACATCCGTTTATATTTGGGTACAGAAGAAGATGTATATCCTCCTTTGGGTGATATAGATTGTATTAATTTTTTAGTCGAACTAGCTTTAACCGAATGGCTTAAAAGACTTTAAAAATAATCCAGATGTGAGTATCTAGTATAATCATTGCAGCACTTCCCAATCTTCCAAAGCTACAGGCTCAGTTGGATCGTCATAGCGGTAGGGTTGCTTCCCACGCAAAGGATAGGGATTTGATTCCGGGTGATGGGGATGACGTTCTAAAACAATAACCTCAACAGCATCACCGACTTGAAAAGGCAAATCACTTAAGGTTAGAGTACCATTCTCGGTTAAAGTCGTTTCTAAACGATGTGTTTTCATAACCAGACTCTCACTTAATGTTAGTATTGAGTTAAAATGAGGAAAGGAAAAAGCATGAATTTGCAAGAACTAACGAACGAGGCATCCAAATTATCGGTAAGCGATCGCCTATTATTAGTGGAAGCGATCGTTCAGTCACTAAGTCGTGAAATCAGACCGTGCTTACCAGTGCCGCACGACATTGTGGAACAGATGAGTGGACTACACTAAGATTAATTATAAGTAGGTAGGCGTAAATAAACTGAACATCCAGAAACCCGGTTTCTTGGAGAAACCGGGTTTCTTGGGCTAGCAGTTTTACGTTTAATTATGCCCACTACTTAGAGGATACCGAAACTTCTGCTTAGTTAGCGATCGCAACCCTAAATCTAAAATCTAAAATTGGATCATGTCCCAAACAGTTTGGATCGCCCGCCACGGCAACCGTCTCGACTTCGTAAACCCCGATTGGTTCTTAAGCGCAGAACGCCGCTACGATCCTCCCCTTTCCGATGATGGCGTCATCCAAGCATATCAACTGGGGCAACGTCTCAAAGCAGAAAACATCGCCCATATCTTCGCTTCCCCCTTTCTGCGAACCGTGCAAACCGCCAACCAAGTGGCAGAAGCGCTGGATTTGCCAATCAAACTCGAACCGGGATTGAGCGAATGGTTAAATCCTAAGTGGATGGAATCGAATCCAGAAAAACTCTCCCTGGCACAATTGCACGAGCAATTTCCTAGAATTGACCTCTCGCACGCACCCAGAGGCGTTGCGGCTGAATATCCCGAAACAGGGGAAAAAGCAATGCAACGCTCCGGTGAAACTGCTAGACGCCTTGCAGATGAGTTTCCAGAAAGCATCCTGCTGGTGGGGCATGGCGCATCGGTGATCGGTACGACAATGGGATTGCTGGGTGTCACAACCGAACCGGAAATCAACGCGACCCTGTGCTGTTTGGTCAAAATCGTCCGTAGCGATCGAGAATGGGTGATGGAACTCAACGGGGATACTTCTCATTTGAACCAAACAGAGAAAGTTATCCGGTTCCATTAAATCACTCGATTTATTTCTGGCAGAGGATATCGGCAGTACCAAAACGGTTCTACGATCGTTTGGTTTGAGTAAGCAGGGTCGGGGATACCTCCGACTTGAGCGAAACTGAAAAAGTAATCCGTTCCCACTACATTTATGACATTGTTATTGGCAGGGGATATCGGCGGCACCAAGACTATTCTGCGATTGGTTGAACAGCCAGCAGAGGGATCGATGTATAGCTTGGATGAGGCGACTTATTCCAGTCGCGACTATCGAGATTTGGTGCCCATAGTGGAGGAATTTCTTGGGGCGGCTACCGAGCATTTGGGCTATACGCCCGTACCGCAAAAGGCTTGTTTTGCGATCGCAGGCCCTGTTGTCAACAATACCGCAAAACTGACTAATCTGGTTTGGTCACTCGACACCAAACGTTTGGAAGAAGAACTGGGAATAGCATCCATCAGTCTCATCAACGACTTTGCCGCCGTTGGTTATGGAGTTCTGGGACTAGCTGAATCAGACTTGCACACCTTGCAAATTGGCAAACCTCAGCCAGACGCCCCCATCGCCGTAATTGGTGCTGGGACGGGATTGGGACAAGGATTTTTAATCCCCAACGGAGACAGCTATCAGGTTTTTAGTTCGGAAGGCGGACACGCTGATTTTGCACCACGATCGGAGTTAGAATTCGAGCTATTAAAATATCTGCGAGATAAGCATAATATTGACCGAATTTCCGTCGAGAGAGTTATTTCCGGTCAAGGTATTGTGGCGATTTACCAGTTTTCAAGAGATCGGAAAATTGGATCTGAATCGCCAGAAATCGGGGAGATGATTAGAACTTGGGAACAAGAAGCTGGACAGACTGAGAAGACGGTCGATCCAGCAGCTGTCATTTCCAAAGCGGCTTTAGCAAAAAGCGATCGCCTCTCGGAACAGACGATGGAAATGTTTGTAGAAGCCTACGGTGCAGAAGCAGGTAATCTCGCTCTTAAACTTCTACCTTATGGCGGTCTTTATATTGCCGGTGGGATCGCTGCCAAAAATTTACCGCTGATGCTAGAAGGAAGTTTTATTCACGCTTTTACCAATAAAGGAAGAATGCGCTCGCTACTCCAAAAAGTGCCGTTACATATAATTTTGAATCCGCAAGTAGGACTGATCGGTGCTGCCATTTTCGCTGCCAGATTGTAAAGGAAACAACGCGAGAAACCTATGACTGCCGTGACCGTAAACTTGAATCCCGTTATCAAACTAACCGACGACCAATTTTATCAACTTTGTCGGTCAAATCCCGATGTTAAATTGGAACGCAACGAGCTAGGAGAACTAATTGTTATGCCGCCTACAGGTGGAGAAACTGGAAAACGTAATTCAGAAATGAATGCTGATTTTGTGATTTGGAATCGCCAAACTAAACTAGGTGAAGTATTCGATTCTTCAACTTGTTTCAAACTGCCCAATGGGGCCGATCGCTCCCCCGATGTTTCTTGGATAAGACAAGATAGATGGGATGCACTTACACCCGAAGAAAGAGAGAAATTTCCGCCAATTGCACCAGATTTTGTTTTAGAGTTAATGTCACCGACTGATACTTTAAAAGAAACGCAAGCTAAAATGCAAGAATATATGAAGAACGAAGTAAAACTCGGTTGGTTAATTAACAGAAAAACACGCAGAGTTGAAATTTATCGACAAGGACAAGCTGTAGAAGTACTGGAATCTCCGACAGAATTATCGGGAGAAGATATCTTACCTGGTTTTGTCCTCAATATGGAAATTGTTTGGGGATAAGGTGAAATTAAACATTAGCAATCGCCAAAACACCTATGACTGCCGTGACCGTAAACTTGAATCCTATTATCAAACTAACCGACGACCAATTTTATCAACTTTGTCGGTCAAATCCTGATGTTAAATTGGAACGCAACGAGCTAGGAGAACTAATTGTTATGCCGCCTACAGGTGGAGAAACTGGAAGATGTAATGCTGGAATTATTGTTGATTTCGGAATTTGGAATCGCCAAACTAAACTCGGTGAAGTATTCGATTCTTCAACTTGTTTCAAACTGCCCAATGGGGCCGATCGGTCTCCCGATGTTTCTTGGATAAGACAAGATAGATGGAATGCACTTACATCCGAAGAAAGAGAGAAATTTCCGCCAATTGCACCAGATTTTGTTTTAGAGTTAATGTCACCGACTGATACTTTAAAAGAAACGCAAGCTAAAATGCAAGAATATATGGAGAACGAAGTGAAACTCGGTTGGTTAATTAATAGAAAAACACGCAGAGTAGAAATTTATCGACAAGGACAAGCTGTAGAAGTACTGGAATCTCCGACAGAATTATCGGGAGAAGATATCTTACCTGGTTTTGTCCTCAATATGGAAATTGTTTGGGGATAAGGTGAAATTAAACATTAGCAATCGCCAAAACACCTATGACTGCCGTGACCGTAAACTTGAATCCTATTATCAAACTAACCGACGACCAATTTTATCAACTTTGTCGGTCAAATCCTGATGTTAAATTTGAACGCAACGAGCTAGGAGAACTAATTGTTATGCCGCCTACAGGTGGAGAAACTGGAAACCGCAATATTGAAATAGCGGGAGATTTCGTTATTTGGAATCGACAAACTAAGCTGGGAAAATTATTCGATTCCTCAACTTGTTTCAAACTACCAAACGGGGCCGATCGGTCTCCCGATGTTTCTTGGATAAGACAAGATAGATGGAATGCACTTACATCCGAAGAAAGAGAGAAATTTCCGCCAATTGCACCAGATTTTGTTTTAGAGTTAATGTCACCGACTGATACTTTAAAAGAAACGCAAGCTAAAATGCAAGAATATATGGAGAACGAAGTAAAACTCGGTTGGTTAATTAACCGAAAAACACGCCTAGTTGAAATTTATCGACAAGGACAAGCTGTAGAAGTGCTGGAATCTCCGACAGAATTATCGGGAGAAGATATCTTACCTGGTTTTGTTCTTAATATGCAAATTGTCTGGGGATAGAGCGATTCTTAGACTTATTGCAAAAATACGAATCTCTGAGTTTTTACCGCAGATGAAAGCAGATCAACAAGGATGTAGGCTCATCCTTCCCGAAGGGTAAGCAGATGAATCGGCTGACACGGCTACCGAAATCTTTGAACAGTAAGGGTTTGACCGATTTCGGTATTGTCTATGCTACCAGGCTCACTCGTGCCGTAGCGATCGCCTAATACCATACAATCTGCCAACAAATCAACCGTAGTAATATTGTGGTTTTTTAATACCAGTTCCCAGCAACTTTACTGTTGACTAATCAGCTTTGTTGCCTATTGTTGCAATAATTGCCTAACTATAGAATAATGCCATTTATCTAAAGTCCAGGAAAATCTAAAACTTCGTGCCATCCAACTTAGTCAAGTTAAACGCTTCTCCAAAAGCAGAATCTTCCGAAGATGGGGCTGAACTCCCATTTACCCTTCAGCAATTGAAATCTGCGATTCCCCCCGAATGTTTTCAGCCATCTGCCTGGAAATCACTTTCCTACTTTTTTCTGGATGTATCTGTAATTAGCCTTCTCTATGCAGTAGCTCATTACCTGGACTCCTGGTGGTTCTGGCCTGTATTCTGGCTAATGCAAGGAACCATGTTTTGGGCATTGTTTGTGGTGGGACACGACTGCGGTCACGGTTCATTTTCTAAAAGCAAATCGCTGAATAATTGGATTGGACATTTAGCTCATACTCCCATACTCGTTCCTTTCCACGGCTGGCGCATCAGCCACAGAACTCACCATCAAAATACTGGCAATATCGATACCGATGAAAGCTGGTATCCCGTGACCGAAAGCCAATATCGGCAGATGCCTTGGTATGAAAAACTGTTCCGCTTTGAGGTGTTGCTGATTGCCTATCCGCTATATCTGTTTAAACGTTCTCCTGGAAAAAAAGGCTCCCACTTTCTTCCTAATAGTCCTCTGTTTCGACCGACAGAAAAATGGGATGTAATTACCAGCACTGTATGCTGGACATTGATGGTAGGCTTTTTGGGCTACTTAACCTATCAATATGGCTGGTTGTTTCTGCTGAAATACTATTTCGGCCCGTATGTGGTTTTTGTAATGTGGCTGGATTTGGTAACTTTTCTGCACCATACAGAATCGGATATCCCCTGGTATCGCGGCAAAGACTGGTATTTTCTCAAAGGTGCCTTGTCTACAATTGACCGCAATTATGGGTTGATCAATAATATTCACCACAATATCGGCACTCATGTAGCTCATCACCTGTTTCTGAGCATTCCCCACTATCATTTGAAGACGGCTACTGAGGCGCTAAAACCGATTTTGGGGGATTACTATCGAGAATCTGGTGAGTCAATCCTGCGTTCTTTTGTGCGATCGTATCTTACCTGCCATTTTGTTTCAGATACGGGCGCAATAGTTTACTACCGCTCAAAACAAGATCTGAAAAAAGTTTAAACTTACACAGCTGATAAGTAGGTGGGCATAAATAAACTGAACACCCAGAAACCCGGTTTCTAATGGCCTGGAGTTTTACGTTTAATTATGCCCATCTACTTACTGCTTCTCTGGATTGAGCTTCAATTCGTCGTGCTTAGAACAGCAAAAGATCTACAGACAGGCCAATCTCGCTATGCTGTTAGATTGGATCTAAGACATTAGTTGTATTTGTCTGAAATTGCGTCTATGGCTGGACACAGTAAGTGGGCGAACATCAAGCGACAGAAGGCAAGAGTGGATGCTGTCAAGGGTAAAATTTTCGCCAAAATTTCGCGGCAAATGATTGTGGCTGCACGCACGGGGCTGCCAGACCCGGAGGCAAATTTTCAGCTGCGTACCGCGATCGACAAGGCGAAAGCAGCTGGAATTCCCAACGAGAACATCTCTAGAGCGATCGCAAAAGGTGCTGGTAATAGAGGCGATGGCGATAGTTGGTCAGCGATCCGCTACGAGGGTTATGGCCCCGGTGGCGTCGCGATCGTTATAGAAGCCCTCACAGATAATCGCAATCGCACAGCAGCCGAACTGCGAGAAGCTTTGAGCAAATACGGCGGGAATCTCGGTGAAACCGGCTGTGTTGGCTGGATGTTTGACCAAAAAGGCGTTTGCATTATCAGCGGTTCGGTTGATGAAGATGCCCTGTTGGAGGCATCCCTCGAAGGTGGGGCCGATTCCTACGAGTTGACGACAGATGAGGAGGAAGGTGAGGGTGCAGAGGTGTTTACCGATGTCGCCAACCTGGAAAACCTCAGCAAAACCTTAAAGGAAAAGGGTTTTGCAGTCAGCGAGTCAGAATTGCGTTGGATTCCCGGCAATACCCTGGAAGTTACAGATCCAATGCAGGCCCGATCGCTCCTAAAATTAATGGATGCCTTGGAAGAGTTGGATGATGTCCAAAACGTCACGGCTAACTTCGAGATGGCAGATGAGTTGATGTCCCTGAGTATGGCTTAGCCGATCCGAAAAGTAATATTTTCGGATTTTTAACCACAGATGAACACAGATGAACACAGATGAAGATGCAGATTTTCTGTAGGTAACACAGATAAATAAGATTTTTGGGATCAGCTTTTAGCCCGTAGATTTATTCACATCTTGCACCTTTCTCGAAAGCCCGCTAGGGGTTTAAATCTCCGGGCTAATAGCTCAAGTCCACGCTCAGTGGACTGGGTGTGGTCAAAACCCGTTGGTGATGTAGGGGACAAGGAGGACAAGGGGGACAAGGGGGACAAGGGGGACAAGGAG
>NZ_JAIQZN010000004.1 GCF_023333585.1 Argonema antarcticum A004/B2
CCCTCTTCCCTCTTCCCTCTTCCCTCTTCCCTCTTCCCTCTTCCCTAGCCCCTAGCCCCTAGCCCCTAGCCCCTAGCTATAAGTACTAAAATTTTTCGATTGTTGAAAGACCGTTTAGTATAAAAAAGTCCATTTTTAAAGAAAAAAATTAAGCTACTTACTTAGCAAAAGTTAATATTTTGAAATAATTCCAAGCTGCTACCACATTGCCCTGCATGAGTGCGGCAACACCACTGAGTGCTTGGAGTTCTGGTAGATTGGGGTTGAGAGCTAGAGCGGGCTTGAGGGCGTTTTGGGCTGCTTTGGGATGCCAGTCGTACAGGTGGACAAAGGCGAGATAGGCGTAGGCGTAGGGGTTCTGGGAGTCCAGTTTGGTGATTCGTGACAAGGCGGCGATCGCACCTGCTGGCTGTCGCCGCAACACCTTCGCAAGGGCCAAAGCATAAGCCAAGTCTAGGTTTTGCGGTGACTGCTGCAATCGATAATTTAGTGTCTTGCTAGCTTGAATCAGATAATCTTGAGTCGGATCGTACTGGTTGATTCGCCCAGTTTGGTCAAAGACGGGATCGAGTGCTGTTGGCCCTTGGGGTAATTTAACTGCTAAAGTCCGTAATTGAGTGAGTAAATCTAATTCCGGTGCGGGTGTTGGCTTCGCAGTTGGGTCAATTTTCAAGGTGACAGGCGGTACTGGGATAGGATAACTTTCACCAGTTTGTCGATTTAGGTAAGTTGCCTCTAAAGTGTAAATTCCAGGGACGAGATTGGCGGGCGGAAGCATCGCCGTTCGTTCGATTACTTGAAAAGGCTGACTGTCTGTTGGGACGCGCTTACCCGGATGCAAATTTCCCATCGCGATAGCATGGTCATGCAACCACTGTTTTTGCTTCGTTGCTTGTGCAGGCGAAACACCTAAGTTGCGCCAAGTTAACACTACCAGGCCCGATCGCAATTGATTCCAGGGGCCAGACCAATCGTAGACGACGGGAACTGGAACTCCTGGTGGCGATCGATCTGGTACTATAACTCGATTCAATTTTAGATTTTGGATTTGGGACTCAGAAATTCTCTCCTGCTTTACTTGTACCGGGGGAATTCGGCTGTGGTAAAGCTTCAAAGTACTCTCATCTGGCAAATTCCAAGTTTTCTGTAATTGGAAATCTCCGCCTTGTTCTACAATTTGGACGATCGCAGATTGCGCCTCGCTGGGAACTGACCCTTGATTGCCAGTTTTGGTGAGAAACCAGGAGAGACTGCGTGCATCTTGCTGTAGGTGTTTTTTTCGCGTCCCCACCTGACGCCCATAAACCTGAAAATTGCTTAAAGCTCCGTAATAATTGAAGTTGTGCTGGTTTAGTTCTGGTGTCGAGGGTAGGACACCTAAAGTCGATCGCAGATAAGGTTCAGTTTTGATGATTTCCCCAATTACCTGCTGATGCGGCCACCCAGCACCAAAATATGGATAATGCTGAAAGCGAGGACTGAGAATCTGCGTTATCGAGCTACCTCCGATCGGATAAATATTTGCCAACATTAATAAGATGGCTAGACCGATAGTATTGCGGCGGATATGTTGCGCCCACCGCCCAGACCAAAGCGTTAACCAGTAAGCTAATAACAGCGACAGCACTGGCAAATATGGCAAAACATAACGAGTATCTTTATTAATATTTATAGAACAAAGCAGATAGGCACTCACCAAAAATATAACTAACCATTTAATAGGCGATCGACGAAAGTTATTACTCTCTGCACCTATGCGCTCCCGATCCTCTGCTTTTATGCCAAGTGGCTTACTTATATAATACATACAACAGAAAATTAACAATATAACTTTGTGCCATAATTTGATCTGCAAAACTGGCTGTTGTTCGATCTCCGCTGCTGTTTTTCTAAATTCGGGCGGCCAAGCTGACATTTGTTTTTCGATCTCCGCCGCTGCTTTCCTAAATTCGGGCGGCATCTTGCCAGTTTTCCTAAATTCGGCCTGCCAAGCTGACATTTGTTTATTTTCCGCTGCTATTTTCCGTAGCGGCTCTGCTTCCTCAGCTGTTTTCCTACGTAGCTGCTCTACCCCTCTAATGGCTAACTTACCCAGATAAAGTAGTAAACCGACGATGGGTACTAGCAACAGAGGCCAAGAAACTATGTATGGTAAATCTTTCCAATAAAAAATCCAGGCATCGAGGGTATTGAGGGCTGGGTCGCCTTCTGCGATCGCCGAATCTATAGTAGCTCGTTTCCCAGCTGTCAGCATTAGAAGCCAATTCGTGCGATACCAAGGGCCAAATACTAACACTGACAACAACAAAGCACCTAATAGCTGAGCTAATCTTTCAATTGCATTAAAAATAGAAGAAGGCTGATTTTTAATTCTTAATCCTAAGTTTTTCCAGAAATTACTAAAATCGTCATTTATTACCAAAACTATTGGTATTAGCAGGAAAAATAGGGCTGTTTGCTTCACCATTAAAGCGACGCCCAAAGAAATACCAAATGCAGCTGCCCAAAACCATTTTTGAGTGCTGAGTGCTTCGGCTTTAGTGCTGAGTGGGAGAGTGGGAGAGTGGGAGAGGGGGAGAGTGGGGGAAGTAGTATTTTGTTCCTCTGCTTTTCTGGCTATTCCCTTCCAAACACTAAGGCAATAGAAACTTAAAGTGACAACGGATGTCAGGGGATAATCCAATAAAAAATCTATGCGAAATCTATATAATCCCGGCAAAACCTGACATATCGCCGCCGCCAATAACCCGACTTCAACGCTGAACAATTCTACGCCCAAACCATAAACGGAGACTAATAGAATAGCGCTAAAGAAGAGGTTGACAAGTGTAGCTTTATCTGCACCAGTGCCAAATATATTTTGGATAATACCTGCGGCAATATAGGTAAAAGGCGGGACTTTGGAGGTGAGTTGCCAAAAACTCGTCCACCATTCACCGGAAAACCACTGGGGATGTTGTAAGGCTTGCCAGTAGTTTAACGAACCTGTGAGGTAGTCTGCCTGATCCCAAGCTGGGATAGAATGGTCGATGGCGAACCAGATGCGATCGCACACCGCACCCGCCAGCCAAATTATACCCAGGACTAGCAGACCCTTCTTGAACTGGTTGTCTTTCTCGCTCTGAGTCACCGATCGCACCAGATTAGGTTAACCTTTCGACCATTTTCATTTAATAATACCAGTTTCTTGATGGGATAATTTCATTTATAACTTCAAAAACTGAGCCAGCCCTCAGACGAACTACAAGCTACGTATTACCATTCCCCACTCGTCTTTCAATCAGTTGTTCTAGTTGATTAAAATCTTCTTCATTTAACCCTCCCGTATGTCGGATTATGCCTGACTCATTGTGCAGGCGATCCATATAGATTCGTAAAGCTTCATCATCTTCCCGGTGAGCCAGGACATAAGTTCTGAGTTCTTTTCGACTCATCTGTTGAAAGTTAGGCTTCAGCGTCATCATCAAACTCCCAGTGTCCGTTTCTAAATATTGTGATACCTATTGTATCACCAGCTAGAATGTAAATCTCCTCCCGCTTTTCGTCATAACGGAATAAGTGGATGTCACTATAGAAGTTAGACAAAGTTTGGCAGACTCGCACACAGGCAAGCATTTGTTCTACAGTTGGTATCATCTTTCAGCTACTTTCTATTCTCACTTATATTCCGACTCTACTTTTACTGACACTCTAATCACAAACAAATAGGGCCTTGATTGGCTGACAAAACTTCTCTTTATTAATCAGATCGGGACTTACGCAATTGGCACATTCAGAAGTACGTTGTCGCGCTTTAGCGCTAAAGCGCAACAACGTACCTTAAAAATCAGCCCTTCTTTTATGACACTTGCGTAAGTCCTACAGATATTTTGTAGATTTGTCAGCAAATCTACTTTTTATCCTACTCTTATTCTGCACCTTCAATCGGTGCAAAACCTTGACGTTGAATATTCTCCGTCACCGCACGAGGTTCCAAGAATTGTAGCAGATAATCCGGGCCACCCGCTTTAGAACCAACACCAGAAAGTTTAAATCCGCCAAAAGGTTGACGCGACACAATCGCACCAGTAATCCCCCGATTGATATACAAATTCCCCACTTCAAATTCAGCTTGCGCCTTTTCAATGTGGGAAGGAGTACGCGAATACAAACCACCAGTTAAGGCGAAATTCGTACCATTAGCAACATCAATTGCTGACTGAAAATCCTTCACCCGAATTACAGACAATACTGGGCCAAAAATCTCCTCCTGGGCAATTATCCCCGTCGGAGATACTTCCGAAAAAATTACCGGCCCAATAAAATAGCCGTTTTCCGGTGCAGACATTTCCAGCGCAACTTTTGCTTCCTGACGCCCTTTCTCGATATATTCTTTGATGCGTTTATGGGCATTCGCATCTATCACAGGGCCTACTTTTGTGCTAGGGTTTTCTGCTGCACCAACGTTCAGACTGCGAGTAGCTTCAACTAAACGCGGTACAAACACATCATAGATAGATTCCAACACAATTACTCGCGAACAAGCAGAACATTTTTGACCGCTATAACCAAAAGCCGATTGCACTACACCCGCAACTGCTTGATCTAAATCTGCACTTTCATCAACGACGATCGCATTCTTGCCACCCATCTCAGCAATCACTCGTTTCAGATGTTTTTGTCCGGGTTGTAAAATCGCCGCATCTGCGTAAATTTGGCAACCAACTTCTTGAGATCCAGTGAAGGTAATCATGTGAACATCGGGATGTTTCACCATGTAAGAACCGACAGTGGAACCTTTGCCAGGTACGTATTGGAATACGCCACTAGGAACCCCAGCTTCGATCAAAATTTCCGTTAATTTGGCTGTAATTACAGAGGAAACTTCCGCTGGTTTCAGAAGCGTACAATTTCCCGCCACTAAGGAAGCAACTGTCATCCCCGTAGGAATAGCCAAGGGAAAATTCCAAGGCGAAATAATCAGGGAAATTCCACGCGGTTGATAGTTATAGCGGTTATTTTCGCCAGGAATATCGTAGTTATATCCCTGTTCCAAACGTTCCATCTCATCGGCGTAGTAGCGGCAGAAATCGATCGCTTCCGAAACTTCGCCATCGCCTTCGCGCACTGGTTTTCCTGTTTCCAAAACCATCCAAGCAGTTAATTCAGCGCGGCGTTTTTCCATTAATTCTCCTGCTTTCCGCAATACGCCTGCACGTTCGCGTACAGGGGTTTTTCGCCAAGCGGGAAATGCTGCTTTTGCTGCTTTAATTGCTTGTTCTGCTTGTTCGACGCTAAGCAATCCGATTTTGCCAACTATTTCGCTGGGATTGGAAGGATTGACAGAATCAACAGTTTGTGATGTGTTTACATATTCACCATTAATTAAAGGTGAATATGTTTTACCGAGTTGTTGACGAACGGTTTGGATTGCTTGCTGCGATCGGACCCTCTCTTCCTTATCGGCATAATCGGTATCGGCTACATTAGGGAAGACTTTAGTAAATTCTGCTTGAGAATCAATTTTCCCATTTTTTAGCGTTGGTGGCGCTAATAATTCCTCGATTGGTCGTTCTTCCAAACTTTGTCGCAAGAAAGAACTATTCGCAGTATTTTCTAACAGTCGGCGAATCAAATATGCCATACCGGGAATTAAATCCCCATAAGGACAGTAAACTCGCACGCGATAACCGCGATCCACGATTGATTTTGCCAGTTTATCTGCCATCCCGTAAAGGACTTGCATTTCAAAGCGGCGACGAGGTACATTTAAAGTTTCGGCAATTGCCATCGCCCGCGCTTGACTGCGAACATTATGGCTACCAATTGCCGAATAAATATACTCGTGATTCTCCAACATCAACTGAGTTATTTTCTCATAGTTGATATCGGTTGCCGCTTTATCATTGTAAACTGGTTGAGGCCAATCTCTCTGGGCTGATTTGATAGTTTCCTGATCCCAATAAGCACCCTTCACCAAACGGATAGTTACCGGATTACCGCGCAATTTCGCCCAAGCAATCAAATCACGCAAATCTTTTTCGCTGTCGCGTAAATAAGCTTGAATTGTGATTCCAATATCCGTGCGAGAACGAAATTCATCTTCCAACAAAACCTGTTTGAGGATACTCAAAGTTAGGTCTTTGTAGGCATATTGTTCCATGTCAAAGTGAACGGCGGCACCTAATTCTTTAGCGCGGCGTAATAGAATGCGAATGCGATCGCTCACTTTTTCCTGACTGCCTTTCTCATCCAACGGATCGAACTGGGAATAAAAGGCAGTTATTTTAACAGATACTTGCACTTTTGGCAATGGTTCGCCATCAGCAGAGTCGATCGCCTCAACAGTTGACCAACTTTTCGCGGCTTCTGTTAGCTGTTCCATCAGTTCCAAATAGCGATCGAGATAAGATTGCGCTTCCTCCTCCGTAATCACCGCCTCTCCCAAGAGGTCGATCGTGAAAGCCATTTTATCCTTACGCAATCGTTCAACCGTCTTAATTACCTGCCTAATATTTTCCCCAGAAATGTACTTATGAGCTAAAGTTTCCACAGCCGTCGAAACCGTCGTTGCTGCCAATTGTCCCGGCATTGAGTCCGCGTTAGCAAAGTTTAGCAACCCTTTGAGTGCGGCGGGGAGTTCCACCGACTCATCCCCCAGGTATTCCTGCAAGTGACGCGCAATTTCCGGTTTACTACGTAGCGAAGGCAGACAATCGATGAAGCGGAACAACTGCACCCGCAAACCAGGGTTAGACATTGCCCATCCCAGCAATTTATCATCCCAGCGCATCTGATCGCGCATTTGGGCAAAAAATGAGCGATTTTCCTTAGTTGCAGCCAGAAGTTGTTTGGCAATCTCCTGGGTCTTAGTTTCGTAAATTGTATTATTTGATACTTGTGCGACCACAGCTAACGGACTCCTAATTGACGGTAAGGGCAAAAGTGCTAGAACCCTTTATTTTCTATTTTCTCGCTTTATTACGCCATTAGACAGGCCGCGTTATGATAAATTTGCATATTTGTTGTCAAAGACGAAGTTGCGAGGTTGGTTTTGCCTTGCCATTAGTGCGAACCGTCTTAAGTGTTATATTAAACTTAAAAGCACTGCTTCGTGAAAACAACTTTTATGACTCAGGAACTAACAGATTTAAGAGCTAGCATCCTAGAGGGAAGATACACAGATGCTTTGGGACTTGTAGATGAATTAGAGTGGATGAGTAAACAAGCAAACCTGCGTAATATCGAATCCTTTTTAATCAGGATGCTGGTTCACTTCATTAAAAACCAAGTTGAACAGAGGTTAACTAATTCTTGGGCTGCTTCAATAGGTGATTCTGTTCAACAAATTCAAAAGCTAAATCTCAAAGACAATAAAACCTCTTACTACTTCAAATCAGATGAATGGCAGCCTTTACTGGAAGAGATACTGAAAACAGCAATTCGTACTGCAAGTGTGGAAGTGATGAATGGAACCTACAGTCCGTTTCAACTTTCAGAATTAGTCAATCGAGACGAGATATTACTAACTGCTCAGAAGTTCATAGCTCTCACTTATGTCCATAAGTCAATCGATTTACCTGACATTATAGATGAAAAATTAACACAATTACCCGGTGGGCAAGATTGGAAAGAAGGCAGACGATAAATCTGACACAAGGGTTTTGATTGACGCGGTGACGCGGAGAGGTTTTGATTGATATTATCCTATCACTTCACGCCAACCCTTACAAAATCGATGTGCTAAGTATTTTGAGCCAGCTTCTCTTCTTGTAATTTTCTTGCCTCTTCAACTTCAAGTCTTGCCAGCGTTGTAGCCGCATCTGCCAGATACATTGCTAAAGTAGCTCTTATTTGCGGATCTTTTTCCCGCCAAAGGTCATGGGCAAACACCATAACTGTGTTGCGGTATGCTCTAATTGATTCTGGGTCTAATGCGTAACCCATAGTTTTAGAACCTCCCCATATCGAATGGATAACGTTGGACAAAGATTCTGAGAAGTTGCCTTTCCGGTTCCAGGTAAATAAATCTTACTTGCAATAGTTCATCGGCTGCAAGTGTCACCTTTTGAGTTGCTTCCGGCGGATTGACCGATTCGTGGAAAGCTGCTGCTATGTATTCACCGGGGGAAAGGTCGGCAAACTGTGCAATAGCGTATCGCAAACTAACTGTCTGTCGGTCAACAGTAGTTCCATCTTGCCTCAGAATCGCGACGAATGCCACCCCTTCAACAGAAGTCATGGCATTGCCGTTTTGGTTGCGGATAGAAATGAAAATATCTGACATTGCACTATTTTAAGGGAAAAGGTTGATGAATTGAAGTTGCGAGCTGTTTTCATCTGTATAAAGACTTCCCACTTTTCAAACTACCTCATCTTCTTGCATTACTTCATTATTTTCTCTTATTGCCTGTTCAATTTCGTCTGGATAGGCATCGGCATAAGCCCAAGCATTCACCAAATCGGCTGCGGTTAGATGGGGGAATGCTTCTAAGATAATGGCATCACTTGCATCTAAACGACGATAACTCACCAGCGACCAAACTGGTATCCGAGTTCTGCCGATACAAGCATCACCACCCACAACGCCGGGAGTTTTTTGAATCGCTGGCGAACCGCTGGTTAAATTCTCGGTCAAAATCTGGATAGCTTCAGCTTTTTCAACCGGAGTTAAAACAAGGAGTTTTGTTTGTAATTCTTCTTTGACAAACATAGATGTGTTCTGATTTGTGCTAAAGAAATATCTAATTTATAGTTTAGCCTGTATCTGCTTGCCCTTATTTGATTTTCCCAATCCCATTGCAGAGGTGCAACAGCAGCCGATCGCCTCATCCTCATCTTTGGGGACGGTTCACTCGAATCAATTTCTCTCTCAAAGTTTCTTCAGCAGAAATAGCTTCATTAATGCGTCTGGCTTGTCTTTCAAAATTATCGTCTTGCTTGCAGACAATGATACCAGCATGACCTACTTGTAAACGGTGCAATTGGATGAAATCACCGCGATTGCGTGTTAAAACTACTCGCTCATTACTTACCGCAAAAGCTAACACATCCTCATCAGGAATCCTAAGATTTGCATTTCCCGCTTCTTGGGCTGTTAAGACATCGTGACCAAAAGCGCGTAGCAATTCGACGACTGGCAGTGGGAAGTTTTCATCTGTATAACTGGAGTTTAGACTAACCGCGCTTGAGGGCGCGGTTAGTCTAAACTCCAGGTATAAAGACGTGCCACTTTTCAAACTTCCTCATCTTCTTGCATTGCTTCATCATTTTCTCGTATTGCCTGTTCAATTTCTTCTGGGTAAGCATCAGCATACGCCCAAGCATTTACCAAATCGGCAGCAGTAAGTTGGGGAAATGCCTCTAAAATACGGGCATCACTCATACCCAAACGGCGATCGATTACTAACGACCAAACTGGAATGCGAGTTCTGCCGATACAAGCATCACCACCCACAACGCCAGGAGTTTTTTGAATCGCTGGCGAACCGCTGGTTAAATTCTCGGTCAAAATCTGGATAGCTTCAGCTTTTTCAACCGGAGTTAAGACAAGGAGTTGTGTTTGTAATTCTTCTTTGACAAACATAGATGTGTTCTGATTTTTACTAAGGAAATATCTAATTTATAGTTTAGTCTGTATCTGCTTGCCCTTACTTGATTTTCCCAATCGCATTGTAGAGGTGCAACAGCAGGGGATCGCCTCCAGCGTTTCCTGCTTCTTGAACTGTGAGTACATCGTGACCAAAACTTCGGAGTAATTCCACTACTGGCAGTGGGAATTGTTCATCAGCCTAAAGATTTCTCATAACTTATACTTCATCTTCCATTGCTTCATCTTGATCTCGCAGTGCTTGTTCAATTTCCTCTGGGTGTGCATCAGCATAAGCCCAAATATTCACCAAGTCAGCAGCACTAATATGGGGATAAAACTGTAGAAGTTCAGCATCACTCGCACCTTGACGATGCAAACTCACGAACAACCAAACCGGAAGCCTAGTTTTGGCGATACAAGCCTCACCACCCATAACACCTGGAGTTTTTGTAATCCCTAGCGAACCCTTGTTTAAAGTTTTGGTCAAAATTTGGATAGCTTCAGCTTTTTCAGCGGGAGCTAAGACAAGTAGTTGTGTTTATAATTCTTCTTTGACAAACATAGATCTGTTCTGATTTGTATTAAAGAAATATCTAAGTTATAGTTTAGCCTATAGTAAAATATAATAGTACCCAGCGGTGAGACTATGCGGCAAGTACTGATATATACAGATGAAGATGGCTATTGGATAGCTGAATGCCCCAGCCTACCAGGTTGTAACAGCCAGGGTAAGACAAAACAAGAAGCTCTTGCCAACATTAAAGAAGCGATCGAACTATACATCGAAGTGTTGCAGGAAAAAGGTCGGCCTGTACCAGAAGACCGTTTTGACATTATGTTGGTGGCGGTATGAGTCGATTACCTCGTATTTCCGGCAGAGAATGTGTTAAAGCGCTGGAAAAGGTAGGTTTCTATTTCCTGCGTCAGAGAGCAAGTCATATCTCTCTGTGTCGGGACGAGCCATTTGCTCAGGTAGTTGTCCCAGATCATCGTGAAATAGCCAAAGGAACTCTCCGAAATATTATCCGAGATGCCGGACTCAGTGTTGATGAGTTTATTGAGTTGCTGTAAGCGGGCAACTGGCTTCGCCAGATTTGGTTTCACTAGCTAACGCAAGTTGCTAGTTAGTAGTAGATCCGTTGGGCTCTCCTGTACTTATGGGGATAAGCTGAGTTTATCATTTCCATAATCCTTGCTCGGCAAGGATTATGGAAATAGATTTTCAAGGAAGCTATCAAAAATCACGGGTTTTCCCCCAAAGGTACGGGAGAGCCTTTTCTAATATTCGCAACCTTTATTTACGAATAATTTTTCAAATCTTGATAAACTAAGCTTTAGAAAAAAACAGCCATTAAAGCTCTCAATGCTAAAATTTTGAAACAGAAAAGGCCCGATCGCACACAAAGTTACAGAAAAAGAGCGATCTGGGCAATAACTCCCAATACATAAGATTCTTGACGCACGCTGGGAACTCATTTGAATGGAAACAAAAACACCTATAAAGGTTGGAATCCCCAAGGAAATCCACCCCGGCGAATGTCGCGTAGCAGCAACGCCAGACACAGCCAAGCGGCTTATGAAGCTAGGTTTTGAAGTACTTATAGAGTCTGGGGCAGGCGAATTAGCCAACTTCCCCGATGAAGCCTACAAGCAAGTTGAATGTAAAATCCTCCCTGATGCCCCCTCCCTTTGGGCTGAGTCGGATATCGTCCTCAAAGTCCGTCCACCCGAAATTGCACCAGACGGCAAGCACGAAGCCGAATTGCTTACTCTTGGCGGTACACTGATCAGCTTCATCTGGCCTGCCCAAAACCAGGATTTGGTAGAGCGTCTGGTTTTGCGGAAAGCCACGGTGCTAGCAATGGAAGCCATTCCGCGTATTAGCCGCGCCCAAAAGATGGACGCCCTCAGCTCGATGGCAAATATCGCCGGTTACCGCGCTGTCGTCGAAGCTGCGAGCAATTTTGGTCGCTTCTTTACCGGACAGATTACCGCCGCAGGGAAAGTACCGCCAGCGAAGGTACTGGTGATCGGTGCTGGAGTCGCGGGACTGGCAGCTATCGGCACGGCAAAGGGCCTGGGTGCGATCGTCCGCGCTTTCGATACCCGTCCTGTGGTTAAAGAGCAAGTTCAAAGCTTGGGCGGAGAGTTTTTGGAACTCGATTTCGCAGAAGACGGCACAGGTCAAGGCGGCTACGCCAAGGTGATGAGCGAAGAGTTTATCAAGGCGGAGATGGCCCTCTTTGCTGACCAAGCTAAGGAAGTTGACATTATCATCACAACGGCTGTTATCCCTGGCAGAAAAGCACCAGTCCTAATTACCAAAGAGATGGTCGAGAGCATGAAAGAAGGCTCTGTAATCGTCGATTTGGCAGCAGAACAGGGCGGTAACTGCGAGGTTACTAAGCCGAAAGAAATTTACTCTCACAATGGTGTAACGATCGTTGGCTTAACAGATCTGCCTAGCCGTCTGGCCCAACAGTCGAGTCAGCTTTATGGCAGCAATCTTTGGCACTTGCTCGACGACATGACCAAATCCGGTCAGTACAAAATCGATATGGACGATGAGGTGGTTCGCGGTGCCCTCCTAATCTACCAAGGCGAACAATTACCTCCGCCGCCGCCAAAAGCAGCACCTTCACCCACCCAACCCGCTACTACACCCGCAAAAGCAGTCGAAGCAGGGGTAAAAGCACCAGCAAAACCAACAACCACCTTTAGCACCAACGATTTAGTCGTACTGGGACTAACTGGCTTAGCCCTCTTGGGCGTCGGTATCGCGGCCCCTACCTCGTTCCTGTCTCACTTCACCGTATTTGTGCTGGCTTGCTTCGTTGGCTGGCAAGTGATTTGGAACGTCAAACCCGCTCTGCACACGCCATTGATGAGCGTCACCAATGCAATCAGCGGCATTATTATCATTGGCGGCATTCTCCAGATATCCAGTTCGCTAACTTCTCCCAGTACCATCTTGGGCGCGATCGCAATTCTCATCGGTACAATCAACATTTCCGGCGGCTTTCTCGTCACCCAACGGATGCTCAAGATGTTCCGCAGATGAAGGGGCTAGGGAAGAGTGGGGGAGTGGGGGAGTGGGGGAGTGGGAGAGTGGGAGAGTGGGAGAGTGGGGGAGAATTCCCAATTACCCAATCACCAATCACTAATTACCCAATCACCAATCACTAATTCCCTAATTCCCCAATTACCCAATTCCCAATTTCCAATCACCAATCACCAATTCCTCAAAATGACAAGTAGTGTATTGACAGTTTCTTACATTGGTGCAAGCGCCCTGTTTATCCTCAGTCTGGGTGGTTTGTCCAATCAAGAAAACGCAACCAAGGGCAACCTCTACGGCATTATCGGGATGCTGCTAGCGATCGTCGCCACCATGTTGGGCCTCGGCGCTGGCATCACCGAATATGGCACCTTGGCAGCAGTGATAGTTCCCGGCGCAATCATCGGTGCGATCGTGGCAGCAAACGTCGCCATGACTTCCATGCCAGAATTAGTGGCGATCCTGCATAGCTTTGTCGGTGCAGCCGCAGTTTTGGTGGGTGTCGCCAACTACCTACAACCGAATCAATCCCTAATTGGTGTCGAAGCTACCATCCACGAAATCGAGATTTTTATCGGCGTGTTTATCGGTGCTGTCACCTTCACCGGATCGATCGTCGCATTTGGAAAACTGCGCGGCATCATCAGCGGCAAACCGTTACTTCTGCCGGGACGCCATTTAATTAATCTCAGCATCATCGGTGCTTCCGTCGGACTCGGCACCACCTTTATCGGTGCCGAAGACTACACCGGACTGCAACCGCTGTTGATTATGACCGCCATCGCCGGAGTTCTGGGCTTTAATCTGGTCATGGGGATCGGCGGTGCGGATATGCCAGTCGTCGTCTCCATGCTCAACAGCTACTCTGGATGGGCAGCAGCAGCCGCTGGCTTCATGCTATCCAACGACCTCCTGATCGTCACTGGTGCGCTTGTCGGCAGTAGCGGCGCGATCCTCAGCTACATCATGTGCAAAGCCATGAACCGATCGTTTATCAGCGTCATCCTGGGTGGCTTTGGCACCGGATCGGGAACAGTCTCAGCAGCCACCGAAATGGTGGGCGAAGTAATCTCAACCACAGTTGATGATACCGTCGAACTCTTGCGCGATGCCAAGCACGTGATCATCGTTCCCGGCTACGGTATGGCAGTAGCTCAAGCTCAACACTCTCTCTCAGAAGTTACCAAGATATTGCGGGAAAAGGGCGTACAAGTTCGGTTTGGCATCCATCCCGTAGCGGGTCGGCTACCCGGACACATGAACGTACTACTGGCAGAGGCGAATGTGCCTTACGACATCGTTCTGGAAATGGAAGAAATCAATGAAGATTTCCCCGAAACCGATGCGGTACTTGTGATCGGTGCCAACGATACCGTTAATCCAGCGGCGATGGAAGATCCAAATAGTGCGATCGCCGGAATGCCAGTATTGGAAGTGTGGAAATCCAAGAAAGTTATCGTCATGAAACGCAGCATGGCTAGCGGCTACGCCGGAGTGGAAAATCCTCTGTTCTACAAGGAAAACTCCCGAATGCTGTTTGGCGATGCCAAGAAAAATGTCGATGCCATCCTCAACCAGCTGCGCTTACCAGCTTGATGAGGTCAGAGAAACCCGGTTTCTTGAACAATACCTTCGCCAAATCGAAAAATGCCGAAGGTATTGTTGAAGAAACCAGGTTTCTGGGGTTCTTGAAGAAACCCGGTTTCTGGTGCAGATTTAATTTCTACTCTTAAATCTAAAATCTAAAATTTAAAATTACCCCCGCCTGATGGTTGACAAATGACTAATGACTAATGACTAATGACTAATTAGCGCTTTCAATTAAGAGTCTATGTCTTTCAAACGAAGTTTACTGGCAGCCTTTGCTTGTACTGCTGTACTAACTGGGGTTCCCACCATCAGCTGGGCTGACAGCTTACCCGGATTCACCCTGTTTGGTGGCCCTCCCCGCGAAAACCAACTACCCTTCCGGTTGGATTTTGGCGGCGCACCCAATTCTTGGGATCGTTACCGACTGAGGATTCCCGCTAAAAAAATGCAGTTGGCAGTCGCTCAATTTTCTATTTCCTATCCGAATTATTACAGAGGGGAATTTGATAGCAAAGAGGTTGAGGTGCGGGTAAGAGGCAAATCTGTGCCCCTGCAAGAGGTGGTCTGGGATAAAGAAAACCGCGTCATTCAAATTTACCCCCAAGAGCCAGTACCAGCGGGTTATCAGGTCGAATTAGTCTTGTCTAACGTGAAAAACCCAAATTTTGGCGGGATGTTCTACTTCAACTGTCAGATTCTTTCTCCCGGCGATGTGCCTTTACTGCGTTATATTGGCACTTGGCTCTTGAGCATTAATTAGTTGCCAAATAGCTGATAAAATAGTAGATTGTAGCTTTTTTATCCAGTAAACTCGCCAGATAGGAGAAAAAATAATGACGAAACGCACGTTACACGGCACCAGCCGTAAAAGAAGAAGAACTTCCGGTTTTCGCGCCAGGATGCGAACCAAAAATGGTCAGGCAGTGATTAAAGCCCGCCGCAAAAAAGGACGTTATCGTCTGAGTGTAAGCGGTTAGCCAACTTCGGTTAGAGGGAGGAATGCACGACGCCTGTGGCTTTGCGTAAAGCAAATCGACTCAAGCACCGACAACATTTTAGTGCCGTATTCCGCAAAGGAATTCGTCGCCAAAGTGCTAATTTGACCTTGCGAGCCTTGAAGCAGTCAGCCGACTCGGAGGGAGGTAGATCGCCAGCCACAGGGCCAGAAATTCCCTCTCGCATTGGCATTTCTGTCAGCCTAAAAGTGAGCAAGCGGGCGGTGACCCGCAATCGAATTAAGCGGCAAATCAGGGCGGCTTTTCGTCATCTACTGCCCCAGCTTAAGTATGGCTGGTGGCTGGTAGTTGTCGTGAAACCGAAAGCCGAGCAGTGCGAATATCAACAATTTCTGCAAGAATTAGAGCAGTTGTTGGCAGAAGCTGAGGTACTCAATGGGCATTCGCGAGGAAGTTTATTATGAAGGCGGCCCTCATATCGGGGATCTGATTATTAACATCCTGATAGGACTGACGGTGATTGGCTTACCGTTAGCGGTAGGAGCGATCGTCAGAGCCATCTGGTTGCGCTACCGAATTACCAATCGTCGCATTTCCGTGACTGGAGGTTGGATGGGACGCGATCGCAGCGACATCATCTACTCAGAAATAGTAGACATCAAAAAGGTGCCTCGTGGCCTTGGCTTCTGGGGAGATATGGTGGTGACTCTCAGAGACGGTAGCCGCCTAGAGCTGCGAGCAATCCCCAAGTTTCGCGAAATTTATGACTACATCAGTGAAAAAGTGGCAGTCAAATCCGCCAAAACAAATTGAACGCCGAGTCGCTAAAAAAAACAGCACCACAGGCGTTCCCCTCCGTAGTAGTTTGTGGCAGCTAGATTTCGGTTCGGACTAGAGTCCCCTTCGATCTGCTGGCGTGCCATTTACCCCTACCTCAGCCGCAGATTCCTGCCTCTTAGCTAGTAGATTAGATTTAAACAATACAGCGCTTGTAGGTTGACTTCACACGCATGGATTTTGGTATCGGTTTTCTATCCAACAACGTAATGCTGCCGATCCTGGATTTCTTTTACGGGATCGTCCCCAGCTATGGGCTGGCTATCGTCGCGCTAACACTGGTAGTTCGCTTTGCACTCTATCCCTTGAGTGCTAACTCGATTCGCAGTATGCGACGCACGCGGGTCACCCAACCAGTAATGCAAAAGCGGGTAAAGGAAATTCAGGAGCGCTACAAAGAGGAACCTGCCAAGCAGCAGGAAGAAATGTCCAAACTCTACAAAGAATTTGGCAACCCTTTGGCAGGATGTTTTCCCATCCTGGTGCAAATGCCGGTGCTATTGGCATTGTTTGCTACCTTGCGGGGCTCCCCCTTTTCGGATGTTAATTACACCGTCAACCTGGAAATTTTTCCCAAAGAACAAATTGAGCAGATTCAACCCCAAGTCTTTGCGACAGCACCGCAAAACATATATATTGCCGATGGCGTTCACTATCCCGTTACAGCGCTAGTCCCCAGCGGTAACCGCTTAATTGTAGGCCAGACAACCAAACTGGAATTTCAGACTGTAGACGGAAAACCGTTAAATCAGATTAAATCTGAGTCTGCTGAAAGTAAAACTCCTCATTGGAAGGTTACTAAAGGAGAAGATCGGGTAAGAATTGATGAAAACGGCAACATAGAAGCCTTACAGCCTGGAGAAGTAACAATTCAAGGCACAATTCCAGGGCTAGCAACTGATAAAGGCTTCCTCTTCATCGATGCCCTCGGTCGTGTTGGGGCTATGGATGAGAAGGGAACCATACACTGGGATATTGTTGGCATGGTGGTGTTCTTTGGTCTGAGTTTATACGTAAACCAGCTACTTTCAGGCCAGCAGGGTTCCACCTCGAACCCGCAGCAGGAGACAGTCAACAAAATTACCCCGATTATATTTTCCGGGATGTTTTTGTTCTTCCCACTGCCTGCTGGGGTATTGATGTATATGGTGATCGCTAACATTTTTCAGACGGCTCAGACCTTTATTCTGTCACGGGAACCTTTGCCGGAAAACCTCCAAAAATTAGTGGAGGAGCAGGAAAAAGAAGCCGATGCAAAGGGAAGAGAGGCCCTCCCCTTTGAACCGGGTCGTTCTAAGAAAAAAGCCTCAGGGTAATGTTCATGACTGATAGTCGAATGCAGCGGGGTCAAAAGTGGCTGGAAGAACTGCTGCGGTTGATGAAAATTCCTGCCAAAGTTAAGCCAGAAAGGCAAGCAACGCTAGGAGAACAGGAGGATGTTTCCGAACCCGAACCAGATAGCTACTGGTTGACGATCGATCATACACACTTGACGCCAGCGCAAGTCCAGATTTTGGTCGGTGCAGAAGGTGGGACGTTAGATGCCATTCAGTATTTAGCTAATGCTATTCTCAACCTTGGTCAAGAGCAGGAGGAGCAAGCTACTTATACTGTTGAGCTAAATGGCTACCGCGTCCGCAGAGAAGCAGAACTCCGCGCCTTGGCAGAGTATGCGGTTCAGCAGGTGCGAGCTAACGGTCAAGAGTTTGAAATGGAATATCTTTCTTCAGCTGAACGGCGTCAAATCCATACCTTTTTGAAGGAATTTACCGATTTAGAAAGCTACAGTCGGGGCAAAGAACCAGACCGCCGTCTTGTCGTGCGGCGGCGCTGAGTCAATTTTGGATTTTAGATTTCAAATTTTAGATTTCAAAGAGGAACTTTGAAATTTGAAATTTGAAATCTGGAATTTAAAATCAAAGAAGGATGACTCAAAATATGGAACCAATTTACATTCCCCAACTGCTCAAAGCTGTCGAAAAGACAGAGGCAATTCAACTCCAGGAATTTATAGCTGGTTTGGAAACCTTAACGCCAATTCGAGGGCTGATGCGAGTTACCCATCAAGGAAATTACCTTGAGGTTTGGGTTAAAGCAGAAGCAATTATGACTTTAACCTGCCACCGATGTCTGCAACAGTACAACCATCGCCTGGTGATAAAAACTTCCGAACTCATTTGGTTAGATGAAGCAGCTAATCAATTGGATGATGGCCCGTTGGAACGGGAAGTTGCTTTGGAAGATTTGCTGGAAATGCTACCTCCAAAGGGTTATTTTAATCCCAGCGATTGGCTATACCAACAAGTGTCTCTGGCTATTCCTCAACGGCAACTGTGCGATTCTAAGTGTCCGGGAATTCCACTAAAATCTGATTTTACCGAGTTAGAATCTTTGGCTGACCGACGCTGGGCTACTCTAGAAGCACTTAAAAAACAACTACCCTAAGAATTTTAGATTTTAGATTTTGGATTTTATATTGGAGGTGATGGGACACAATGAAAAACCGTCGATGCTATCTGTTACTCTCTTAATTCTAAAATCCAAAATCTAAAATCCAAAATAGCCATGAGTTTCAGTGAAGATTTTGAACTGCTGCTGCGAGCCCGCTACCCTTTGATATATATTCCAACTTGCGAAGAAGAAAGAGTGGAAGTTGCGATCGCAGCCTGTGCGAAAAAACAGGGCAATCGCGGCATCTACATTTGGGATTTTGTCGATGGCTACCAGGGTAACCCTAATGATGCTGGATTTGGACGTCGCAATCCCCTGCAAGCGTTGGAATTAGTAGAAAAAATAGCGGCGTCGGCGAAGGCTATTTTCATTCTGCGAGACTTCCACCGATTTTTGGAAGATGCCGGTGTTTCCCGCAAACTCAAAAATCTGGCGCGGTTGCTAAAATCTCAGCCCAAGAATTTGGTAATCTTGTCACCCAGAATCGCTATTCCAGAGGAGCTGAGCGAAGTAATCACTGTCTTGGAATTCCATCTACCTACGGCACCTGAGATTAAAGCGGAAGTTGAACGTTTGTCAGCAGCTACCGGAAAATCGCTGGAAGGCAAAGTTTTAGATGAAGTTGTCCGTTCGTGCCTGGGACTTTCGATGGAGCGAATTCGCCGGGTGCTGGCAAGGGCGATCGCTACTCACGGCGAACTGCGTCCTGAAGACGTGGAACTGGTTTTGGAAGAAAAACGCCAAACCATCCGCCAAACCCAAATCTTAGAGTTCTACCCCGCCACTGAGAACATTTCTGATGTTGGTGGTTTGGATAATTTAAAAGATTGGTTGCTGCTGCGAGGCGGTGCGTTTTCGGAACGAGCTAGGCAATATGGCTTACCGCATCCCAGAGGCTTGCTGTTGGTGGGAATTCAGGGAACTGGCAAATCTCTGATGGCAAAAGCGATCGCCCACCACTGGCACCTACCCTTACTCCGCCTGGATGTCGGGCGTCTGTTTGGTGGTTTGGTGGGCGAATCAGAATCCCGCACCCGTCAAATGATTCAGCTGGCAGAAGCTTTATCTCCCTGCGTGTTGTGGATTGATGAAATTGATAAAGCTTTTTCTGGCGTTGATGGTAAAGGCGATGCTGGCACCAGCAACCGCGTGTTTGGCACTTTTATCACCTGGTTGGCTGAAAAAACTTCGCCTGTGTTTGTTGTCGCCACCGCCAATAACATCCAAACGTTACCCGCAGAAATGCTCCGCAAAGGCAGATTTGATGAAATTTTCTTTGTCGGTTTGCCCACCCAGGAGGAACGTAAAGCAATTTTTGCCGTCCATTTATCCCGGTTGCGCCCTCACAACATCAAAAATTACGATCTCGATCGCCTTGCCTATGAAACCCCCGATTTTTCTGGCGCAGAAATAGAACAGTCTTTGATTGAAGCGATGCACATTGGCTTTAGTCAAAACCGAGACTTTACGATCGATGACATTTTGGAAGCCGCCAGCCAAATAGTCCCCCTAGCGCGAACGGCTCAAGAGCAAATCCAGTTTTTACAGGAATGGGCAGCAGCCGGTAAAGCTCGTCTAGCTTCTAAGCATAGCAGTCTGAGCTGTATAATTCAGAGCCAATTTCGATAGCCCAGTCCCTTGATTTGTGGTAACAAAAAATACCCAGATCCAAACACTCCTTCATTAGGCAGAAATGTCCTGATTTACACAACAAAAGTCATCCGTAAAGAATGGCTCAATCAAGGAATAATCAATCTCTCTAAGACTTCGGTAAAAACGATAAGCGAATTAAGCGTGATTTGTTTAGTGCGGGTGATGGCAGACTGATTAATGCGGATGTGAATGGCAGTGCTAACATTGTGAGAAAAGCATTTCCCAACGCAAAAGCACAAGGGAATACAGGGCGTGGTAGTACGTCCGGTGAGGTTCACACCTTACAAAATGGTTGTTCGAGGCAAGTGTAATATTTGCCAATAAAGCCTGTAACTATTATGGTATAATTATCGATTGACTGGGAGTGGGCATGAGTTTTTCTGGACTTGTAAAATTTTTGATCGGTTTTGTGATCGCGATCGCCTTAATGATTGGCGCAGGTGTCGCGGCGGCACTCTACTTTGTCACAAAATTAACTGCACCTCCTGACAAACCCATCTTTGCCAATGACAAACCAATAGTCAAAGCCCAGGCAACAATAGCCAAGAGCCTGCCAAAACCGACACCTACCCCTACCAACCTCGCCGCTACCACTCCCACACCTGCAACTCCAAGCAACACTCCCTCTGCTGAACAAGCTATTGCTACCCCAACACCGAGCGATACTCCTTCTCCAAAACAACTAGAGCCGGGAGCCTACAAAGGCCGCGTCACTTGGTCGAAGGGCCTCAGTCTTCGGGGTGGGCCAAACTTGGAGTCGGATCGGATTGGAGGTGTAGCTTATAACCAAAACATCGTTGTTTTGGCCGAAAGCGATGACAAAAGGTGGCTGAAAATTCGAGTGGAAGATGGAGATACCGAAGGTTGGGTCAAAGCAGGGAATATAGAGCGAGTGGAATCACAGTAGACGAAGTAAGCCTACCTTAAAATCCCCTCGATCGCTTCGCCCACAAAAATCCTGATTCATGACTATTGCTTGCGAAAATTGAGCTAGGGAGTATAAACGGATTTATTATGGCAATATGAATTTTTAGCTGCTAATATGTTTGCCTAGATGAATGATTAGGTTAAATTCTTGTTCAAGGAAGAATATCTGTCAGCTAAAATCAAAAATGTACAACCCTCTGTAAGTAGAGTGGCTAGTAAAAGTTTTACAGGACAATTATGGAAACCCTTGTCTATATACATCTTGCAAGTGCCTATGAGGCATCTGGGGCAACGGACAATCCCGCCAGTCCCAGCGTGCTAAAAGTTTCCCAGCACAAAGTAAACTGGAAAACACTTTCGAGAAAAGTCGGCGTTCATTTACTAAGTTTTGCGATCGGATCTCTGGGCTTGGGAATGGCAGATCAGGCGATGGCCGCCCTGCGCCAAGGCTCTAAAGGCCCAGAAGTATCACAACTCCAGCAACAATTGCGACAACTAGGCTACTTTAATCGCCGTGCGACTGGGAGTTTTGGCCCTCTGACCAAGACAGCCGTCATCAAGTTCCAGCAAGATCGAGGGCTGAGGCCAAATGGCGTTGTAGAAGCAGAAACTCAACAAGCTTTACAGAATAAAATTGGCGGTAGCGAAAATGCCGTCCCAGGTAGTGATGAAAGCCGCCCCACCCTGCGAAAAGGGTCAAAGGGTTCCCAAGTTAGCTACCTCCAGCAACTGTTGACAGATGCAGGTGTTTATGACGGACAAGTTAATGGCGTCTTTGATTCGCAAACGAATACCGCTGTTAAGCAGTTCCAGCGCTCTAGCGGCTTAGCCGTTGATGGAATTGTCGGCAAGCGAACCTGGACAACCTTGACATCGGGCGACGCGCCAACTGCCAATCAGCCCTTTGACAGTTCTCCTTTTACCAATCAAACCAGCCCACAGCAAGGCTTTAGCGAACCAGTAACCACACCTGTACTGCGGGTGGGGGACAGAGGAACAGCAGTTAGTACTCTCCAGGAGCGTTTGCGAGATTTAGGCTATTTCAAGAGCCGTCCCACAGGAGGTTTTGGCTCGGTAACTAAAGCTGCGGTGATCCGCTTTCAGCGAGATAATGGACTCAGACCTAATGGAATTGTGGAGCAAAAAACCCAAGCAGCATTACAAAACACTGCTTCGCCCAGTAATTTTAATGTGAGCGAGTTACAAAAGCGCCTCCAAGAAAAGGGCTTCTATCGAGGGCCGATAGATGGTAATTTTAACGCTCAAACCAAAGCAGCGGTAAAAGCAGCCCAGCGTTCCTACGGTATTGATGAAAGGGACATTCTGAAAGTGAATTTCTAAGGATTTTGCAAAGGGAATAGCTCTCAGATATCCGAGGATCTGGGAGCTAAAAAAATACTCTAGTTTTAAACTGGTAATAAAGCCCGTTGGCAGGTAGGACAAATGGCATGGATGGTTAGCTGGCAATCAAGCAGGTGATATCCTTCTTTTTCTGCTGTCTTGGTTCCTATTTTTAGAATCGAATCGTTTTTGAATTCGATCGTCTTATTGCAGCGAACGCAAATAAGATGATCGTGGTGATGCGGATAAGGCTGATTGAGTTCGTAGTGTTTGTGTCCTTCCCCTAGTTCGAGTTCACGCAGAATGCCCATGCGGGCCATTAACTTCAGGCTCCGATAGATGGTGGACAGGCTGATCGGTTCTCCTTGATTCTCTAGCAGATTATAAAGATCTTCTGCACTGAGATGCTTACCTTTAGGAAGCTCTTGAAAAACATTCAGTATGGTCTGGCGTTGGGGAGTCAAACGCCAACCTCTGTCATTAAGTTCCGCTTTTAGTACGGATGTCGTGTAGACAGTCATCTTCACCTTCTCAACAAAGGTACTCTATTGAAAATCATACACAATTAACGAGTTATTTTCAACAAACATTACTTATTGAGAATAAGTCTTAATTAACCAATTTAGCTGGCTCATACCAGGACTCTAATTAAGTTGAAGGTGAAGAACCTGTTTGCGAGAAGGTTCTGAGGCATGACCAATTGCTAGGGAGCAAGGAAGGCCATCCCTGACGCAAAGCTTCGGGACAGATGGTATGAATGGTCAACTGGCAGTCCAGCAGATGTAATCCCGTTTTTTCAGATTGCTTGAGGCCAATTTTCAAAATTGAGTCATTTTTAAATTCGATCGTCTTGTTGCATTGAATGCAGACTAAATGATGATGGTGATGGGGATAGGGCTGATTTAGTTCGTAATGCTTGTGTCCTTCTGCCAGCTCCAGTTCTCGCAAGAGGCCCATCCTCACCATTAATTTAAGAGTTCGGTAAATAGTAGACAGGCTGATCTGTTCTCCTCTACTCTGTAGCACATTGTGCAGGTCTTCAGCGCTGAGATGGTCGCCTTTGGGAAGATGTTGAAAAACTTGCAAAATCGTCTCCCTCTGGGGAGTCATACGCCAGCCTTTCTCATTGAGTTCGGCTTTAAACGAGGTCGCTGTGTATTTAGTCATAATTGACTTTCTCAAAAAGTCTTCTATATCAGGTAAGGATACACAATTTAGTAACTAATTTTCAAGAAATCTGGCTTATTGAGAATTAATATCTAAAAGAATTTTAAGCAATTAAGTTTATTGAGAAAATATATAATTAGTTCAATAATTAATAAAAATTGGCATCAAAAAAGATGGGTGATAGGCGATCGACAAAAAGTTAGGGACTAAAGAAAACTTCTCTAGTCCCCAGTTCCAAGTTCCTCTCTAGCGATCAGCTGAAAGATTCTAAATAATCCCGCACGCGATTGCGACGCTTAGGTTGCCGCAACTTTTGCAAAGCTTTCGATTCAATTTGGCGGACTCGTTCGCGAGATAGATCTAAGGCCCGACCAATTTCTGCCAGGGAATAAGGATGACCGTCTTCTAAACCAAACCGCATGAGGATGACATCGCGCTCCCGGCTGGTTAAATCGGCTAACAGGTGCTGCAAGTCGCGAGAGAGAGCTTCTCGCATTAAGGTTTCTTCGGGAGATACATCCTCGGTTTCCAAAAGATCGCCCAGCTCGGTGTCTTTTTCTTTACCCACTTTGGTTTCCAAAGAAACAGAGCGGGGCACTCGGAATAACACTTCCCGCACTTGTAGGGGTGTCATCTCCAATTCCTTGGCAAGATCTTCCAGAGTCGCGGTGCGGCCTTTTTCTTGGGAAATTTTCCGCTGGGCTTTCTTGATTTTGTTGAGTTTTTCGGTGATGTGGACTGGCAGGCGAATTGTGCGGCTTTGAGTTGCGATCGCGCGCGTGATGCCCTGGCGAATCCACCAATAGGCATAAGTGCTAAAGCGGTAACCTTTAGTAGGATCGAACTTCTCGACAGCTCGCTCCAAACCCATCGTTCCTTCTTGGATTAAATCCAATAATTCTAGGCCGCGATTTTGATACTTCTTAGCAACCGACACTACCAAGCGCAGGTTTGCCTTGATCATGTGTTCCTTTGCCCGCACGCCTTCTGCTTGGATCTCATCTAGTTCTTCAATATCCAAACCAGTCAGGGAAGCCCAGCGTCTTTTGCCGGTAGCCAAAGTTTGCTTGAGTTCGGGAACTGTCACGCTGGCGGTGGCAGCCCACCGTTCCCAAGACGGACGGTGCCCCAGATTAGCAGCCAAACGATCGTGGATCTCAATCAATCGGACATAGAGCCGAATCGTTTCATCTTCCTCCTGGGCGGCGAGTTCTCGTAATTCCAGCAACCGCATATAGCGCTGGACTTGTTGTGCTTCGGAAACTTCTTCATCTCGCCCTAGCAAGCGCACGCGACCGATGTCTTGAAGGTACAAACGAACTAGATCGGTAGTGCGACGACTGGCGCTTTGCTGAGGGTTGGCAGCGTCTGCCTCCTCCAAATCCAGATCGACCAGATCCCTGGCTATTTGTTCAGCGGTGTCTTCTAGCTCAAAGCTAGCGGCATCTAGTTGACTCTCGTAGGTGGCATCGGCGGAATAAAAGGTTGCTGGCATACTGATTGCCTCAACTGCTCCAGGTGACAAAGGGGCTTTCTTGAAAAGCCTACTTGTTTCTAGTTCTGGTATTTTCCAAGACTAGAAACACGGCTTGGTTTTGCCTAGTCGGCTTAATTACTGGTGATGCACTCTTGTGTTAGAGACTGGCGATCGTCTTAGCTTGCTCGTACTCTACGGATCGAGAGTTACTCGAATCGATAGAAATGCTGGCATTGAGCAGCTAGGCGGTCAGCAAGAAAGTTTTTTGACTTTCTGCATTCGTCAGCTAGTATAAGGAAAAGATCGATGGGTCAAGGGTGACCTCTGTCAAAGGCTTAGTTAATCTACATCACTAGATAGATGCTTTCCCGATCACTGTTAAAATGGCATCGGTTGTATTCCCCTCATACCCACTGCCAAATGTCTTTGGGTGCGACGTTCAACTCTCTGACCGACTGTACTCTGGCTTAACGTCTCGCAGCATTAGCGCTTCCAAGGCGACTTGGGGAGTCACTTCTCCTTTGAGCAAGCGATACACCTGATAAGAAATTGGTACAGAAATTTCCTGTCGATCGGCCAGATGAACTAGCACTTCGGTTGTATTCACACCTTCGGCGGTTCCCTCTAAGGAAGCCAAAATTTCTGGTAAGGTTTCGCCTTGGGCGAGTTTGTAACCAACTTGGTAGTTGCGACTGAGGGCGCTGTTGCAAGTTGCGAGTAGATCGCCTAATCCTGATAAGCCATAAAATGTGTCGGTATTAGCACCCCAACGATCGCCAATGCGGATGATTTCAGCTAAGGCACGGGTAACCAGAGCGGCTTTGGCATTTGTTCCCAGTTGCAAACCATCACAGGCACCAGCTGCGATCGCTATTACATTTTTTAGTGTACCACCTAGTTCTACACCCAAGGGATCGGCATTGGTATAGACGCGAAACCGATTTGAGTTGAACACCCCTTGCACCACAACTGCTGCATCTGCGTCTTTACTGGCAACAACGGTAGCAGCTGGCAATCGGGCCTGAATTTCTTTGGATAAGTTTGGCCCTGCTAGAATGACGACGGGATGAGATGGAAATGCCGCTTGCCAAATTTGAGACGGTGTGCAAGTTGTAGACGGGTCTAATCCTTTGGTCGCAGTAACAAAAATCGTGGTAGGGGAAATCGGTAAGCAAGAAACTTGCTCTACCACTGGTCTGACGCCTTTCATTGAGACGGCTGAGAGGATAATATCAGCACCTGCTATGATATCATCTAGGCTTTCAGAACATTGACGAGACCACAAACCCACGCGATGACCGTTCGCCGCTGCTAGGGTCGCCAAAGTCTTACCCCAAGCACCCGATCCCAGAATAGAGATCGATTTTGGATTTTGCGCGAAGTGGGCGTCTTGGCGGTTCCCGTCACGATGCCCACCTTCGCAAGAGAGGATTTTGGATTTTGGATTATTCGTTTCTTCGTTAGTTTCCATTACCATTAGCCAATAAAAGCCTATAAGAGTAGGCTCTCCCGTAAATGTGGCGATCGTCAAATATTATCTAACTAAAATCTAAAATTTCTGGCGCGGGTAACGTTCCATCAACGCTCTCACTTGTTCAGCATGATATGAACTGCGTGTCAAGGGTGAAGCAACAACTTGTAAAAATCCGATTGATGCGCCAAACTCTTGCCATGCAGCGAACTGTTCTGGCGGCACAAAGTTATCGACTTTTAAATGTTTTTGACTAGGTTGGAGATATTGTCCGATGGTGAGGATATCGCAATCGACGTTTCGCAGATCCTGCATGACTTCTCGGATTTCAGCGTCAGTTTCTCCCAGTCCTACCATAATGCCTGATTTGGTATAAACCCAAGGAGCTAATTGGCGCGATCGCTTCATTAATTCCATTGTCCGCTGATATTCCCCTTGCGGACGCACTCGCCGATACAAACGCGCTATTGTTTCGGTATTGTGATTTAGCACTTCTGGTTCTGCTTGCAAAATACCTGCCAGCGCTTCCCAATTACCGCATAAGTCAGGAATCAGCACTTCAATTGTCGTACCGGGGGAACTAGCGCGAATTGCTTCAATGCAGCGCACAAACTGAGATGCGCCGCCATCTGGTAAATCATCCCGGTTTACCGAGGTGATGACAACGTGATTTAATTTTAGCCGCCGCACCGCTTCTGCCAAACGTTCCGGTTCCGTGGCGTCTAGGGGTTTCGGCTTTTTCTCAAAATCGATATCGCAGTAAGGACACGCTCGCGTGCAGGCAGGCCCCATAATTAAAAATGTAGCCGTGCCATTGTGGAAGCACTCGCCAATATTCGGGCAAGAAGCTTCTTCGCAAACGGTATTCAGGGATAAATCCCGCAAAATATCCTTAACAGCACCGACGCGCTCCCACTGAGGCGCTTTTACTCGCAACCACTCCGGTTTTACTACCACGCCTGCCTCTAACTCCTGAACTTCGATCGATCGTTTGTAGGGGCGGGTTTAGCAATTATTTGCGATCGAAGCAATCATTATCTCGCTCCAAAACCCGCCCCTACAAGTCTCTATGATAACAGCCATTCGATTTTGGATTTGGCGCGAAGTGGGCGTCTTGGCGGTGACCGTCACGATGCCCACCTTCGCAAGACAGGATTTTAGATTTTGGATTGTCAGTAGGTATTCACGCTAAAATGTGATACTATAAAAAAAACTGGTGTTTTAATCCGGGATGTAGCGCAGCTTGGTAGCGCACCTCGTTCGGGACGAGGGGGTCGCAGGTTCAAATCCTGTCATCCCGATATTTAAGAATCCTTATCTCTACTAGCTTTCAAGCCAGTAGAGATAAGGATTCAGAAAAACGAGCGCGGAGGGATTTGAACCCCCGACCCTCAGGACCGGAACCTGATGCTCTATCCACTGAGCCACGCGCCCTTATATTCCAAATTATAGCATATCTAAACGCTCACATATTCAACAGATGGATCAGAAAACTGGGAGCGGGCAAGATGACGATCAGCAAGAGGCCCAGGGACGCTAAACCCCAGAAGTCCCTTTGGTTGTCGAGTTCGCTGACATCGTTCAAAGCCGGTTCATCGTTTATGGGGATTAAGAAGAGGAAAATTGCCCAATATAAATAGTAGGGCGGAATTAGAGAAACTCCTACCAACCAAGGCATCAGAGCAGCTATCAGCAGTAGGAATCGAGCAATTTGGGCAATGGTAGCAGCTTGTCGTTGCCCAAAGATGGCATGGACAATATGACCGCCGTCGAGTTGGCCGACGGGCATCAGGTTGAACGCGGTGACGATTACGCCCAAAAATCCTGCTACTGCGACGGGATGAAGATCGATCGCTTTATCTGCCGTTAAAGCAGTGCCTAGCGCCAATTTACTCAGCAAAGTTAGCAATAGGGAAAACGTGGGGTTGAAGGCGTCGAAGTTCAATATGACCGCCTTGTTAGAGAGAGGAACTACAGTAGAATGGGCTAGACCCCAAATCAGCAAGGGCAAACTCACCACGAAGCCTGCTAATGGCCCAGCAATTCCCACATCAAACAAAGCTTTGCGATCGGGTAGTAGACTACGCAGCTGAATAAACGCCCCAAAAGTACCTGGAAAAAACGGCACGGGGATAAAATAGGGCAGAGTCGTGCGAAGTTTATAGAACCGAGCCGTCAGGTAGTGACCCATTTCGTGGATGCCCAGAATAGCCATCAGCGCCAAAGCATAGGGAAGTCCTTTGAGGAGAACGGCTGAGTTGGATTCCACTGCTTGCGGGGTCACCCCTGCTATTTGGGCCCCAACTAGGAGTGTAGTGAATAAGGTTGCCGCCAACAGTCCTAAAGCCAAACCGGGTCGCGTTAAGACTTCCTTGTTACGCTTAGCATCTGGATGGGCTTGGGGATTGGGAACTAGGGCAAAAAAGGGATTGGAGTTGAAACCTTGTTGAAAGATAATTAAGAAGCGATCGCCAAATTTTGCTTCAATATTCTCCCGGATAGTTTTGTATGCCACTTCCGGTTTGGTTCGCAGGTGTCCCCGGCAAATCACCGCTTGGGGTCGGAACTCCAGATTTTGCAGGTAGTAGACTCCCCAAGGGAAACACTCCCGCAGCTGGGTTTCTTCCTCCTTATTGATGGGACGTACCTTAGCTGCCCCATTATCTGAGTTAGCAGTCTCTTGTGAAGCTGCGGGATCGGAACTCTGAGGTGCTGGGGGTTTAATGTCTTTACGCCCTAATTGAATTAACCAGCAGTACAAAAATATGCTGATTGCGAATACCCCAATCATCAAAGCGACTGGCATAGGCTTATTTCTGCCATATACCAAGATCCACCCAGTCCACGCAAAGGGCGGTGCCATCATGGCCAGCCACAATATCCAGACAGGGGTTTTAGTGATATCGGCCACGCTGCGCTTCACAATGAAGTAGGTAGCCAGTCCCAGCAGTACAAGTAAAAATATATTCATCTTATGCCCAAACAACCACGGGCTGTCTTGGACACCATTATTGCCTTTCCACCCAATCGAGATACGTTGGGAGCAACAGCCTATCTTATTGTAGAAAATGAAACTAAGATTCTGGTTGATTGTCCCGCCTGGGATGAGCAAAATCAGAAATTTTTACGCGATCGAGGTGGTGTATCTTGGTTAGTTGTCACCCACCGAGGCGGTATTGGCAAGGTGGAGGAGATTCAGCAAGCTTTTGGCTGCAAGGTTTTGATTCAAGAACAGGAAGCTTATTTGTTGCCGAAACTGGAAGTCAATACGTTTCGGTCAGAATTCCGCCTTACCCCCCACAGCCAAGTTATTTGGACTCCAGGCCATTCTCCCGGTTCTTCTTGCCTTTATTACAGTGCTTTTGGTGGCGTGTTGTTCTCTGGACGTCACTTATTGCCTAATCTGGAAGGCTTACCCGTACCGTTGCAGACATCGAAAACTTTTCATTGGCCGCGACAAATTCGCAGTATTGAGTTATTGTTAGCACGGTTTTCACCAGAAACTCTCAAATATATCTGTCCTGGTGCCAATACGGGATTTCTGCGGGGGAAGAGGGCGATCGATCGAGCTTATCAGCACTTGGTTAGTTTGGATTTAGATGCTTTACTTTTGGCGAAACCTGTGCTTTGAGGTGCTTCAGAAACCGGGTTTCTTGGAGAAACCGGGTTTCTGGGAGGGTTTCTCGCTCAATGATGCGATCGCTCATAATAAAACTAACCTCGTTGCCAAAAACCGATGGAAACACTCACTCTCAATGTACCACCCGCAGTAGGTCTGACAGACGAGCAATTTTATCAGCTATGTCTGGCTAATCAAGAATGGCGCTTAGAACTAACTTCTGAAGGAGAATTGATTATCATGTCCCCAACTGGTGGCGAAAGTGGTATTAGAAATTCTGGCCTGAACGCTGAACTTGTTATTTGGAATCGTCAAACTGGTTTGGGATATGTCTTTGACTCCTCTACTGAGTTCAGATTACCTAATGGTGCTTATCGTTCTCCCGATGTTTCTTGGGTAACAAAACAACGTTGGGAAGCATTATCTCGTGAGGAAAGGCGACGCTTTCCTCCCCTGTGTCCCGACTTTATAATTGAATTGCGTTCTGAAACTGATTCCTTATCCAAATTACGCACAAAAATGCGCGATTACCTCGCTAACGGGATGCGTTTTGGTTGGTTAATTGACCCTCAAACACCGTTAGTGGAAATTTATCGACCTGGTACAGATGTAGAAACTATCAATTTTTCTTTAGAACAACCACCGACGCTTTCTGGCGAAGATATTTTACCTGGATTTATTTTAGATTTAGGGCTAATTTTAAATATTTAAACTTATTCCATAGTCAGCACTTGCAACGCTTAGAAACCGGGTTTCTTATCCCAGTGTCAGCACTCCCAGTGGCGAATCTACCACTAATCTCATATTTGTAAGCCATTGCAAACCGAGCAAAGGTTCGGGAATTCCCGCACCAACATGAACGGGAATAGTGTATTCAATTCCATCTAGTAATATCTTTCCTTCATAGATAGTAAAAGTGTCCTCCCCCTGTGCTGTTCGCATAGTTCGATCGCGGACTATCACAGGCCAACCTAAACTTTGTGCGTCTTGGGTGTCTATGGCTAGATAGCCAGTAGTAAATCCAGTATCTACTAATACATCAACTGGAAGCACATCTCCATCGGCAGCAATCAAATCAATCTCAAAAAATAGTTCGCCAATCTCACCAAATTTACCAGAAATCATATCATGCCGCAGGCTCCTGTCTCGTTAATGCGAAAAGTAACAAGCCAGTCTGAAGGATACTTTTGACGAGCTTTTTCGACGGCAAGATTTTCATCGGGATCGATGAAATAATCGCCACTATTTGGTTCTATAATCATAAACCAGTTATAATGGTCTGCTATTAACTCATCGCGCCATCGTTCAAAAACTGGACGAGTTCGCTGATAGCGTGCTTTTCGTTCGGCTTCGCTTCGTGCTAATTCTTCCGGCGGTATAGTATATTCTGGGAAAATTCTGCCGCGACGGATAGGACGTTTGGTGGGTTGTTGAGTCGTCATTTTTGTTGTCCCTGTTTAAGATAAAAGGATATTTTAATTATATCAAGTAGAAGGTTTAAAAAAGGCATTTGCCACTCATAAACCCGGTTTCTTATCCCAGGGTCAACATTCCCTGTAGGGAATCTACCACTAATCTCATATTTGTAAGCCATTGCAAACCGAGCAAAGGTTCGGGAATTCCCGCACCAACATGAACGGGAATAGTGTATTTAATTCCATCTAGTAATATCTTTCCTTCATAGATATCAAAAAATTTCTCTCCTTCGGCTGTTTGCATAGTTCGATCGAGTTCAACTACAGACCAACCTAATCCTTCTAAGTCTTGAATATTTATCGCTAAATATCCAGTTGTAAACCCTGTATCCAGTAAGGCATCAACTGTAAATATTTCTTCGCTAGCTGCAATTAAATCTATTTCAAAAAATAGCTCTCCTATCTCGCCAAATTTACCAGAAATCATATCTTACCGCAGGCTCCTGTTTCATTGATTCGGAAAACAGCGAGCCTGCCAGAAGAGTACTTTTGACGAGCTTTTTTGATGGCGGTATCTTCATCAGAATCGATGAAATAATCACCACTATTTGGTTCGATAATCATAAACCAGTTGTAATGATCGTTTATCAACTCATCGCGCACTCTTTCAAAAACTGGGCGACAGCGTTGATATCGTGCTTGTTGTTCGGCTTCGCGTCGTGCTAGTTCTTCCGGCGGTATAGTATATTCTGGGAAAATTCTGCCGCGACGGATAGGACGTTTGGTGGGTTGTTGAGTCGTCATTTTTGTTGTCCCTGTTGAAGATAAAAGGATATTTTAATTATATCAAGTAGAAGGTTTAAAAAAGGCATTTGCCACTCAGAAACCCGGTTTCTTATCCCAGGGTCAACATTCCCTGTAGGGAATCTACCACTAATCTCATATTTGTAAGCCATTGCAAACCGAGCAAAGGTTCGGGAATTCCCGCACCAACATGAACGGGAATAGTGTATTCAATTCCATCTAGTAATATCTTTCCTTCATACAAATCAAAAAGTGACTCGCCTTGTGCCGTTCTCATCGTTCTATTCAAGTCGATAAAAGACCAACCCAAACCCTCTAAGTCTTGAGTATTAATGGCTAACCAGCCAGTTGTAAAGCCTGTATCCAGTAGTGCATCTACTGAGAATACTTCTCCATTAGCTGCAATCAAATCAATCTCAAAAAATAGTTCGCCAATCTCACCAAATTTGCCAGAAATCATATCATGCCACAAGCTCCACTTTCATTAATTCGGAAAGAGACAAGTATGTTACCACGGGGGTACTTTTGACGAGCTTTTTCGACGGCAAGATTTTCATCGGGATCGATGAAATAATCGCCACTATTTGGTTCTATAATCATAAACCAGTTATAATGGTCTGCTATTAACTCATCGCGCCATCGTTCAAAAACTGGACGAGTTCGCTGATAGCGTGCTTTTCGTTCGGCTTCGCTTCGTGCTAGTTCTTCCGGCGGTATAGTATATTCTGGGAAAATTCTGCCGCGACGGATAGGACGTTTGGTGGGTTGTTGAGTCGTCATTTTTGTTGTCTCCGTTCAAGCTCGAAGGATATTTTAATTATACAGCGGGAACCGCTGTAATACAGTACATTTTAAGTAGTAGCTCCGCATTCCGGTAATTAACCTCTGCATATAACCAATAAGTTATTTGCCGGAATGCTAATGAACTGGGCACGCTGAGCGAACGCCCTTATGTTTGTACCTCATAACAGCGGAAACCGCTGTATCAAATAGAAGATTTAAACCTGTATTTTAGGGTAGATAAGCTGCTACGCATCTAATTTTACAGTCAACTGATATTCTTGTGGGATGGACATACAAGCCCCGTCTTTTTATTCGATTTATAGCAACCGCTCTCGTCGGTTAGGGCAACTCCAACTCTTACCTCTGGTTCATAATCTTTTACGGAGTAAGCTTTTCCCTCTTCCCTCTTCCCTAGCCCCTTTGCCCCCTCCCCTAGCCCCTAGTCCCTAGCTATAAATGCGGAGTAGCTTATCAACTACCAGCGACTTTAAAACGAGAGATTTCGTGGCGTAAGCCTTGTGTAGCATTTTTCAATTCTCCCAGCGAACTGTTAATTTCGAGCAAAGACTCGGCAGTTTGCGAGGAATCTTCGCTCAATTGCACCATCGCATCGTTAATTTCCTCTGCGCTTTGCGACTGAGCTTCCATGCTGTTACTCACCGCTTGAAAGCGGGGAGTTAAGGATTGCACTTGTTCAATAATCAACTCTAATTTAGTACTGATATTATGTACAACTTCAAAGCTCTGTTTCACTTGATTGGTGAAATTATCCATTTCTGTCATCCCAGAAGAAACCGCCGCTTGCATCTGTTCAACCATATTTTCGATTTCGAGGGCGGCAACGCCTGTTTGATCTGCTAGGCGGCGAATTTCTCTGGCTACCACAGCAAAGCCCAGCCCATACTGACCAGCTTTTTCCGCTTCAATTGCCGCATTGAGGGAAATTAAATTAGTTTGGTCAGCTACTTTAGCGATCGTGGTGAGGATTTTGTTGATGTTATTGGCTTTTTCGTTAATCGTTCCCAGTTTCGTAGAAATGGTATCCGTTGCATCCACCAATTTATACATAGTTGTTTCCATGTACATCAAGTCTTTTTTGCTCTCACCAGCTGCCTGCGCTGTTGTTTGCTGAACTTCATCCATCGTCTCAATCAGCGATCCGGAGGTGGCAACAATTACCTTAGCCGTAGCGGCTACCCGATTGGTGGAAGCTATTTGTTCTGTCATTGTAGCTTCCAGTTGTTTACCCTCAGCAGCGATTTCGGTGGTGGTAGCAGTAATTTGAATTATGGATTTCTGCACGTGAAGGATTAAGGAATTTAGATTATCAGTCATATTTTGAAAGGAAATCAGTAACATCCCAATTTCATCTTGGGCATTTGTGAGTGGCACTACGGTTGTGAGATCGCCCTCACCAACTTTTTGGGCACAATTAGCTAACCGCTGTAGGGAATTTGAGAACGTTGCCGCGACGGGAATAGCGACTAAACCAGCTAATAAGGCAATTCCTGCGCCGATTCCCCACCCAGCGAACCTCAGTATATTCAAGGTTTTTTCCACTTCAGTTGTGGGTTCCCCTACATAAGCAATTCCCACAGGTTCTGCTTTGATCGAATTGAGTTGTTCTTGATGGTCGTAAATGGGACTGTAGCCAGTGATATAGTCAATGCCAATGATATTTGCAGCGCCGATAAAAACTTTTTTCTGATTCAAAACTGTTGTTGCGACCTCGCGAGAAACTCGTGTTCCGATCGCTCTAGTTGTTCGATCGGTATAAGGAACATTAGTGCTGATTCGCCAATCTTTGGCAAACAGGGTAGCAGTACTTACTCCTACTTCTTGTTTGAGGCGATCGACTATTTCAAAATTTCGATTTAGCAATGTACCAACAACGATCGTTCCTACAAGCTTTTCTTGAACTTGTATCGGGTGAACCGCTACGATCGCTAAGCCAACTTTTCCTTCGTCAATCTCATAAGTTCCTTTGGCAAAAGGTTGTTTGGCTTCAGGCAATCCTTCAATTTTCTGCGCTCTTATCCCAATATTTGCTTGTTGTTCTAAACCTAAACGTTTTAGCCACTCACTCTTGAACAATTCAGCGCCAGAGAGAGAACGTCGAGAATTTATAGCATTTTGTAAGATGGGAATATCCCCCAAATTAATACCGATGGGTAAGGAGACGGGACTAAATTCCGGTTTCTTGAGATCCTGTTTCGGTAGAGACGGATAGCTGGAAAAATTATCTCGAACCTGTTGTATATACTGAGCAACAGTCCGACCTTGGGCATCTGTAATCAAGTAAAAACTATTATCTGTACCAACGCGAACATAATTAGACAATAGTTTGCTAAGTGCCGTAAGCTCTTGGGGGTCGCTCAAATCCCCTCCCTGAGACTCTACAAAAATAGCTAAATTTCTAGCTTCTAGAGCCACCTTTCCTTCAGTGTCATTAAGTTGGGTTTCTAGGGTGTTTAACTGGATTTTTAACGTTACTTGTAAATCTTGAAGCAGCCTCGTTTGTCCAAGGCTGATAATACCTTGAGTAGCAACAAAAGTAGGCACTATAGCTCCTGTCATCAACAGTATGCTCATTTTCCTACGGAAACTGAAGTTATTCCAAGCCCGATCCAGTTTCTGAAGCATAAATCAACGTTGGCCTCTAAAACGATATAGTAAAGTGCTGAGTACTTTGATAGCTCTATATTGTCCTAACATATACGACTATGGCTATAGAACTTATATCAAAATAGTCATAAGTCATTAGTCATTAGTTATTAGATTTTTGGCCTACGCTTGGGCGGGTATGTACCGGAAAACTAATGACTTTTGATTAATGACTGATGACCAATTAATCAACTTGGATTGATTAATTCCAATATAGGATTAGCTATCCAGTTTACGCCGACTCTTAACTGATGTTCTGAATTTGGCATCCGATACAGATAGGCGAGGCGACGGGCAAGATAAGCTAACTGACCGTCTAATTGCACTCCCATGCCGCTGATAGTGGCGCTGTCAGTTCCCAGAGTGAGCATTTCTCCTAAATTCTGATATTGGAAGGAAAGCAACGGACGATCGCACAGGGAAGCCCAAACATTCCAAGCTGCAAAGTCGGATTGCTGGTAAGCTGCTTGTGCTGAGTCGGGTACTTGTTGACCTTCTCCATCGCGACAATCTGCTAAATCTCCCAAAACAAAGATTTCTGGATGGTCGATCGCTTGCAGGGTAGGTGTGGTGGTTAGCTGTGAACGCTGATTTTGTTTGAGGGGGAGATTACGGACGACAGCAGAACCTTGCATTCCTACCGTCCACAGTATCAGTTCGGCTGGGATGGTGTCTAACTGTGATTTATACAGCAGGGAGATGGTGTCTGGCCCGATCGAGTCAACGGTGGTTTCCAAATCTATCCAGATACCCCGCGCCTCTATGGCTTTGCGTGCTGTTTCTCGGTTAAATTCGGGCGATGTTCGCAGAATGCGATCGCTTTGTTCGATCAACCGCAAGCGTCCTCTCTCCCCCAGTCTATCTGCCAGTTTGCACGCTAACTCGACGCCGCAATAACCAGCCCCGACGATCGCAACTCGAATTTTATCTGCTTCTGATGCTTCTAAAACTCGCAGTCTTTCTTCCAGACGATAAGCATCGCTGAGGGTACGGAAGGAAAAAGCGTAGGAACTAGCACCAGGAACGATATCTAGGGGAGATTCTCCACCCAAGGCTAAGACTAACTTGTCGTAGGGTATTTCGGGGCCATCCTGCAAATAAACCCGGTGCTGTTCTACATCAATCCCTGCCACTACGCCTTGACAAAAACGAACTTCTGTGTTATTTAAAATTTCTGCAAAGGGTGGGGCTATTTCCCAGGTTTGCAGTTCGCCGGTGAGGAGTTCGTAGAGGAGGGGGGTGAATACGAAGCGATCGCTTTTATCCACCAGCACAATTTCGGGTTTAGACGCCTTTTCCCAAGGTAGCTGGCTCAATCGCAGAGCGGTATACAGACCGCCAAAGCCTCCGCCGAGTATACAGATGCGTGCAGGTTGTTGGGTCATGGTTGATTGTGCGGTCGTGGTCGCAGGGGAACTTTCTTCAGGATAACAAGCTGTAGTAGTCTGTATTCAATGCTAAGGAGTTTTCTGATCTCCCCGACAACTTCTGAAATTTCGTTTAAATTCCTCTTTGTAGAGAATGGTACAGCCCAAGGACTTTGGGCTCAAAAAGCGATCGCCAACGAACGAGAAATAATCTTAGGAAAAGATACCAGTTTGCTCTGCTAGGATAGCTAAAGAAGCGTCTGCTTAAGGAGCTTACGCCATGATTAAAACACCCAACCCCACCTTGACCTTTGAGGAGTATCTAACCTACGATGACGGAACCGATAACCGTTACGAACTTGTTAATGGGGAGTTAGTAATGGTTCCCCTACCAACTGCCGACCACTCAGATGTAATTGATTTATTATCTGACACTTTTAGGGCAGAAATCAGAACAAAGTCCCACCCTTGGATTGTTAAACGCGATGTAGGGGTGTATGTAGGCACCGCTCCAGATACTGGAAAAGACCGCTCTCGTACCCCAGACTTGTGTGTTATAACTCAAGCGCAGTGGAATGGACTTAAAGCCGACAAGAAAGTAGCAGCTGTTTTGAGAACCCCGCCGTTGCTGGTGGTTGAAGTAGTTAGTCCTGGCTCCAAGAAGACAGACTACGAAACCAAAGAATCTGAATATAAAACTATTGGAATTCCCCAATATTGGATTGTAGACCTCCGCAAGTTCAAGGTTTCAGTTTTGTTTCTGGTGAATGGGAACTATCAGATAGCAGAGTTTACAGGAAATCAGCGAATTGTCTCTCAGGCTTTCTCAGAATTCCCTCTGACGGCTGAACAAATGTTGGCAGATTAGATATTTCACCCCTACTATCTGATGAATAAAAAAACGAGGAAGACAATTGCAGCAATAATTAAAATCGGGATGGCGATGATAATGGCGAGACGATACCAAATAATATGGATTACCTAAATGTTTGCTACAGATGTAGAGTCAATTCATGAATTGACTCTACACCAGAGAGTGTTCATATCATATCCTTACGCATCGGTTATGCTATACCTAAAAAATTCGTATTCTTATTCTTATAGCTACCGCCAAGGCGGTCAAGGCATTCTTAATTCCTGAAACCCTTGATAATAAAGCTTTCTTACCCTAGCCCCTAGTCTCTAGTCCCTAGCTATATCTGCGTTTATCGTTCGACTGAGCGCTCACGCCGAAGTCTGCGTTCATCAGTCCTTCCTTATCTGCGGTAAAAATTTAACCAACGATGACAACAGTGCAATATCCAGAACATCCTTCATTGATAATGACATAGAGTTTCTACCAAGTAACTCTGTCTTTCAACTTATCCAACAAACTCGGCCCGACTCCCGGCACATTGTCCAAATCTTGTAAAGAAGTGAAAGGTTTCTTTTGACGTGACTGAATAATTTCCTGCGCCAATTTCGGCCCGACTCCTGGTAAAGCTTCCAATTCTTGTTGGCTAGCAGTATTGAGATTAACTTTCTGACTAATGTTTTCACTAACTTTAGGTGTAGCTGAACTTGTCGGCGAAGAAGATGGAGAAGCTGTTTTTATTTGCGAACATTGTTGCTGCTGATTCTTAATTTTTTGCTTAATTCCATCTGGTAAACCGAGTATAGAATCGGCATAAAGGCGATCGAACTCGCGCTCAAAATGGGCTGCAACGGTGGTACTTTGAATTACTAAAACTGTTTCGTCATTATTAGTGTTTGCTGCTGCTGACCAGTTGTGGGAACCAGTAATAACAATTTGTTTGTCCACAACACCAAATTTGTGATGCAACAGATCGCCTTTTTTTAGTTGGGGAATGCCTACAGTGGTAATCGGATTTTGCCAAGGACGGTTATCAACTTCGTATTTGCAATTATTAAGCAAAGCAACTCCCATCATATCCAACGCTTCGCTATAGCTGCGATAGGCAAAGTCGGCATCGATTAAAGCTCGTATTTGCACACCGCGTTGATTGTCAGTTTCTAAGATATTGGCTAGACGCTGTTCTGAAAATACAAATAAGGCCATATTTACAGATTGGGTAGCGGTATTTAAGGTTTTACCGATCAAACCGTTGCTGCTTTGTTCCCAAGGCTGCGTTGATGATGTTGGAGAGAAATGAACTGCAATGGTAGTAGTTCCTAGAGTGATTTGCTGAACTGGTCGAAACGGCTTTTTTATCCCAAATTTGCTATCTGGATTACCCCCAAGGCCATCGCCCCATAGAATGTTAAATTCTTCTGTGAAAAGAGTGGCTAATTCGGAATTATCAATTCTGAGAAGATTGTTGGCATTTCCCAAACTGCTGGGAGATATGAAGTCACCGTGAATGTCGCTAGTTGTAAAATTTGCCGATGTAATAATGAGAGTGCGATCGTCAACGACGACAAATTTATGGTGCATTAAACCACTGCCTTTTGAACCATCAGCGGTATCATCAATTATGGGAATACCGGCATTTTGCAACATGACGATCGCATCCCCTCGATCGATCTCATCTTTGCTGAGCTGATTATCGCCATTTTGGTCTGCTAACTTGACAAATTCGTTGTAGCGTCCGCGTTCCCGTTCCGGTAGTTTCGCTACCTCATCTGGTGTAAATTTACTCCAAGGACGGCTGTAAGTATTTTCCAGAATAACTCTTACCTTAACCCCAGCTTTTTTGCGATCGACCAAAGCCTTGGCAATATGAGGTAAGCGCAACTCCTGAACCGCCACATCCACAGTAGACTTAGCGGTTGCGATCGCATCGACTATAAGTTGTTCGAGGTCATCTCCCGATCGCGTTTGCTTGCGGTAGGGTTCCCTGTACGAACCCGACTCAGCATGATTGAAATAAACTTTAACAAAAGGATCTTGGGGCAGAGGAGTCGGTCGCTGGGTTTGCGGCCTAGCCCTTTGACAAGCAGCTAGGGTCAGCGCTAAAAGAATCGTTGCTACTTGCCTCCCGATTGCACGTTTCAGATTAATGTCCATAAGTCAATAGGTTACAGCAGTCTATTTTTACCCATTTAGCGGCAAGCAACTTATCCCACAGCTAGAAGCGGTGAGCTTTCTTGCTAAAATTCTGTAATCTAAAGTTTATTATTTTGACAGCCGCTTTCAAGCAGTTGTCAAAAACTACCGTGTGGCCCACGGAAAGTGACGCCTGTGGAGAGAAAGACCTCAACGCAGAGGTCTTTTCATCTGTGTGTAAGCCTACTCGTGGAAGCAGGATGTCAAACCTTGATATCTTTTGGCGCTGAAATAAATTCCGCGTCTGCCTAAGTAAAAAATGGCACATAATATATGGCTACGGCTTTTGCGAGCTGGCAGCAATTAAAACTGTCGCAAACCCTGGCGGGTACATGGCCAACCTTGCCGCATTTAAAGTGGATGTATTAGTATCAATCCACACTTATGTTATGCCTAGAAGAAAAAAGCAATTTCCGTGCGGTCACAAGGGCTATGGTCAACTGTGCCATCAGTGTGCCCAAAAAAAAGCCGTACTGGAACAAAAAAGACAGCTAAAAAACGAGTGGGAGTCCACTTTTGCCGATGATCCCATAGATTTAAGGGATCTACCCATCCATGTGGTGGTCAAGGCACGCACTGTGATTGCTGCTTTACAGCAGCACAAAAATTACACAGAATTTGGCGGCAAGCGATTGCGGCACGATCGCTTTGTGATCAGCATTCCCATCACCCGCAACTACCGAATGCTCTGCCGGGACTGCGGTACTATACTAATTCCTCAAGCTGTCTTGTCCCATGAGGACTACAATGTCCGCAAGCCGGGAAGTTAATTGTTAGACGTTGGCGGTATATGCTGAAATTAGAGAGCCAGTCGGTCGCAGCGACCCCTAACGCTTAAGGATTATGCAAATTTATCTAGATTACAGCGCTACAACACCGACCCGCCCAGAGGCTCTAGCAGCTATGCAAGAAGTCCTCACCGTTTCTTGGGGCAACCCCTCCAGCTTGCATGAGTGGGGACAACGGGCAGCAATGATATTAGAACAAGCCAGAATGCAGGTAGCTGGGCTAATTAAGGCACCCGCAGAGTCGATTGTATTTACATCTGGCGGCACTGAGGCAGACAATCTGGCAATTATGGGTGTGGCTCGATGTTACACCAAACCACAACACATCATTATTTCCAGCGTTGAGCATTCGGCTGTGGCAGAACCAGTACAATTGCTGGAACAATGGGGCTGGGAAGTGACGCGCTTGCCGGTGGATAGGTGGGGACGAGTCAACGAAAATGACTTGGAAAATGCGCTGCAACCCAATACAGTTTTAGTTTCGATTATCTACGGTCAGAGTGAAGTCGGGACACTACAACCGATCGAAGCTTTGGGAAATATTGTCCGCGATCGCGGAGTGCTGTTCCATACAGATGCAGTCCAAGTAGCTGGGCGTTTGCCGATCGATGTGCAAAAATTGCCGGTAGATTTACTTTCCCTTTCCAGTCACAAAATTTATGGCCCTCAAGGGTCTGGGGCGCTTTATGTCCGTCCCGGCGTGGAATTAGTTCCTTTGTTGGGTGGTGGAGGACAAGAAATGCGCTTGCGTTCTGGAACTCAAGCTGTGCCAATTATTGCCGGTTTTGGAGTAGCTGCGGAACTGGCGGCGCAAGAAATGGCTACGGAAACGTCCAGGTTGATTGGGTTGCGCGATCGTCTTTTTGACTTACTTTCCGATACTCGCAGTTTGACACCCACGGGTCACCGTTGGCACCGTTTGCCTCACCATGTCAGTTTCTGCTTGCAGGATGCCGATGGTAAAAAGCTTAGCGGCAAAACCATCGTGCGGCAAATGAACTTAGCTGGTATTGGTATTAGTGCTGGTGCTGCTTGCAGTAGCGGCAAACTCAACCCCAGTCCTATCCTGCTGGCGATGGGATACAGTACGCAGATGGCAAAAGCGGGAATTCGCCTGACTTTGGGGCGTGACACGACGGAAGCTGATGTGGATTGGGTGGCGATCGTACTGAAGCAAGTGTTGCAAAGATTGATACCAAAGGTGGCATTAGCTGGGCGTTGAATTCAGGGGATACATTTAACGCTCTCCTTGTGCCAACAACTCCTCAAACTCTTGCACCGAATTTACAGTAATAGCGCGTTTATGCAGTCGTTTCAGTAGCGCTAAATCTTCGATCGCAAAAATGCTACTCCTTAAGGCATCTGGCACAGTTAAAAACCGCGTTTCCAGAACATCAATAACATTTTCGCGAGACATTTGCAGGCGACCCTGCTGTATACCATCCCGCTCAAAACTGGTAATGTATGGCATTCGCCTTTCCTCCTCTATCCCATTAAAACTCTCCTTGTGCCAACAACTCCTCAAACTCCTGCACAGAAGTAACAGTAATAGCGCGTTTAAGTAGTCGTTTCAGCATTGCTAAATCTTCGATCGCAAAAATGCGATTTCTTAAGGCATCTGGCAAAGTTAAAAACCGCGTTTCCAGAACATCAATAACATTTTCGCGAGACGTTTGCAGGCGACCCTGCTGTATCCCATCCTGTATCCCATCCCGCTCAAAACTGGTAATGTATGGCATTCGCCTTTCCTCCTCTATCCCGTTACAACTCTCCTTGTACCAATAACTCCTCAAACTCCTGCACCGAAGTAACAGTAATAGCGCGTTTATGCAGCTGTTTCAGCATTGCTAAATCTTCGATCGCAAAAATGCGATTTCTTAAGGCATCTGGCACAGTTGAAAACCGCGTTTCCAGAACGTCAATTACAGCCTCGTGAGACATTTCTAATTTCGCATCCCGCTCAAAACTGGTAATGTATGGCATTCGCCTTTCCTCCTCTATTCGCTTGATTTCAGTTTTAAACTCCTGCTGAACTGCCTCCGGTAATGCCATGATCCATTCAATGAACCGGAACAACTCCAAAATCCGATTTTTACTATAGCCGCGCTCGTACAGTCGTCGCACTAACCTCAATTTTAACTGGAAACGGCGCGGTAAATCACTGCGTGTTGCTTGGGTTTCCAGATGCGCGGCGATAATGGTAGCAAAGGGATTAGTGCTTTCCTCTAGGGTAGCTGCTGGATAGTCGAGCAGTTTCACTACCGGAAACTGCAAACTGCTCTCAAATCCCCATCGACTATAACTATAGCCTGTCGGTCGCCAATTGGTGTTTTCGTCTCCCAATACGGCAAAGCTGAAGACTTTTTGCCGATAGCGATCGAATAACCGATGATTGTAAATATACATCCGCTCGGCAAAATCTGACTGCTCTTGTCCTTGAATTTCGACATGAATTAACACAATCGCTTCTTCGCCGGAGTTCAGCCATACTTTTACTAGCTTATCTGCTAAACGCCTGCCTGTCTCGGCATCGCGAATCACTTCTTGCAATTCGGTGTCTAAAGTTTCATAACCTTTCTCCCAATCAATATCGCTGTGAGTATCTGCAAAACAAAAAGCCATAAATGGCTCAAAATAGACAGTTAGGGCTTCTTTCCAAGCGCTGTCGTAGTCGGCTCGCACTTCATCTTCCATTCAGTATATCCTCCTCTTAGATAATCCACCCTTGGTAGAGTCCTCAAATTTAAAATTTAAAACAAACTCAATTGCACAAATTCAGCCGATGAATTCGATTTAATTAAACGCGGGAAACCTCTACCTTCTTCCTTCAAACCTCCGAGACGGTTAATATTTTCAATAATTATCGGTAGACAATCCTCAGCCATTTTTTCTTGAATGTGATAAGTATTGAATCGCAAGATATCCCAACCTTCTGTTTGCAAGTCGTTATTTCGCTGATTATCTAAAGGAATGCGTTCTTTGTCAGCGTGCCAGGTATCGCCGTCAGTTTCAATATTGATTTTACCGTAAGTACAGTAAATGGCAAAGTCAAGGGCGTAGTTATTGTTTCTAGCTGTCACAAACTCCTGACGTTCGGCATTAATTTCTAATTGTTTAAATTCAGCCCACAATTTATCTTCCAGAGGACTTTCATCATACAAATCGTTAATCTCACCTGCATTGGTGAATTTTTCCCAGGTAGTTTGGATGAAAACAATCCGACGCGATCGACGGCTGAATATTGATGTTTCTAAACGTTGCAATGAGGATAACTCTAGTTTAGAATAACGCTGACGGCTTTTATTGTCTTGGGGTAATTCGGAGAATAATTCCCATCGAAAAACTTCGCTAATTTGCTCAATTTTAGCATAATATCTCACGGCATAAGCTTGTTTGCCAAAAGTTCCTGGTTGGTAAAAAGCAATCCATTGAGGAGGCCAACGCTTATTGAGAAATTTATGCACACTATCTACAGGAATGCGATACCAATGCCGATCGCGAGCAATTTCCAAATCTAGCCGATTAGGTAGGATGGCGACTAATACTTCTTCATTTAATGCCATTGAATTTTCTGGGGAAGCTGGATAGATAAATATCAATGTTTGTGCTGGTACTATCACAGTACAATAACTTGTAAGCAAAAAAATACATTATGGCAGAACTACCCCAAAGTCTTGAAGAAGCGATCGCACAATCTCGCGAAGCTACCCTGGCTGCGATCGCAAATGGCTACACTAGGCTGCAAATAGAGTTAAATTTCCCAGAAATCGCACTCCAAGCACAGTCCATCGCCCAGCAATTCATCCCCGTTTTTGAAGACCGCCTTTCCCACCTGAAAGTTTTTTTCCCAGATGCCGGTGCAGCCGCATTGGCCCGCCGCGACTGGGGAGAAGTTCCTTTTAAGATTCAAGACATTGGCATGGGTAGAACTCCCATCCAAAACAAAATTGAGCCGGAAGACGAGGTATTCTTATTGGTTAACCTCAGTTCGGTGGAAGTGGGGGAAGTAGAAAAGCTGTGCAACGCAGTGGGCTCAAGGCCCGTTGTTTTACTCATTCCCCACTTGGAAGATGCCGCTACTGTCGGTATAGGCTATGCTGGTCGTCAGTTGCGGGAACGATTACTCAATACCTTGGAATCTTGCTACTATGTCAAACCCGTAGAAGGGGCAGCTTTGTTTCGCTACTATCCCTCTCCTTGGCAGGTTTGGCTCCAAAATAGCGAAAACTACAATTTAATTGCCGAATTGCCTAAAAAACCAGCTGGCGACGAACTCGATCAAATTTTATTTAAGGCAACTCAGCCTAACAGCCTTAATGCGGGTGACGCCCCGCGTCCCAAAAAACCCGGACTTTTCACTAATATGCAGCGCTTTTTACGAGCATTGAGCCGATAGTGCGTAGGGTGCGTTAGCTTGAGCGTAACGCACCCTCCCAAACAGTCAGATATTTGACATAGACGAGATCGCATCTCGCCGTCTCTACTCCAGAAGCCGGTTGATACCCGCTGCTTTCATATAGCTGGACTGCTTCTTTTAAAACAGTGGCAGTCTCAATCCAAATTTGTTGAAAACCTCTAGTTGCGATCGCACTTTCTAACTCTTTCAATAAAAATTTCCCCAGTCCTTTTCTCCTTGCAGATGGCAACAGATACATTTTGCGAATTTCTACTGCGTCTTGGGCCTTTTTGATGGGATAGTAAGCAGCTGTTCCTACCACTTGTCCCTGCTGTTCCACCACCCAAAACTCTCCCCCAACTGCCAGATAACTTTCTTCGATCTCCAATACATCTCTGTCTGCCTTATCTGGTTCCCAAGGTAAACCGTATTCGGTTAATACGAAATGGATGACATCGGCAGCAAAGGCCCGATCGCCCTCCGACCAGGAACGAATCACAAAATCGCGATAGTGAGTTTTCACTTTAAATATAATTATTCTTCAATTATTTATTTTAATATAAACTTCCCAATAAATTATTGGTTTCCCTCCCCCCAGATTCATCCGTGTGGCTAATCCCAAATCCCAAATCCCAAATTGAATGGGTTACGCAAATCTACGTAGTTGTGAAATATAATGGATATGATAATATAGTGTGCATTAAAACATATCTTTAGGTAGATGATGAAGAAACTACCTATGAATCATCATAAAACTTGGTAATGCAAAATTGAGGAGAGATAAAATAAAATGATTCAGATCGGCCTCAAGAAGCTATTATCTAAAAAAGAAAGTTCATCGACGATCGCCAACCTTGTAAATACTGTTGATAATTGTATCAGCATTCGGGATGCAGAAGGCAATACGCTGATAGGGGTGGCAAGTGAGAATGAATTAAATAGATGTCCGATCGAAGTTTCAGGAAAAACGATCGGATGGGTAATTGGGTCAGAAAAAGCATCTTCCGTAGCTGCTTTTATATCCTATTTAGCTCATAAAGAGCTAGAAAAGAAAGCACTTGCCAACGAATTATTAGATCGATATAGAGAAATCGCAGTTTTATATCAAATTTCCCAAAAGTTAACGGCAACTTTAGAACTAAAAGAAGTTGCCAAATTAGCGCTCGATGAAGCAAGGGAGCTAATCGAAGCAACCAGCGGCTCGATCGTGTTAGTTCATCCAGTCACGGGCTGGCTTGAAGTCATCTCGGCATTTGGTAAAGAATGCCAGCCAAAAGCAACTTTAAAACTAGGTGAAGGCATCATCGGTAACGTAGTTATAAGAGGAACGGGAGAAATAGTCAACGATGTATTATCCGATCCCAGATATGTAGAAAATCAAGAGCAAGTAAGCTCTTTAATTTGCGTTCCTTTGAAGACGAAAGATAAAGTAATTGGTGCGATCGAAATCAGCAGCAAGACACCAGTCAATTACACAGCAGCAGATCTAAAACTGCTTACCATGCTAGCATTTCAAGCCGGATCGGCCATTGAAAATGCCCTTCTCCATGAAAACCAGCTGCGCGAAAGCCGCCGGGAAGCTTTGCTTTTTCGTTTGGCAACCCAAATCCGTCATTCCCTGAACCTCGATACAATTTTAGAAACATCTGTGAGCGAGATCCGCAGTCTCCTGCAAATCGATCGCTGCCAATTCATCTGGTATAGACCCGAAGCAGAGAAATTAGTTCCCAGCCAGAACCAGGAAACAAGGTCAAAAGGCCAAAGTGAAGCAGAAAACTGCATTCATCCTTCGGAAATCCCTGCGAAGTACATCGATCGTTCTTCCGCTAGCTGGGAAGTTGTCAAAGAAGCCAAAAACCCAGATTTACCGAGCTTAATGGGTTACTACTCAGCTGTAGAGGTTGGTTCGTTTACGCAGAAGCTTCTAGACATGGAAGTAGTTTGGGCAGATAATGTCGTAAACCTCAGCGATCCGGTAATGAAAGATTTCTTCCTCGATCGCAAATTTAGCTCTTTATTCGCACTGCCGATTCAGACTCGCGCTGGCACAATTGGTGTAATTAGTTGCGGTCACAGTACAGAAGTGCGGAAGTGGAGCGACCATGAAGTAGAATTGTTGCAGGCTGTGGCTACTCAACTAGCGATCGCCCTCGACCAAGCAGAATTGTACCAAGAAACTGCGATCGCAGCCGCCACAGCCCAAGCCCAAGCCCGACAATTACAGCAAACCCTGCACGAATTACAGCAAACCCAAGCACAGCTAATCCAAAGCGAAAAAATGTCCAGCCTTGGCTGTATGGTTGCTGGTGTAGCCCACGAAATCAACAACCCCGTCAATTTTATCTACGGAAACCTCTCCCACGCCCATCAATATTCCCACAGCTTACTCGATCTTGTCCAACTTTATGGCAAGCACTATCCGCAACCAGTAGGGAAAGGTACAGGGCTAGGTTTATCCATTAGCTACCAGATTGTGGTAGAAAAACATGGAGGCAGCTTGAAGTGTATATCTGAACCAGGTCAGGGTGCAGAGTTTTTGATTCAGATTCCCGTCAAAGCGATCGCACTAAGTCGTCCTCAGAGTAACAATCACCATCTGGTTGATTTTACTCCTAATTTGCAGACATACCGCCATCAAACTCAATATTGTTAACCACTTGTAGAACACTCTGCAAATTTTGGTTATTAATATACCAGACTAAAATAACCTCACAAAGCGATAGGAGAACACGAATGATTTCCATTCCAGGTTACATAATCACCGAACAAATTCAAGCCGGTTTCCATACTCTTATTTATCGGGGAGTTAGGGAACAGTCTCAAACATCGGTGATTATTAAAACACTCCTCGCCGATTATCCCACCCTCGAACAAATTACTCGACTCAGACATGAATATCAAATTCTGCAAAAATTAGATATTGAAGGAATTGTTAAAGCATACGCATTAGAAAACTATCATAACGGTCTAGCAATCATATTAGAAGACTTTTCAGGACAATCCCTCAAAAAAATTTTAGTGACTCAAAAAATCGAATTAATTCCCTTCCTAAAAATCAGCATTCAGCTAGCCATAACCCTAGAGCAGTTACATCAAAATCAGATTATACATAAAGACATAAAACCCGATAACATCCTGGTCAACACTTCTACAGGGAAAGTTAAAATTATCGACTTTAGCATAGCATCACGCCTATCCAGAGAGACGACAGAAATTAGTAATACCAATTTACTAGAAGGAACCCTAGCCTATATATCACCAGAACAGACAGGCAGAATGAATCGGTCAATTGACTACCGCACAGACTTCTATTCATTAGGAATAACATTCTATGAAATCTTGACAGGACAGCTACCATTTAATGCCACCGAACCCCTAGAATTAGTTCACTGTCATATAGCCAAACAACCAATCCCACTCCATCAACTAAATCCAGAAATTCCCCACGCGATTTCTGATATCGTGATGAAGTTATTATCCAAAACCGCTGAAGACCGTTATCAAAGCGCTTTAGGACTAAAAGCAGATTTAGAAACCTGTCTAAATCAACTGCAATCAACTGGCAATATTTCTGACTTTTCAATCGGTAAGCGGGATAAATCCGGCTCTTTTTCCATCCCACAAAAACTCTATGGCCGCGACGAAGAAGTACTTACTTTGCTGTCAGCCTTTGACCGAGTTAGTCAAGGAAAAAGCGAGATGATGCTTGTGAGTGGCTACTCAGGGATTGGTAAAACCTCAGTAGTCAATGAAGTTCATAAACCCATAGTTCGGCAAAGGGGTTATTTTATAGCAGGCAAATTTGACCAGTTCAAGCGGAATATTCCCTACGCTTCAATGATTCAAGCATTTCAAGAATTAATCCGACAACTGTTAACAGAAAATTCCGAAAAAATAGCTATTTGGCAAGAGAAACTATTAGAAGCTGTGGGTATAAACGGGCAGGTAATTATAGATGTGATCCCCGAAGTAGAACTGATTATCGGCCCCCAAATAGATGTTCCTGCACTGGGGCCATCCGAATCACAAAATCGCTTTAATCGAGTATTTAAACAATTTATTCATGTATTTACAAAACCCGAACACCCCCTGGTAGTTTTCCTAGATGACTTACAGTGGGCAGATTCAGCTTCCTTGAAATTGATTGAGTTGCTAATAACTGATCCAGATAGCCAATATCTGTTGATGATCGGCGCGTATCGAGATAATGAAGTAACTTCAACTCATCCCTTAATGCTCACATTAGAGGATATTCAAAAAACTGGTGTCCGTATTGCTACTATCACACTCCAACCTTTAGATATCAGCAACGTCCGCTTACTTGTTGCCGATACTCTTCACGATGAGACTTCCAAATCTCAGCCGTTAGCTGAGTTAGTTTTCAATAAAACTCAAGGCAATCCTTTCTTCTTGACTCAAATGTTGCAAACTCTACATCAAGAAGAACTATTGACATTTAACTTTAGTACTGCCTGTTGGCAGTGGAATATTAAAAAAATTCAAGCTGTAGGTATTACTGATTATAATATTGTCGAATTGATTGCCAGAAATATTCAAAAATTAGCGCTAGAAACCCAACAAGTATTAAAATTATCAGCTTGTATTGGAGATAAATTTAATTTAGAAGTTCTCGCAATTGTCAATCAAAAATCTTCCTCAGAAACAGCATCTAATTTGTGGCCAGCACTTCAGTTGGGTTTGATTTTACCCCTGAGTGATGCCTACAAGATTCCGCTAGTCGGAATGGGTAATTGGTTATCGACAATGGAAAATGAACAATCCTACCAATTACCAATTACTAAAATTTCCTACAAATTTCTCCATGACCGCGTGCAGCAGGCGGCTTATTCTCTGATTCCCGAAGATCAGAAAAAAGAAACTCACCTAAAAATTGGTCAACTGCTCCTGAAAAATACCCCAGAAACGGAGATTGAAGACAACATATTTGAGATTGTAAACCAACTGAATATTGGTGCTGAATTCATTATTGACCAGGTGGAAAAAGATCGGCTAGCTCAATTAAATCTAATCGCATCTCGGAAAGCTAAAGCGGCGACTGCTTACGAACCTGCGCTCAATTATTTAACGGTAGGATTGAGACTTTTAGAGCAAGATAGTTGGCATTATCAGTATGATTTAACGCTGAATCTCTATGTCGAAGCAGTAGAAGTGGAATACTTAAATACTAACTTCGATCGGGCAGCTATTTTAGCGGAAGTCGTCCTGCAACAGGCTACAAATCTACTCGATCGAGTCAAAGTATATGAGACTCAAATCCAGTTTTATACTGCTCAAAATCAGATGCTCAAAGCAGTCAATACTGGACTACAAGCCCTAGAACTCCTCGGTTTTTCTCTGTTAAACACACCCAGCGACTCTCTGGAAATATTCCAGTTGCCCAAATTGGAACAACTAGAAGAAATTCCTGTAATGACAAATCCTGAGCAACTTGCGGCTGTACAACTCCTGATTACTGTCATTGGTCCAGCGATTATTGCAGATCCAACAATTTTTGTGCGTGTGAGCTTGACCCTAGTGAATCTCTGTATTCAAAATGGTCATTCAGCGTTGGCTGCGATCGCCTATACTAATTATGGCTGGTTGCTATGTGGAGCAGGAAAACTGGATTCTGGATATCATTCTGGTCAGGTGGCTTTGAGGTTGTTGGAGCAATTCAAAGCCAATTCACTAAAAAGTAAAGTTTATGCTCACTTTAATGGATTTATTAGACACTGGAAAGAGCATATCAAGGAAAGCATTAAGCCTTTATTGGAAGGAATTAAAAGTGGACTAGAAAGCGGAGATATGGAATATGTTGGCTATAATGCTTGCCACTATTGCAATCACATTTTTTGGATAGGAGAACCCCTGGAATTTGTAGAGCAGCAACAATTATCTTATATCAATTTAATGATGCAATTACAACAAAAATTTACTATATACTATCTTCAAATATGGCATCAGTTTACGTTAAATCTACAGGGATTGGAAGTTGAAACAAATCGGTTGCTTGGCAAAAGTTTTAATGAGACCGCAATGTTACCATTGTTGCACGAAGCAAAAGATGGTATGTCACTGTTTGTTATCCATCTTTCCAAAATGATTCTCTCTTACTTATTTAAAGATGGAAAAATAGCTATCGAAAATGGATTTTTGGCAAACGAGCAAACAGCGAATGTGAATGGATTTGTATTTGTTGCTTTACACAATTTTTACTATTCTCTGGCTTTACTCGCTGAATATCCTCAAGTCGAAAGCAGCATCCAAAAAGAATATCTCGCTCTGGTAGAAGAAAATCAAAATAAAATGCAATTATGGGCTCTTCATGCGCCGATAAATTATCAGCATAAATACGACTTAGTAGAAGCAGAGAAAGCGCGAATTTCGGGAGAAATTGGCAGAGCAATGGAATATTATGAACGTGCTATTCAAGGAGCGAAAGAACAAGGATACATTCAGGAAGAAGCACTCGCCAATGAACTAACAGCAGAGTTTTATCTTTCTCGCACTAGAGATAAGGTTGCTCAAGTATATCTAACTGATGCTTACTATGGATATATTCGCTGGGGAGCGAAGGCAAAAGTTAGAGATTTGCAAGAAAGATATCCAGAATTTTTCTTGCGGCTCTTAGCTAGAGAAACTTCTGAGAACGAAGTAAGGCCGACGGCTAATCCGACGACGAGCGGAAGTTCAGCGATGCTGGATTTAAATACGGTGATTAAAGCTTCACAAGCCATTTCGTCGGAAATCGTTTTCGACAAGTTGCTGGAGAAGTTAATGCACATTCTCATTGAGAATGCTGGCGCTCAAAAGGGTATTCTCCTCCTGGCAAAGGAAGGAAAATTATTAGTAGCAGCAGAAAAATCTGTAGATAAAGATCGGGTTTTGTTGCCTTCTATTTATCTGGAAACAAGCCAAAATATTCCCGTGACGATTATCAATTATGTAGAAAGAACTCTGAGAAATGTGGTTTTAAATGATGCGACGAGCGAGGGAATGTTCGGGACGGATACTTATATTACAAATAACCAAATTAAATCACTACTCTGTGCGCCGATTATTCATCAAGGAAAACTCGTTGGGATCCTTTACCTGGAAAACAATCTGACAAAAAGTGCTTTTACACCTGAAAGGCTGGAAATTTTAAAAATACTTTCTGCACAGGCGGCTATCTCGCTTGAGTTAGCACGAGCAGTAAACGAAGTTCGGGATACTGTGGCTTATCTGAGAGCGATCGTCAATAATATTGCTGATGGTTTGTTGGTGACAGATATCAATGGCAAAATTACTCATATTAATCCGGCTTTGTTAGCGATGTTTCATCTGGAAGGTGGGGATGCGATCGCAAAAGATTGCCAGGAAATTTTCAACAGTCAAATAGCAGCACTCGTAGCTGAAACTAGGGAACATCCAAATGAGGTTTTGACGGCAGAGATAGAACTAGCAGATGGTAGAATTGGCAAGGCTGTGGCGACTACCATTTCTAAAGGCACTTTTCTTTCTGAATCTGCTAAATCTGAGTGTCTCGGTTCGGTGAGCGTTATCCGCGATATCACGACGGAAAAAGAAATCGATCGGATGAAAACCGATTTTATCTCTACAGTTTCTCACGAATTGCGGACGCCTTTAACTTCTGTACTGGGCTTTGCCAAGCTGATTGTGAAAAAACTCGACGATGCGATTTTTCCTTCAATTCCAGAGTCGGATCGCAAAGCTCAAAAGGCATTCAAGCAGGTCAACGACAATGTCAACATTATTATATCTGAAGGCGAGCGACTGACGACGTTGATCAATGATGTCTTGGATATCGCCAAGATGGAGGCTGGTAAGGTGGAGTGGAATATGCAGCCTTCTTCGGTAGCGGAAATTGTCGATCGCGCGATCGCTGCCACATCTTCCCTGTTTCAAGCTAAAAGTATTGCCCTGCTTAAGGATGTCCCAGAAGGACTGCCGGAAGTGCTGGGCGATCGCGATCGGTTGCTGCAAGTTTTAATTAATCTTATTTCCAATTCTATGAAATTCACAGAAACAGGCTCTTGTACTGTGAAAGCAAGACAGGAAGGTAACCAAATTATCTTCAGCGTCATCGATACTGGCATTGGGATCGCTCCTGCCGATCGAGAGAAGGTATTTGAGAAATTTCAGCAGGTTGGTGATACCCTCACAGACAAACCCAAAGGAAGCGGTTTAGGTCTACCTATATGCAAACAAATTGTTGAACATCATGGCGGCAGAATATGGGTAGAAAGTCAACCGACACAAGGAAGTAATTTCTCATTCAGTCTACCGATCGCTGACAGCAATAATGCGGAGACAGACAAAATTTCTATTGATATCTTGGTTAGACAATTGAAGGAAAGCTTGGTACAAGCAGCACCCTCGACGTCACAGCATGAGAAAAGCATTCTCGTCGTCGATGATGATGCGAACATTCGCCAATTGCTCAGACAGCAACTAGAACCGGAAGGTTATCAAGTCAGAGAAGCTAAAGATGGAATGGATGCGATTACCCAGGTAAAAACAGCTAGACCAGACTTAATTATCCTTGATGTGATGATGCCTCAGATGAATGGTTTTGATGTGGCAGCAGTGCTTAAAAACGATCCACAAACAATGGGTATACCCATCGTCATATTGTCAATCATTGAAGATAAACAGAGGGAGTATCGACTGGGAATAGATGGCTATTTTACTAAGCCTGTTAACGCAGAAGAACTGCTTAATAATATTGGATTGTTGCTGTCTCAAAGAACATCGAAAAAGAAAATTCTAGTAGTAGATGAAGATGCCTCAGTCGTGAAAACTGTTTCTGATGTGTTGCAGGCGAAGGGATATAGCGTTACTGAAGCCTCCAACGGCCAGGAGTGCATCGATAAGGCGTTAACCGTGAAACCGGATATGATTATAGTCAACTCCATACTTTCCGAACAGCACGATCTTGTCAAATTATTGCGATTTGAAAAGGGACTGGAAAATGTATTTTTTGTATTACTGGCAGATGGGGAGAAAATCAATCTTTAAAAAGGTATGCTAATTTTTTAAGATATACAGGTTAGATCGCAATACTGTTCGGAGCGGGGTAAGGGCGAAGCATTCGGACAGAAGATCTAGGGTTTTAGCGATAGATTATTGCCCGAATGCTTCGCCCCTTGTGACCACGAATATCTTAACCGAGCAGTATTGGGTTAGATCGGCTATATGACGAAAAAAGTCTTGATTGTTGATGATGAACCTCATATCAGAGTTCTGATGGAACAAACTCTAGAGGAACTGGAAGAGGAGGGTGTGGAATTACTGATGGCAGAAAACGGCGAAAAAGCTCTTGAGACTATAAAGAGAGAAAAACCTCAACTGGTTTTTTTGGATGTAATGATGCCTAAAATGAGCGGTTTTGAGGTTTGTAGTGCTGTCAAAAAAGACCTGGGAATGCGGGATGTTTATATTATTATGCTGACAGCAAAAGGACAGGAGTTTGATAAACAAAAAGGGAATGATGTAGGTGCAGATTTATATATGACAAAGCCTTTCGATCCTGATGAAGTGCTGGAAAAATCTAAGGAGATTCTCGGTTTTAAGTAGGATCGTAGTTCATTGTTCATGATTGAATGGCAATAAATTACGAACAATGAACTATGAACTTAGCTATGAATTCTCGGTTCGGGATGCAGAGTAGCCAGGATATTACTTTCTGCTCCTGCTAATTCTTCCAGCCGCGACCTCACCGCAGACCGATCGCAATAAGTATCCGCTAAGCTCCAATAAACGCCGTAATGCCGCGCCTCCGAAGCCATCAAGCTGCGATAAAATTGGGCTAACTCGCGATCGGGACAATGAGCGGCTAACAAGCCCAGGCGCTCGTGAGAGCGAGCCTCAATCAAACCGCAGACTAACAAAGTATCCAATAACCGCATCGGTTCATCCCGGCGAATTTGCCCGTTAAGACTGGCACCGTAAGGAGGTGCTGCCAGAGGGCCAAGAGGAATACCGCGTCGTTCCAGCCACTGATTGACCAGATCGAAGTGTTCCAATTCCTCACGAGCGATCGCAGTCAGCATCCTTACCAGCTTAGTATTAGACGGGTAGCGAAACATCAAATTTAAAGCCACTCCAGCTGCTTTGCGTTCGCAGTGAGAGTGATCGAGCAAAATCGCGTCTAGATTAGCTAGAGCTTGCTCGACCCATTCCCATCTAGTCGGTTGTTTGAGCGCATTAATAATTGTTATCATCAAAGATCACCATTAACCTATTTTTCGCCGATTGGGGGCATAATTAAATTAACGGGGTGCTTGCAACAGTAGCCGATCTCCCAGTTTATCAAACCAGTCCCAGCAGGCTACATAGCAAAGTGCTGAATGCTAAGTGCTAAGTGCTTCGGCTTTAGTGCAAAGGATGCCTTAAAAATACAGTCGCTATATCTGACTGTGGCTACTATAGCAACCGCCAGGGCGGTTACGGCATCCTAAAACGCCAGATCCAATTCACAGCAAGCATTTGACTTTTGCTATAAATTCTTACCCAGTAATTTGGCAATAGAAATTCGGATGAGGGAAACCACCCACCGTCGTATCGTTATCGGTGATGTACACGGCCACTATAACGGCCTCATGACCTTATTAGAGGCGATCGCTCCAGGATCGATGGATCGAGTCTATTTCTTAGGAGACTTAATCGATCGGGGGCCTCAAAGTTGTCAGGTTGTAGAGTTTGTCATCGCCAACTCCTATACCTGCCTGCTTGGCAACCATGAGCAGCTATTACTAGACAGCTTTGTCAACGGAAAAGGCCAAGCTCATATACTGCAAGTCTGGCTCTACAGCGGCGGTCATGCAACAGTGGCTAGTTACGCAGACTCCCGCATTTGTGCCGAACACCTCGACTGGATGCGGACACTACCCACCTATCTAGACTTAGGCGATATCTGGCTAGTTCATGCAGGCGTCGATCCCCAGATGCCGATTTCAGAGCAAACTGCCGACCAATTTTGTTGGATTCGCGATGAATTTCACAGTATTCAAAAGCCCTACTTCCCCGACAAACTGATTGTCACAGGTCACACCATCACCTTTACTTTACCCGGCGTCCACCCAGGAAAAATTGCCCAAGGAGAGGGTTGGCTGGATATTGACACCGGCGCTTATCACCGCAAAAGCGGCTGGTTGACCGGATTGGACATCACCAACAATCTTGTGTATCAAGTTAATGTGTTTGAGAATTGCGTCCGCACCCTACCCCTTGAGAAAGCAGTGGTGCGGATTGAGCCAAACCTGATTTTCGCTCGTCGGTAGTATAGCTAGGGGCTATAAAAGTCAAAAGTCAAAAGTCAAAAGTCAAAAGTCAAAAGTCAAAAGTCAAAAGAAGAAACAAGAAACAAGAAAGGGGCTAGGGGCTAGGGAAGAGGGAAGAGGGAAGAGGAAAAAGGTTACGACCTAAGAGATTATGGACTTCATGTAACAGTTGGAGTTGCCCTCATCGCCCTAAAGTTGCTATATCTAGATGTCACGCACCGCCCGATCGCAAAAGCGATCGGATATTGGCTCTGTAGTCAGTCTCGTTTAACCCATCGCCAACGTTAGCGCCTGCTGGATCGATCGCACGTTCCAGGGCGACAATGCGATCCTTCGCAGCCGGATGAGTACTTAAAAAACTGGGAGGGGAAGATTCACCTAGAAGTTTTTCCATAAACGCAACCATTGCCGATTGAGCATAACCCGCCCGCGCTAGAGTCCGCAATCCGCTTTGATCCGCTTCCAATTCCGCCTTGCGGCTTTGCGGACGGTTGACTGCCAAATCCACGCCCAGGGCAATCATAGTATTGCGATTTAGCCCCGCCGCTGTAGCTAATCCGCGCTCGATCGCTACCTGACGCATTTGTGCCACCGCATGACGGCTGACAATATGGCCGATTTCGTGACCCAAAACACTTGCCAGTTGAGCTTCGTTGTCTGCGGTTCTAAGCAACCCAGTGGTGATGTAAACAAATCCCCCCATCGTCGCAAAAGCATTGACGCTATCATTCCTGACCACCTGAAAAGTATAGGGAATATTAGAGCGATCGCTCGCAGCCACCAACCGCTGGCCAACCTCATCCACGTAGTTAGCAATTTGCGGATTGCGGTAAAGCTGAAACTGCCTTCCTAATAGCTGAGCGTTAATCTGCTGCCCAATCTGGACTTCCTGCCGCTCCGACATATTAGACAGCTGGATGACTTGAATTCCCTGAAAAATCAAATCCCTCCAGGGAAGCGCCTGGGTGGGATGAGGTGATAGAGTACACAGGCTCAGCGTCACCATCAAAGAAAGCAACGGATAAAACCAGCGGTGACGAATGCGATCGAAAAAAATAGACTTGAGGTTCAACATATCAGACCAGAGTGACAAAAAATTAAACTCACAACCTTTCCTGAGCAACCTTTGGTTCAATAAGTTTATAAGACAGACGCATTCTCAGTAATTCATGTTGCATTATCGTTCATCCTTCATTGTTCATTTCTCCCACTCCCCCACTCTCCCCCTCCCCCCCTCCCCCGTGTGGTAATCTGGCAAATCAGAACCAGCATCTTCTAGCTGTGCAACTTCTCAGGAACTTTTTACAATAATTGGCTGGCAGGGATTTCTTGACTAAATTTTTTTCTCGATTAGCAACGGACGATACTCCATGAAGAAGATTTTGGACTCTCAAGGTCGCTTGTTCGGCAAACTCAGCATCCTCGATGTGGGCGCTGCTTTAGTGATTCTGCTCGTTGTAGTAGGCATCTTTTTCTTTCCAGGCACTTCCGGTTCCGTAGCTCAATTGGGAGTCACCACAAAACCCGTCGAGGTTGATGTCGTTGTCAGAGGTTTGAGCATACTTAACCCCCAAGAATTAATCAAGGAGTTTCAGACCAAAAAGAAAACCAATATTATTATCCGCAATCAACCCTACGGCCAGGTTGATATCAAATCGGTCAAAGAACTGTCCAGAAGCGTGGTAGTTCCCCAACCCGATGGTTCCGTCAAAGCGCTTCCCGATCCCAGAAAGGATACTTTTAGCACCGATATGCTGATCACCTTAGCTGGTAAAGCCCAAATCACCGCTAATGGCCCTGTTCTCGGCAACAACAAAATCAAAGTCGGTATGCTGCTACAGCTGGAAGGCTTCGAGTATGATTTCAATGCCAGCGTTATCGACGTGCGGATTAAAAGCTAATTAGATGGTGCTTTAGCTCGCATAACACCAACATGGGTAAACTTGCAACATCACTATGGATGATGGCAAGTTTACCCATGTTGTGGTAATAGATTGATTTCATCAATATTTCCCGTTGTCTTAATTGCAGATGAATGTGGGTTGAAGATAAACAGGTTTTCTGTAAAGATTAAGTGAATTTTTTAATACCAGTACAAAAGCATTTATAGCTTCAAAATGCTGACACCAGCCAACTATAGCACTTGTGGATAGGCAATGGGGGGTTAGACCCCACAATCGCTTTTTCATGTTATTCTATGCAAAACGACCGTATATACACCGAATCAAATTTAGAGTCAAGCATACCAAGCCGAAAACTCTGAGGCGATTCAAAAAAAACGAGCAGATTTTTCTCGTTTTTTGGAGTTCAAACAAGAGCATATAGTTAATCAGGTTGAGCGAGAAATGTACTCAGAATGCGTGATGTCCAAGCAGTTCAGCCCTCAATCGGATGAACTTGGCGCATTAGGAACACTGGGGCTGGCGATGGATAAGAAGATCGATGCACCGACTTTTTTGGCTTCTCCTGGCAGCAGTCAAACGACATCGGAATCTGACTTACTCGTTACCGTACCAGCCTGTGTTTACTTGAATCTGGAAGACCTCAAGTGTTTTGAAGTGGTGGATCGGCAATTTCAACGCTGGGGAGTAATATTCCATAACTGTATAGCCATTCATCCTTCTAACCCAGCTTTTCCGGCGCATTCTGGCGCTACAGTACTGATGGGAGCGCCGAAGACAGGATGGCTGGAAGCCACTTTCCTGCAACCAGTTTCTTTTGTCAAAGCCTTTATTACCAGTTCGCAGCGGCTGGTTCTATCAGCCTACGATCGCGATAACCACCGACTCACCCAAGTGGAAATGCCGGGGTCAAATCTAGCCGGATCTAACTCGGCAATTCCCCCGAACATACCGATGATGTTAAAAGCGCCAAATATCCACCGCATTACCTTCTGTGCTTTTGATGGTCAGTTTACCGTTGATGATTTGAATTTTGAGATGTAGGACTGGTAATAGCTTAGGTATCCTAGTAGGTGATATTGTTTCCATCTAGAGATGTGGATATTTATCCATATTTTTAGATACTATTCACCGTTAACAGGTAAGCAACGTGGCACAGGCTTCGTCTTGGTGGCAGCAACTCGTCAACCAGATACCGGACTCGTCGCTTCCAGAATTCAAAAGTAGAGCCTTAAAATCGCTTTCGGGTAAGTATTTCGGGCATCTGGGACTCTGGCTTTCCGGCTTGACTGTAGCGATCGTCATGCTGTTTTGGAACTGGAAGCTTTTATTAGCTACTAGCGTCGGCGTGCTGGTAATGTGGTTGGTCTATCGGCTGCAAGTGTTGGACTGGCAGCTTTATTGGTCAAATCTGCGTCGTTTTTTTGGAGGAGCGAATCGCCAGTTAACTATAGCAGTCGGCAGTGGCGGACTTGCTACCCTCAGCACCTATACGGCAATCTCGATCGGAGTTGACACCGATAGTCCCTGGATCGCTGGTGGTGCAATTCTGCAAGGCTTAGGTACGCTGGCAATCTTGGTATTGCTGATTTGGCAAATTGTGGGACGGCGGGTTTTTCGAGATGAGGCAAAGCTCGATCGAATGCTAGCTTCCCTGACGGATGCTGACCCCCTCAAGCGTTTGATTGCCGTTCGACATCTGACGCGATTTGGCACAAAATATGACTCTTCTCAGCAGCAAGCGATCGCTGAGTACTTTTGCTTGATGCTCTCTCAAGAGTCAGAAGCAGTGATTCGGGATGCGGTTCTCGATGGCTTACAGGCATTCGATCGTCTTCAACAGCTGCCTCTTGGCGAAGGGCCCTTATCAGTACCACCAGATTTAAAGCGAAAAGCCGCCTCCTCACGCCGCCGTGTTCCCTCAAATTTTTAATTTTTAATCTGTACAGGACTTACGCAAAAACTAAGGTTTTGCCCCCTTGCCCCCTCCCCCCAAATCTGGGGCCTCAAGAGTCCTTTTCCCCCCAGATTTGGGGGGCTATTGTGTAAATTTATATGTATAGCAACCGCTCTCGTCGGTTAGGGCAACTCCAACTCTTACCTCTGGTTCATAATCCCTTACTCCGTAACCGTTTTCCCTCTTCCCTCTTCCCTCTTCCCTAGCCCCTAGCCCCTAGCCCCTAGTCCCTAGCTATAATTTTGCTGATGGAATTTGCCCCCCTTTATCCCATTGCATATCGAATTCTCAAACCCGCCTTTAAGAGCTGTCTTTGGGCTGGAACTATTACCCAACCCAGCGTAGCCCTCACTTTTGATGATGGCCCCCACCAAGACTACACACCGCAACTATTAGAAGTTTTAGACCGCTACAACATCACAGCCAGTTTCTTTTGGTTGGGTGCCTGCGTCAACCGGGCACCAGATCTTGCTAAAGAGGTTTATCGCCGGGGACACTGGATTGGTTTGCACGGTTACGATCATCGCGTTTTTCCCAGTCTCTCTCCCGACGAATTCAGGTGGAGTTTACAACAAACCCAAATTGCGATCGCCAACGCCTGCGAACTAGATTTACAAGATGTATACAAGTCTGTCCGAGATGTTCGACCTCCCAACGGCGTCTTTACGCCCCAGACCTTGAAATACTTGCACCAGTGGAACTATCGTCCCGTTATGTGGAGTGTTGTACCCGAAGATTGGGTGCGACCTGGAGTCTCCGTAGTCGTGCAGCGCGTACTGCGGCAGGTTCGCAACGGTTCGCTGATTGTGTTGCACGATGGCGCTTGCGGTGGGCAAGATGTCGCCCAAACCACTGCCCAGATTGTTGAGAGTCTGCTGCAACAAGGGCTGAAATTTGTTACAGTCGATCGGCTTTGGCAGCAAACCAACTACCCCCGCCCCGGATAAGCTACGGACTTTAGTAGTAGAAATGTTAATTTCTCAACCCCGATCGCTCCCATATCACAGATTAGTTCATTAGAATGTCAGATGAGTACTTCAGCAATTTGTCAAGTCAACCTGGACTGAAACGTATTAGTTTAACCTGAAATCTCTCCCCAAAGACTTGGTGGAATTGAAATTCATCCACGTCACTACTGCGATGCCAAAGCTTTTCAGGCGCGGGTTGAACCAGCTTGAGCCTGCTTACCAGGCAAATATCTAGTTCAACCAGCCGATACTAAGCAGCAGTCAACTGCAACGCAGTCAAAAAAGGGGAAAAATACCAGCAACCTGAACTAACTTGACCGAAGGCGAATGATACTCACAATTAATTCAAGGAAATCGACAAAAGATGGGTGCAACAATCTTTTCAGCCTTACTCTCAATAAAACGGACAACAACTAAGTCCAACCAATTCTCTGGCATTCGATCGGGACGGTTCGCCTGAACTTTCCCTTTCTTATCAACCGCAGGTCGCATTATCCAGCTTTTTTGAGATTATGCCACTGTTAAGCATCGCAAGCCAAAAGCCTGTGGTGCAAAAGCGGAATTTTTGATGATTTTCCAGCTTGATGCAGAGGATGAATTAATCGCGTGGATTATATGAAAAACTGCGTGCAATTTTTGTGAGAAAGGCTACAATCGGAAAGATCTTTGCAAGATGCAACGGCAAAGTTATCTACTGCGCTTCCACTTAAGCAATCTCTTTTGCTGCGAAGCTCAGTGTTTTTCCCCTAGCCAGTCAACCATCGATCGAGTATTAAATACTTGTCAGGTGTACCCCTGGCTAGAAAATAGCGATGTCGATACATCACCATTTTTAGTTGTTGATTTGTTAACCCAAAGGAGCATGAGGAACGCGGCATGACCCAGGCTAGCAACGTATTGGAAACCCTCGATCAGCCTGTTAATGATTTTGAACTCTTATTGTTAGAGGACGAAACAGATCGAGACGATTTTTTAGAGGTTTCAACGGAAGAAGACGACGGGAAGCCTGGTAAGGTTCGCACTACCCGTCGTCGAGTTCAAGCCAAGAAGAAGCACTATACAGAAGACTCTATTCGTCTCTACTTGCAAGAAATTGGTCGGATTAGACTCTTGCGGGCGGATGAAGAGATTGAACTGGCACGCAAAATAGCAGATTTACTGGAATTGGAACGCATACGGGAGCAACTTTCCAGCCAGCTAGAACGAGATCCGCACGATAGCGAATGGGCCCAAGCGGTTAGTATGCCGTTACCAGCGTTTCGTCATCGCCTCCATCTGGGTAGGCGGGCGAAGGACAAAATGGTGCAATCCAATCTTCGTTTGGTAGTTTCGATCGCGAAAAAATACATGAATCGGGGGCTGTCATTCCAGGATTTGATCCAGGAAGGCAGCCTCGGTTTAATTCGGGCGGCAGAAAAGTTCGATCACGAAAAAGGCTATAAATTTTCCACCTACGCAACTTGGTGGATTCGTCAGGCGATTACGCGGGCCATAGCCGATCAGTCTCGCACCATCCGCCTGCCTGTTCATCTCTACGAAACCATATCTCGGATTAAGAAAACTACCAAGTTACTTTCCCAAGAAATGGGTCGCAAACCCACTGAAGAAGAAATCGCTACTCGCATGGAAATGACCATTGAGAAGTTGCGGTTCATTGCTAAATCAGCTCAGCTGCCAATTTCTTTAGAAACGCCGATCGGAAAAGAGGAAGATTCCCGACTGGGCGACTTTATTGAATCCGATGGCGAAACACCAGAAGACCAAGTATCTAAAAATCTTCTCAGAGAAGATTTGGAAAGTGTCCTCGACACCTTAAGCCCCCGCGAACGCGATGTTTTGCGTCTGCGCTATGGTTTGGATGATGGACGCATGAAAACTCTGGAGGAAATCGGCCAGATTTTCAACGTCACTCGCGAACGAATTCGCCAAATCGAAGCTAAGGCTCTCCGCAAATTGCGCCATCCCAACCGCAATAGTATTCTCAAAGAATATATTCGGTAGCAAGCAATCTGCTGTCAATCTCAGGCTCCGATAAGTCGCTGTTATCGGAGTTTTTTTATTGTGTATTTTATCTGCGTTTATCTGCGTTTACATATAGCGCTGCGCGAATACATTAGGACAGTATTAAACGCTTAAAGCAAGGCGGGGACTGTGTTTGTACTCAGCACTCAGCACTCAGCACTCAGCACTCAGCACTTTGCTATACCTTAGAAACCGGGTTTCTTGGAGAAACCCGGTTTCTGCGCGGCAAAAGAAATGGGAAATTAGATGAGTCCTAAAAAGTGCAGCACACCTTGGCCGGTGACGAATTCAGTAATCAATGCGGCGACAAAGCCAATCATGGCTAGACGACCGTTCAAATTTTCGGCTCCAGGAGTAAAGCCAAACTTTACATCGTTCCGATTTTGACCTTGCATAGTCCGATCTCCGTTTGGTAACTTTTTGTAACCTCTATGTAAATTAATATAACTAGAACTTGGCAAAAATGCAAGTATCTGCATAAGTCGGTGCTGGGTCTGCCTTGTGGGAGATAGGTTGGAATATATACTGCAAAGCGATCGCGCTGTGGTCAAAACCAGAAACTTTCGGTTCTTCCCTTGTCAAATATGTTCTAGTAGTAGCACAGCTAATTAAAATCTTAGTATGACCGACATATTGATGATGCTGTGCTACTACAAAATGAACAGGAGCTGTAGTAGGGGTACGGCATAATTAAAATCTTAGTATGACCGACATATTGATGATGCTGTGCTACTACTATTGCACAGGCCCGATCGCAATTCTATAAAAAGGGCGGTGAATAAATTCTTTGTGACATTTGTTATGGATTTTTTCTAGGTTTTGTGATATAGCTGAATAAATAAGATTTTGATTTAATTAAACAAAATTATGATAACGCTTCCAGGCTATCAAGTTTTGGCAGAAGTCGATGAAAGCGTCAATTCAATTGTGTATCGCGGGATACGAAATAGCGACAATCTACCCGTTATTCTCAAAGTTCTCAAAAAAGAATATCCAACACTGGACGAAATTCGCAGATACAAGCAGGAATATGAAATTATCAGCCATCTGAACATAGATGGCGTTGTCAAAGGTTATGACTTGCAGAAATATGAGAACACTCCCGTCATTATCCTGGAGGATTTCGGGGGAGAATCCTTAAAAAAATTGATGGCAAGTGTGACCTTTACGCTTTCCGAAAGTCTCCAGATAGCCATCAAGATTACTTTGTGTTTAGGTCAACTGCATCAGCAGAATATCATCCATAAAGATATCAATCCAGCAAATATTGTTTTTAACTTAGAAAGCGGGATTATCAAACTAATCGATTTTGATATTTCCACAGTATTGACGCGGGAAAATTCTATCATTAAAAATCCCAATGTTTTGGAAGGAACTTTAGCTTATATATCGCCAGAGCAAACTGGCAGAATGAATCGATCGCTCGATTACCACACAGATTATTACTCTCTGGGTGTTACCTTTTACGAACTGTTTACAGGACAACTGCCTTGTTATGCTAATGATGCGATCGAATTGGTACACTGTCACATCGCCAAACAGCCAGTACCTCCCTGCGAAGTAAATACAGAAATTCCCAAAGCAGTTTCGGATATTGTTATGAAACTGTTAGAGAAAACTGCCGAAGACAGATATCAAAGCGCTTACGGATTAAAGGCAGATTTAGAAGAATGTTTGGCTCAATTACAACGTAACGGTAATATATCCGATTTCCAAATTGGGAGAAAAGATATTTCTGACAAGTTTCAAATTCCTCAAAAGATATATGGTAGAGAGTCAGAAATTGAGGGTTTAATCAAGACATTTGAACGAGTTATTCAAGGCAGCAGCGAGATGATGCTGGTATCCGGTTATTCCGGCATTGGCAAGACGTCTTTAGTGCAGGAAATTTATAAACCCATTACCAAGCAACGTGGGTATTTCATTGCGGGTAAATTTGACCAGTTTCAGCGCAATATTCCCTACAGTGCTATAGTCAGCGCCTTCTCCGATTTGGTGCGGCAACTTTTAACCGAAAGCGAAGCGCAACTTTGCGGATGGCGAGACAAGCTAAAAGCTGCCTTGGGCGCAAACGGTCAAGTAGTTATCGATTTAATTCCCGAAGTAGAACTGATTGTTGGAAAGCAACAATCAGCGGTAACTTTGCCACCAACAGAAGCTCAAAATCGCTTGAAGTTGGTATTTCAAAACTTTATTAGCGTGTTTGCCAAGGTAGAACATCCTCTAGTAATTTTTCTGGATGACTTACAGTGGGCTGATGCGGCTAGTTTGAAATTGATCGAATTGCTGATGACAACAGCTACAACAGGACTATTTGTAATTGGGGCGTATCGGGATAACGAAGTGAGTGCGGTTCATCCGTTGATGTTGACGTTGGATGAGATTCAAAAAGCGGGCGCAGTTGTAAATCATATATTCCTTGAAGCTTTGGATTTGGCAAATGTTAATCTGTTAATTTCAGATACGCTTCACTGCACACCAGAAAGTTCGCTCCCCTTGGCAGAATTAGTGCTGGAACGGACTAAAGGAAATCCATTTTTTACAAATGAATTTTTGAAATCGCTTTATGCGGAAAATCTGATAAAATTTGACTATCAGCAGGGCGGTTGGCTGTGGTCTATAGAGGGGATTGCGGCGCGAGGATTTACTGATAATGTTGTAGAATTGCTGGCAGACAAGATTCAAAAATTGCCGCATACTACGCAACAAGCGTTGCAACTGGCAGCTTGTGTTGGCAATCAATTTGATTTGGATAAGTTGGCAAACGTTTATAAAAAATCTCCGCAAGAAACAGCAGCGGATTTGCGGGAAGCTGTTGCGGAAGGGCTAATATTGCCTCTTGGCAATAGTGGGAATGTGGAATTAGTTCTCATCTATAGAGAATCCTTCAATGACTCATTACCGATTACCCATTACCGATTACCAGAATACAAGTTTGCTCATGACAGAATTCAGCAAGCAGCATATTCTTTAATTCCTGCATCTAGCAAGCAAGCTGTTCACACGCAAATAGGGCAACTATTGCTGCAAAATACTCCACCCTCTCAGCGAGAACAGAAAATTTTTGATATTCTTAACCAACTGAATTTTGGCATCGAATTAATTAACGTTCAGTCAGAACGGGATGAACTTGCCGAATTAAATTTAATTGCTGGCAAAAAAGCTAAGGCATCGGCAGCGTATCAACCTGCGTTTAATTACCTGAATATTGGCATAGAACTACTTAACAAAGAGAAACCGGGTTTCTCTTCTTGGGAGACGCTGTATAACCTGACTCTGGAACTGTATGTAGAAGCAGCAGAGGCAGCGTACCTCAGCGGTAATTTTGAGGAGATGACTCGATTAGCTGAGGTGGTGCTGGAAGAAGCGCAGATGCTGCTGGACAAAGTGAAAATATATGAAGTAAAAATTCAAGCTTGTATAGCGCAAAACAAATTACTAGAAGCGATAAAAACAGCGCTACAAGTTCTGAAGTTGTTGGGAGTGAGGTTACCTGAAAAACCGAAAAAATTAAATATTTTGCTTGCCTTGTTGGGAACAAAGTTAGCTTTAGTTGGGAAAAGAATCGACGACTTAATAGAACTGCCGATAATGACCGATCCCATCAAGTTAGCGGCAATGCGTATCTTATCCAGTATAGTTACTGCCACGTATTTTGCAGTTCCCGAACTGATGCCGCTGATTGTGTTTAAACAAGTCAATTTATCTCTTAAACATGGCAATGCTTCTGAGTCGTGCCATGCTTATGGTGTTTATGGTTTAATTCTCTGCGGGGTAGTGGGAGACATTGATTCTGGTTATCAATTTGGACAACTGGCTTCAAGCTTGGTGTCGCGGTTGAATGCTGAAAATATCAAAGCTAGGACGTTTGGTATAGTTAATGGCAGTGTCAATCATTGGAAAGAACATCTTAATATTTCATTAAAACATTTATTAGAAGCTTATCAAAGCGGATTGGAAACAGGAGATTTAGAGTATGCTGCTTATGCAGTATGGTCTTACTCCTCTTTCTCATATTTTATGGGCAAAGAGCTAACAATCGTTGAACGGGAAATGGCGACATACAGCGATACTATCGACAAATTCAAGCAACAAACAGCCCTTAATTATTATAAAATGTACCATCAGGTAGTTTTAAACTTGTTGGGTAGTTCTAACAATCCCTCTCGTTTAGCTGGTGAATCGTATGTCGAGGAGACTATGCTGCCACTTCATCAGCGAGCGAACGATAAAACTGCAATTTGCTTCTTATATATAAACAAACTTAGGCTCTCTTATCTGTTCCACGAGTACGCTGAAGCTGTTGAAAATTCAGCTATAGTCGAAAAGCATTTAGACGCTGTGGCGGGACTGCCTGAAGTTCCTTTATTCCATTTTTATGATTCTCTAGCTCGACTTGCTGTGTTTCATAATTTCGAGAAGCCGGAACAAAAGCGTATCCTGTCTAAAGTAACAGCCAATCAGAAAAAGATGAAGAAATGGGCGCATCATTGCACGATGAATTATTTGCATAAATTTTATTTGGTGGAGGCAGAACGGTATCGAGTCATCGGTGAAGATGCGAATGCAAGGGATTTGTACGATCGCGCTATTTCCCTCGCCAAAGAAAACGAATTCATCAACGAAGAAGCATTAGCTAACGAACTAGCAGCTAAATTTTATTTATTCCGAAATAAAATCAAACTCGCCCAATTTTATATGCAGGAAGCCCGTTATTGCTATCTCAGATGGGGTGCAATTGCTAAGGTCAAGGATTTGGATGCGCGATATTCCCAATTGTTACATAAAAAGTCCGAAATTGCCACAACAGAAACAATTGCCAAGACAACAAATTTTTCAACTACAACTGGAAACAGTAGTTCATCAGCACTGGATTTTTCAACAGTGATGAAAGCATCGCAGTCGATCGCTAGTGAAATTGTGTTGGATAAATTGCTGGCTTCTTTGATGAAAATTCTGATCGAAAACGCGGGAGCTACAAATGGCTTTCTTATCTTGCCTAAAGACGGAAACCTACTAATCGAAGCATCATCAACGGTAGATTCCAAAGAAGTAGCGGTGTTGCAATCTCTGCCAATCGATGCTGGTGATAATTTACCTATAACAGTGATTAATTATGTAGAGAGAACTCGCTCTGATGTGGTTTTAAGTGATGCTGCGTGTGAGGGAGTGTTTACCACCGATCCTTATATTTTGTCAAATAAATTAAAGTCTGTGTTATGTACTACTATCGTTAATCAAGGTAATCTCATCGCTATTCTTTACTTGGAAAACAACTTAACTGACGGAGCATTTACACCCGATAGGTTAGAAGTTTTAAGAATGCTTTCTTCTCAGGCAGCTATCTCCTTAGAAAATGCTCTACTTTATGCCAATTTGGAACAGAAAGTGCAAGAGCGAACGCGGGAATTAAAAACTAAAGAAGCCAGTCTTGCCGAAGCTCAAAAACTAGCACAACTCGGCAGTTGGGAATTAGATTTAGCCACACAAGAAATTACTTGGACTGAGGAAATGTTCAGAATTCATGGAGTTAATTCAAACCAAGATAACCCGAACTTATGGCAATATTTTCAACTGATTCATCCGGATGAGAGAACTTCGATTCAAGAACGATTAGAAGGGATTATTAATACAGGGGAAACTTATGAAATTGAGTATCGGCTTTTACGAACTGATGCTTGTGTAAGATATATTTCTGCTAAGGTACAGGCTACTTTAAATGAGTCGGGTAAAGTGATTAAGCTGTTCGGAACTTTACAAGATATCACGGAACGCAAGTTAGCAGAGATAGCACTCCAACAATCTGAAGCACAATTAAGACAAACTCTACAGGAACTTAAACGCACCCAATCTCAATTAATTCAGACGGAAAAAATGTCGAGTTTGGGGCAGATGGTGGCAGGTGTGGCGCACGAAATTAATAATCCGATTGGCTTTATTTACGGGAATCTGACTCCGGCGTCGCAATACGTTCAAGACTTAGTAAAGTTGATTCGTCTATACCAAGAAAGCTATCCTCATCCCACAGATGAGATATTAGATACTACTGAGGAAATCGACTTAGAATTTCTGGTAGAAGACTTGCAAAAACTGATGGCTTCGATGAAAAACGGGGCCGATCGCATCCGCATTATTGTGCTTGGGTTGCGGAATTTCTCGCGCCTGGATGAATCGGATATGAAGCCGGTGGATATTCACGAAGGGATTGATAGTACTCTGTTAATTTTGCAGCATCGTCTGCACCCTACCCAGGCGGAAACAATGGGAAAAAATGTCAAAATTACTGATATAAAGGTGATTAAAGAGTATGGAAAACTGCCGCTGGTTACTTGTTATGCTTCTCAGATGAATCAGGTGTTTATGAATATTTTCAATAATGCGATCGAAGCACTGAAAGAGAAGAAAGATTCTCCAATCCAAAATCCGCAGATTCGCATTCGCACTGAGGTAACTTCTTTAGAGTGTGTGAAAATAACTATTTGTGATAATGGCCTTGGTATGACTGAGGATGTGCTTAGTAAGATATTCGATCCGTTTTTTACAACAAAACCAGTGGGGAGTGGTACTGGTTTGGGATTGTCGATTTCCTATCAAATTGTAGTAGAAAAACACGGCGGACAAATAAGTTGTGTTTCACTACCGGGAGAGGGGGCGGAGTTTGCGATCGATCTTCCGATTAAACCGAAAAAATAGGATTACCCTCTTTTCCCTGACGACTAAAGTTAGTCTATACATTGGATAATAACATTTGTTCTAACAGCCATTTGTTAGAAGTGTTATCCAGCGTTGGAAGCAGGCGAAAGTTAAAATATTCTTCCCATATATCAATCCCATAACGGTTGGTGAAGTCGCTCTCTAGCTGCTGGAAGTGGAAGAAGTTTCGATTGCCGATCGCACTAAGTAACGAGATTAATTCCGTAATGGGAATTTCGGTAACTAGCCCTGTTAGTTGCGCTTCAGTCATCTTGTTTGTCCTCAAAATTATTATCTTTATTCCCTAGCCCCTTCCTTGAGGCCATATCGCCATGCCGGTTTCTGGGTCAAATAGATGAATTTTGTCAGGTGCGATCGATAGCCAAAGTGTCTCACCTATCTGTACAGAGCGATCGGGTGCAACTCGCACTTGTAAAGTAGAAGAATTGGCAGTCGCTTCTGTGAGATGAACAGATAGAACTGTTTCGTTGCCCAGTGCTTCCACTAGGTCTACTTGAACTTGCAAATTTTTCGGTGCTGGCAGACTTATGCTCAGATGTTCTGGACGAATACCTAAAGTTAAAGAACAGTTGTCGTACTTTTGTAATGCACGCTCCCAGATGTCTGGTAAGGTGAGGCGGAATTGGGGATTTGTAATTAAGAAAGGAGCTTGAAACTGTACGGGGAGAAAATTCATGGGGGGTGAACCAATGAATTCGGCGACAAATCGGTTGGCTGGATGGTTGTATAGTTCCAAGGGGTGAGCCAATTGCTGGATTTGACCTCGATCCATGACAGCAATGCGATCGCCCATCGTCATCGCTTCCGTCTGATCGTGGGTAACGTAGATGGTAGTCGTACCTAACTGTCGCTGTAATTTGACTATTTGAGCGCGAGTTTCGGCTCTGAGTTTGGCATCTAAGTTAGAAAGCGGTTCATCCATCAAAAAAACTTGGGGATTGCGTGCGATCGCTCTTCCCAATGCTACCCGCTGTTTTTGTCCTCCAGATAACTGTTTTGGCAATCGCGTGAGCAATGTTTCAATTTGCAGCAATCCAGCGACGAGACGCACCTGCTCATCTACAGCTTTTTCTCGCTCAGTGAGATAGTTTAGTTTTTTAGGGAGCGATCGCGTTATTCCCACCAACAGAGTGCTGAGTGCTGAGTGCTGAGTGCCCTTCTGCTCCACCGCTCCCCCGCTCATCCGCCGCAAACCAAAGGCAATATTGTCATAAACTGTCATGTGGGGATAGAGGGCGTAATTTTGAAACACCATCGCGATGTCTCGTTCCTTGGGGGGCAAATCGTTGACGAGGCGATCGCCCACCCAAATATTACCGCCAGTCAACTCCTCCAACCCAGCAATCAAGCGCAGCAGCGTACTTTTACCGCAACCGGATGGCCCCACCAATACCATAAATTCGCCATCTTTCACCGTTAGGTTAATGCGCCTCAAGACAGCCTGTTCGGGACTCTTAACTGGGGATTCTAGCGCGATCGAGAGATCCTCTGTTCCCCTGTTGTCTTTCTCGCCCTTGCGACCTGAAAAGCTTTTGTAAACGTTTTCTAGTACAACCTGTGCCACAATGATTTCCAGTCTCTTTTTATTTAGATCTATTTTCGCTAATCTCTAACCGTAATTTCAATGATGGATTATACATTTTTTGCAGCTACTCAACTACAGGTTAACTTTCCTTCATGTTTTTCTTCCACAATCTGACGAAAAATCGATAAGCATTCTTTATAAAAAAACTAATTGCAAATAATGCTATAGTGTGTTAAAAAATCTTTAACTAATAATTAGCATTCTAGGTGGTCAGAACATGAAACTAAAAATTATAGCCAGTGCCGTAATGTTTCCGCTGCTGTGGTTAGCAGCAGTCTCTGCCGAAAATCTTCCAAAATCTAAACATTTTACAGAATATCGTGAATGTAAAACTTGCAACGTGCCTGCACAATTTTCAAAACAGTTATCACCAATCGATTCCCTAATTCAATCGGGTATTCAGCAGCGCAGATCTGGCAATTACCAACAATCAATTGCCACTCTCGAACAAGCTTTGAAACTCGCACAGCAATCTGGAAATTTAGATGGGGAGTGGCAAGCACGCACATTTTTGGCATTAACTTATAAAATAGCTGGTAATTTGCAGAAAGCCGCCGAATTGCACGAGCAAAATTTAGTATTTGTTCGGAAACACCCAAACGAACTGGCCAGCGAACCGATGAATCGCGAAACTGCTTCCCTAGAAGCTTTAAGCGGAGTTTATACTTCGCAGAAAAATTACGCCAAAGCCATTGAATTACTGAGAGAAGAACTGAAAATAGTAGAAACGAAAGACACCAATACAGGCAGCTTGGCCAAGCCTAAAATCATCCAAAAGTTGGGAGTAAATTTATTTCTAAGCGGCAATGTAAAAGAAGCAGAAAAAACTCTATTAGCAGCTTTTGAAGCTTATGAGAATGCGCGGCTGTTTAGATTAAATGCGGGAATGCCCGCCATAGGCGAATATGAATTTGAAGTAGAGGTTCTGCGCTGGCTGCAACAAGTATTGGTAACGCAAAATAGAACAGACGAAGCGTTAGAGTTAGCAGAACGCGGTCGTTCTCGCGCTTTTGTCGGATTATTGGCAAGTCGTTTGGCTAATAACTCCAGATTGCAGATTAATGTTGATTCACCTAACATTAATCAAATCAAACAAATTGCTAAAGCACAGAATTCAACTTTAGTAGAATATACTGTTACTTATGAATATGACCCTGACTTACCATTACAGTTTAGTAATTATCGAGATATACGTGCGACCGGCTTGTTAATTTGGGTAGTAAAACCAACAGGTGAAATCGGATTTCGACAAGTGAAACTAGAGCAAAATAATGCTTTGTTAGGAGAACTGGTTCAAAACGCTCGCAATTCGATCGGTGCTAGAGGTAGAGGCTTTGCAATAATTGCTAGCGCCGAGACGCAGAATACTTCTGTTAACAACAAAAAACTACAGCAACTCCATCAAATTTTAATAGATCCGATCGCACAGCAACTGCCAACCGATCAAAATGCTCGCATTACCTTTATTCCGCAAGACTTACTATTTCTAGTTCCTTTTGCTGCACTTCAAGACAGTGCTGGAAAATATCTAATTGAAAAACATACTATTATCACAGCGCCATCGATTCAAGTTTTAGATTTAACCCGCCAGCAACAGCAACGCATCCAGGAAGTTGCCAAAGGTGTTTTGGTAGTGGGGAATCCTACTATGCCAAGTTTGTCCCAGGAAGGCGGTTCACCCGAACAATTACCCAGTTTACCAGGAGCAGAACGGGAAGCAAAAGCGATCGCACAACTCTTCAACTCCCAAGCTATCATCGGTAACGACGCAACTAAGGCAACTGTAGAGCAGCGGATGTCCCAAGCGCGAATTATTCACCTAGCAACTCATGGAATTCTCGATGATGTGGGAGGCGTCTTCAGTTCCCTCGCCTTCGCTCCAGCAAGTGGGGATAATGGTTTTCTGAATGCTAGAGAAATTCTTGCTCTGAAGCTAAATGCCGAATTGGTTGTTTTGAGCGCCTGCGACACAGGGAAAGGTAAAATTACCGGCGATGGAGTTGTAGGACTTTCCCGTTCCTTCATCAGTGCAGGCATACCCAGCATCATAGTCTCTCTGTGGTCTGTACCCGATAGCCCTACCGCTCAACTCATGACCGCATTTTATCAGAATCTCAAAAACGGTTCCGATAAAGCGCAAGCACTGCGAATCGCAATGCTTCAGACAATGAAACAATTCCCCAACCCAAGAGACTGGGCAGCATTTACCCTCATTGGCGAAGCTGATACCTCTAAGACCCTTGCTACAGTAATGGGTGATAGTTCTTCTGGCAGTGGCAATTCCGTTCAGGCAACTGCATCGCGTTATACGGTTTTTCCTTTACCCGACAATGTAAAGAACTACACTGAATTTCCTTCCCGTTTTGTCCAAGGCGAGGTAGATGTATTTTTTACAAGTAACCTCAGTGCGGAAGAACTGATTAAGTTTTATCGGCAAGCTTTTATACAGAAAGGACTGACTGAGCGATCGAATTTGGCTAGAATCGACGAAACAGGTTTTCAGTTAGTTTTTTACGGTTCCCCTAACGGTCATCCAATTACGATTCAAGGTAGTAGCGTGGGAACTGATTATCGTACTGTTAGCATCCGTTTTGAGGAGAAATAAGTAGTAGGGTAGACAGTGCTTACCAACAGGAAATAACTTTTTTAATCTTTAATTGATTTGGGAGCTTTTTTCATGACTGCTATAATGTCAAATTTTAGGCAAACTGAGGCGCAAACCGCAGACCATGAAATTATCGATGTAACCGAAACGAACTGCTGTATCGTTGGTGGTGGCCCAGCAGGAGTGGTTTTATCGCTTCTCCTAGCGCGTCAGGGTATCCCGGTGATATTGCTGGAAACGCACAAAGATTTCGATCGCGATTTTCGTGGCGATACAGTTCATCCATCAACTATGGAAATCATGGATGAACTTGGTTTAGCAGAACGCTTACTCCAATTACCTCACAGTAAAATTCGCACCCTTACCGTAACCACGCCAAACGGTTCAGTTCAACTCGCTAATTTGGAGCGTTTGAAAACGAAATACCCCTACATTACGATGATGCCCCAAGCGAAATTTCTGGAGTTCATCGTAGAGTCAGCGAAACAATATCCCAACTTTCAATTAGTAATGGGTGCGAACGTCCAGGAATTAATCGAAGAAAATGGAATAATTAAAGGTGTGCGATATCGCGGACACGGCGGTTGGCACGAAGTCAGGGCGCAGCTTACAATAGGTGCAGACGGTCGCCATTCTCGTCTGCGGCAATTAGCTGGTTTTGAAGCAGTGGGAACTTCGCCGCCGATGGATGTGTTGTGGTTCCGCTTACCCCGCTTTTCAGAAGACCCGTCAGGTGGTATGGGTCGCATCGGTAACGGTCACATTTTAGTAATGCTAGAACGCCCTGACCAATGGCAGATAGCTTACGTTATTCCTAAAGGCGGTTATCAAGAAATTCGCGCTGCTGGAATAGAAGCCCTTAGAAAAGCTATTGTTGAGGTAGTGCCAGAATTGAGCGATCGGATCGAAAATCTCAAAGATTGGTCGCAAATTGCCTTTCTCTCCGTCGAATCCAGTCGTCTCCCCCGTTGGTATCTTCCCGGACTACTTTTAATTGGAGATGCTGCACACATCATGTCTCCCGTAGGAGGTGTTGGTATCAACTACGCAGTTCAAGATGCTGTTGTCGCGGCAAATGTACTAAGCGAATCACTCAAGCACAATAGTATTCACATCTGGGATTTAGCAGAGGTGCAACGTCAACGCGAATTGCCAATACGGGTTATCCAAGCATTTCAATCTGTAATTCAGCAGCAAATTTTTGCTCGCGTTCTTAACTCGAATAATTCAAATCAGTCATTGACGCCGCCAGCTTTTCTCCAGTTGCCAATTTTGCGCGACCTCCCAGCGCGGTTAATAGCTTTCGGCATTTGGCCCGTTCATGTGAAAACTTAACTTTTACCGATTATTTGCTAGCAGTGTCTTTTTTAAGGTTGTCAACTTCATGCAGAAGATCGAGGCGCAGTTGAACAAGTGCCTCTACGTCTTCCTGCGTTGCTTGGCGAATGTTTAGCATTGCAATTCGTTAATTAAAAATTGGCGTTGTTGACCTGCTTGATTCGCTTGCCAAACTCTGCCGCCAGTCACATCCAAACAGGTTAGCCAACCGTTTCCGTAAGCCCAAGTATCAATACAAATAGCGTAACCAAGATTTAACGGTAAACCGTTTTCTTGCGTGTCATGTCCGTAAACCATTGTTTTGCCGGAAAAGTGCGGCGATGGCCGATCGCATAATCCCCAAAAGAGTACATATTGGGATTGTTCAGCTAGCGGTAAATCTGGCTCGGCATCTGCGTGTACGAAAAAATGCTTATCAGTTTCGTACCAGTTTACACACTTATTTTCCAGAAATTCCCAGTGGCTGTCGGGGACATCCTGCAAAGAAAGGCGATCGCCAAATCCCGAATAAGAAGCAAGCGTCGCGTCTCCACCGAGATGCAGCCAACCCGATAGCTTCTCACTATAACGAGAGTTCAGCATGAGCTGCTCGTGATTGCCGCGCAGAGCGACAAGTTGCCCCTCATCGTGCAGAGCAATCAATCGGTCGATTACTCCTTTGGAATCCCGGCCATGATCTACGTAGTCGCCGAGAGTGATTATTTTATCATTTTGCTGCGGGTCAACGGCAGCGAGGAGGGAATCTAAGGCGATCGAGCAACCGTGAATGTCACCAATGGCAAGGATACGCATAATCAATTTTAGATTTCAGATTTTAGATTTTAGATTTAATTACAATCTAAAGTCTAAAATTTGAAATTAGGCAATGACTACGTTGATGACTTTTTCTTCTGGTTTTAGCTGAACGATGCGATCGCCCGTTCCATCTTTACCCCAGAACTTCATCTCATCCCCTACTATTCTCACCACCCGCTGCGTATTCGTCACCACCATCACCTCAGCCTTCGGTGCAGCTACTACCATCGCCGCCAAAGCGTCCGACTTACTCGTAAACTGAAGCGCCTGAGTGCCAATATTACCAAGTTGAGCGAGTGGCATAGCGTTCACCGGCAGACGTTTGACATACCCCAATTGAGAAACCAGTAAGAGGCTTTGATTTGGCAAAGTCGTACAAGCGCCAACCACCTGCTCGGAACGTCGCAGCCGCAATGCTTGCAGCCCTTGAGCCGTCCGCCCCATCATCGGCAATTGGTCATCATTTACCTGGAGTCGCAATAGGCGTCCCCCGCTAGTCGCCAAAATCACTTCTTCCTTAGCAGCGATGAGATGAGCGTACAATAATTGGTCATCATCCTTTAGCTTCAAGAGTGTCACACCGCGACGAGTTAAGTTGGCAAATTCTAAAAGTGCCAAACGCTTGATCCGTCCCTGCTGGGTGAATAGCACCAAACTGCCTTTCTCCAAAGCGTCAGGTAACATAAAGTGGGTTGCCAGCGTTTCTGGAGTTTCCTTAGCTCCCGGTAACAAGGTAACGAGAGGCGTTCCCTTACTTCCGCCAGATGTCGGTGGAATGTCGCCAATTTTAACTGGGTAAGCTTTGCCACTGCTAGTTACTACCACCAAATCTGTTTGAGTGGTAGCTGTCTGAGTCTTGACAACAAAGTCATCATTTGCTTTCAAAGATGCAGATTTATTGCCATTTTTTGACAACCGTCGCACATAGCCTTTATGGGTAAATTCTACGATCGCCTCTTCTGGAGCTGGAGAGGTAAAAAGTGAGGGTTGTTGCGTTTCTGCCTTCTGAGTCTTAGATTTTTCTTTCTTCTCCCGCTCTCCCGCTCTCCCGCTCTCCCGCTCTCCCCTTCTCCCCCTCTCCCCCTCTACTGGTGTTCCAGGACTAGCTTTAATCCGAGTGCGACGGGGATCGCCGTACTTGCGTTTGAGCGATCGCAAATCCTTTTTAAGAGTTTTGAGGAACTCGTTGCGATCGCTCAACAACCTCTCCAGCTGACTAATCCGATTTGTCAATTCGTCAAACTCTGTCTGCAACTGCTGCCTTTCCAAACCAGTCAGACGTCGCAGGGGCATTGCCAAAATAGCATCGGATTGGCTAGAGCTAAAATTAAACTGACTCTGGAACGTTAGTTTTGCCGTACTCCCATCTGGCGCATTCCTGAGAACTTCAATCACCGCATCCATCTGCTCCAGCGCCCCGATCAACCCTTCAACCACGTGCAGGCGCTTCTGAGCTTGCGATCGTTCGTAGTTATATTGCCTAGTGAGAGTTTCTTCTCGGAAGCGCAAGAACTCCTGCAATAACTGCCTCAGAGTCAGCTGGCGCGGCTGTCCATCCACCAGCGCTAGCATATTCGCCCCGAAGTTACTGCACAGAGCAGTTTGCTTGTAGAGATCGTCTAAAACCTCTTGGTAGTTGGCATCTCGTTTGATTTCAACTACTACGCGCATCCCTTCGCGATCGCTCTCATCCCGGATATCCGCAATTCCTTCAATTTTTCCATGATTGACCAATTCAGCGATCTTTTCAATCCAGCCCGCCTTATTCACCTGGAAAGGCAACTCTGTAATTACGATCGCCGTCCGGTTTTGAACCTTCGATTTAGAAGACGAGCGACGGCTGATTTCCTCAATCTTAACAACTCCCCGCACAGGAATACTGCCCTTGCTGGTGGTATACGCCTCCCGAATTCCCTCTTTGCCCACGATTTCGCCGCCAGTGGGGAAATCAGGCCCAGGAATCAACTCTAGCAACTTATCTTCTGGCAAGTCAGGATTATCAATGAGGGCAATCAAACCATCCACCACTTCCCCCAAGTTGTGCGGCGGTACATTTGTTGCCATTCCCACAGCAATCCCAGCGCAACCGTTGAGTAATAAAATTGGCAGCTGAGCGGGCAATACGACTGGTTCGGCTTGAGAATTATCAAAGTTGGGGGTAAAGTCAACCGTAGCCTCCCCAATTTCGCTCAGCAACGCCTCATGGCCAATGGGCGCGAGGCGCGTTTCCGTGTAACGCATCGCTGCCGGTGGGTCGTTATCTACCGAACCAAAATTGCCGTGACCGCCGAGTAAGGGATATCGACAGGAAAAATCCTGCACCATCCGCACTAGAGCGTCATAAACCGCCTGGTCGCCGTGGGGGTGATATTTCCCCAGAACATCCCCGACCACGCGGGCACACTTGCGGTAGGGGCGGTCTGGCACCAGCCCTAATTCGTGCATCGCATACAATATGCGGCGGTGAACGGGCTTTAAGCCATCGCGGACATCGGGCAATGCCCTCCCGACTATGACACTCATGGCATATTCAAGATATGACCGTTGCATCTCCGTATGCAGGGCAGTGGTAATAACCTGTCCTGTTGAGAGAAGGTTCAGTTGTTTTGCCATGAGTCCAGATTCCTTATGAGTGCAAAAAAATTAAAGTAGGGGCTAGTGCCGAAGAGCGGAAGTCAAAAGTCAAAAGTCAAAAGTCAAAAATCCTTAGAGTGTCAGGCATTTAACTACTTCTGAACTGGTGGGTTATTTCTGCCGCGCCGCACTCTTAGGCTAGGGGCTAGAGGCTAGGGGCTAGGGGGAAGAGGGGCTAGGGAAAAAAATCCTTCTTTTGACTTTTGACTTTTGACTTTTGACTTTTATAGCCCCTTCTTCCATTTTCACAGTAGTATCAAACGGCAGGAGCCTAGACTGCCTTATTCTGAATCAAGCGAACAGGAAAAAGTTATGAGAACCGTTCTGATTGTGGAAGACGACCCGATTAATTTGCGCGTTTTCTCGAAAATTCTGACCAAGCGAGGCGGTTTGGAGGTCAAGGGTACGGAAGATGTGGAAGAGGTGATGAAAATTGCCCAGTCTGGTAAAGCAGACATTATTTTGATGGATGTTTCCTTGCAACACAGCGTCTACCAGGGTAAGGCGGTTGACGGCATCAAGATCGCGCAGATGCTCAAGTCTGACCCCCAGACTGCCAATCTTCCCATTATTCTGGTCACGGCTCACGCGATGGAGGGCGATCGCGAAAACTTTCTCAAGCAAAGTGGTGCCGATGGCTACATCTCTAAACCAGTGGTGGATCATCAACAGTTTGTGGATCAGATTATGGCACTGCTGCCAAAAGATTAAAAACATAGATACGTCCCATTTGCTGTCTTCAGGAGCCTGTCTCGGTTGCAGCACTCTCTGATTACGATTTTTGTTTTGTCTTGGAGTGGTTGCTACAGGCTTCCTGAGCCAGTGTAATTAGTCGCATTTTCCGATTTTGGATGCACTTAATGTAAAAATGCAAGGATTTTACTCCGAAAGATTCCAGAACAGATCTGTGACTCCAAGGCTCTGGATTCTATTTTTAGCCAAAATCAGACACCAAATAAGGGTTTTAACCGATTCTAACTCCAATTAAGTACATATGTACTACTTTATAGCCGATCGCGGCAAACTCGCCGGAAAGCCAGAGGAAAGTGAAATGGTCTACTCCCTTCCCGGTAGAAGACTATGTATAGTGGGAGGGCGAAGCATTGCGGGATTTATCTTAACTCAAAACCGAAACGTTAATTCCGCAATGCTTCGCCCCTACATAATCTTGTGGCGGGAACGGTGTAATTATTCTTTCTACTGGGAAAAAGCCGCCGAAAAACTGGCGGTTATACCGCTCTTTTCTCTATTTTGGGTAATCCCGCACTCAAACAATGGCCTTTTTCAGACGATATTTTGGCCAGACTAATTCAGGAAATTAAAAAACATAATCCAAAAGCAATTGGATTAGATTTGGATCGCAATCTACCTGTAGAACCTGGTTACGATCGATTAGTAAAGCTATATAGAACTCCTCCTAATTTAATTGGAATTCAAAAAGCGATCGAAGATAAATTTAGCTCCCAGATTCCTCCTTCTCCGGTTCTCGCTCGCGAGTGCCTAGCGCTCTGGCAGGGAGCGATACAGCCGAGAATGCTCAGACTACCCATTAATTTAAAATTAACAATCGAACTGTTACTTAGAGAACATCAAGGGGGAAATCTAAATAATAAGATAGATTTTGAAGCTCTAATACGAAGGTGAGAGCGGCTGGTAATAACGCTCGCAAGCACTATTTCATTTCAATCCCTGATAGGGATTAGCACTTTGTCGCCCCCCAACAATTTAATATAATAACACATCTAGCTGGAACCGGGCGTACTTCGCTCAAGTGAAAACCGCTATAACCCAGAGGAATTTAGAGTCGTCCGCACTGGCAATCAGGAGCAACTGCGTTTCCAACAAATTTTAGGTGAAATTAATTAATGTCACGAGAAACCCAAACGGAGTCCTGGAACGGCTACCGCTCGGAACAAAATCAGCCTTCCCTGGGTGGGAAACACAATCTGCGATCGCTCATGCGCCTCCCCCGAAGCCTAAGCTATCTAGAAACCTGGGGTTTTGGTATGACGGGTCATATCGGATGGTTCAGCACCGCACCGGCAATGCTGGCAGCACTGGGATCATCATATATCTGGGTGTGGATGCCTTGCGCCCTAGTCGGCATGATGCTGAACCTACAGGTGAAACGCTTAGGCGAATATTGGCCAGACATAGTAGGAGGAACCCCCAATTACACCACCAAGCTACTGAAGAAATATCCAGTTTTGGGACGGTATGCAGCGATCGCGTACTTCTTCACCTGGATGGCAGCACCGCCAGTTAATGGTATCGTCATCGCACAACTGATTAAAGGCAACCTCGAAACATTAGGGATTTACTGTCCACAGACACCGCTGACAATTGGCTTCACCGCCATCGGGTTTATTGTCGCCTTAAGTGGCTCCCGCGCTTTGGGAATCCTGCATTTATGTTTTATTGTCCCTGCAATTGGTTTCCTACTGGCCTTTGGCGTGCAAGGTTTGGGTTGGTTAGTCTTCTCTGCCGACAGCCCCGGCTTTTTCCCCTCCAGTTCGCCGCCTCTATCCTTTGTAGACTGGGCAAAATGGTACTTCTTCGCCACCTACGCCGTCTATGCCTGCGAAACCACATCCTCCTTTGTTGCCGAAAGCAAGGACTCCACTAAAACGTTGCAGTTTCTCAAAATTGCTGCCTTGCTAATTCCGGCAGTATATGTAGGCAACTCCTGGGTGCTAGTGCGTTTGACTAATTCGACATCCACTAGCGGCGATGCCTTCTTGAATCTGGTAGAAGCCTCCACACCCTTCTGGGGTCAGTCAGCCTCGGTTTTCGTAACTTTCCTACTCGTTTCTGGCGGACTTCTCAGTTGCGCCACAGCGGTTTCCAACTGTCCGCGCATACTGTATCAACTCGCTAAAGACGGACATCTGTCCCCCACCTTCGCTGTTGTATCTCCGCGAGGGGTTTTCGGCCCTGGTCTATTATTTGGGCTCGCACTTAGTCTGATTTGTCTGATTTGGGGAGATATAGCCCGGATCGTCGTGGTAACGGGTACTGGCTATCTGGTGTCGATTATGACAGTCCACCTTGGATTGTGGCTGAATCGGGGCAGATCGGAAGTGCGGTGGTCTTGGCTGTCGGGAGGCTTTTTGCTGGTGGAAGCCTCTGTATTGCTTGTTGGAGGTTGGGCTTGGGGTTGGCAAGATGTGCTGATTGGTGCGCTATTTCCTCTTCTGATTTTAGGGGTGGATGCAGCGATGCGGCGCATTCAATTTGCACCATTTCATGCTGCGTGGTGGATTAAGCGCTACCGACAAAAGCCTAAGAATCCGATTAAAGATTTTGTGGCGCTACAGGTGTTTGTTCTGATTTTTCTGGTTTGTAGTGCAGTGGCGATCGGCTGGATTTTTGGTCTTAAATTAAATGCGATCGCCAATGTTAACTCAAATTTATTGTTAGTGCTAATCCAGGTTGTGGCATTTATCGGGGTGGCGATCGCCTGCTACACAAGTTTACCCCAAGTTGTCGCAATGGACGAAGCACGGGAGGCAGCCGAACAGCTATTTGTTGTTGCCATAGACGCTATTGTAGTGCTGGATGAAACCGGAGTAATAAAGCAAACTAACCCCGCTGCTGAGTCTCTGTTTGGAGTCAAAACTAAGCTAATTGGTCATCACCTGAACCAATTATTACCCGGATTAGCAAATCAGCCAGAACAATGGCTCAGTCGCAGCGAACAAACTCTGAATCAGCAGGGGTCAACAGAACGCATTCTTGAAGTTGCCATCTCAGACCGATTCTCTCTAAATGCTTCGCAAACTAATCGGGATTTGCAAGAATATGTTGTAATTTTGCGCGACATTACCGATCGCAAGCAAGCCCAGGAAGCGCTGGAAAAAGCCAATGAACAACTAGAAATCAAAGTTTCAGAGCGTACATCTGAACTTACCCATACTGTTGAGCAATTGCAGGTAGAGATTCAAGAGCGCCAGCGCGTAGAAGAGAATCTCAGAGCCATGCAAAATCAGATTATTGTGCAAGAAAAGCTGGCTTCTCTGGGAAGTTTAACCGCCGGGATTGCCCACGAAATTAGAAATCCCTTAAACTTTGTCAACAACTTTTCAGAGCTTTCTAATGAATTATTACAAGAACTGTTTGAAGAACTGGAAAATCAAACAGAGCGGTTAGAACCAGAAACCAGTGAGTATATAGTCGAACTGTTCAATGACCTCAAAGGCAATCTTCAAAAAATCAATCATCATGGTCAAAGAGCGGATAGAATAGTTAGCAATATGTTGTTGCATTCTCGTGGAGAACGCGGAGAATGGCAGTCAACAAACCTCAACAATTTACTTTCAGAATATGTCAACCTAGCTTATCATGGAATGCGAGCTAAAGAGCCGGCGTTTAACGTCACTATAGAAACAGATTATGACGATTCTATTGGCGAAATAGAAGTGGTATCCCAAGACATGAGCCGGGTTTTCCTTAACCTAATCAACAACGCTTGCTATTCCTCTCATCAAAAAAGATTAGAAATCGGCTCAGATTTTTCACCTCTACTTTATGTACAGACTAAAAATCTGGGCGAGCGCGTTAAAATCCGCATTCGCGATAACGGTTTTGGGATGACCACAGAGGTGCTAGATAAAATTTTCAATCCTTTTTTTACGACAAAGCCTGCTGGGGAAGGTACAGGTCTTGGTCTATCTATCAGTCACGATATTATTGTCCAACAACATAGAGGAGAAATCAAAGTGGAAACTGAAGTAGGAAGTTTTGCAGAGTTTATTATTCTCTTACCCAAAAAGATAAATAGTATGGGAGGTTAAAAATGAAAGTAATGGTTGTAGACGATGAAGAGGATATCCAATCTCTGTTCAAGCAAAAATTCAGAAGAGAGATCAAAGAAGGTAAAGTTGAATTTTATTTTGCCCTTTCCGCAGAGGCAGCCTTAAACTATCTACAAAATAAAGAAACCTCTGTTGTACTGATTCTCTCGGATATTAATATGCCAGGGATGAATGGATTAGAACTTCTCAAAATCATCAAAGAGAATTATGTTGATATCAAAGTATTTATGATTACCGCTTACGCAGACGAACGGAACTATCGGACAGCGATCGAATATGGGGCTGATGACTATATTAACAAGCCTGTCAACTTTGAAGAGTTAAAAGCAAAAGTATTTAGCTAAAAAGTAAGTATTAAACAGCTAAATTAGGAGAGAAATATGCGAGCTAAAATTTTATTAGTAGATGATGAGCCTGCCATAGAAAGTCTAATGATTCAGAAATTTATAAAAAACGTCCGCGCCCAGGAATAAGCTGCTACGCATTTAATTTGTATGTTTAGCGGGAGTGGGAGAGTGGGGGAGTGGGGGAGTGGGAGAGGAATTGAAGGTTTGATTGCCGGATTAGAAATATCCGAATTAGATGCGTGTTAGCTTACGAGTTTATAGCGCTACGCGCTGGTATAGTTACAGATTAGAATAGAGTACACTCAACTATACAGAGGTTCAATTCCGTATTTGTAAATACGCCAGCGCGTAGCGCTATATTTTTGATCGTAATGGCGTAGAAGCACTGGAAAAATTGCAACCTGAACCTATTCCAGTAGGCTTATCTTGCTTTTTACGGCAATCAGTAATAATATAAGCTATAAGAAGATGTGGAAAATAGGTCAGTATAACAATACCCTCGCCATTTCATCTTAGGTTGGGTTTCGTACCTCTTTTTGTAACGTAAATAGCAACTTGGGATAATAATATAAGCTATAAGAAAAGACGGAAAATAAGTGAGTATAAATTATCTAAATTAGGATTCAGGATATGACAGCGAAAATACTGATTGTGGATGATGAGCCCGACTTAGAATCCTTAGTGTGCCAAAAATTTAGAAAAAAGCTTCGCCAAGAAGAATTAGAACTTATTTTTGCCCGTAACGGCGTAGAAGCACTAGAAAAATTGCAACTCTGTCCAGATATAGACATGGTGCTGACTGACATTAATATGCCAGTTATGGATGGGCTAACTTTGCTAGATAAACTTAATCATATATCTCCCACAATCAAAACAGTGGTTCTGTCCGCTTATGGCGACATAGCAAATATCAGAAAGGCGATGAACTGCGGGGCTTTTGACTTTTTGACCAAGCCGATAGATTTTAAGGATTTAGAAATTACCATTAACAAAACACTTTCAGAGGTACAAAAGCTAAGAGAAAACCGGCGCGATCGCCAAGAAAAAGAGGAGGCGTTGCAGCGATCGGAAGCTAGTGCTAGAGAACACGCAACCAAACTCGAACTTGCTTTACAAGAATTGCACCGAACCCAAGCTCAGTTGATCCAAACTGAAAAAATGTCCAGCCTCGGTCAGCTTGTAGCCGGTGTAGCGCACGAGATCAACAATCCTGTCAATTTTATCTACGGGAACCTGGATCACGTCAGCGAGTACAATCAGACTCTCCTTGATTTAATTAACTTGTACCAGCAGTGCTATCCCAACCCTGACCCTGAAATCCAAACTTTGATTCAAGATAGCGACCTTGAGTTTCTGAGCGAAGATTTACCTAAAATCCTGTCTTCGATGAAAGTTGGTGCTGAACGCATTCGTCAAATTGTGCTGACTTTGCGTAATTTCTCGCGAGTTGACGAATCTGAGATGAAGCGGGTTAACATTCACGATGGGATCGATAGCACGCTCGTAATTTTGCAGAATCGTCTCAAAGGAAGAGCGGATCGTCCTGCTATTGAAATTATCAAAGAATATGAGGAACTGCCCTTGATCGAATGTTATGCTGGACAACTCAATCAGGTGTTTATGAACCTGCTGAGTAATGCCATTGATGCGGTTTTGGAACAAAAGAAAGAAACAGCACTTTCTCAACTCTCACCTTGTATTTGGATTCGTACTTCTGTCTTGAACCGGGATTTGGTGAGAATCAGTATAAAAGATAATGGGCTAGGAATGTCCGGTGGCGTAAAAGCGCAATTATTTAACCCCTTCTTTACAACTAAGCCAGTGGGCAAAGGTACTGGTTTGGGATTAGCTATTAGTTATCAGATTATTGTGGAAAAACACGGCGGACAGATGCAGTGTGTCTCTAAACCGGGAGAGGGAGCAGAATTCTCGATCGATATTCCGATCTGGCAAAGCGATCTAGCACAGCTGAAGGTAAGTAAACGATCGGATAGATTTATAGCCGAATGCTCACAACCCTAGCCAATTACAATTATGTATAAATAGATACTTAATTTTAAGATATTATTATAAATAGTATATCTCAATAATTAATTATTTCTCAAACTGGTGAAGGAACTGAGTTTTTAATTGAGATTCCTATTCGACAGAGGGAAGAGGAACTAGGGGAATTTTAGATTTTAGATTTCAAATTTGAAATCTAAAATCTAAAATTTTTCATCTGTTAGGGAGCGGATTGAGTTCGATCGGGTTGACTTTGAGTTTGAGCCAAGGTTGCTTTAATTCTGGGGGTTTCTAAAAGTTTTTGCGTGTCTTTTAGGAGACGATCGCCCCAAAGATTATCCTTTAAAAACTCCACATCCGCGTAGCGATCGTCCTTGCGGATAGCTGCTTCTCCCATTGCTAAGCCTTGTTCCCGATCGCCTTTAGTATAAAGTGCGGCGGCTATGGCTAATGTTGGTTCTGCGGCATCCTTTTCAATAGCTAAGGCTGCTTGCCACTGTTTAATAGCTCCTTCCACATCGCCCTGTTCGTATTTTATCAGTCCGACGTTGTTAATCGCGGGCCAGAATTTGCCATCAGTCGCCACTGCTTTTTGGTACTGGGCGATCGCATCGGGAAACTTCTTTAAGCGGTAATAGGCATTGCCCAAATCGAATAAAGCCTCTGGGGAATTGGGTTTGAGCTTTAAGCCTTCTTGCAAAGAAGCGATCGCATCCGAGTACTTCTGTTGTTGAAAATAGGCTGAACCCATAGCGAACAAAATCGACGGTTCATCCGGTTTAAGCGACCTTGCCTGTTTTAAAGCTGCAATTCCTTTATCTGCTTCATTCGTTTGCAAATACAAGCCTCCTAAGAGGAACCAGGCTTGATAATTTTTCGGAGCCAGCTGGGTTGCCAGCCTTGCTCGCGACAAAGCTACCTCATATTGTTGGAATTGCGCCAATTGAGCAGCTTCTTGTGCCAGACTCACGCCCTGCTGCTCTAGCTGAGCAGAATCGAGTTGCAGCGTGTGCGGTACGAGTGCCTGTCCAGAAACTGGCCCAGCAGCACTCAACATACCGAATATAACCAGAAAATAAAACCAGGGTTTGCGATTTGTAGGCACAGTATAGCCTCTAAGTCCAGAAGATATCTTAAATTTACTTCAACCTTACTCCATTCCATCGTGGCGGACAAGTTTAGCCGATCGCAAGCTTTCTGGAGTACTGGGTCCAAAGGGCCAAGTCCTGATTGAGCATTTTTCTTTTGGATTGAAGATTGTAGAACTCCAGTATCAATGATGCCAACCGATACCCAACTGGTGATGCCTCTACTATCACCACATCGCTAGTATTAAGAAAGATGAAGCACTTAGTATATCAGTAGGCAAATTTATTGGGCCTAGCGCATATAAAAGTGCTGAGTGCTGAGTGCTGAGTGCTGAGTGAGTAATGAGTGGTGAGTAATGAGTAATGAGTGCTGAGTGCTGAGTACAAACGCTTTGAGCGGTCAATACTGTCCTGACATATCTGACTCTGGCTATATTTTCTAATCGGAGACTAGACGGCTTCTGGCGATCGGGTGACCCCCACTGGCGACAGGCCGGTCTTTAACCTTAGAGTTGCAAAACTAAGAATATGCAAATTCCATTGATTGGCAAAAAAGTTGACCAGCGGACTTCCTGGATCGTAGGATTGATAGCTGCGACGCTTTTGACTGCCTCCGGTAGCACATACTTATACCTAAATCGGGCAACACCAAAACAGTCAGACATTGCCGATCTGACCGTACCTGTTGAATCAAAAAACCTCACTCTCCGCATTACCGCCAGCGGTTCGGTAGTGCCAATTCAGACCGTTAACCTCAGTCCTAAAACAACTGGGCGTCTAGCCGAGTTGCGCGTAGAACAGGGAGACAAAGTAAAGCAAGGCCAAATTGTCGCTCGCATGGATGACGAGGATATCCAGGCTCAGATAGTGCAAGCTAAAGCTAAATTGGAGCAAGCCAAAGCTAACTTAGCCAAAGTACGTGCGGGAAATCGCCCGGAAGAGATTGCACAAACCAGAGCGCGTCTGAGCCAATCTGAAGCCCAACTAGCCGAGGCACGTGCGGGGAGTCGTCCCGAAGAGATTGCACAAGCCAGAGCGCGTCTAGCCCAAAGTGAAGCCCAACTAGCAGCCGCCCGTGCGGGGAGTCGTCCCGAAGAGATTGCACAAGCGAGATCTCGTCTAGCCCAAAGTGAAGCCCAACTAGCAGCCGCCCGTGCGGGGAGTCGTCCCGAAGAGATTGCACAAGCGAGATCTCGTCTAGCCCAAGTCGAAGCCCAGCTGGCGTCGGTGCAAAGTGCTAATCCGCAACAAATTGCAGCAGCCAAAGCTCAAGTAGAATCAGCCCAAGCACGGGTGGACTTGGCGAGGGAACGGGTTAATCGCTATCAGAGTTTGCAAAAGCAGGGCGCAATTGCTCGCGATCGCTTGGATGAAGTCCTAACAGACTTCCGCACGACTACAGCGTCGCTGGATGAAGCCGAACGTCGTTTGGCGCAAGTCCAGAATGGCACTTCTCCAGCGGAAATTAACCAGCGACAAGCAGCTGTGGCAGAAGCGCGGCAAGCATTACAGCTGATGCAGAATGGCACGCGCAGAGAGGAAATTACCCAGCGAGAAGCAGCTGTTAGAGAAGCGCGACAAGCATTACAGCTGATGCAGAATGGCACGCGCAGTGAGGAAATTACCCAGCGAGAAGCAGCTGTTAGAGAAGCGCAACAAGCATTACAGCTGATGCAGAATGGTTCCCGCAGTGAGGAAATTGCCCAGCGAGAAGCGACTGTCAGAGAAGCCCAACAAGCCTTACAGCTGATGCAGAATGGCTCCCGCGTGGAGGATATCGCCCAAGCAGAAGCAAGCGTTAGAGAAGCTGTGGGTCGGTTGCAACAGGTTCAAGTCCAGCTGGAAGATACCATTATTCGAGCCCCCTTAGATGGTGTTGTAACGCAGAAATATGCCAATGTGGGCGCTTTCGTGACACCTACTACGTCGGGTTCAAATACCGCTTCGGCGACTTCCACTTCTATTGTCGCGATCGCAAAAGGTTTGGAAGTTCTGGCGAAAGTCCCGGAAGTGGATATCGGACAAATTAAAAAGGAACAGCCTGTTGAAATTGTGGCAGACGCCTATTCAGATACGGTGTTTAAGGGTCGCGTGCGCCTGATTGCGCCGGAAGCTGTACTCGATCAAAACGTCACATCTTTCCAGGTCCGTGTCGCTCTTGATACCGGACTTGACGAGTTGCGTTCTGGGATGAACGTGGATATGACGTTTTTGGGCAACGAGGTGAAAGGTGCCTTAATGGTGCCAACAGTGGCGATCGTCACCGAAAAGGGACAGACTGGTGTGAAAGTACCGGGTGAGTCGAAAAAATGCGAGTTTCGCGCTGTGACGATCGGGCCGACGATCGAAGACCAAACTCAGGTTCTGGATGGATTAAAAGAAAGCGATCGCGTCTTTGTTGAGTTGCCCAAAGAATGCCAACCAAAACCGGAAAGCTAGAAAAGTCAAAAGTCAAAAGTCAAAAGTCAAAAAGGGGGGAGTGGGAGAGTGGGAGAGTGGGAGAGTGGGAGAGTGGGAGAGTGGGAGAGTGGGAGAGTGGGAGAGAGAATGACAACTGACAACTGACAACTGACAACTGACAACTGACAACTGACAACTGACAACTGACAACTGACAACTGACCACTGACAACTGACCACTGACAACTGACAACTGACCACTGACAACTGACAACTGACCACTGACCACTGACCACTGACCACTGACCACTGACCACTGACCACTGACAACTGACAACTGACAACTGACAACTGACCACTGACCACTGACCAATCCCAAATCGAAAGATGGATATTTTAGAAAGCATTAAAATGGCTACCACAACATTGGTAGCTAACAAACTCCGTAGCAGCCTCACCATGTTGGGCATTATCATTGGCAATGCCTCAGTGATTGCAATGGTAGGAATTGGACAGGGTGCCCAGAAGTTGGCTTCCGAACAGTTTGAGTCTCTTGGCCCTAACGTTTTGTTTATCATTCCAGGCAATCAGAATGCTCAAAGGAACCGGGATGTTCCAAAGACTCTGGTGCTAGAAGATTCAGAAGCGATCGTCCGTCAAGTACCTTCCGTCGGCGGGGTGGCACCTCAAATCCAAACCCGACAATCTGTTACTTACAGCAACAAAAATACCAATACACAGATTATGGGTGTGACGCCAGAGTTTCTGCCAGTACGCAGCTTTAATGTTGCTAAAGGACGATTTTTTAGCAACCAAGATGTGAAGGGAAATACCCAGGTGGCTATTTTGGGGCCAGATGTAGTCAAAAAACTCTTTGGCAACAGCGACGCGATCGGCGAACGGGTAAGAATCAAAAATATTAGTTTTTTAGTTATCGGGGTGATGGAATCAAAAGGATCTTTCCTGGGAAGTAACCAGGATGATACTGTTTATATACCGCTGACAACAGCGGCTAACCGCATTATCGGGCGGACTTCTCCCTATGGTTTAGAAGTATCGTTTATCTCGGTTTCAGCTAAAGATGCAAATAGCATTGGGGCGGCTCAATTTCAAATATCTAACCTGCTGCGTCTGCGTCACAAAATTACTACTGAGGATGATTTTACTGTCCGAACTCAGAAGGATGTTCTGACGATTGTCGGCACTATTAGTGGGGCGCTGACGTTGATGCTGGCTGCGATCGCAGGTATCTCGCTATTTGTGGGTGGTATTGGCGTTATGAATATTATGCTCGTCTCCGTTACCGAACGCACCCAGGAGATTGGATTGCGTAAGGCAATTGGCGCTACTCAGCAAGATATCCTCATTCAGTTTATGATTGAGGCAATCATTTTGTCGGCTGCTGGTGGCATACTCGGCACTTTTATTGGCGTCGGCGGTATCATGTTAGTGGGTGCCGTGACTCCTTTGAAGGCAGGTATTTCGCCAGTTGCGATCGCTATTGCTGTGGGCGTTTCTGGTGGTATCGGTCTATTCTTTGGTGTTGTGCCAGCACGACGCGCTGCTCAACTCGATCCAATTGTCGCTTTGAGAAGCGCGTGAAGGGGAATTTAAAATTTAAGATGGCAAATTTCAAATCATTCAAATTTATTAAATTTGGAATCTTAAATTTTCAATGGTCTTTTATTCCTAATTTGATTGTTAAACATTAAAAATGCAAAACCAACTCAGCACGGCATCCGAAGCACTCAGCACTGAATTTAAACAAGTAATTATTCGCCTGGAAAACATTTCCAAAGTCTATGGCATGGGCGAAACTCTAGTTCATGCGATTCGGGATGCCAGTCTAACGGTGGAACAAGGCGAGTATTGCTCTATTATGGGGGCGTCTGGATCGGGTAAGTCTTCTGTTATGAATATTATCGGCTGTCTCGATCGGCCCACCAGCGGTCACTATTACCTCGATCGCGTGGATGTGTCGCAACTGGGAGACTCCGAGTTAGCCCGCATTCGCAATATCAAGTTGGGATTTGTGTTCCAACAATTTCACCTCTTGGCGCAGTTGAGTGCTGTGGAAAATGTCATGCTACCGATGGTGTATGCGGGTGTTAAACCTGGGGAAAGACGCGATCGCGCTGTGGAAGCACTCACAAAGGTAGGATTAGCCAACAGACTCAACAATAAGCCAAATCAACTTTCTGGGGGACAGCAGCAACGGGTAGCGATCGCGCGTGCGATCGTCAACCGCCCCGTCTTACTATTAGCAGATGAACCAACAGGTGCTTTGGATTCCAAAACAACCCAGGAAGTAATGGACATCTTTACAGAATTCAATGAAAGCGGTATTACTATTGTGATGGTGACTCACGAACCCGATGTAGCGCGTCAAACTCGTCGCATCGTTTGGTTCCGCGATGGCGAGGTTTTGCACTCCCATTTGAAGCCAGAGGATATTAACCAACTTGCCGTATCTTGAATATTTTGCATTGCACATTTCGTTACTTTTATAACAAAATAACAGCAATATATAGAAAATCGATTCAGTAATCAGAATTGTGGGTAGAGGATGCGATCGCTCAGAAGACCGTGACTTTTTTTTGCGATCGTATATTTTCGGATACCACTCGATCGGTGTTATAGCAACCGCTCTCGTCGGTTAGGGCAACTCCAACTCTTACTTCTTTTCCAAATCCCTTACGGAGTAACCTTTTCCCTCTCCCCTCTCTCCTCAACGCTCGCCCCTAGCCCCTAGCCCCTAGCTATAATACAGCCGCAGTGCTAGAGCTTCACCGAACACCGATTCAGCAATCAAAAACCTAACCCCAAGGGGCAATGACCTAAAAGTCACGATAAAATGTTTAGATGGCTACGCGATTTGTGCAGATTCACCGCTAATTATTCAGCCCCGGTTAAAGTCAACAGGCTCTCAAAAGTTTGGGAGAGGCGAGTCTGAAAACGCTGCCGATGCTTCAGCTTCAAAAACGGGCGGCATATTTCAAGGATAGTGCTACTGTTATCTATAACTTCAACGGTACGCAAAGTATCAAGTTGTAGTTCCTTTTCTACCATCAATTCGGAAATAGCAGTTGCACCTACACCATTCTCAACAACTGCTTTCACCATCTCCCCACTATTCAAAATTAAAATTATATTTAATTGGCTAAGAGCGATTCCCCAATTTTGCAATGCTTCTTCAAACCTTTGCTGGGTGCCAGAACCGGACTCTCGCATCACCCAATCTGTTGTGGTTAGTTCCGTTAAGGAAATCTCTACACGCTCAAACCAAGGGTGAGATTTGCCAACAACAATTACTAAGCGATCGCTGCCCACGATTTCTTGCTCTAAAGTACTCTTAAGCGATGGGCTAACTACGCCTTCTACCAAACCCAAATCGAACTGTCCCGTCGCCGTTCCTACACAAATATCTTCTGTATTGGCGAGAGTGCAGTTAACAGAAATTTTGGGATATCGCCGCTGAAACTCACCGAGTTTGTTGGGTAACCAGTAATTACCAATTGTCAGACTCGATCCCAATTTCAACTCACCACGTTGCAGATTGTTCAATTCCCGCAACCCGCGTTCGGTGAGGGTAACTTGGTCGAGAATTTTCTGCGCTTCCACTTGCAGCAACTTGCCAGCCTCAGTAATCTCGATGTGCCGACCGATACGATGGAACAGCTTGATTCCATATTCTTCCTCTAAGTTTTGGATCGCCGCACTGACCGCGGGTTGGGTAATGTACAGCGTTTCTGCCGCACGGGTAAAGTGGAGGTGTTCTGCGACAGCAAGAAAAACGCGCAACTGGTCGAGGGTCATTCCCGCCATTTGAGGTGTCCGTGAAACTTGGTGTAAAAATGTTAATCACTTTAATTTATTAATATAACAAAAAAGAACATTTGATTCTATCGCTGAGGTTCCCTAAAGTAAAAACTAGCCTTTTGCACCGATTTGAAGTGAGGCAGTGCCTGCAAGTTCAATTCGAGCCGAAAAGCGATATGCAATACGCGATCGCTTAAAAGTGCAGGCTTTTTGGAGTCATTGTACCCGCCCCTTTGCGGAGTCGCTGTCCCCAAGCTTGGAAATCTGTAAGCGAGAAATTGCTGTATGACCAGTGAAATACATCTAAATCAAAATCAGAGCGCTCACGGCTTAAAGCCAGAATGCCTGCCCTACAGGGAAGTCCTGGCGCAATCAATTGCCGTAATCGCACCCACGACAACACCAGCAGCGAATTTAGCCTTAATCTTTGCCGCTGCGGGAAACGGCACCTGGCTGAGTTTCCTGATCGGCATGATTGGGCTAGTCTTTGTCAGCCTCAACATCAACCAATTCGCCCGCCGATCGGCTTCTCCAGGTTCCCTATATTCCTATATCGTTAAAGGTCTTGGCCCCACGGCTGGCGTCCTCTGCGGTTGGGCTTTGGTTCTGGCTTATTTGTTTACAGGGACGGCAACTCTGTGCGGTTTTGCCCACTTTGGCGCTATCTTGATAGGTCACATAGGCATCCATCCTTCCCCAATTACGATGTTAGCGATCGGCGCTGGCATAGCTTGGTATATGGCCTACAAAGACATCAGCCTATCAGCGACGATGATGCTGCTGCTAGAAGGAGTATCTGTTGGCTTAATCCTAATTTTGGCGCTAATTGTTTGGGCTCAAAAAGGCTTCGCGCTGGATATGGCTCAAATTACCCTGCATGGAGCCACCCCAGGCGGAGTAGCGATGGGACTTGTCCTGGTTGTCTTCGGCTTCTCTGGTTTTGAAAGTGCCACGTCCTTGGGTGATGAGGCGAAAGACCCGCTCAAAACTATCCCTAAATCAGTAATTCAAAGCACTCTCCTGGCAGGTCTATTCTTCATTATGACCGCTTTTATTGTAGTGCTTGGTTTTAGCGGCCTTTCTGTTTCCCTTGCCGACACTGAAGAGCCTCTGACTGTTCTGGCGCAACAAGCGGGAGTAGGTTTATTAGGAGAGCTAATTAGTATCAGCGCATTGCTCTCGTTCTTCGCTTGCGTTCTCGGCAGTATCAATCCGGCAGCCAGGATATTCTTCATGATGGCGCGTCACGGTTTGTTTCACACTTCCGTCGGTGCAGCACATTCGTCAAACAGAACGCCCCACATTGCTGTCACTATGTCAGCGCTGATTATGTTTCTGGTGCCAGCTTCTCTGTGCTTATTTGGTGTCAAGCTGTTTGAGAGTATGGCCTACACGGGAACGATTTCTACCTACGGATTTTTGCTGGTATATATTTTGATTTCCATTGCAGCGCCAGTTTATCTGTATCGACTGAAAAAACTACAGCCATTAGATATCGTCTTTTCGGTTTTGGGAGTTGCTTTTATGCTGATCCCCGTTCTGGGTACGCTAGGTATTCCCGGTAGCAATCTTTTCCCCGTTCCCGAATCTCCTTACAATGCGTTTCCTTTTCTGTTCTTGCTGTACTTAATTGCTGGTTGTGGATGGTTTATCATCCAGAAGCGTCGTTCTCCCAAAATGATCGGGAGAATGAAGCGATCGATTGATGCAATTCACGTCAGATTCGACGAAACCGATCGCCTTTTGTAGGACTAATGAGTAATGGCTAATAATCGAGCGTGAAAACAAGGATTTTTCAAAATGAGCGAGTTATTAACTGCAATTCCCACAGGCTTAGCGGCCTTTACAGCCACCAACCTCGATGATATCGTTATCCTGCTGCTGTTTTTCTCCCAGGTAAATGCGGCGTTCCGTCATCGGCATATCGTTACCGGCCAGTATTTAGGTTTCGCGGCACTTGTCCTGGCTAGCCTTCCCGGTTTCTTTGGTGGTTTAATCCTACCAGACCGCTGGATTGGATTGCTTGGCTTGGTGCCAATTGCCATAGGGTTGGGTCGCTTGCTTAATCCAGAAAGCGATTCTGAGGATGAAGTCAAGTCAGAAACAGAGCAGTCTGACTATTCTGGAATTGCCAGTTTTCTTTCTCCCCAAGCTTACGGTGTGGCAGCTGTTACGTTTGCCAATGGTGGTGACAATATTGGCATCTACGTGCCGTTGTTTGCCAACAGTAGCTTAACGAGTCTTCTGGTAATCTTAAGCGTATTCTTTCTGCTGGTAGGAGTTTGGTGCTACACTGCTTACAAATTAACCGAACTGCCTGCTGTAGCTGACATCCTGACTCGTTACGGCAATACTCTTGTTCCTTTTGTTTTGATTGGTTTAGGCATTTTCATCGTGTTGGAAAATCACGCTTTGAATCCCCTAGCTTTAGTTGCTGCTAGTCTCTGTTTGATGGGGTTGGTTAAAAAGGGTGAGCGATCGCCTGAAAAAGCGTAAAATTAAGTTGGCGATCGGCTCGACCTCATGAATTGGCTTATAACGGCAATTATTACAGGGATAACATCCTTTGCAGCGACAAACATTGATGATATTGTCATTTTGACGATCTTCTTCTCCCAGGTGGATGCTACCTTCCGCCGCAGGCATATCGTTCTTGGTCAATATCTGGGTTTTACAGCGATCGTTATCGCCAGTCTGCCTGGTTTCTTTGGTGGCTTAATAGTGCCGAAAGCGTGGATTGGTATATTAGGGTTACTTCCCATTTTAATAGGGATCAGTCGCCTAGTGAATCGGGAAAATGATGAGGAAGTACAGGCAGTATCAAGTGAATTTAAGCACTCTAGATCCAATACATCTATGGTGTCAAAACTAGCTAGTTTTCTTTCTCCCCAAACTTATAACGTGGCAGCAGTAACATTGGCTAATGGGGGAGACAACATCGGCATTTATGTGCCGTTGTTTGGCAACAGCAACCTTGATAGTTTGGCAGTAATTTTGGGCGTATTCTTTTTACTCATCGGAGTTTGGTGCTACATCGCTTACCTGCTAACCCGCCAGCCTGTTGTAGCTCGCGTTTTAACTCGCTACGGTAAAGCGATCGTTCCCTTTGTATTGATTGGCTTGGGAATTTTTATTCTCATAGAAAGCGGTACTTATCGGCTGCTACCCCAGTTTCAATAGCTACATAATTTATCGGAATGAAAAAGATAAAAGCAACAAATTAAATTTTTAGTGCTGCTCCCGACTTGACAAATTTACACTTAAGAATTAAATTTAAATTATCAAGTTAATTCCTGCAAAATTCGAGAAAGACAAAAGTTATGAAAATCATCAAATATCTAGTGATGGTGTTGATATTGACGGCAAATTTACTGTTTGTACAACCTTCATGGGCAGATGCAAAAAAGCCATCATTTGCAAAAAATCCTGAATACATAGAGGTGACTAAAAATCTAGATGTTCTCTTGAAAGCGAAAGAGGGACAAACTCAATTAGAGAATTATACACCGGAGGAGATTCAGAAAAAAATCGATGAATTAGAGTTTCAAAAATATACTCTTGAATCAGGAATAAACTGGAGTCAGTGCCGGAACGAGACAGGCAAGACAGTGGCTGTATACGGCCCGAAACAAAAAAAATCCAGCGAACAATACGAAAATGCACTTTACTTTTTAGCTGACGGTCAGACAACTGAAGAGAAATGGGATTGCGAAGGATTTTACGTACCTAATGACGCAGTACTAACAGACTTAACTGTTGAAGGACAGGATGGACAACAATTGAGGGGCGCTGTTGCTGTCAAGATACCTGATGGAACGAATTTAGTTCTCAAGAAAAATCCCGACACAGGCATAGTTGAATTCAACGTTCCTTCTAGTAAAATATTGAAAGCAGGCGATGCCAACTGGTTTATACCGAATGTATCGCAAGCATTCATAGATACACGAGTCCCAAATGCACTTCCCAGTCAGAACGAGGATATCGAGGATTAAAGTTCCCGCATTTGTCCTACTGTGAAGGCATATTTGTGATTACGGTTACAGCCAAAATACGCGAAAAAATCAGAAGTAACTCTCTGAAAAACTCTGATAATTTGGCTGTAACCCTGACTAAAGAAGAGTACTAAAAATTAAGGGTGTTATTGATGCAGTTAAAGTTAAAATCCATCCAGGTAGAGGCAAATACGAAGAAGCAAGGACGACTGAATCCGTCGCGAGTGCGGGATCACTTGGCGAACGAACGCACTTATCTGGCATGGATGCGTAGCGCGATCGCACTCATGGGTTTTGGCGTCGTCATCGTCCGTCTTCGCGCCTTCCACCCACCGCTTCTCCCTCATCCCGGCAATGGCTGGAAATTAGGTTTACTTTTCTCTCTAGTGGGATTGCTGACAGTCTTACTCTCTACCCAGCACTACTTCGCCGTCCGCCGCGACATCGACGAGGATACTTACGAACCAGCCGATCGCTGGGTGATCCTGTTTAGCCTCGCCGTACTGATCCTGGGTGCGGGAGTTATCTATTTTGTCTTCACAGCACCCCTCAGTCCAATGAGTCCCGTTATGCCTGACTGATATAGCTAGGGACTAGGGGCTAGGGACTAGGGGCTAGGGAAGAGGGAAGAGGGAAAAGCTTGACGAAGTAAAGGATTATGAACCAGAGGTAAGAGTTGGAGTTGCCCTAACCGACTTTCGTCGGTTGCTATAATTCTCTCTAGTGCAGCGCGGCAGAAATAACCCATCAGTTCAGAAGTAGTTAAATGTCTGACAATCAAAAGATTTTTGACTTTTGACTTTTGACTTTTGACTTCCGCGTAGCGGCACTAGGCTCACGCCGGAGAAACTAATTTCCAGCTTACCATCACTAATATTGTGTAAATAACAAGCCGGAGTGCTGGTTGAGGAGTAATTTTGCAAAGTTTAGCACCCACCAGCACCCCCGGCACCGTGCCTAACCAAATCGGCAATACCAGACTCCAGTCAACTGTGCCAAGGCACAAATGCCCCAGAGAAGTAAAAAACAACAAAATGGCTGCCTGTGAAAGATCCGTTCCTACCAACTTACGAGAGTCAAGGCGGAAAAATGAAATCAGTACGAGTGCAAACATCGAACCGGAAGACACGCTAGTCAAACCGACCAGACAGCCTAAAACAGATCCAATACCAATCGTCTGAAAACGACCGCCGTTAGTTTTTAAGTCAAATTTGGGTAGTTCTGGTAACTGCAATTGAGGAACAAAATTTTTCAACAACAATTGTGCAAGCGCCGACAAAGCGACAAGCAGCATCATTATCCCCAGCAAGCGCAGCAGTATGTCATCCAGATTAAGAGTCCCATTATGCTTGATGATGTATAAAATCCCCACTCCCGTCAGCGACCCAGGAACACTTCCCAATGCCAGCCATTTGACAACTTGCAGATCGAGTGTTTTTTGCTGCCAGTGCTTGAAACCACCGACAACCTTCATCAAAGTAGCAGCCACTACATCAGAACTGACAGCGATCGAAGGCGGTACTTGGAACACGAAAATCAACATCGGGGTGATGAGAGACGCTCCACCAATTCCTGTTAAACCAACTATGATGCCAACTACGAAGCTAAGACCCGAAAGTAATAAATAGTTCATCGGAATATACGGTATGGGGGAAACTCAGTCACGAAGCGTGCCCAGAGGAAAGCAACACGAGCGGTAATAAAGCGCCATGAATCTTAAAATGCGTAACTGTAGCCATCTTTTCGATGAACAATTTGGCAGTATTTGTAACTAATTCCTTGCACCGTTTCTGACGCATAAATGTTAAACGAGCCAGATGACCTAACCGCAACACGCCCCACGTACTCACCAATTTTCTTTCCTGATGTAACAATTGCTTTCACAATGTCACCTGTTTGAAAACCCTTAACGAATTTATTTCGAGGAACGTATCTTAGTGCTAAAACACAACAACTTAAGCGAACAGTAGATCAAAGCCCTTACCACCAGTTAATCCGCTTTTCAACTTCGAGCAACATAACGATTACTTAGCCAAAACTTTGGTGGGTTTAATCTATTGTAACTAGACAAATTTACTGTTTACGGAGCTTCACATAATCTTTACAGGAAATAGAGCGGTAGTTTCCAGAATTTTAAACTGCATCAACGCCAAAATGATTACAGTGTAGGCGGTAGAGGAAACTAGACCCGTCAATAGCTCTTTTTTAAGATTACGCTCTTTGGGTTGCCCTTGAAAAACATCCACAGATCCAAATTGCATCAATATAATCCCAGCAATGTTGGAAAGCCAATACCCTAAGATTGAGCAAGGTAGACGTAAGTCTGAGGAAAGTAAACTACAGACATAGCCAAAAAAATAAGCTATTGGCAAATTGAAAATCAAATCATTCCACCAACATAGTGGTGAGAGCAAATATCCAATTACCAGAAAAAATCCGCCCCTTAGTTTTTTCGACATGACTTCTATCCTTTCAATGGGTTAGAGCTATACAGGTAATCTACGGTTATTTTGTGGGGTATGGCCTCTCGTTGTCCCTTGCTTACGTCTAGGCCAGAATATCCAGGCAGGGCAAGAACTTGAACCCCTCTTGTGCAGGCTGGTGTAGCTGCTCAGATTATTGCTGACTGTTCTGACGTTAGCATAATACATAATTCCGCTAGACTTACCGTAGTTTACTCTAAAGGTTGAGCAAATGTCTAGAGGAAAATTAGGATCGATCTTTCTTGGGGATCGCCCTGATTGCTTGCGCTTGTGCCTATTCCCAATTATATAAGTAATTATACTTAATCGTTTGACCGATTCGGGTTGACACGAGCAAAGACAACTTTGGTGCTTCTTCGTTCGGTTCGCTTACTTCGATCGACCTATGAATAATTCCCTCAAATCCAACAATTTTGCACTGTCATTACCAAAAACCACAGGCAGATCCCCATTCCATTTATCTATGGCTTGCTTTAGCAGTATTTCAGGAGTCAAATTTTCGCGCAGCAACCTTTGTGCCTCCGCCTCTCCTTTAGCTAAATTAACCTTAACCTCTGCTTCTTTTGTGGCTTTTTGCGCTAAAAAACTTGTTTGCTTTGCTTGCTGTTCGGCAATTTGTTTCGCTTCGACGGCCTCATTAAAGCGTTTTGAGAAATGGATATGTACTAGAGAAACATCATCAATTGCCAAGTGATAGTTAGTTATTCGTGCGGTCAATAACTTGTCTACTCCAGATTTAACTTCTGACCGCTTAGTAATGATTTCTTCGGCTGTATACTTTGCCATTACTGCCTTTAGCACTTCTTCAACTGCTGGGTTGATAATGCGATCGACTACCTCCGTCTCAGCACCAATTTGTTGAAAAACAATGTCTGCTTCCTCTGGAATAATATGCCAGTTGAGAGCTACATTGGTGAAAACATCCTGGAGATCTTTCGAGGATGCTTGAGTGGATATATCCTGCTTTTGTACGCGAACGCTCAATTTTTTTACGGTATTGACTAAGGGAATAATTGGATGAATTCCTTCTCCTAGTACCCTTTGTACTTTACCAAATTGCATCAACACGCCCCGTTCTCCAGCATTTACAATTGTAAAGGGCGTAAAGATAATAATTAGTAGCAATACAACTAAAGTCAGTTTACCAACCCTGGAAAAAGCATTACTTTTTTTCATGACTAATAACTTAGCTCTAGAACACCGATTCAGCAATCAAAAGCCTAACCTCCTTGGCCCCTGACCCCTTACCTACAAGGCGGTGCGATCAAAAACAGTTGGTGGTAGGGAGGACAAGGGGAACAAGGGAGACAAGGGGGACTCTTTCTGCCAACTACTTATGACCACACCCCTTACAAGGCAGGGGCAAGGGTTAAAAACAGTCGCGTCTATAAGTATCCACCGGGTAGCGTCGTCTAAAAATACCTATTGCGTTTTTACAAGAACCTAGTTAGGATCTAATCTTGTAACTATTAAATACGGTATTCCTACCAATTAACCGTAGATTAACAAGGAGAACATTAGATGGGTCTGTGGCATAGCACCAAGAAACAAGGCAAGTCCTTAGCTGAGTCGGCTACTGGTGGAGCCGCTGAATTATCAGGGTTTATAGGACAGTGGTGCGAACAGCAGGGCATGGGCAAGTTAAAGTTTGCTTCCCTAAAAGGCTTCGTGTCGTTATTTTTGGTGGGAGTGAGTTTGAGTGCAGTGCTAGCATCCTGCTCTGGCAACAACTCTAATCCCAGCGCTACATCAAGTGGTGGTGCCAGCCCAGGGGCTAAAACTGGGGACGTTGAAGTGACGCTGGTTTCCTATGCAGTCACCCGCGCCGCCTATGAAAAGATTATTCCCCAGTTCACAGCCAAGTGGAAACAGGAACACAACCAAAACGTTACCTTCAACCAGAGTTATGGCGGGTCTGGTTCCCAAGCCCGTGCCGTGATTGATGGTTTGGAGGCGGATGTGGTGGCGTTAGCCTTGGCGCTCGATACGAAGCAAATTGAGAAAGCCGGACTAATTCTACCAGGTTGGGAAACTGAAGCTGCTAATGGTGCGATCGTCACTAAATCCGTCGCCGCTTTAGTCACCCGCGACGGCAACCCCAAAGGAATTCAAACCTGGGCAGATTTAGCAAAAAATGACGTAAAAGTCATTACCGCTAACCCCAAAACTTCAGGTGGCGCTCGCTGGAATTTCTTGGGTTTATGGGGTTCCATCACCCGCACTGGAGGTGACGATGCCAAAGCCCAGGAATTTGTTAACAAAGTCTACAAAAATGTCCCCGTGCTACCCAAAGATGCTCGCGAAGCCAGCGATGTCTTTTTCAAACAAGGTCAGGGAGATGTTTTAATCAACTACGAAAACGAAGTGATTTTGGCTGGGCTAAACGGTGAGAAACTTCCTTACGTAGTACCAGATGTGAACATTTCGATCGACAATCCTGTCGCCGTTGTAGACAAAAACGTTGATAAACACGGCACCAGAGAAGTTGCTGAAGCATTTGTCAAGTTTCTCTACACACCAGAAGCCCAACGGGAATTTACTAAAGTAGGCTTCCGACCCGTCGAGCCCACGGTAGGAGAAGAAGTAGCCAATCAATTTGCCAAAATCAAAACCCTTTTCACCGCACAAGATTTGGGTGGTTGGGATGCAATCCAGAAGAACTTTTTTGATGATGGGGCTGTTTTTGACAAAATTCAGTCTGCCAAGTAACGATTTTTTCAACCCAGCCTTCTGAAAAAAGGAGCCGATCGTGACTGCCATCTTCTTCGCTTATCTAACCATAAGTTACTCATTTTCTGGGTTGTTTTGCTATCTGGCTTTCCAGAAAAGTGTAAACAAACAGGTTGATTCAAAAGAATTGCAACGCCAGCCAGTTCCATTAAAAAGCTTTGCGCTCACGCTGTTGTGGCCTCTTTGGATGGTTCGCGAGAGTCTTGGTAACAACAACTGGCAGGACGATCGCATCTATCTTTTAGAACCACAAAACGTTTGTTCAGAAGTTTGGTTTGAATCTCTCTCTGAAGCACAGGACTTACGCAAAAACCAAGGTTTTGCCCCCGGCGTAAGTCCTCAAGCAGATAGTTGCTTCCAGAGCAGTCAAGCGAACAAGTTTGGGCTGGGTAGTTCGACGAGTGCAACCATTAAAATTCAGATTCCTAAGAATTATCAGAAAGAACCTGTAATTTCGCGTCTAACCTCAGATTATGGTTTGACATTCTACATTACAGAGGCAATTCTCGGAACCAGCAATCAAGAAGATGGTTTGTTTGCTTTAAAATTGGATGGCACACCTCAACAGATTAAAAACGCTCTTGATTACCTTTTGAAAATGAAGGTAAAAATTTCCGAACCTTAATTGATGGCTAATAGTTCATATTTTCTGCTAAATAGCAATGAACAATGCACAATAAGCAATCAACAATCAACAAATAACTACTTATGGCTGTATCTGTTTCTTCGACACCTACTCCAACTAGGAAAAACTTTCTGTATCAGCTGACCCATATCTCTTGGCCGTGGCGAATTACCATAGGGTATCTTGCCCTAATGCTATTTCTACCAGTGTCGGCGCTTATATTAAAAGCGAGTACAGAAAATCCGGTTAACTTTTGGCGAATTGCTACCAGTCCCATAGCTCTATCTACTTATGATGTCACCTTTGTCACATCATTTATCGCAGCTTTAATCAACGGAGTGTTTGGCTTTTTAATTGCTTGGGTTTTAGTCCGGTACGATTTTCCCTTGAAGCGGTTGATTGAAGCTGCGATCGATTTACCGTTTGCTTTACCTACTTCCGTTGCTGGTTTAACTTTGGCAACCGTTTACAGCGAAAACGGCTGGATTGGTTCCCTGCTAGCACCTTTCGGAATTAAAGTAGCGTTTACTCGCCTGGGGGTAGGCGTAGCAATGCTGTTCATCTCCTTGCCTTTCATAGTGCGAACCTTGCAGCCTGTAATGCAGCAAATGGAAAAGGAGATCGAAGAAGCAGCCTGGTCATTGGGAGCTTCTCAATGGCAGACTTTTTGGCGTGTGGTTTTGCCACCCTTAATGCCAGCACTTTTAACTGGTGTCGCCCTGGGGTTTGCTAGAGCTGTTGGAGAATACGGTTCGGTTGTAATTGTGGCTTCAAACATTCCATATAAGGATTTAATCGCATCTGTGCTGATTATCCAGAGATTGGAGCAGTATGACTATTCGGGCGCGACAGTGATTGGTGTTGTGCTGTTGGGAATTTCACTGTTAATACTAATCGCAATTAACGTTTTACAAGCTTGGGGGCGACGTTATGAACTCTAATTTAGTGGGACATTCTTTGCAGCCAGATTCGCCGGATTCTCAATCGTCCTCATCAGCTGGGAAGCGTGGTTGGGTAAAAGTAGTTTCGATCGCAGTTGCGATCGCCTACTTATCGCTAATCTTGTTCATTCCCTCCCTCAACGTCTTTGTACAAGCGTTTAAAGGAGGGTTTGGGCCTTTTATGGACAACCTTACAGAACGTAATTTTCTTCATTCCGTACAGCTTACGCTCGTAATCGCTCTGATTGTCGTGCCCATCAATACAGTGTTTGGACTCTGTGCCGCTTGGGTAATTGCACGCAATCAATTTCGCGGTCGAACCTTTCTAATTAGCCTTTTAGACATCCCCTTTGCCGTATCCCCAGTCGTAGCCGGACTGATGATTATGCTGCTTTATGGACGGAATGGTTGGTTTGGGCCACTACTAGCAGCGGCAAACATTAAAATTGTTTTTGCTATGCCTGCAATGGTATTAGCGAGTGCTTTTATCACCTTGCCTTTTGTCGCCCGCGAAGTCATTCCCGTTCTAGAAGAAGCTGGTTCCGAACAAGAAGAAGCCGCTAAAACTTTGGGTGCAAATGACTGGCAAGTATTCTGGCGCGTCACATTGCCCAATATTAGTTGGGGTTTGCTTTACGGTGTGATTTTAACTAATGCCAGAGTCATGGGCGAGTTTGGTGCTGTCTCTGTCGTATCTGGTAATATCACTGGCAAAACTCAAACCCTGCCGCTTTTTGTAGAAGAAGCGTACAAGCAATACCAGACTCAAGCCGCATTCTCAGCCGCCGTACTGCTCGCCGGTTTGGCATTTGTCACCCTCGTACTCAAAGAAATTCTGGAACGTAAAACCCGCATCAAAGAAGTTGAATGAGACAGATTTGCTAATTGAAAATTTTAGATTTCTGATTTAAAATTTATTTTTTTATCCGAAATCTAAAATTTTAAATCAGAAATTACTTACTTACCCATTACGGAGGCTAAAATGATAATTGAAAATAGCAACGATAGCCTGTTAGAGCAATTTAACACAACTGACCTCAGCAAGGAAGCAGATTTTCAAACTTCTCCTGATGATCGTAGGCTGACGCAAATTCGCATTCGACTTCGCATTCCCAAAGATTATCATCAGGAACCAGTCATTTCCCGGTTGATTTCTCAGCACGGCGTCACAGTGAATATTGCTGCCGCTTTACTTTCAGCAAACGCAAGGGATGATGGCTGGTTTGACTTGGATCTCAAAGGCACTCCTCAACAAATTAGCAGTGCTTTAATTTACATTAATGATTTGGATCTCGAAGTCTGGCACGATTCCAGTTCTCACGAAGACAGTTGGTAAAAGTTCAGCAATGAGACTTGGTAGATGCCTTAATTGCGACTAATGCCAAAGTAGTGGACGAGTTTGGTGCAGTATGGGTTGTTTGCTTGAGCATTGCTCGCCAAACTCAAACCTTTGGCTAGATTTAGGCCATGCTGTTTTCAATTGCCCAACGTGCTAGTTCTGTGCGGTTATGCAGACCTGTTTTACCCAGCATATTAGAAACGTGGCTTTCTACCGTGCGCTGACTCACACCTAGTTCGTCGGCAATTTCCCGGTTGGATAGACCCCGCGCTACGTGCTGTACCACTTTTAGTTCGGTTGTCGTTAACTGCACATCGAAGGGAACTTGGATTTTCTGGCCATCTTCTCCTTTGGCGTGGTGAGCTATGAGCCGCTCGGTATGCTTGAGGGAAGATTCCACTTGAGCTACTAATTCTTCTGGCTCAAATGGTTTAACCATATAGACATCTGCTCCCGTGTTCAGACCTTTGACCTTATCGGAGCTTTGACCTTTTGCCGAAAGGAATAGAACCGGAATCCAGCTGGATTCTGGATTTTCTCTCACGTGCTTCACGAAGGTATAGCCGTCCATCTCCGGCATCATCACATCGCAGATAATCAGGTGAGCTTTGTCCGTTTCGAGCAATTCCAGTGCTTGCCGACCATTTTCTGCGGTAAGCACTTCGTATCCCCGAAATTCCAGGTAATCCTTGACTAGCAGGATTAGGTTGGGGTCATCGTCTATCAGTAGCAGTCGTTTTGCATCTCTGAGGCGAGTTTCTTTCATGCTGTGCCACTGGTCCATTGCGAGTAAGTCGATCGAGTTTACAAATTGTCTCACCTCGTGTTGTCTAAAATTTGGCTGAACCGGCTGTTGCGTATAACTTGTGAGTAAGGTAACAACTGTCATACGGCACTGGAAATCAGCACTACTCAGAAAACAGAAGTAAGTCTAGTAGTAATACGTAAGTAGGGTGTTTAATTGCAATGATAATATGGAAAGTTTACATAAGTCCAGTAAAAAATAACTACCCCTTCTACGGATGGGATCGATCGCACGCTCTCTTCCTTGAAGGTCTGTGGGCTAAGTCAACTTTCTGTTGAGATTGTAGAAGGTTCTGGCAAAGGATGGGTTAAAAAGGCGTATTCTTCGACGACCCGTGAGCCAATCAGATGCTCTTGGATAATTCGCTCAATGACTTCAGGCGTCGCGTTGCGATACCAAACGCCATCCGGGTAAACTACTAAGATTGGCCCTTGGGCACAAACTCGCAAGCAGTTCGCTTTGGTGCGAAAGATGCAGCTGGGCCTAGTGGGTGTTGGCTTTTCGAGTTTTAATTCTTTTAGCCGTTTTTTCAGGTAGTTCCAAGATTCCAAACCCGCTGACTGGGAGCAACATTCGGGTTTGGTTTGGTCTGCACAGATAAAAATATGCCGTTGAATTTGGCCCAGTCCCAAGGTTTGCACGCAAGCTGCGAAGGCATTGTTGTCTGACGCTTCATCTGCCAAAGCTACTGAGTTTTCTGTCATTGTAGTGCGATCGTCCATTAATCCCCTCAAATGATTGTCTCTCCAAATCACGATTTACGCATCTGGCAGTAGGGGAAAGTCAAAAAGGGGCTAGGGAGAGTGGGAGAGTGGGGGAGCGGGGGAGAATGACAACTGACAACTGACAACTGACAACTGACAACTGACCACTAACAACTGACCACTGACCACTGACCACTGACCACTGACAACTGACCACTGACAACTGACCACTGACCACTGACCACTAACCACTTTGGTAAGTTCGGGAACCCGTACAAAGAAATTTGTTGCGATCGCACTCCATCTCGTTTAAATTAGCACTCAGGAGATGAGAGTGCTAAACTCAAGTTGAGAGCAGAGGCATGGGTAAAAATATAATCTTTTGACCAATGACCTTTTGATCGATCGCAAACTATAGTTGGAGAAAATTTCCTATGGCAGCAGTATCTCTGAGCGTTTCAACCGTTAAACCACTAGGCGAGCGCGTCTTTGTGAAAGTTAGTCCCTCCGAGGAAAAGACCGCCGGTGGGCTGTATTTGCCCGAAACCGCCAAAGAAAAACCCCAAGTCGGAGAAGTTGTTCAAGTTGGCCCAGGCAAGCGCAATGATGACGGCGCACGTCAAGAAATGGAAGTGAAAATCGGCGACAAAGTTCTCTACTCTAAGTACGCTGGCACAGACATCAAACTTGGCACCGAAGAATACGTTCTCCTCTCAGAAAAAGACATTCTCGCCGTCGTTTCCTAAATGCCTTTTTAAGTACTGAGTGCTGAGTACTCAGTGCTGAGTTAATCCAAAATCCCAAATCTAAAATCCAAAATCGTTCAAAACTATGGCTAAGCGCATCATATACAACGAAAACGCTCGTCGTGCCCTAGAAAGGGGTATGGATATTCTGGCCGAAGCCGTGGCCGTCACCCTGGGGCCAAAAGGCCGCAACGTCGTGCTGGAGAAGAAATTCGGCGCACCTCAGATTGTCAATGATGGCGTTACGATCGCTAAAGAAATTGAACTGGAAGACCACGTTGAAAATACCGGCGTAGCACTAATCCGTCAAGCAGCTTCCAAGACTAATGACGCCGCCGGTGATGGCACCACAACCGCTACCGTACTAGCCCATGCAATAGTAAAAGAAGGGCTGCGTAACGTCGCCGCCGGTGCTAATGCCATTGTCCTGAAGCGCGGTATCGACAAAGCTACCAACTTCCTAGTTGAAAAAATTGCCCAACACGCCCGTCAAGTAGAAGATTCTAAAGCTATTGCCCAAGTTGGCACAATCTCTGCTGGCAACGACGAAGAAGTCGGACGGATGATTGCCGAAGCGATGGACAAAGTAGGCAAAGAAGGCGTGATTTCCCTGGAAGAAGGGAAGTCCATGACTACCGAACTAGAAATCACCGAAGGGATGCGCTTTGACAAAGGCTACATCTCTCCCTACTTCGCTACCGACGCCGAACGGATGGAAGCAATTCTAGATGAGCCTTTCATCCTGCTGACAGACAAAAAGATTGCCCTAGTGCAAGACTTGGTGCCAGTACTAGAGCAAGTGGCTCGTTCTGGTCGTCCTCTGCTGATTATCGCAGAAGATATCGAAAAAGAAGCTCTGGCTACTCTGGTAGTCAACCGCTTGCGTGGCGTGCTGAACGTAGCTGCTGTCAAGGCTCCTGGTTTTGGCGATCGCCGCAAGGCTATGCTGGAAGACATCGCCGTCCTCACCGGCGGTCAAATGATCACCGAAGATGCCGGTCTGAAGCTGGAAAGCACCAAGCTGGATATGCTGGGTAAAGCCCGTCGCATCACCATCACCAAAGATAGCACCACCATCGTCGCCGAAGGCAACGAAAAAGCCGTCAAAGCTCGTTGCGAACAAATCCGCCGTCAAATGGAAGAAACCGATTCTTCTTACGACAAGGAAAAACTGCAAGAGCGTCTTGCTAAACTCGCTGGTGGTGTAGCCGTAATTAAGGTTGGTGCTGCTACCGAAACCGAAATGAAGGATCGCAAGCTGCGCCTGGAAGATGCCATCAACGCCACCAAAGCAGCCGTAGAAGAAGGTATCGTCCCTGGCGGCGGTACGACTCTGGCTCACCTGGCACCTCAAGTAGAAGCTTGGGCCAACGAAAATCTCAAAAATGAAGAGTTGACTGGTGCTTTGATTGTTTCCCGTGCGCTGTCTGCGCCTCTGAAGCGGATTGCTGAAAACGCCGGTCAAAACGGTGCTGTCATCGCTGAGCGCGTCAAAGAGAAGGACTTCAACGTTGGTTACGATGCTGCCAAAGGCGAATTCGTCGATATGTTTGATGCTGGTATCGTTGACCCCGCCAAGGTGACTCGTTCCGCTCTGCAAAATGCCGCTTCGATCGCAGGTATGGTGCTGACTACCGAGTGCATCGTGGTTGACAAGCCCGAACCTAAAGAAGGTGCTGGCGCTGGCGCTGGCGCTGGTATGGGTGGCGGCGACTACGATTACTAAATCTTCTGTAGGGTGGGCAATGCCCACCTAATTATCAAAACAGCCGCTTCCACTAGGAAGCAGCTGTTTTTTTTAAGGTATTGTGGTACTTGCTAGTATAAAAGTATTAATTATGCCTACCGTCGAACAGGCTTTTACCTGCGTCAGAGTATCCCAAATGCTCTCTAATGGGTATCAGCCTATTCATGTCTTCCGATACAATCAGAACACTAAAACGGTATTTATCCTTGCTGGTGTAACTGAGAGCTTAGAAATTCTAATCTTTGCTGATGGTCAGTGGAGTTTTAATGATGAAGAAGCCTGAGTTTTATAATATGACTCGTCAAGAATTGAGAGCTTATATCTTAACTCATCGAGAGGATGATGATGCGATCGAGGCTTTGATTAAGCGGAGTAATCCTAATAGTCCGAAATATCCATACCCCCAAACCGATCAAGATTTCCAGATCATGGAAGAGATACTTAAGAGAAAATTGGGAAGCAATGAAGAAGTCGAGAGTTAAATTTTAACCACAGATGAAGACAGATGAACACAGATGAACACAGATAAGAGAGTTATTTTTTTTAGACAACCGATGCCACCGGACATGATATTAATAGAGAATGTAGATTTTTGGGAGCCGGATTGGTTGCCTATTTTTGAAGAAGATGACAATCGCGTAAGTTGACTACGTAGCTACCACTAAAGGATAGTCGGCAGAAATAATCTACTCTGTTTTGTCGTACAACCAGAAATAGTTAGCAATATACGAATTTGGCATCGCTATCAGTGTATCCTCTATAAAAGGCTGTCAACGGACTCTGGAGCCACTCTAAACATGAAATTTAAATTTCTAGCTACCTCCATTCTCGCCGTTCCTCTCTGCCTAGCAACGACCGTCAGAGCGGAAAATACCCTCCAATTCAGACAGTTAGGGGCAATCCAACCGTCAGTTTTGGTAGCTCAATCCGATTGGAGCGAGTTCTCTTCGGCTTCAGGCGGGTTTGCTGTCTTGATGCCCGGTACGCCTAAAGAGGAGAGCGAAACCAGCGACGATGGCTCAGTCGAATACTCATACACTCTTTCTCTGGAAAAAGCGGCTTTCTTAGTTCACTACACCGATATTCCTAATGCAGATGAATTGAGTGCCGAAGAAATTCAAGAACTTTTGGATGGTACTCCTGCTGATTTTGCTAAAGGGGCTGAAGCTAAGTTGTTAGGAACTAGAAGCATTTCAATTGATGACAATCCTGGAAAAGAGTTTGAATTTACTCTCAGCGATGGTACTCCTGGCAAAGCTAGGGTATATATGGTGAAGAAGCGGCTGTATGTTGTCGTGGGAATGACCTCTGAATCTGAAAATACCGAAAGGTTTCTCAACTCGTTCCGTTTGCTTTGATTGTCTGGTTACATGATTGATATAGTTAAGTTGTCTGTTGTCATCGGTGGTTAAATTTTTACCACAGATGAAGACAGATTAACACAGATGAACACAGATAAGAATAAGAAAATGAATTTTTTAGGTAATCGATGCTTAAGGGCATGATATCATTCCAAATCCGGCTCTGATACTCTTTTGATTATTAGTCCGCGAAGGTGGGCTTTGCCTGTGTAGCCGCGACTTCAGTCGTCAGCCTAACGAGAATTTTCGTTTGATGCCAGTATCGCGGTTACTTCCTGCAAAAGCTGGTTTTGCTCTTGTCTAATTGCTTCTAACCTATTCAAGATGTACGCTAGTCGTTCTTTATTATTCTGACTAACTGTTGCGGGAATGGAAGTATTTAAAGCCAGGACATTTCCTTCAGATTGCTTGAGCGTATTTCCAATGAAAGGCAAATAACCGAATACTTTTAAGCACAATCCTAAAATAAGTTGACCAAGTTTGAAAGGTGCTTGTAATATATATAAGAAAATTTGCTGTATAAACTGACTAAGCGCTTTGATGAATTGGCGTATAATAAAAATACTTGAAATGATAATAATTACGCTGAGAATAGGGTGGCTAATTCCCCAAGCTAACACTTGTGTTGCCCAGGACATGACTGGATGAGAATCAATCCATCCTCTGACGCCATGCAAATGTTGATTCATAAAAGTACTCAGAGAATTTTCAATGCCTGTAGAGGTATTTTTGGTTGTTGAAGTGACATTATTAAGCGCATTAACTGCGGTTTGAGTTATTTTATCTTGCGCCTGTTCTGCTGTTTTGGTAACAGTATCGATTGTTTGGCTAGTTGCTTCATTAAACATATTGACTGCCTTAGCAGCAGTTTCAGTCAAGGAAGTTTTCGCGTTTTGTGTTGTTTCGCTAACGCTATTTAATGTTCGATCGACGCTTTGAGTTACGGTATTAACTGCGTTGCGAGTGACTTCTGTCGAAAAATCTTTAATCTGATGAAAGTTTTTCAGAACCTCCTGAGACAAACCTACTTCCATTGCCATGTTCCCCTCTGCGATAATTTCAAATTTCAGATTTGAGATTGCAAATTGAAAATTGCTTTTTTCAATCTGCAATCTGCAATCTGCAATCTGCAATCTCTGTAGTTTATTTTTCTAGATGCGATCGAGGTGCAAATGCAACTGAATTGCATCTATCTAGCGGCTTAAACTAAGCCTAAATCGGTTACGGCACCCACACTGCTGGAAGATACCAATTTGGCATATTTTGCCAATACACCCATCGTATAACGGGGTTTGGGTGGTTGCCACTCAGCGCGGCGGTGTTCTAATTCTTCATTGGATACGTCAAGGTGCAACGATCGCGCATTGGCATCAATTGTGATGATATCGCCTTCCTTGACAAGAGCGATCGCACCTCCCACAGCTGCTTCTGGTGCTACGTGACCGACTACCATACCATAAGTGCCACCAGAAAACCGTCCATCGGTAATCAATCCTACGGAATCTCCCAATCCAGCACCGATAATTGCCGATGTGGGGGCTAGCATTTCCCGCATTCCGGGGCCACCCTTCGGCCCTTCGTAGCGGATGACAATGACATCCCCTGGTTTGATTTGATTAGCTAAAATTGCCTCTAAACAGGATTCCTCAGATTCAAACACCCGTGCTGGGCCGGTGATTTGGGACTTTTTGATGCCAGTAATTTTTGCTACAGCACCTTCTGTTGCCAAATTTCCTCTCAAGATTGCTAAGTGTCCCTGAGAATAAATCGGGTTATGCCAAGGACGGATGACATCTTGGTCTGCTGGTGGTTCATCGGGAACATCTGCCAACACTTCAGCAACTGTTTTTCCCGTGATGGTGAGGGCGTCGCCATGCAGCAGGTCGTGTACCAGCAACATTTTCATTACTTGGGGAATACCGCCAGCTTTGTGTAAGTCGGTCGCCACATATTTGCCAGATGGTTTTAAATCGCACAGGACGGGTACGCGGGCGCGAATAGTTTCAAAGTCATCCAGGCATAATTCGACACCAGCAGAATGAGCTAGAGCCAGCAAGTGCAGCACCGCATTCGTCGAACCACCCACGGCCATGATCGTAGAAATAGCATTTTCAAAGGCTTTGCGGGTGATAATGTCAAGGGGCAAGAGTTGTTTGCGAATTGCTTCCACCAAAACAAAAGCAGATTTTTCCGCACTTTCTGCTTTTTCGGCATCTTCAGCTGCCATAGTCGAGGAATAGGGCAGACTCATGCCCATTGCTTCAAAAGCAGAAGACATGGTATTCGCCGTGTACATACCGCCGCAGGAACCGGCACCGGGACAAGCTTTGCGCTCCACCTCCAGCAGTTCCTTGGCATCAATTTTACCAGCGCTGTATTGCCCCACAGCTTCAAAAGCGCTGACAACCGTAAGGTCGCGTCCGTTGTGATGACCGGGTTTAATCGTACCGCCATAGACGAATATAGCGGGGATATTCAGGCGAGCGATCGCAATCATCGCCCCCGGCATATTTTTGTCGCAACCGCCAATTGCCAGCACCCCATCCATACTTTGGCCGTTACAGACTGTTTCGATCGAGTCAGCAATTACTTCCCGCGATACCAAGGAATACTTCATCCCTTCAGTTCCCATCGAAATGCCATCGCTGATCGTGATCGTACCGAACATCTGAGGCATCGCATCGGCAGCGCGAATACCAGCTTCGGCGCGAATAGCTAGCTGATTTATGCCGATATTGCAAGGGGTGATCGTGCTATACCCGTTCGCAAGACCGACAATAGGTTTAGTGAAGTCGCGATCGCCAAAACCAACCGCACGTAGCATGGCCCGGTTAGGCGTCCGCTGTGCCCCTTGGGTAACAACTTGGCTTTTGAGATTATCCGGCATTGTGTTTTCCCTTGTCATTAGTCATTAGTCATTTGTTATTTGTCAAAAGTCAATTGTCAAAAGGACTTTGTTAGTCGTTAGTTGTTAGAACGCATTACCCACTAACCAATAACCACCGACCAAAGACCAAAGACCAATGACCAATGACCCCTCTTGTTTTTGATTTTCTCAGAAGGAACGTGGTTTGCGTAGCCGAAAATAAAAGACTTTAACAAAACCTTGTGTCATTTGGGATGATGAATGGAACAAACTATAAGCAGTACGGGCAAAGCATTTATTTGAGCAAACCCTCCTTGGCACGAGGGAATGTCCAAAAGCGATCGCTTCCCCTCTAGATATAAAGTCACGATGAGAAATATAGTATGGATGCCAATGAATTGCTGAGACGATATGCTGCCGGTGAGAGAGATTTTTGGGAAACCAATCTACGGGGAGTATCTCTGATCGGCGTTGACCTGAGCGGGGTCAACTTACGTGGGGCAGACCTAAGTGGAGCGAATTTGAAGGGAGCCTCCCTAATTAGTGTAAATCTGCGGGAAGCCAACCTGCGGGGAGCCAACCTGCAAGCTAATTTGAGCGAAGCTAATCTGATTGCAGCCAACCTGAATGGAGCCAACTTGAGTGAAGCTAATCTGAGCGAAGCGAGCTTGCGGGGAGCCAACTTGGAGAACGCCAACCTGAGTGGGGCTAATCTGAGCGAAGCTATTCTGAGCGAAGCTCAAATGCGGGGAGCCAACCTGAGTGGGGCTAAACTAATTGACGCACCCATGAATCGGGCCTATCTGATTGACGCCAACCTGAGTGGAGCCATCTTAGACGGAGCTATCTTGACGAATGCCATCTTGAGCGGAGCCAACCTAGAGAAAGCCCACCTTATAAGTGCCATCCTTATTGGAGCGGTTCTGGAGGGGACTAACCTGACTGGGGCAGACTTGAGCCGAGCAAAACTGAGTGGAGCCAATTTGACTGGTGCTAACCTAAGCCAAGCCAATATGAGGGGAGCAACCATAAGTTGGGCAACTCTGCGCGGGACTAATTTTCGGGGTGCTAATCTCTTCCGGGCGAAACTCGGCTGGTCTAACATGACGGGAGCTATCTTGAGCGAGGCTATATTGATTGATGCCAATCTAAATCGGGCTAATCTACACGGTGCCGAACTCCAAGGGGCAATTATGCCCGATGGCAGAGGTCACGAGTAACTTTTTCTCAAATATTAAGGGTGCATCATCTCAAAAGTCAAAAGTCAAAAGTCAAAAGTCAAAGCACTCAGCACTTTGCTATATTGGCTAAATTTCGCAGGGTTTGAGTTACCAGCACGAATAAGCTCTGCCAGTCTCCGGGTTGTGGCTGACGAAATAGTCGCATGGTCGGATACCAGGGACTGTCCTGTCGGTGAAGCATCCAACGCCAATCCGAGTCAAAAGGCAGCAATACCCAAACTTGTTTACCCAAAGCTCCAGCTAAATGAGCAACAGATGTGTCTATGGTGATGACTAAATCCAACTGCGCTACGATCGCAGCTGTGTCGGCGAAGTCGTTGAGCAGATGACTCAAATTTTGCACGCAGGCTGTTTGCCGCAATAGGATTAGATCTTGTTCTTGGGGGTCTTTTTCAAGGCTGTAAAATGCAATTCCCGGTATATCTGTCAGTTTGAGGAAGTGAGAGAGGGGAGACGATCGCAACTCGGCAGTCTTACCGCTAGAGTAGGTTGCCCAGACAATTCCCACTTTCAGTTTACTTTCAGAAGGAATTTCCAGTTCAATAGAAGATTCCGGCGGTGCTAGATAGGGAATTTGTGCGGGTACGTTTTCCAAGGTTGTACCCAATATCCACGGTAAGCTCATTAATGGTGCGTGAACGTCAAATTCAGGCAAAGTAGTATCCTGTACGATTAGTCGATCGATACAGGAAATACTCTCCAACAAGCGAATCAGCGATCGCGGACAATCCACTATCAGGCGACCACCATAAGCTGCTACTAAAGGAGCATAACGAATAAACTGAATCGTATCTCCTAACCCTTGCTCGGCGTGGAGTAGAATCGTTCGACCTTCGAGGCGAGATCCATCCCACAAAGGCTGAGGAAACTGACGAGGCGGCGTTTCTCCCCCTAACCAGCGGCTCTCGTACTCGGCAAATCCACGCTGTAAATCCCCCGCCAGCAGTAGGAGATAAGCTCTACTAAAGCGATCGCTCGGATTGAGTTGGCTGTTGGGTTGCAAGTAGGCTATTGCCTTTTCTACCTTGCCTTGAAATAGAAGTGCATGGGCTAGGTTGTTCTGGGTCATTGCTAGCTTGGGATTCAGAGCTAAGGCTTGACGATAGCAGACTAGAGCTTCCTCTATCTCCCCCCCATCCTCCAACGCATTGCCCAAGTTATTATAAAACTCTGCCTGGTGAGGATTTAAAGCCAAAGCTTGACGGTAGCAGGCTAGAGCTTCCTGTAACTGCTTCTGCTGTTTCATCACGCCGCCCAAGTTGCTGTAAGCTTCGGCATAGTTTGGATCGAGGGCTAAGGCTTGTCGATAGCAAGTAATAGCTTCTTCTAGCTTTCCCAAATCTTTAAGCGTAACGCCCAAGTTGCTGTAAAGTACAGGATTATCTGGTTCCTGAACCAAAGCTTTCTGATAGCAATCAACAGCTTCTACTAGGCGACGCTGTTTGTACATAGCACCGCCCAAGTTATTATAAAGTAGGGCATCATCTGGTTTGAGCGCTAAGGCTTGCTGATAGCAGATAATGGCTTCTTCTAGCTCACCTTGCCCTAACCATACACTGCCCAAATTGCTATAAGCGTCATCATAATTTGGATCGATAGTCAAGGCTTGATTGTAATAAGTAGTTGCCTCTGCCAATAATCCTTGTTCTTGAAGGACGATTCCCAGGCGATTGTGAAGTTCGGCATAGTTTGGTTCGAGCAATATAGCTTGCTGGTAGCAAGCGGTTGCTTCTGGCAACCGACCTTGTTCTTGCAGCGCCTTGCCCAGATTGTAGTACGCTCCAGCATGATTTGGTTCGAGTGCCAAAGTTTGTTGGTAGCAGACTAGAGCTTCCTCGACACGATTCTGCTCTTGCAGCGCCATGCCCAAATTGTAATGAAAGTCTGCCACTCCAGGCGCAACTTCGATCGCTTTGCGAAAACATTCAATGGCTAGCTCGTGTTTACCAAGTCCAGTGGCTGTTATCCCAAGTAATTGGAGCGCGTCGATATTATATGGCTCTTTTTGTAGAATTTGGCTATATATCTGCTCGGCTTGAGATAACCGACCAGCTTGATAATGTTGGAGAGCAGTTAATAAGCTGCTACGCATTTAATTTGTATGTTTAGCGGGAGTGGGAGAGTGGGGGAGTGGGGGAGTGGGAGAGGAATTGAAGGTTTGATTGCCGGATTAGAAATATCCGAATTAGATGCGTGTTAGCTTAAAGACTCTTTCAATTTTAGATTTTAGATTTTAGATTTTAGATTGGGGAGTAGGAAAGAGGGAAGTATAGGGGAATTTTAGATTTTAGATTTTATTTCAATTTGAAATCTGAAATCTAAAATTTTAAATTCTGCCCCTTCTTACCCCCTCCCCTCTGCCCTAGCCTCCGATCGCCACATCTAAGATAAATGTAGCGATCGCCTGGTAACGGTGCAACAAGGCTTCTGGGCGATCGCTTTACAGGTTAAAGCGATCGTGCCTAGAAGGCGTAGTGCCGGTAACGTTTCGCGTCGGGGTGACCCTTCACGAGGGCTGTGAGTCTGAATTAGCGTTTAAATACGCTTCGATCGCCTCGGTTGCTAACTCAACGACAGGCTTGCCTTGACTGACGGCAATTTCCTTAAGACGTTGATAAACATCATCGCGAACTGTGACGCGACGCCGAATTTTAGTAACAGCAGCTGTGGTTTCCGAAGGTGTCTCCGAAAGTGTCTCGACTATAGTCTCGCCCATAAAAGAAGAAGCAGAATGACCGTTGGTTAACTCTAGCGTAACTGGCGCTGATTCGTAGGTAGCAGTAAAGGTTCTAAGCGCCTCTAAACCTACTCTATGACAAAAGTCGCCAAAACTTTCGGATTTTTCCGGCTTTTGTTGTTCTTTCTTGAAATAAACAAACAGCGGTTCTAAGGTTGCTTCGAGATTCTGGATATCCAACTTCTCGATGTAAGGTTCTGCCAAACGAGTCTGATGGGGGTCAGCACCCAGCCAAAGTTGGTAAACGTTTGGAGATCTGCCGACGAAGCCGAGTTCGGCCAGATAAGGACGAGCGCAGCCGTTGGGGCAACCTGTCATCCGCACGACGAAGTGTTCTTCTGACAATCCTACTTTGACTAGCAGGGCCCGAATTCGCTCCAGGATACCGGGCATAGCTCGTTCCGATTCGGTGGTTGCCAAACCGCACGTGGGTAGCGCAGGACAAGCCATTGAGTAACGCACGAGCGGGTCGAGTTCTGACTCCATTTTGACACCGCTGCGATCGAGAATCTGCTGAATTTCCCGCTTCTGCCCTGGTGCGATATCGCAGATAATCAGATTTTGATGGGGTGTCAGGCGAATGGGCAGCTGAAATTTCTGTACTATTTCCCGCAGGGCGCTTCTGAGTTTCAGGTTGCCTTCATCTTTGACGCGGCCATTTTCGATCGAAATCCCCACAAAAAGCTTGCCATCTCCCTGTTCTTGCCAACCCAGGAAGTCTAGATATTTCCATTCTGGCAGCGGCTTTAAGGGTTGGATCTGTTTGCCAAAGTAGCCTTCTACTGTAGTGCGGAATTTATCGACGCCCCAGTCTTCGAGCAGATATTTCATCCGCGCATGACGCCTGTCGGTGCGATCGCCATTATCTCGCTGTGTGGCTACGATCGCTTTCACCAAGTCATAGACATCTTCCTTCGCCACATAGCCAATTGCATCCGCTAGACGCGGGAAAGTCTCTTCTTTATTGTGGGTGCGTCCCAGTCCGCCACCGGCGAAAACGTTAAATCCCTCTAACTCTCCCCGGTTATTGGTAATTACCACTAAACTGAGGTCTTGAGAGAACAGGTCAACCGAATTATCTCCCGGCACGGTGACGCTACACTTGAACTTCCGGGGCATATAGTTAGGGCCGTAAATCGGCTCTTCCTTTTCCTCGAAGTTAGTGCCTTTGTCGTTGCGCTGCCTTGCGGCTACTGCTTCTGGGTTTTCTTCCCCAGTGACAAATTTTTCCCCATCCAACCAAATTTCGTAGTAAGCGCCAGTCTGAGGAGTTAGCAAGTCAGCGATGTTGTCTGCGTACTCCCAGGCATATTTATATTCCTGGCTATTCTTAAAGGGTGCCGGTGGTGCCATGACGTTGCGGTTAAGGTCGCCGCAAGCCCCCAAAGTTGACCCCATACTTTTGATGATCGCAGCGAGTGTGGCTTTGAGATTTTTCTTTAAAATGCCGTGCAGCTGAAACCCTTGACGGGTGGTTACTCGTAGGGTATTGTTTCCATATTCCCCGCTCAGCCGATCCAGGGTAAGATACAGCTGCGGCGGAATGAAGCCGCCCGGACTGCGGGTACGCAGCATGAACTGATAGTCCTTCTCCTGACCCTTAACCCGATTATCGCGGTTGTCCTGCTGGTAAGACCCGTGAAACTTTAGAATCTGAGTGGCGTCTTCGGTGAAACTATTCGTGTCTTGCAGTATCTCAGTGGCAACGGGTTCCCGCAAATAATTACTGCGTTCTTTAAGTCCTTCCACTTTGGAAAGCTTGGGAACCGGAGGAGTTTGAGTCGGAGTCTGGGTCATGGGAACTGTGAGTGCGAGTTTAAATTATGTATTTTAACCAGGTGTTCGTTGCCGCCACAGACTGATTGGATGGTTGAACCCTGATTTTGTGAAGACCGATATTCCGGTCGGAATTATGCACAATACCATAATTTTAACACGATTAAAAGCTGGGGCTTTGGATTTTTGGATGAAAGGATTTTGAATTGGGTGCGGTGATAAGCTAACACGCATCTAATTCGGATATTTCTAATCCGGCAATCAAACCTTCAATTCCTCTCCCACTCCCCCACTCCCCCACTCTCCCACTCCCGCTAAACATACAAATTAAATGCGTAGCAGCTTATGTAGTTGGTTGGCAGAAAGAGTCCTCCTTGTCCCCGATCGGCACCTTACCATAAATAGTAAAGATTTATTAAGCAATGTCAATAAATCTTGCAATGATTCTCATAAAAGTTCATAATCAAATTTGAACAGAAATGTTGAGCTATGTTCTTAACCCTACCCATAACGCAAGTTTGGGTACAGTTAGCGAAACCAATATAATTGCTTAGCATCCTTGTTTTCGATACAATCTTTCTCAGTACAGCATTAAGTTGGCACGACGCACAAGTTTTTGTTTCACGGGAGTGTTCGAGGGCAAAAATTCCCAAGACACGCTGAGAACGCCAGTTTTTCCGGTAACGCTAAATTTATTAGCGAAAAAATACCTAACTATAATATTTGATTTAGTTAGGGTGCGTTCAATTAAAAGACTCACTTCTTTTAGTCCACTCGCTAATTTTCAGGAGTATTGGCAATGTTTGGTTTTATCAAAAACTTTTTTGGCGGAATATTAGGCTTTTTTGGTGGCATTTTTAGCTTCGGGAAATCCAAGAAGCAAGACAAATCAAACGCTCTAAAAACTCGTAAGGGTGGATACTACCTAGAATTGGATGAATCGCAAGTCCCTAAGACAGATAATGGGAGTAAACCTGCTGCCGCCAAGGCAGTGAAAACAGAGTCAGAGCCAGCGCCAAAGCCAGAACCGGCTAAAACTCCAGCCGCAGTAGCTACAGCTGCACCTGCTAAAGTGGAATCAGCGCCAAAGCCGGAACCAGCAAAAGCAGCTGCACCCGCAGCCAGTGCTAACGGAAAAAAAGAACCCCAGGCAAAACCGACATTTGCTGCCAATGATTTGTCTATTGTCTCAAACACAAACGGTCGCCGACGTCCGGGTGCTAATATGAACTCGTTCCTGGATATGGCTCGTCAGGTGAAAACCTCTAGTGCAGCGCGGCAGAAATAACCCCCCAGTTCATAAGTAGTTAAATGCCTGAAACTCAAAGGATTTTTGACTTTTGAATGAGTGACTTTTGACTTCCGCTCTTCGGCACTAGGTAGGGCTTGAGGGAAAATATCTGAGGAAGACTAGACCGCTATACAATTGGAAGGCTGGGTCCCAGTGGGAGTCAGCCCTCCTCAACAGCTCGATGTGGGATGGAAGACGGTCTAAAAGTTCTGTTCGATCGAGCGCTGTCTCGGCAAACTGGGTGAAATCAGACAAGAGTTTGGCGTGAGGCAGTTGAGAATTGAGGAACTCGATTAAGCGGTTCCAGTTTCTTCTGTTAGTAGGCATATCCTCTTGAGCGGAAAAATCAATCCCCTGCTGGAACTCGTAGGCGCTATCGTAAATTCGCAAAATGGAACGCCTGCTGGGTAGGTGCAGGTCGCAAAATTGGGAGTAGTCTTGGGTTTGTACTTTGCGTTCCAATCTCTTGAGAAAGTCGTGATCGACGACTTCTTCAAAGATTGGTAACCGTGCTTGGATAACTTGGCGTACTTCGCTCCATTGAAAGCCAAAGGAACCCATCTGATTTTTGTCGTTGTAGCAAACGACAGTGGGTTGGGGAGAGAGTGACTGGAAATGGCTGACGCGAAAAATGTTGATTTTTTGAATATCAGCTAGTGTTGCACAAAAGTTGGGTATTTTTGCACTGAGCAATTCTTGAGCGTAAAGTCGCAGTTCTCCGATCGCACCTGTACGATATAGCCGCCAACCTCGACTCGGTAGTAGTAGCCGCGCTTTGTATGGATCGAGGTTCATAATCCGGGCAAAACTTTTGGCGGCTTGGGTTTTGGCTTCGCTGTCGATCGGTTCTAAAATTAAGACGCCTAATTGAGTATTGTTGGGGTCGGTTTTAGCTTGGACGATCGCTTCTTGGCGTCGTTGTTTTTCATTTTTTTCCAGACGCTGCAATCCTTGGCGAGATCCAGCCATAATCTTGGCGATCGTTGTGCTACACAGCAGCTGGCGATAAGTTTTTTCTGCCGCTTCTGATTTGCCAGTTACTTCGTGCAGGCGTGCGATGTAAAATTGCACCCAAGGGTTTTCGGGCGATTCTTTGACCAGTTGTTTGAGTAAGCGGGCTGCTTCTCGATAATCTTTGCTCTCAAACGCTGCTGCGACTCGATCGATCATGGCTTAAAAAAGTATATAAAAAGGTGGGTTGTTTGCTGATTTACGCTTTACCCTTCTTTCTTCATTATTGTTCCCATTTCTGAGGTTCCTGCTACCAGGGACAGGGCGACAATCGGTGCAAGTACGGCTGTAAGGATGCGGCGACCGAGAGAAACTGGTTGGAAAGAGGCGGCGCAAGCTTTTTCTATCTCTGCATCTGTCCATCCTCCCTCTGGCCCGGTGGCGATCGTTAGTGCTGTTAGTGCTGAGTGGGGAGTGGGGAGTGCTGAGTGCTGAGTGCTGAGTGGGGAGTGGGGAGTGGGGAGTGGGGAGTGCTGAGTGCTGAGTGCTGAGTGCTGAGTAGGGAGTGCTGAGTGGGGAGTGTGGATTAGGCAATCGAGTAAATGGGGATAGTCGCCACGCGCAACGCAGATATATTGGGAAGTGGGGACTGGGGAATTCTCCTCTACAGCACTGTTTGATTCTTGACAAAATGCTAAAGCTGTGTTGTAAGAAACGGGATCGAGAATTGTTGGCACAATTTGGCGTTCTGATTGTTCGGCTGCTTCAGTGACAATCCGCCGCCAGCGTTCTAGTTTTTGGGGGCTGGGTTTGAGCAGGGTGCGATCGCTTATTGTCGGTATTATACAAGTTACCCCCAGTTCTGTAACCTGACGGACAACATCGTCAAATCCGTTTCCTTTCGGCAAGGCTACCATGAGGGTGACGGCTACTGGTAACTCAGTTTGGACAGAAATCGGCTCTAAGATTTCCGCTTGCTCTCCTTGTAGTTTAGCCAACCACCATTGTCCTTGTCCGTTCATGGCAATAAAGCGATCGCCTGTTTCCAACCGCAACACTCGACTGAGGTAGTGCTGTTGCGGCGCAGTTAGGGAAATTTGCCGATCTTGGAGTTGGGAGGGTGCGATCGCCAACCGTTGCAACTGAGTCAATCTATATCTCCAGAGCTATCAAAATTTAATCTTAAAATAAACAAATATTAACTTTCATATACTAACCTATCTATTGGTTGTGAGGGATTAGTCTTGGAAGTTCTTAAAGCTGTTTTATCAGCGTTATTTTTGCTGCTAATGGGAGATTTTATCTCCACATTTCTTTATCATGTTCCTGAGCATATTTTTGGTAAATTTCATACCTTAGTTCATCACGGTCAGAAGCATCGCAGCTTCATTTATTATGCTGTAATAACCAGGAATCCGCTAGTTCTGATTCATGGATTTCTGGGTGTACTTCCTTATTTAATTTTTTTACCCTGGCTTTGGCAGATATCTCCTGGTGGAACTATTATGGGACTTTTGGTAGCTGAACTCCATGTTTTGTGGAGGCATATTCCTATAACTGAAGATAAGAGATCTAAGATTATTGAACGCCTCTGCAATTTTTTGTATATCACAACTCCTGAGCGGCATTGGCTTCATCACAAGAATGCAAATGTTGCTTATGGAGATATTTTTACATTTTACGATAAACCCGCGCAAAAATGGTTGAGATTTTTGGGTTACTTAAGAGAAAAAAGTTTACTGGTTTGGGAGTTGGTTAAGTGCGATCGCGCAGGATCTCCCTTGTCTCCATTAAAACCTGTCCCAGCATATTTTTGCCACTGCCATCAGCCCCGCAACCCCAGTAGTAATCGATCGGTGAATTTTCGACTATGGGTTCATCGCCTGTGGAGACTAGCACTTCGCGGATGTCGGCATGAGTCTCGAATTTTCGCAGCACTGCTTGCCGCATGATATCATCTTTTACATCATTCCAATCGGGACGGAGGGGACGAGTGCGATCGCGTCCCATTGTCGCTGCATCTTTTGGCGTTTTCACCTGGCGAATTTGCTCTACGTGCGGTGTTCCGACAAATTTTTGTGCTTGAAAATAGTGTTCGCTGGTGGGCCAATAAACGCCATCCAACTCAAAGCCGTGGGCTGAAAAGTTGGAGAAACAGCCGTATTCTTCGCGAGTGCTGTAAAAGTAAATAGCCATACCATCGCCTTTCTAATGAGAAAACACTGGCCTGAGTCGTTTTTAACCTGCTCTCAATCCTAACTCAGGGCATGGCAGATAGACTATAAATTTTACACTCAAATGCCGTAATTGTCAACAAAGGTTAGGCAGATTTTTTAGCGGTATATTGGGAATGAACAGCAGCTTATCAAAAGATAATGAGTTTAGCCAAGCCAATAGGTCGCCAAAAAGAGGTACTCTGCTTGCCAGCACAGGGACATTTTGCTGTCTTGGGAACTGCGGGTAGTGGTAAGACAACACTTGCCATTTTACGATCGGCTTATCTTGCTGAGCCAACGACCGACCATCACGGCAAGACGCTATTAGTAACATTCAATCGGGCACTGGTTACGTACCTAAGACACCTCAAAGACCGCCGTCTTGACGATGTTTCTATCGAAAACTACCACACCTTTGCTAGGGGCTATCTTGCGGTTCGTAATCAAATGTCTCGTAATCATCGTAATCAAATTCTCAGCGATCCCGATCGCCGTGAGGCATTGATTGAGCAATCTGTAAACAGGATTTCAAGACGTTACAAATCTCATCCTCTTCTAGACCATTCTATAGATCTGTTTTCAGCAGAACTCGGCTGGATGGCACAACATGGGATTACAACCTATGAAGCATATAAAGAAGTTGAGCGTGTAGGGCGTGCTGATGCCCGTATAGATCGTGGACATAGGGAGCTAGTGTTTGAAATCTACCAGATGTATCGATCTTTACGGGAATCAGAGGGGTACAAGTACGACTGGGACGATATTTCTACTGCTGTTTGTAGAGAATTTGATAATGATAACTCGCCACGCCTTTATAGGCATATTGTAATTGATGAGGGGCAAGACTTTTCGCCAGAAATGATCCGTTCCCTAGCTAAAGCTATTCCTCCAAATGGTTCGCTAACATTTTTTGGAGATGTGGCACAACAGATATATGGACATCGTATGTCCTGGCGATCGGCAGGACTAAATATTGATAAGGTTTGGGAGTTTAAAGAGAATTATAGGAATACCAAGCAAATTGCCAAACTTGGACTGGCTATTTCACAGATGCCATACTTTAAAGGTGTTCCCGATCTCGTAGAACCAATTTCGCCACCGGCTGACGGCCCTTTGCCAACTGTAGTTAAGTGTTCGTCTATGGAGGAGGAAATCAAGTTTATCATTTTACAAGCTGTCAGACTAGCAAGGTCGCAGAGTGTGGCAATTCTTTTTCGCGATCGACAAGATGAAAAGCTTATCAAACCACATCTACCAAAGGAAAGTATTCGTCTGCATCGAGAGATGACTACTTGGCAAGCTGGGCCTGGTATCCGATATGGCACTTATCATTCTGCAAAGGGTCTTGAGTTTGATACGGTAATGCTGCCATTTTGCAACAATAAACGATTACCACACCCAGAAGCAGTAGCAGCCTTCGGTCAAAAAGATGCAACTATCCAAGATGGACGGTTGTTGTATGTTGGTGTTACACGCGCTAAAATACGCCTCATCGTAACTTATAGCGGAGAAATTACCTGCCTTCTACCAACCGATTCGATTCTTTATGAGAGCTTGAGCCGATGATTCCTGCAATTCAGCGTGAAGTTGAACGTCGTAAAATAACCCGGATATGTCACTTTACACCCTCCCGCAATTTGGTTCACATTTTAACGGGAACAACCGGAATTTTGGCAACAAAAAAGTTAGAATTAAATGAGCGAAGTGTTTTTACACAAACAGATGTAGAACGCTTAGATAGGCATGAAAATTACATCTGTTGTTCGATTGAATATCCCAACTTATGGTACTTTGATAAGGCAAAATCTAAAGACATATTATTCAAGGAATGGGTTGTTCTATTCATCAACCCTGAGTACCTATGGTTGTCTGGTACTCGTTTCTGTCCGCGAAATGCTGCTTCGGCTTACGGTAGGAGCATCGGAGAGGGTGAGGAGGCATTCTTGGCAATGTTTGCTCCGTCCATTACAGGAGCTTATGGGAAAACTTTTACTCGTTTATTTGCTCATTTAAGTTGTTGTCCAACGGATAACCAAGCTGAGGTGCTAATACCAGATCAAATAGGAATGAATGACATTTTAGCGATCGCCGTGCCAACTGAAACGCAGGCAAAAAGAGAAGCAACACGCCTTCACATTCTGGGCGTACCGGAAGATAGCTACAATTTATTAATAGCACCAGACATATTTGAGAAGCATACTTTAAGCAAATTGATTCGCGCAGGTAAGCGACCCAAAGAAACACCTTGGACACCGAGGGATGAACCATGAACAATGAAGATAGTAACAAAATTAATAGGGTTTCGCTGATAACAAAAGGCCAAGGCGCATTTCTTGGAGCGGCTGTTGGTGATGCACTAGGATGGCCCCAGGAACCGGAAGCGAAGAGAGTTGATAAGAAGACTGGTTCGACCGCAGAATATTTAAGCAATGGATTCCAACAATGGGTAAGGAAATCAGGGGGTCAATATTACCCACATGAGGAGGTAATCCTTGCAGGGGAATATAGTGACGATACTCAATTGATTCTAAGTACTGCTCGAAGCCTGCTTTACGGTCAACAGTGGTTTCATCACCTAACTCAGCGGGAGTTACCGACCTGGACTTGTTACGAAAGAGGCGGTGGTGGGGCTACAAAACGTGCAGCAAAGGAATGGCTAAATGGAATAGAGCCTTGGTCTTCTCCTAAGAACAAAAAGCAATACTTTGATGCTGGCGGTAATGGTGTGGCAATGCGTATTCTGCCCCACTGTCTGTTAGGTGCCACAGAAAGCAATTTTGAAAAGATTGCTAAAAATATTATTGCTAATGGTGTCTGTACCCACGGTCATCCTAGAGCTTTAGTTGGAGCGCTTGCTTACGGTTTTGCAGTTTGGGTAGCATTCCGAGAAACAGGTACTCTTCAATACGGTGCAATTATTGAGCAAGTGCTGTCAGGAGTTAATTGTTGGTCAGTGATACCGGATTTAGATGATATCTGCCCGACTTGGAAACTTTCAGCTAGAGAATTAAATGCAGGACAGTATAAAAAGCATTGGCAAGTGACAGTCGAGGAAATGTTGCAGCTTCTTAAGCAGTGTCAGGAGGCAATGAAGCAGGGTGCGCTTTCAGTGGAGCGGGAAGTTCTTACTAAAATGGGATGCTTTGATAAAAATATTAAGGGTGCTGGAACAGTAAGCGCTGCTGCTTCGATATTTCTGGCATCACGCTATGCAGCAGATCCCTTACATGGTCTTTTAGAAGCAGGATTTGCTCACGGCGCTGACACTGATACCATTGCTTCAATGACAGGTGGAATTCTTGGGGCTATAGCGGGAATTGAATGGTTAGGAAACTATGCGGAACAAGTTCAAGATGCTACCTACATTAGAGGCTTGGCAGAACATTTAGCAAAAAATCAAGGCACTTGTAAAACTAAACAAGCAGATAATATCAAGACTACAAAACCGCATCTTGATTCATTACTGGAAAAAATTGAGATATCGAAAGATTGTGATACTGTCCTGATTCCAGATGGAAGAGAGGCGCAGATATCTGCAACTCAAAATCATCATTCTTCAGCTAAATCCACAGTAGCGGTTTCCAGGAAACTAACTACTGCTGATGGTCAGTCTTTGTATATAAAAAAAGTATCACGAACAAAAAATGACGCATATATTAAGACTGAAACGTCTAATATTGCAACAGATAATAATTTGCATGAAATTGAGTTGCAACCAGTCAAGGTTGTTAACAGCGCAGTGAAGTTACCAGTTCGCAACATGACCAAAGCACGTTTTTTTTATGAAAAAGTTTTAGGGCTAAAAGTAGAAAAGGAATCAAAGGCCATAGTGAGATGTGATTGCATTGTATTAGTGCCATCAGATTACCAAAAAAACCATATGTACTCATCGCCAAATTTGATTCCCAACACGAGTACAACTATCTACATTGAACTTGAATCATTAGACGAAGCTCACAATAATGTGCGTCAGTTTGGCTCTAAAATTTTAAAACCGATTTCTGAAAGGCGCGGCAGGCGCTTCTTTACCTGTCTAGATCCTGATGGGAACGCTGTTGAAATCTTTGAGGTGGACTTTTAATCGAGAATTGATCGAAAATTGCTGCTCCCCAGCCCCTCTGCCCCTCTGCCCCTCTGCCCCTGTCCTCCCTGCTTCACGCTTAGTATCCTCAGATCCAAGCTACCCACGCTAAAAATGGAGCCATAATTCGGTATCATATAAAGCTGTCTTGTCTGCATGAAAGATACCTTCAGCTGTTCACACCTTCGGAGATACCAGTATGGATACCCTCAAAGTCGTTGTCTATGTCGTTGTCCTGTTCTTCGTTAGCTTATTCGTCTTCGGATTCTTGTCTAACGACCCCGCCCGGAACCCCAAACAGCGCGATATGGAATAGACTGCGACTGGAAAAAATATGCCTTAAGGCCGTCTGGGCGAGGCATTCCTCGCCCGCACAGCCTCAAACGCGGAAAAAATGCGTCTGGGCTGTTAATCCGCTTCATAGTCTTAGAAAATGCCCTACGCAGTTCCGCCGTCCGAACCGCCCGCGATAATTCGCCAATTGTCAGCAGTCAGCACTCAGGAGTCAGCAATCAGTTCCCAAGAACCGACAACTGACAACCCACTACTGACAACTGACAAGCCGTTGGCACTCAGCAGTCAGGAGTCCAAAGAACTGACAACTGACAACTTAGTCTTGTCACCTGCTGCCCATGAAAACATCGCAGCAACAATACTGGCGACGCCCCCGCTGCCAGAAACAGAATCTTTGCCCGATCGAATCAGTGCAGGAAAAAGCGCTGCTATGTTGGGTTCGCCTTTGAATGTGGTAGTACCATCCCAGGCTACTACTAGCAATATCGTTTCCGAAGTGGAATGGAGTTCTTTGGCAATGCCTGGGAACGAGGGAAAACAGATAGCCGAAGTAAACTCGGTGTCTGCTTTTGCTGCTGTTGATGAAATATTGGGATCTGGGAAATCTGAAGATGTGGGAATTTCCTACTTTACTTTGCGGGATACCAAACTGACGCAAACGTCAAGAGATAGACCCACCGATTTTCTTGAAGAACTGGAACCTTCACCTACGCCAGAACAGGAAATCTTACCGGCAGAGCATATTGGCCGCACGATCGGCACTCTGCGAAACAGACGCCAAAACCAAAGGCGACCATCTCAAAATAGGACATCTCAAAATAGACCGCAGTCGCCAACTACAGGGACACCTGTAAACATTCCCCCGACGGTGGGGGTGGTAGAACTGTTTGCAGACCGTCTGGAGTACGATACCGTGCGGCAAATCTTCACGGGTGTGGGCAATGTGGAGATGCGCTATCAGGGAGGGGTGCTGACTGGCGATCGCGTCCAGGGAAATTTGGTCAATCGAGTGGCGGTTGCTGAAGGCACTGCGGCGTTCCGGCGCGGTCAGCAGGAACTGCGCGGTCAGCGGATCGTGTATAACTTTGTCCAAGATAGCGGCAACATTAGGAACGGCACTGGGGAGATCTTTTTACCAAGCACCGGCACCGATTTAGCTTTTAATTTACCAAACACGGGGGTAGTTCCTCCCGTTGTAGCAGAACGACCTTTGAGCGATCGCCTCCTGGCAGGTCAAGCACAACAAGTCACCAATACTGGTGGGCTAAACTTGGTGTTCGGCGGCACCAGACCGGGTAGCGGTTTACCGTCGGCGCAAAGGGGTGGATTAATCCAGCGAGTACGCTTTGAAGCTGAGAATATTGACTTTTATCCTAGAGGCTTAAGAGCCAGAAATGTTCGGTTTACCAATGACCCGTTTTCGCCGCCGGAACTGGAAATACGGGCTGACCAAGCGATCGTAACGCGGGTGTCACCCTTGCGGGATGAGGTAGCCCTGACTCGCCCTCGTTTGGTTTTCGATCAAGGTTTGGCACTGCCAATTCCGCGATCGCGCTATGTGTTCGATCGCACCGAACGCGAACCGCCGATCGTCCAATTTGGCTATGATGCGCGAGAACGGGGTGGCGTCTTCATCTATCGGAATTTTGAGGTATACAGAAGCGATCGAATTAGATTTTCACTCACGCCGCAGTTTTTTCTTCAACGGGCAATATCTGAAGGTTTTGGCAACCCCCCCGAACTCTTCGGTATCAGAGCAAGGTTCAGCGCCACCGTTGGCCCGCGTACCTTAATTGGGGCAGCTGCGGTTGTCAACAACTTCGGTTCAGAAGAAATTGCAGAGAAAATACGGGCCAGTACAAGGTTGGTTCAAGTAATCGGCGACACCAGGAACCCCCACAGACTAACGCTGGAATATAGTTACCGCGATCAGCTTTTCAACGGCTCTCTGGGATATCAAACCGTGCAACAATCTCTAGGCGGTGTGCTGACTTCCCCCGTGTTTCCTTTGGGGAAAACGGGTGCCATCCTTACCTATCAGGTTGGGGCTCAGTATATCAATGCCGATACCGATCGCGTGGCATTGCTTGCACCCGTGCGGACAAACAACCGCACTGACTTAGGTCGTTTCCAGACTAGCGTTTCTGTCAGTCGCGGTATCAGTCTGTGGCGAGGACAAGCTTTACCGGCTACACCTTCACAGGGTTTGCGATACACGCCGGTTGCAGTGGTTCCTTTTATTTCCTTAATTCCCAGCGTCAGCGGTACTACCAGTTTATACACCAACGGGGAAACCCAAAACACTTTCACTGGCACTCTTTCGCTTGTTGGACAATTCGGTCATTTTTCCCGGCCTTTTCTGGACTACACTGGCTTTAATGTCCGCTTCACGCGGGTGTTTAGAAATGGTGAGTCGCCTTTCTTTTTCGATCGCGTTGTTGATGAGCGAGTCTTTTCTTTTGGTGTCACTCAGCAACTTTATGGCCCGGTTAGAATTGGTTTTCAAACAGCGATTAATTTGGATACCAATAAAAGTATCAGCACCGATTATTTTTTGGAATACAGTCGCCGCACTTACGGGATTACTTTGCGCTACAACCCAGAATTGCAGCTGGGTGCCATACTGTTTCGCGTGAGCGATTTCAATTGGAATAATGGCGGGGAACCTTTCGGTGGTTCTGGAGTGCGCTTTGTCGATTTTGGTGTGATCCAAGATTATTAGTAGTAGCCGTGGACTCAAGTCCACGGCTAATAGCTAAAGTCCACTTAAGTGGAGTGGAAGATCGATCCCAAATCCCAAAACCCAAAATTGCTAAATATAGCAACTTTAGGGCGATTAAGGCAACTCCAACTGTTACATGAAGTCCATAATCCCTTACTTCGTCAAGCTTTTTCCCTCTTCCCTCAACGCTCGCCCCTAGCAAGAAAGTCCCTAGCTATAACTCCTATTCGCTTACTAACTCACTAGGTTCTCCAGGATAAAAACAATCGTCTAGAATCTCCATTAAGTTGTAGGGACAATTGAGCGGAAAGGTTTGCTTTGGCAAGTCAGTTTCTCCCATTGCTAAATCTCTGCTATTTTGATATGATTCTAACAGAGCATCTTCCAAATAAGACTTTAGGCTTGGGTTATCTTTTAGCAGTCGTAATGTATCTCGGCGCTGCACGCGAATCGTGGCTAGCCAACTGCGGCTACGGCGTTGTGATTGATACTCCCATTTCAGTAAATGTCCGATTAGCAAACTCAAACGATTTCGCAGTTCTTGGCGTTGTTGTTTGCCCAAACATTCAATCTCCTCTATCAAATTTACCAGGTCAAGCTCGTTCCACTGACGATCGCGTAGTAAGGCGGCTTGTGCTTGCGTCCAACCATAGAAATCTGTTTCGTAGAGGCTTGGTGCAGGTTTGGCTGTGACTGGGTTAGTTTTCGGTACGTACATCTAGATTTTCTAACCTCAATATTAATAAATTTACTTTCTACCTGTTAAAATCTGCTGCAATGTTTTCCCTACTTTCACTATTACTTCTTCCAGCCACAACATAGCCGTATCGAGCCATTCTAATATTAGCTCTAATGGGTGCTTTACATATCCTGCTGGCTTGGCTTTAATTTCTATCCAATCTGCGGAAGGATCGTAAGATTTGCGTCCGCCTCTGTTAGTCTTCGCGGTTGGAACTGGCATTGCATCCGAAACCCGATCGGCCCTTTTCTCCCGCGCAGATTTGACAGCATTTTGTTGGGATAATTGACTTTTGGAATGGGAAGTGTTACTATTAACAGTACGGCTATTATTTGGGCGAACTCCCGCATCTGAATTTAAATTATTTCCAAGCCTCTCTCCTTTTTTAGATCGAGATTGAGAAGGATGAGATTCAGATTGTCTCACAATTGGTTGCTTAGGTTTCAGACCCCGATTGATTCGGTTCGGAATATTATTGCCAGCACCAATGTTCGTTTCTTCAGACATTGGGAGAGAAGCAGGGGTAGGCAGTTGGCGTAAGTTTTGGGATGTCTTGGTTACAGAATCGCCAAAGAGATCGTTTGGCGTTAGCCAGGGTTCTTCACTGGTTTGTTTAGTTTGGGAATCGGGTCCGATCGTCTGCGTTTCCAACCACAGATCGGATAAGAATTTAGTCCAGTTAAATGGGAATCGCTTCCTTGACTGTTCGCCATCAGAACCGATAATTAGTGGAGTTACAGGTTGTTCTTCTGAAGAAGTAAGATTTAGTGTTGTTTGGTCAGGTAATTTTACGGCCCGATCGGCCCCAAAAAAGTAATCAACCGCTGCCTTAATTAAAGCTTTAATTTTGAACTGACGCGCTTGAAAATCATCGATATCAACATTTTGCACATCGCTGACCGTCAGATGAGAATCAATCAAGCGAGTTTTTACCAATTGCAGGAATTCCTGACTGCGATGCGCCACAGATGCAGTTACTTCTGTTACCACTGCTAGATTACCAGATTCCAGTTCGGCAATCCTGCGATCGAGGCTATAAATGAAAGATGGAACAGCAATTTCTGCTGATGACTGGACAAGAGTAGGCGTTACCTCGACATTTTCATTGTTTTCTTGGTATATCGCCTCATGTGCTGGATGTTTTGCCGATGCGATCGCAGACTCTTCAATCCTAAGTTGTAACTCCTGACTCTTGACTTTTAATTCCTGACCTTTTAGTTTTAACTGCTGAGTTCTAGTTTCCAGATTTACAAGTAAGGTTTCTTCTTCAAACAGATTGACGAGAGTGGCGACAGGTCCGGTTTGCACCCAAGTCATCAGTTTTCGGAACAAGCGAAGTGGTGCTAAAAGATTTGGGCGGTCTTCTAAAAGTGAAAGTTGATTGATAACTTTTGTTTTAGCATTTTGAGCTACCAACTGGTCATGCAAGTAGCTAGGTATTTCAAACCTAATTTGCTTGAAGACTTCTTGCTGCTGTTGGGTAGTCAAAATGTCCAGAATTTCATTGTCAGCGGTAACCAGTACCAAAGTTCGCGTCTCAAGTCGCGAAGCAATTCCCTGAATTGCCAGATTTTGTTCCGTATTCCCATCTACGGCTACCTCGTCCGCAGATAAATCCACGGGTATTGAAGGATCGAACCATTCCGAGGATAATTTTTTTGTCGAACCCAAAGATAAGTTAAGGAATGCTTCGCCCTTAACCGTTTCCAGCACTCGCTGAATTGGCGTGTCAGAAGGGGGAAGATTTGAAAATGCCGAATTATTTTGCTGTAACGCTTGGTGTAGTTGCTTTCCAGCCAATCTACCCGCTTGAAATGCGAGATACACGGGGTAAAGTAGTATCTGAGCTGCCCATGTAGTACCAACTCGAATATGTCTGAATGCTAGATCGCCCTTGTCTATCAAGCGGCGGGACTGCCGGGACAAGAAATTCAATAATCTGCTGCGATAGCGACCGGCGGAAGAAGGCATAATCTTATGGAAAAAGGCTGCGTCAAATCTAATTAGGGGTCGATAGGGGCATTTCTACCCCTACCTCCCATTCAGAACCGGACGTGAGACTTTCACCTCATCCGGCTCCTCTGATTATTGGTCATTGTGATTGACACCTGCAACTACTTTTTTATCCTGTGACTTCTTCTTGTTGGTCTTCTTACTGGGAATTCCTTCGAGATTCTGTCTCTCAATATCAGTAGCTGTTTTCTCATCGTGACAATGTTTGTGAAGTAAGTCTAGATTATCGTATGTGTCCATACCGCCCTCGACTCTAGGTTTTCTGTGGTCAATTTCGGTTAAATCATCCGGGTGAAAGTATAAACCACAGTGAGAACACTTGCCTTTTTGTCTCTTAAGCAACTTTTGTTTCCTGGATGTTAAGTCATTGTACTCACTAAGGCGTTGACCCCAATAAGTCCAATCGCCATCAAAGGGACTTCTACTGTCTTGCACTTTGATATGCCTAATGATGGGTGTATCAGAATGTTTGGCTAATTTAAAACCATCTTCAGTTTCAAAATTCCACCCATTTCTCCAGTATTTGTCTTTGTTGATGCTACCTTTTCCTTTTTTTCTAGCCCAGCTTCTTAGTTTTAACCACACTTGGTAGTCGCAACTTGAGAACGTTTCCTTGGCACTGACTGGTGAGTAATAATTGCACCAACCCCTAATTATTGGATTTAATTCCTTAATTAGAACAGCTTGATGGCTGTTTTGATGTTTCTTGATTGCTTTTCCAATCTTTTCAAGATGCTTTATAACCTTCTCTTTTGTGGGCTTGATAAGGGGGTTATGTCCTAGATTTTCTTTGCAGTTCTTGGCGGCTCTATATTTGCCTACTTTGTATTGGCGTATGTTGTTGCCTAAGAAGTTGAAACCCTCTGAGGTAGTTCTAATCTTGGTTTTTGATTCATTGAGTTCCAAACCAATCTCATTTTTTGCCCATATTTCTATGACCTGTTTGAGTGCTTCGATGACTTCCTTTTGAGGATGTAGGATTACAAAGTCGTCTGCGTATCTAACCAGTTTGGGATGTATATAGCTTTTTCGATTTTCTTCCAGTTAAGCTGTTTCCAGGCTACTTTAGCCACATTAATGGGCGATTGCTGGAAACCAACCCCACTAACTGAAGTGACTATAGTTTTAACCTGTGGCATCTTTTTGCTCTTATATCATCCAATACTCAGTGTTCACGTCAGCGTATCCGTAGCCATTACAGCTAGGCTTTTGCTTCTTGAACAATCTTTCACGTTAGGGCATTGGTTGCTTTGTCAGAGTTTCCTACCTATAAATCGAATTATAGGAGCTTACTAACGCTTTACTTCGTTCCCGTTATCCATTGGTTGTTGTTTTAGAGTGTTACTTTTCACCGGGTTTCTTTTGGAAGTGTGATTAATCCTTAGCCGAGTGGTTAATCCTTTATCCTTGCCTTTTGGCTTGGGCTATTGACCCCTGCGTTGCCCATTAATAATCACGGTGATTCAGACGTAACTTCCTTGCGTACTCTTGACAACTTGCTCGCCAGTCATGAGTGTCAGGTTCACTCAGTTTCTGACTTTTCGCCCAGCTATGGTTGCCTCTTGACTGAGGGTAAGGGAGATGCTTTGACTGGACACTTCACCAGTGGAGGGCTTACACCTCCATGAATAACGAGTTGTATAGTCCTCAAGTGGGTATTATCCTTGCTTTTGGTCATATACGAGATTTGACAGGTCACTTTCACCTTTTGGGTTTGGGTTTGGCCCAAATCTCAACGAATCGCACCAGCTTTTTTATTGTACACTTATAAAAGCAACTTTGAGCGTCACTTAAGGTTATGGACGACATTTTGATTCTCACTCCCGCGCCGTAGCCCCACTGTCTTGCCTGCGATCAGCAGGAAAATCCAGCCATATTTTACGCCAAATGACAGCAAAAGATAAAGCGATCGATTTATCAATTGAAAAACTGCGCCAGCTAACGCAGGTCGATGTGCTGTCAAATTGGCGATTTAGTGCTGTTGACTCCAAAACCAATAAGAATCGATATTCGGAATTGCCGGTTGTTCAGCTAAATGTCAAAGGACATATTGCTTGGGAACGCGGACAACAAGTATTATGGTTGGCACAAAAAATTGTAGTTCCACAAGACTTGCAAGGATATCCTTTAGAAGGATTGACATTGCGACTGGCATTAACTTGGTGGGCTGAAGACGCTCAAATTTTTGTCAACCGTAAGTTGGTGCAGTCTGGCGATTTATTTGATTATTTTACACGGGTAGTTCTCAGTTCGTCTGTAACTCCAGGCGAAGAAATTTTAGTGGCTTTGCGCTTGGTTAGTCCCGGTCACGATAATGGGGCGTTGATGCGATCGCTCTGCCTTTACGAATCTAGCGATAACAACCGAATCGAACCAGGTTTTGTCGCCGATGAGTTATCCGTATTGCAACGTTATATAGAAACTTTTCAACCAGAAAATGTAGATTTTCTGGATATGGCTGTTGCCGATATTAACTGGTCAGCATTGCCAGATGTTAGAGAATTCGATAATTCCCTCTTTTCCCTCCGCCAAACCCTCAAATCTAAAATCCCAAATCCCAAATCCCAAATCTCTTTGTTGGGTCATGCTCATTTAGATATGGCTTGGCTATGGCCGGTGAACGAAACTTGGATAGCTGCCCAACGTACCTTTGAATCGGCTTTACAATTACAAGAAGATTTTCCCGAATTAATATTCTGTCATTCTACTCCAGCTTTATATGCCTGGATCGAAGAACATCGCCCAGACTTATTTGCTGATATCCAAAAACAAGTTAACTGCGGACGTTGGGAAGTTGTCGGCGGAATGTGGGTGGAACCGGATTTAAATTTAATTGCCGGTGAGTCGATCGCACGACAAATCCTCTACGGTCAGCGCTACGTTCAAGCGAAGTTTAATCAATTGAGTAAAGTTGCTTGGTTACCGGATAGTTTTGGTTTCTGCGCGACTTTGCCTCAATTTCTTAAACAAGGCGGGATTGAATATTTTGTTACCCAGAAGTTGGAATGGAACGATACTACTAAATTTCCTTACGGCATTTTCTGGTGGCAGGCACCGGATGGCACGCAGATATTCAGCCTCATGTCTGCCTTGATTGGTGAAAGTATCGATCCAATTAAAATGGGGAAATATGCGGTTGATTGGGAAATCAAAACTGGTTTGCCAAATTCTCTTTGGTTACCCGGTGTTGGCGATCATGGCGGCGGCCCGACTCGCGATATGTTGGAGGTAGCTAAACGTTGGGAAAAATCTCCTTTTTTCCCAAAACTGGAGTTTACGACGGCTGAGAATTATCTGTCATTGGTCAGGAAGAACCCCCCCCTCTTTCCATCCCCGTCTGCGGAGAAGAATGAAAGTAGTCAGAATTCCCCACTTTTTCCATCCCCGTCTGCGGAGAAGGATGAAACGGATAAAGAAAAAAGGAATATTCCCGTTTGGAATGACGAACTGTATCTAGAATTCCATCGCGGTTGCTACACCAGTCACGCCGATCAAAAACGTTGGAATCGCCGCTGCGAAGGATTGTTATACCAAGCCGAATTGTTTTCTGCTTTGGCAACTATAACTGCGGGGATAGATTATCCCAAAACTGAATTGGAAGATGCCTGGAAGAAGGTGCTTTTTAATCAATTCCATGATATACTTCCGGGAACATCGATTCGGTCAGTTTTTGTGGAGGCGAATCGAGCATGGCAGGAAGTAGAGGAAGTTGGTGAAAAGATATGGGATAGGGCGTTGAGTGCGATCGCTTCCCAAATCGCCCTCCCCCCACCGCCACATCCAGACGCCTTACCTCTCGTCGTCTTTAATTCCCTCAACTGGGACCGATCGCAAGTCGTCGCCGTCCCCCTCCCAACACAGCTGCACTGGCAAGTTTACGACTTGACAGGACAACCATTACCATCCCAGTCTGACGGCAAAACGTTGCTATTTGTCGCAACTGATGTTCCCTCAGTCGGTTATCGCCTCTTCTGGCTACATCCTCAAAAGGCTGAAAAGCTTAATCCTGCGTTGGTAACAGATAGTATTTTGCCTGAAAGCACAGAAATAAGCAAATCTAACATATCTATATTAGTACAAAATCGCGATTTTGTCCAAAAAGATAGTTTAAACGAAAAAGATTGGGTTTTAGAGAATGAATTATTGCAGGTAAGAGTTGCCCCTGAGACTGGTAATTTATCCACGCTTTTTGATAAAGTGAATAATAAGGAAATTCTCAACGAAGCTGGTGGAAATCAACTACAAGCATTTCAAGATAGCGGTCAATATTGGGATGCTTGGAATATTGACCCCAACTACGCACAACACCCATTACCTCCAACTGTGCTGAAATCAATTGAGTGGATAGAAAGGGGAAAGGTGCAGCAGCGTCTGCGGGTAATCAGAAAGTTGAATGAATCTGAGTTTTGTCAAGATTATGTGCTGGATATGCGATCGCCTCTTATAAAAATCGTCACAACCGTAAATTGGCAAGAAAGTCACGTATTGGTAAAAGCCGCTTTTCCGCTTAACTTGACAGCAGATTATGTCACCTACGAAATTCCCTGCGGTGTAATTCAACGCCAAACGATATCCGAAGAACCAAGAGAAAAAGCAAAATGGGAAGTGAGTGCTTTGCGCTGGGCAGATTTGACTCAAATAGAAAATGAGGCAGAATCTAACCAATTGCCAATTTACGGCGTGAGTTTGCTGAATGATTGTAAATATGGTTATGACAGCCAGCCAAATCAATTGCGTTTAACGCTTTTACGGAGTCCTAGTTGGCCAAACCCAGAAGCCGATCGAGGTTGTCACGAATTTACTTATGCCCTTTATCCTCACCAAGGCAGTTGGCGATCCGCAGGCACAGTTCGACGCGGATATGAATTAAATTTACCTTTGCAACCGATATTGCTTCCAGCAATGAGGGAAAATATAGATTCGTACCTACCACCTGTCGGTCGATTGTTAGATTTATCAGATGCAAATTTAATTTTGATGGCGTTTAAACAATCGGAAGATAACCCAAATCAATGGATTTTGCGATGTTATGAATGCCACGGGAAAGAAGCAGAGTTGAAGTTGGAGAGCGATGTGGGATTGGAAATTGTGGAGTCTGTTAATTTATTAGAGCAACCTGTTGAAACTCCAGAACTATCACCTGATGGTCAAACCTTGAGGATTTCGCCTTGGAAAATTGTCAGTTTCAAGGTTATGTCGGAAATAAACAAGGAAATTATAACCAAATATGGTATGATGAAGTAATTTGCACGGGTAACATCAAGACATCTATGAAAATTCAAGGCAGACATGAAGCAAAAATCATTCCTTGGATTGCGATCGCATCTGCCTTGGCAACGATGAACTTTCTTATACCACCGCCAGGGAAAGCACAAACTTCAGGCGAATTCAAAATACACTGTATGAGCAGGATTATGTACTCTGCGAATCGCCGCCGATCGGAGATAACTGAAAGCGCAGCGCTAGTAGCTTGTCAAAACGCCACAACCCCAGAACAAAGCTTAGCTATAGGCGACTGTTTGAAAGATACCATGTACAATTCCAGCGGTGCAATCAGAGATGGGATGAGCGCCACCGCTGCTGCTACGGTTTGTCAAAGAGCTACAAATATAATTTCCAGTCAACAGATAAGTAAATGTATGAGAAATACTATGTACGACACTCGCAGTCGCCTACGCCAAGGCATGACTGCAAACCAAGCGGTCAGACAATGTAGCCGTTCGTGATATTATCAGAGTAATGGTGCTTACACTGGTATCCACTACGCAACGGAGAGGGGTAGTCATCTGTCGCGATCCTCTCTAATCAAAGCTGTGCTATCAGGCCATTCAACATCAGTAGGAAGCTGTTCGCGACGGCGGTTGATTTCTGCCAATATTTCTGTTACAGACTTAGGTGTCTCGCTTTGACTTTGCGGCGTCTGCGGTGGTAAAGTACTCTCTAACAAGCTGATGACTTGAGCGCTAATTGTACGGTGCTGGGATTTAGCTAACTGTTCGAGTCGGACATACAAGTCTTCTGGTACATCTTGTAAATGAAGGGTAGCCATTGATTGACCTCCAGGGAAAATTTATTGGCAATGGTAGCACAATCTAACAAGCCTTACTACCTTGGATAGATGCACTAATATAGAGATACTATTATCATATCCTAAACCAAAAGCAAATTAGTTTTGTAATAGCTATAAGATCTTGTACTCCTGTCCCGCTCAAAGAATATGTATGAAGCAGCAGAGGGGCTCCAGGGAAAAAGAATCATAGATAATCTTCTGGCCCGAAGAAAGTAAAAAGGCTAGTTAGATAGTCTAAAAACAACTGCGATCGCGTAATAACCCCTCCGACAGTTCTGTGAGAGCCAAAAGGCAGAGACTAGCGCGATCCCAACCTCAGACCAAAGACAGTTACGCCTTAAGTTTACATAAGTTTATTCTGAGGTATAACAGTTTTTAGAGGATTTAATCATGGATAAGGAAACAAAGAAAAATATACAATCTGCTACCGATACATCTGACAGAGTTGCAGAAAATAACTACGACCCACACATCGTCCCTGCTGAAACCGCAGCACGCCAAGAGCGAGAAGGGAATAACTTCAAAAGCGTTCCCACATTAGAGCGCGAAGAAGACGCAGAAACAAACACTCAAACAGATGACGAAAGCATTCGCACCACAGATGGCTACACAGTAGACAAAGAAGGTCTTCTGAATAATTATGCGATCGAACCAGAAATGTACATCAACGAACCCGGTGACTTAAGGGAAAAAGAAGCAGCGCTTGCTGCCGATCGGGCTGACAAAATCAGCAATTTGAAGCAAGACGAGCAAGGAAAACTGAGCGTGGAAGACGATTCCCGTCCCAAAGGACAAGGTGTTATATAACTTCAACGTCCTTTGCTTTAGTTAGCAAACAATAGACCTTTTAGAACCCCACCCTAACCCTATCCGTTAGCTCAGAGGGTTAGGGGATGGGTTTTCGTTTTATTTTTGTAACAAAAACGAAACCCCGCTTTTGCAAGCGGGGGTAAAAAACAACCGTAGAGAACTTTTTGTATTGGTTTGGCTCCAACACCTTCTACGGCGTTTTTTATAGTTGTTGAACAATACGTAGCTCTTAGGTTGCCACCACTAGAATCGGTAATCCGATTTAGTGGTGGGTTGTTGACCCTGTTCCGCTAATGATATTAGGCGCGATAATAACAGCGGTAACAAACTTTCACAACTTTGTAACAGGGACGATAGACAACACGATGTGCCCAATGGCGTGCATAACGCCGATGATGCTTGTATTTTAGGGCCCGCTTAGTCCGAGGGCCAACGATCGCATCCTGGTACAGTCCCTTGTGACGTTGGAATCGGATCACCGCATTTGCAGTGATCGAACCAAAATAACCAGTTGAGCGCACGTACCGAGGGAAGTAGCCCAAGCGTTTTAGCTTATTTTGCAATTTAAAGACTTTATAGCCTTGGTCGCGATACCCCAATGCTGCCTGGGCTTGATCGGAGATACCCAAGACGCCCAAAGCAATGGCAAAAGGCAGTAAGTAAAACCATGCTTGCGTCGAGAACTTTTTCCAGTTCACTCCGTCGAATACAGGAGCGTCACCTTCGCTTGGAACCGACTCAATGAGCGGCGATTCCTCATAAGCAGAAGCACAGTGGATATATGCCAGTGTTTCCATAGCCAATTTGTTTCCTTGTTGTGGGTTTCTTACCAGGGCTACTCTTTTTTTGAGAATAACGACTGAATTCTAAGCGCAATTTCTGCCTTCTAGGGAGGTTTTGCAGGTTTATTCATATTTTTTAATAAAAGTTTATTAGTTAAACTAGCTGTAAAATAAACAATCTTTCCTTAGAAAGATGCCATCTGGGTAAAGAGCCAAATTTTGCTTCGTCACATTGCTATAGCTAAGGGCTAGGGGCTAGGGGAAGAAGAGGCAATCAAAAATTTCAGGAATCAAGAATGTCCTAACTGACTTTCATCGGTTGCTATAACACCTAAAAAAACCCGCCTTCTACGGCGGGTGCGAATAACGAAATTTAACTCAACTCCTACTCAACCCCAGAGTGAGGTTTACGGACAGATGCAGTTGTGGGAATTACAGACATACTCTTCTAGTTTGGGGGCCAACTATACCATCAACCCTGACTCCGCAGGCGCGTTGTATTTTCTTCACAGAGCGTTTGGTAATGGAACCGAAATACCCCGTTGCACGTACCCGGTAAGGGAAGAAGCCATAGTATTTCAGATTTCGTTGCAGACGTACCACATCATGGCCTCGCTTTCCGTAACTCAGGTTTCGTGCATACGCCTCAGCTGGGACAGAGAAGCTACTTAAGCCAACGACAAGGGGTAGTAAGAAAAGGCACGCTCGGCTGGAGAACTTTTTCCAGTTCAGTCCCTCAAATAGTCGATATTTAGTCTCAGTCTTGACCGATTCAATGGAGGATGATTCCTCGTAAGCCGAAGCGCAATGGAGATAAGCTAGGGTTTCCATGAGATTTTTTTGATTTTTGGGTACTTAATCACTCGGAGATGCACTGTTTAGAATTGGTGCATCCTCTGCGTAATTTCCTGTGCTTAAGAGCCCGCTCCGGGTGTTTTAATCTTTTTTTACAAAAGTTTATACCTTAGCCGAATGACACTAAGATAACTAGAAAATAGGGAATAGGGGCTAGGGGCTAGGGGAAGAGAGGCTAGGGGAAGAGAGGGGAAGAGAGGGGAAGATCTGCAAAATCCCGCTCCCCCACTCCCCCACTCCCCCACTCCCCCACTCCCCCACTCCCTCAATCTTCGTGATCGTCAAACGGATCGTTCAATTCCTTAGAGGGAGGCCCGAAAGCCGTATAAATCGAGAAGCCAGTAATAGCGATTAGAGCCACGGCGATGCAAATGCTAAGAACTGTTGCGGGTTCCATAAGGATGCTAAATTATGAGTCTTGTTCATTTATAATATTACGGAACATTAACAAATCGCCAAGTAAGCCCTCGACGTAGGCCGTGGGGTGAATTGGCCTCTGCTTAAGCCGTATTGTGGTAAAACACACATAGTATTCAGATTCGTTTTAGGTGAGACATGGCACAAAGGACATTGTTGGGAGATATTCTCAAACCCCTGAACTCGGAATATGGTAAAGTTGCTCCCGGTTGGGGCACTACGCCGCTAATGGCTGTTTTCATGGTGCTATTTTTGGTCTTTTTGTTGATTATTTTGCAGATCTTCAATTCCTCTCTGATCCTTGATAGTTTCAAGGTAGACTGGAGAAGCCTCGGTAGCTAGTCTGCTCCTCTTGAGAGAGCATAAGATTTATTTTCAGCTTTCCCGGCATGACCGGGTTTTTTTTTAAATGGGAATTGGCTGCTAAATTATTTGAGGCACCACAGGAGGAATTTCCGTGAACATCTTTGGTATTGGTCTGCCGGAAATGGCCGTGATTTTGGTTTTAGCTCTATTGATATTTGGCCCGAAGAAGTTGCCCGAAATCGGTCGCAGTGTGGGCAAGACGATTCGGGGCTTTCAAGAAGCTTCTAGGGATTTTGAAAATGAGTTTAAGCGCGAAGCTCAGCATTTGGAGCAAGCAGTGAAGTCGGCGGCACCTCCAAAATCTGAGGAGATGGCTACAGCCAACTCAGAAAATAGTGTCGCAACGCCGTCTCAACAAAGTTAAGGTATTGAGCCTATGAAGTCGGCTGAGTCTGCACCCGCGTTGGTGATTCCCCAGTTGATTGTCGGTTTGGGGAATCCAGAGTCTAAGTACGACCAAACGCGACATAATATTGGCTTTGCGGCTGTAGATGCGTTGGCGCGTTGCTGGCAGATTTCTCTATCGGAAAATCGCAAGTTTCAGGCGTTGTTTGGGGAAGGTCGCAGCCCTACAGGCGAAAAAATCCGGCTTGTGAAGCCTTTGACTTATATGAATCTTTCTGGACAGGCGATTCTAGAGGCAACGGATTGGTTTAAACTCCCCCCAGAATCGGTGCTGGCGATTTATGATGATATGGATTTGCCGTTGGGGAAAATTCGTCTGCGTCTGGCTGGTTCTGCTGGGGGACATAATGGGATAAAGTCTGCGATCGCACATCTCGGCACTCAAAACTTTCCCCGTTTGCGAGTTGGGATCGGCAAACCTCAATATCCCGCCAATAACGATAAAGACGCCATCTCCCACGTACTGGGGCGATTTTCCGATGCTGAAACCCAGCTAATTTCGGAGGTACTCCAACTCGTCGTCGAATCGGTAGAACTCAGCCTTAAACAAGGTGTTGAGAAAGCTATGAGTCTCTACAATAACCGTACGGTTGCTCCTAGAGACACTTGCAAAAACTAATCAACCTTTTATAGCAACCGCTCTCTTCAGTTAGGACAACTCAAACTCTTAGTTCTTACCTTCATCCCTTACTCTGTAACCCTCTTCCCTCTTCCCTCTTCCCTCTTCCCTCTTCCCTCTTCCCTCTTTCCTCTTCCCTCTTCCCTCTTCCCTCTTCCCTCTTCCCTCTTCCCTCTTCCCTAGCCCCTGGCTATATGTCCCGCTAGATCCGCTAGGATTAACGGGACATCATCGCGGTAGAGGATAAGGTCGTCTAGCTGTGTAGGCGACGAACCCTTATCTCATCCGTTTCTTGCGTCGAGCCGCCGTTGCCTTGCGTTTGCGCTTCTCCAACGGCGTTTCAAAGTGGCGATGAGTCTTGACATCAGCCAAGATACCCGCTCTTGAAACTTGACGTTTGAATCGACGTAAAGCAGATTCGAGTCCTTCATTTTCCCCTAAGAGCACTTGGGTCATTCTTACCACTCCGATCTACGAAACTTAATTAACTACCCCACCATGCTAGCGCCAGTATGGGTTTTATCGAGCAATTTCCACATATAGCATTTGAAGTTAGCGTTTGATCCCTTTTCTGTCAAAATTGGTACATTCTGTCACAAAAGCGGAGGTTATAGGAGAGCAGCAGAGGATCGAATTCTTTGAGTACCAAGTTTAGATTTTGGATCGAAGCATTTCCCTTGCACTTTGCTATACTCAGAACGCAGAACTAAAGCCGAAGCACTTTGCTATAGGAACTATCTGAGTTGGTTAAGGTAGGAAAGGTCTACTGAACCAAAGTGTATACTGAGCGCAACATTTAAATTTTCTAAAGATTGAATCAGCCACATAACAGCAGCTCCAGAGTCAGACTCGTAGTGGTTAAACAAAATTGAAAACCGCTTTTCTAAGTAAGGCTTAACCTTCCGGCACAGCAGGAGGATTTTCAACAATAAACCAACGGTAATATTGATGCCCAGATTGGCAACCAAGTCAATGAAGATAAAGTGTTGAGGTTGCTGGGTACTGTTGACTACCAAAAAGTTTAACAAATGGCTACAGGTTCTGATTAGCAGAAATTCGTTGACTTGCTGGGAATCGTTATGTGAAAGGATGTTTTGTAAATGTGTCTGGAATTTTTTGTTAAACTGACGTTTCCCGTATTCGGGCTCGATTGAAGTAATCAGATATGCGTAAAGATCGTTCTTAAAAGCGCCGAAGGATGGAGTTTTGCTACTGTGAGTTAAAAAGCTTTGGGCTAAGTCGCGGTAACTGTAGGAGCCTTCTACTCGACCGGCATATTGTTTAATGGCACCGAAAAGTTCTCCATCGCTCAATAGAGTTGGATTCTTTACCGGCGGGATTATTAGTTTTGTCGGACTTTCAGCTTGCTTTTTTGCCAGATGACTTCGCCGCACTTGGTAGGTTACGTACTGAGACAGCCCGATTTCAAATTGTGCCTGCGCCTGGGCTTGTATTTGCCGAATGTTTTGCTGATGCTCGTAAGTACTGTCCTCGCTCAGTAGGCAATGCTCGTATAAGTACGGATACCGACGAATCAATGTTCCTAAAGGCTTGACTTTTGCCTCATTTTTGAGTTCTGCGGTTTTACTCATTACCTGAGACAAACGTCGCAGAGTTACATACTGCTCGCTTTCAATAAAAAGCTTGATCAGATCCTGCAAGCGCCTGACTGACTTAGAACGGTAGGAATGCTTTCCTACTCTGGTGGAGGTATTCTCAAACAACGTAACCAACTCAGGTATCGCTATTTGCTGTTGGGGGTGCATCTGCCAGCGGTTGATCAAAATGTGGCAGCAGCGATTAAGAACAAATTTGAAGTCCTGCTCAGCCTGCTTGGAACTGATAATCTGGTCGAGCAACATCACAATTTCGCTGTCAGGGTATCCCACACCGTCGATAAACAAGCTGTGAAAGCGTTCTATCAGACGACTTGGGGATTCCACTTGAGCCCAGTGGAGGAGATGTTTATATAACTTTTGCTCCTCTGCACGTATCTGCCGTGTATAGGGGTCTTTCCAGGTAGTCACTTCGCTCTCCTCTACCTTGGGTGTAAATTTGTTTGGAACTAGAAAATTTAAATTTTCCATATTCAGCTATTAGACTATATTTGACTGTTACCAAAAGCTTAAGAGGGTATAAAAAAATCGTTCTCAAGACTGATATCTTTGCTTTTAAACAGTGGCTTCATTCAGCCTTATCCTGTTTGACCCATTTGCTATTTTATGGAGTTACTATATTTTACCTTCATTTTTCTTCTATCCTAATGGTGAAACATAGCAGCTAAGTGTGACTTAAATCACTTAGCTGGAATAATCTTACATTGTCTTAACTTGAGGTACTATCGCATTCGAGCTAGTCAAGAGCTGTTTTATATAAAACATTTCCAGGTTTGTCATCAGCCGTCAAGGGGTTGTAACCCCCTGTGTCTGTTGCAACGTACACTTATCTATTCTCAAAATACCTCGGTATTTTACTTTATAGTCGGCTACTCAATTAAGATACAAACAAAAAATCTGGATTTTTTGTAAAGATTCTGTTAAGGTACGGGCTGTTGCTCCAAATTCACTGAAATTTAGCTATTCACCATGCCCTGTCGGATAACGATCGCCCAACTATCTGAAATTCTCGCTCTCACGCCTGAAAATTTGTCCCAAAAAGCGCTGGCGATGCTGGCAACTGGTATTTCAACCGATACGCGCAGCCTTACACCGGGAGAAGTGTTCTTGGCGCTACGGGGTGAAAATTTTGATGGGCATGAATTTGTGGCATCTGCCGTTGATAAAGGAGCGATCGCCATAATTACAGATCTCGCTAGCAATGTCCAGCTGCCAGAAGATATCCCTCAACTGCAAGTAGCAGACACTCTACAAGCATACCAGGCTCTAGCACGCTGGTGGCGCGATCGCTTTACCATTCCTGTGATTGCCGTTACGGGTTCGTTTGGCAAAACCACGACTAAGGAACTGATTGCGGCAGTTTTGTCAACTAAAGGGCGCGTTCTCAAAACCCAGGCGAACTACAATAACGAGATCGGCGTACCTAAAACTTTGTTAGAACTCGAACCAGAACATGACTTCGCCGTGATTGAAATGGCGATGCGGGGTAGAGGGCAGATTGCGGAACTTACACAAATAGCACACCCAACTCTAGGTGTAATTACGAATGTCGGGACAGCGCATATTGGTTTGTTGGGTAGTGAAGAAGCGATCGCGCAAGCTAAATGCGAACTACTCGTAGAAATGTCTTCTACTGGAATAGCTATTCTCAATCAAGATAATCACTTACTGATGGAAACTGCCGCCAAAGTTTGGCAAGGAGAAACCATAGCTTACGGACTGGAAGGGGGAGATTTACAGGGGAAATTAATTAATTCCGATACTGTCAGTGTAGAAGGTATGCAATTACCCCTACCTTTACCAGGACGCCACAACGCACTTAACTATTTAGCAGCTTTGGCAGTAGCTAAGGTTCTTAAAATTGATTGGAAACCCTTAACAGATGGTTTGCCAGTTCAGCTGCCAGAGGGACGAGCAAAACGTTACGATTTGCCGAATGATATCGTCATTTTGGATGAAACTTACAATGCTGGGCTAGAGTCGATGGTAGCGGCGTTACATTTGCTGGCGCAGACACCTGGGAAACGGCATATCGCTGTTTTGGGTACGATGAAAGAACTGGGAGAGCGATCGGCCCAATTCCATCGCCAGGTAGGTGCCACTGTACGGGAGTTGAATGTGGACGCTTTGCTAGTTTTAACAGACGATCCGCAAGCAGAAGCGATCGCTGAAGGTGCCAAACCTATGCCATCTGAGTGCTTTAAGACTCATGCAGCGGTGGTAGAACGGTTAAAAGAGGTAGTGAGAGAGGGCGATCGCATTCTCTTTAAAGCCTCCCATTCCGTCGGACTCGATCGAGTAGTCAATCAATTTCGGCAATTGTGAATCAGTCATTAGTCATTGGTTATTAGCAAAGTACAGCGACTTTTGGCAAAGTACAAATAATAAAGGGAATGGAAATTATCGATCTCACTGCGGAAAACCAAGACGCAATTGAACAAACAGCCACTTTATTATTTGAAGGCTTCAAAGAACATTGGCCGGATGCTTGGCCTAACATAGAAGCTGCTTTAGAAGAAGTGCAGCAATCTTTGGCCCCAGACCGAATCAGCCGAATAGCTGTAGATAACAGCAGTAATGTCTTAGCATGGATTGGTGGCATTAGTCAATATAACGGTAAGGTTTGGGAAGTTCATCCCTTGGTTGTGCGATCGGACTGTCAGCGTCAAGGAATTGGAAAGGCACTTCTAGCTGACTTGGAAGCACAAGTTAGCAAGCGTGGCGGTATTACCATCTGGGTTGGCACCGATGACGAAGACAATCTGACAACGCTTTCAGCTGTAAACCTCTATCCTAATGTTTTTGAACATATTGTCAACATCAAAAACTTGCGCCGTCATCCCTATGAATTTTATCAGAAATACGGTTTTGTAATAGTGGGAGTCATGCCAGATGCTAACGGATTGGGAAAGCCAGACATTTACATGGCTAAAAGGGTAGGAACATGGCTAAAAAACTAGACCAAATTATTGTTATCGATATCGAAGCGACTTGCTGGTCAGGTTCACCACGACCGGGACAAGAAAACGAAATTATCGAAATTGGCATTTGCACATTAGATATTTCTTCGGGAGAAAGACTGGAAAAAGAAAGTATCTTAGTCAAACCAGAACGTTCAACCGTCAGCGAGTTTTGTACCCAGTTAACAACTTTAACTCAAGCACAAGTCGATACTGGGATTACCTTCCTAGAAGCTTGTGCAATTCTGAAAGATAAATATCTATCCCATCAGCGAGTTTGGGCAAGCTACGGTGAATACGACAGACAACAATTTGAAAAACAGTGTCAATCTTTTAATGTCACTTATCCTTTCGGCACGAGGCATATTAACATCAAAACTCTTGTTGCCATTTTTCATGCCTTGCCGAAAGAAGTAGGTATGTCAGGAGCATTGGAACTGATGAACTTACCGCTAGAAGGTACGCATCATCGGGGAGTGGATGATGCCTGGAATATAGCTGGTATCTTGTCAGAATTAGTTGTAAAAACAAGAGTCCGAACATGATATCACTCTAGACTTTCTTGCCGGGACAAGATTATCGACGCCTATTTTCTCTTCTTATTTGTTCCCGTACAGCCGGGATAACTTGTTGCGTTGCTTCTTCATGCGTAGTATTATTTAGGTAAGAAGGGAGTAATTCTGCCAAAGGCGTTCGGTTCATTCGCGCTGCGTGATTCAATATATCTGGCATAAGTTTTACCAGACTTAGATCGATATCCTTGAAATCAATATCATTCAAAATCGCACCTCTAATATCAGTCTGATAAAAGGTTGCCAACTTTAGATTAGCCTGACTCAAATCCGCATTATTCAGCATGGAATTTCTGAGATTGGCACTTTCTAAATTGGCACTGGTTAGATTGGCATTAGTCAGGATAGCACCTTGCAGATTAGCAGTAAACAAGTAGGCATTAATGAGTTTTGTATTAGTCAGGTTAGCATTAGTGAGGTTAGCCATAGTTAGGATGGTTCTACTCAAGTCAGCATTCGCCACTTTGGCATTAGTTAAATCCGCATTAGTTAAGTTAGCCCCCTGCATATCGGTACGGTTCAGGATGGCTCCATTCAGCTTAGCTCCAACTAGAGAACAAGCAGCTAAGCTGGCACCTTTGAGGTTGGCATTACTCAAGATGGCACTTCTGAGATTAGCATCACCTAAATAGGCATCTGTTAAGTCAGCACCCGTCAAGTTGGCACTCTCTAAATTGGCAGTTTCCAGCTTGGCTTTACTAAGTTTGGCACCCGTTAGGTTGGCACCTCTTAAGTCAGCCATACTCAGGTTAGCTTCCATGAGAATGGCTTCTGGCAAAAAGGCAGTAGTTAGGTTAGCTTCTCTTAAGTCAACACCTCTGAGTCTGGCACCCCGGAGTCTGGCATTTCTCAAATTTGCTCCTCTGAGTTTAGCTTCCCTGAGCATAGCGCCTCTCATTTTGGCTTCTTGGAGGTCGGCTACTTCTAGGTTGGCACCTCTAAGGACGGTTTGCTGTAATTCGGCACCCCGGAGTTTTGCACCCCTTAAGTCAGCATTTTCCAACATGGCACCCGCTAAATTGGCCCCGCTGAGATCGGCCCCTCGGAAGTTACCACCTCTGAGATCTACGTTTTTGAGGTCGCACTTGGGACATTGATTTGTTGTCAGTAACTTTTTGATATGTTCTGGATTGGCAGCTTGAACCGATTTGGCTAAGCAGAGAGAGGCTAGTAGGAGTGCAAGCTGAAAGATTTTCTGCATATATTTGCAGGGTGTAGTTTTTGTATTGTTCTTAATATAGCAACCGTTCTTTAGTTCAGTTACTCAATGTTTCTGTTTCGGCTTCTGTAAAGATGGGTGGCCACAGTTCGGGAATTGGTAATTCCCAACCGGGGAAGAGTTCGGGAATGGTTAAGATGTCTTCATTGCTGAACACAATTGGTTCACCTGTGGGTCGATAAACGGTTACGCTTTCTTCATCGGGGTCAATGAGAATTCCGACAACTGCTCCTAATTCTAAGAACTTTTTAAGTCTTTTTTCTATGGGTTTAATTCTGTCGCTTTGAGATTTAATTTCGACTACTAAATCTGGTACAAGTTGTCCAAAGTAACGAGGACTTTGGAGAAGTCGGGAGGCGCGAACAAAGGAAACATCGGGTGCTTTTAGGTTTGTATCTGGCATGATGAAACCGCCTGCGGAGTCAAACAAGCGTCCCAAACGACGAGGATAAACCCAGTTACCCAATAACCGAATTAGCAAAGCTCCAATTTCACTCGATACAATGTCTGATGGCCCCATAACGATAATTTTCCCATTCTCGAGTTCTAGTTGGTAATCATGTCCGGCTTCGGAGAGTGTTGCTTGTAAGTTTTCCAAGTCTTTTACTGTCATCAGTGACATCAGAAATCTCCTTGTCTAGCTGAGTGTATATATTTTAACTCAAGATGATAAAATCATAAAGTGTTCACAAGTTAATGAAGAGTGCTGAGTTGAAAGTGCTGAGTGCTGAGTTAAAAGACCGCCCACTCGCTATGCGGGGTATCAACCTTCTCCTGATGATAAGATTCCGCCCACTCGCTATGCGGGGCATTTACCGAGTGCGAAAGTGCTGAGTACTCTTTTTCTTACTCAGCACTTTCGCACTCAGCACTCAGTACTGAGTACGGTAAAAATGAGAACCGGCACAAATTGGGAGGACACCCAAGAAAACATTCATTCGGCGACCAGCCCCAAGAAATGCTTCGAGATGGAATACAGGTATGGATGGAAACTCAAAGATATCCGCAAAACTAGAGACAGTATCCTAAAAGTAGATTGCGTTTTTTACGGCAAACAAACCAGTTTCGAGGACGCGCGTTATGAGACAGACTTGGATTATCTACAAGAGTGACGATCCAGATGCCACTGGATGGGAAGACCGCCAGCTTCTGCCATCGGAAAGCTTAACAAGCATTCTTTCTGAGGAATGGCATTATTCCAGTACTCCTGAAATTCCCAAAGCAAACGATCGCGTTAGGGAGTATGCTAATGCCAAAGATCCCGGTAATGGAGTGACTCAGTGCGATTCGTTGTGATGTAAAAATAGCCTAAAAGGGTTACATAGCATCACTTACAGGGATTAGACCCTGTAAAAC
>NZ_JAIQZN010000170.1:0-3471 GCF_023333585.1 Argonema antarcticum A004/B2
CGGTGGAGCCGACTGCTGAATTCGGTACTGCTGGGATGTTCCACCAGGTGAGGATTGCTGAATTCGGTTCGGCTGGACTCGGACTGGTGGAGCGGGGGGAGGAGTGGGCGCAGTAGGAGGGGTCGTTTGTCTGTAAATGGGATAGGATGGCTGGACTGGGTTAATCGCGCCTGGAAGTGGAGCTCCGGGCTGGATTCGGATCGGTCGGCTTCTGCGGTTCTGGGCTTCTTCACTCTGTTCTATGTCGCGACGGACTCGCGAAAGCGAGCTTCCTGATGCTAACTGATTAGTCCAAGTCCGTATTCCGCGTGAATCGGCATCGCGCCCCAAAATTTCTCGATAAATCTGGTTAACGGCGGCTTGAGCTTCGGCGCTGCGAGCAATTTCATTGCGGACATCACGGAGCGATCGGCCCCTTGAGATCTCGTTAGTCCAAGTTCGCAAGCCACTATAATCGGGTTCGCGGCCTAGAACTTCCCGATAAATCTGCCTAATATCGTTTTCTCTGTAACGATAATCGCGATCGTTGTAGTTGCTATCGCTATAGTTGCGATCGTTGTAGTTGCGATCGTTGTAGTTGCGATCGTTGTAGTTGCGATCGTTGTAATTGCGATCGTCCCGCTGATTCTCGTACCCATACACTCCACTCAGGTACACATTATCCAGATACGCATTTCCCAGGTACGCACCATCCAGGTAAGCATTTTCCAGATTCGCATTCCGCAGATTGGCATTATCCAGATTGGCATTTCTGATGTTAGCCCCTCTCAATCTAGCGCTGGTGAAATCGACACCCCTCAAATCAGCACCCCGGAGGTCAGCCTCCTCCAGATTAGCACTCCTCAAGTTAGCACCTTGGAGGTCAGCATTCTGGAGGTCAGCATTCTGGAGGTCAGCATTCTGGAGGTCAGCATTCCTCAAATTGGCACTTCTGAGGTCACATCTGCGACACTCATTAGTATCCAGTAGCCGTCTGAGGTGATCGCGATTTGCCGCGTGCAAAGGAGCTGCTACGCCAAAAGTCAGGATTAATGCGGTAGTTACAAGAATTCCCAGTTTCATTTTATGCACCTCAAATCATTGGTATGTTTTTTAATGAGAGAATTTAATTCGCTTTATGAGCCTATCAACCACATATCATATCTATGTTTTGGGAGAGTCAGCCAGTAAGGGCTCTCTTGCTAGGGGCGAGCCTTGAGGGAAGAGGGAAAAGCTTACGACTATCGGGGATTATGAACCAGAGGTAAGAGTTGGAGTTGCCCTAACCGACGAGAGCGGTTGCTATATCAAACCCGATCTAACAAAAATAGAAAAGGGCGGATAGACAATCGAGTTAAAAACCATCATGAAACTTAGAACGATGGCCTGGGCAACTGTTTGCACTTTACTGTTTTCTTTATCTCTATCATTTGCAGCAGGATCGGACGAAGCAGAGCAACCGTGTCAAGCTTCTTTAGATACCAGCAATGGAAGTGACAACGAGGAAAACAACTGTCCGATAACCGTGGGGAAGTTTTCGATTCGGGGAACCTTTTCCAACTCGAATTGGCAGGCTTCTTTTTGGGCATGGGAACCTGCTTATTACATCCTCTACGTTAAAAACCAGCAAGATGGTAGTACGATTAACCTAACAGGTTTCAAGGTCACGGGTACGACGAGCCGACCGCAATACCGATTCACCGATCCAGACCGGGACGTTACCTATATTGTAACTTTCCGATATTCAGACTCCGACACGATCCGATTGGAAATTTATCAAAAAGACCGGGCGAGCGTAAATGAATTGCTCGCACGCGAATCAGACAAACTCATCGGGGGGCCTTGATGGAAATTTGCTCGATCGCGATCGCACCTGACACTATGCCTACGGCACGCTGACGCGATCGCACTTTTTTCAACATCACCGGAAAAGATCGATCGCTCTAGCCCCTAGCCCCTTCTTATGAAATTACATCACCTTAAATTCTGGTTAGCTCAAGTCAGTACGCTGTTTTTTCTGCTCACCTGCAAACCAACTCCAGCACAAATCGTCCCAGATAGCACACTTCCAGTCAATTCGATCGCTACCCCAGTCGGCAATATCACCACCATCACCGGAGGAACCCAAGCCGGAACCAATCTATTTCACAGCTTTGGGGAATTTTCCATCCCTACCGACAATACAGCTTTTTTCAATAACGCTCTTGATATCCAGAACATTATCAGCCGCGTCACAGGTGGCTCTATTTCTAATATTGATGGATTGATTAAAGCCAATGGCACAGCCAACTTATTTTTACTTAATCCAAATGGGATTATTTTTGGGTTGAATGCCAAACTGAACATTGGCGGTTCGTTTCTAGCTTCCACGGCAAATAGCCTTAACTTTGCCGATGGAACTCAATTTAGTGCCAAAAATCCGCAAACGACGCCTTTGCTAACGGTAAGCGTACCCATTGGTTTGCAATTGAGCGGTAACACGGGAAAAATTACCGTCCAGGGGTCGTCCATACAGGTGCCGCCTGAAAGAACTCTGACGCTGGTAGGTAGCGATATAACCTTAACAGGCAGCAATTTAACTGCACAGAGAGGACGAATTGAACTGGTGTCATTGATTAGCGGTAATTGGTCTTTAATTAATAGCCCAGCACAAATAACCGATAACGAAGGAATTTCGACAGAATATGGAGATATTCAACTTTCCCAGCAGGCAGTAGTCGATGCCAGCGGTTTGGGAGGCGGTAACATCCAAGTGCGGGGTAGGAGAATTAGCCTTACTGATGGTTCCCAAATTAGGGCAAATACCCAGGGCGCTGAATTGGCAGGAAATGTGAGCGTTCGGGCAAGCGATACTGTGGAATTGATTGGTGTGGGAAATGTCGCCCAACAAGAAGAAAATATAGTACAGCCCAGTGCCATATCTACAGAGACAACAGGTGCTGGAAATGCTGGCAATTTGGAGATTGTGACCGGACGATTGATTGTCCGCGATGGATCTCAGGTATCTGCTTCTACATCTGGAACTGGCAATGGGGGAAGTTTGAGGGTTACTGCCAATGATATAGAATTGAGCGATCGATCGCCTGACGGCAGTATTCCCAGCGGTATATTGGCTAGAGTCGAACGCGGCGCGACGGGAAATGCAGGCGATGCAAACGTCGTGACAGACAACTTGCGCGTTGTCGATGGGGCAAGATTGACAGCGGGTTCTCTCGGACAGGGAAATGCGGGGTCTTTAACCGTACAAGCTGAGATGATCGAAATAACTGGGGTGGGCACAAACGTTGATGGTACTTCCAACCCAGCCCAAGTATCAACCTCCACTTCCGGGTCTGGCAAGGGCGGCAATTTGCAGATTTCAACTAACTTCTTAGTGACTCGTTCTGGAGGTCAAGTAGCGGCTTCCACATATACAGATGGGGATGGCGGAATTTTAACTATTAATGCTAATGACATAGAATTGAGCGGTCGATCGCCTGATGGTACTATTCC
>NZ_JAIQZN010000170.1:3571-8209 GCF_023333585.1 Argonema antarcticum A004/B2
GATGGGGATGGCGGAATTTTAACTATTAATGCTAATGACATAGAATTGAGCGGTCGATCGCCTGATGGTACTATTCCTGGTGGTGTGTTAGCTAGAGTCGAAAGCGGCGCGACGGGAAATGCGGGAGATGTTCTAGTAGTGACCGGGAACTTGCGCGTTGTCGATGGGGCAAGATTGACAGCGGGTTCTCTAGGACAGGGAAATGCGGGGTCTTTAAACGTACAAGCTCAGATGATCGAAATAACTGGGGTGGGCACAAACGTAGATGGTACTCCCAACCCAGCGCAAGTCTCAACCTCCACTTCCGGGTCTGGCAAGGGCGGCAATTTGCAGATTTCAACTAACTTCTTAGTGACTCGTTCTGGAGGTCAAGTAGCGGCTTCTACATATAAAGATGGGGATGGGGGCATTTTGAGGGTGAGCGCCGATCGCATAGAGTTAAGTGGTCAATCGCCTGATGGTAGCCTTCCCAGCGGCTTGTTGGCTAGAGTCGAATCAGGAGCAATGGGAAATGCGGGAGATGTAATTATTAACACAGGAAGTTTGAGCGTCAAAGATGGAGCAGGAGTGGGGGTGGCTTCTCTGGGACAAGGAAATGCGGGTTCTTTGACCATTCGAGCCACGGATGGGGTGGAAATAACTGGTGTGGGAAGTAACTCCAATGGGAGTCCCAATCCCGCACAAATATCTGCTTTGTCTACGGGAGCTGGAGATGCTGGTACGTTGGATATTGAAGCTGATAGTTTTATAGTCGGAGATAGGGCGGAAGCGATTGTCAGCAGTACAGGTTCGGGAAATCCAGGTAATTTAATAGCCGCAGCACCATTTATACTGATTAGGGATCTAGGCTCCCTGCGAGCTGAATCTGTGACAGGTAAGGCTGGAAATATTAATTTGCGATCGCGTACTCTTCAACTCCGGGGTCAAGCTCAAATATCTGCCGTCTCAGCCTCTAGAACCGCAGAAGGCAATATCACCATTAATACAGAAACCCTAGTTCTTCTTGAAGGTAGCCAAGTCAGAACTGATGCTCAAAATCCTCAAGGAGGTAGTAATATTGCGATCGCACCTTTATTAGAATCAGGTTTAGCAGTATTTCAATCCCTCGATAGTATCATCAAACCCAGTGGCGAATTGAGGGTAGAAGGTCAAGTGGAAATTAGTCCTCCCGATATCCCTTCTGTCGATGTCGTCGATTCTACCAGATTAATTGTCCAAGCTTGTCCCGCAATTAATGAAGATAATACCTTTTTTATCACTGGTCGCGGTGGTTTGCCCCCCACTCCTGACGATACCCTCAGCGGTGACCTATTTTGGGAAGATTTACGCATTCCTTCAGTCCTCAGCAGTCAGTCTTCAGCAGTTAGCAGTCACTCGTCAATTGCAACTGACAAAGGACAAATGACAAATGACAAAATTGTCGAAGCTCAAGGTTGGATAATTGGCCCCAATGGCGAAGTTATTCTTACAGCCCAAGCACCCAAGGTGACACCTCACGGAACTCCACTAACGCCACCTAACTGTCAATTTTAGAGGCTAGGGGCTAGAAAAGTCAAAAGTCAAAAAAAAGAAATTCTCCCTCTTCCCTAGTGCCTAGCTCCTTGATATAATGCCCGCAATAATATGCCTAAAAAACAATCTATACTTTTACATTACATACAATCTCTGGCGAAACAAGCTAGGCAGATTATTGCATTTCCCAAATACAATAATCTGAAACGGAGTTGTGCCCTATTTTGGGGTTTAGCAATAGTACTTTCGGCACACTATGTACTAATAGAACCAGCAATTTCCAAGGAAAGTTTGGATTTGATATATTTTAATCACTTAACAAAAACTAATTTAATCAAAACACTAATAACTCAAAATTATATATCGTCAGATGCTCTCCAATTGTTGCAACAAGGAAAGTTATTATACCAGGCAGAAAAGTTTTCGGATGCTCTAAGAGTGTGGCAGGAAGCAGAAACAGCATTCGCAGATAAAAAAGATGTGTTAAACCAAGCTTTGACACTTAATTTCATTTCATTGACTTATCAAAAACTTGGGGATTGGGAGAATGCCAAAAGAGCAATATCATCCAGCATAAACCTCCTGCAAACAGTAAGAAATGCAGGTCGAGAAAAGGCGCAAATTATTGCGATCGCCTTAAACACCCAAGGTCGTCTGCAACTGTCTTTAGGACAACCGGAAGACGCTCTTATTAGCTTACAACAAGCTATTGCTGCATACACGCAAGCAGGCGATGAAGCTGGGATTACTGGCAGCACAATTAACTTTGCCCAAACTCTACAAACTCTGGGATTTTCTCGTCGAGCATCCAAAACATTAGAAGATTTAGAAAAACGTCTGCAAAATCAACCAGATTCTCCGATCAAATCCACCGGATTGCTGACGCTTGCTAACGCCCTTCGTATTAGTGGCGATCTAGATAAATCTCTAGAAATATGTCAACAAAGTTTGGCAATAGCCCAACGCTTGCAATCTCCACCAGATATTGGTATCGCTCTGCTCAATTTGGGTAATATCGAAAGAAGCTTAGCCAAAAGATTAGAAGATTTCGCAGCAGATTCCGAGGATAGAGAAGAAGTAGATCGAAAAATTAAACTAGCTTTAGAATACTACCGACAAGCAGCAAACATATCTAATCATGGAACTACACGGCTTCAGGCAAATTTAAATCAAATGAGCTTATTAGTGGATAGCAAACAGCGGTCAGAAGCTCAAGTTTTGCAGTCACAAATTCAGTCGGAAATTACTCAACTACCCCCCAGTCAGATCGCTATTTACGCTCGAATTAACTTGGCTCAAAGTTTGATGAAGCCGGGACTGGCGACTGGGGAACAAGCAATAACCAATTATCAAGATATCGCCAAACTTTTAGCTAAAGCTTCTCAGGAGGCAAAAAGTTTGGGAGATAAGCGATCTGAATCTTTCGCACTCGGAAATCTTGGCGAATTGTACGAACAAGCTAAGCAATTCGATCTAGCTCAACAGCTAACTCAACAAGCGCTGCTTTTGGCTCAGGCGACTAATGCACAGGATATTGCTTATCGGTGGCAATGGCAGTTGGGACGTTTACTCAAAGCTGAAGGGCAAACTCAGGAGGCTATTACAGCTTACAGCGAAGCGGTTATCACTTTACAATCCCTCCGCAGCGATTTAGCTACTATCAATCCAGACGTTCAGTTTTCCTTTCGGGATAGTGTGGAACCCGTCTATCGGCAGCTATTCGATTTGCTTTTGCAACCTCCCCCTGTGTCCCCCCCCGTACACGAGGGGGGAGAAAAGGGGGGGGTGAGTCAAAAAAATCTGGTTCAAGCCCGTAACGTGATTGAGTCTCTACAATTAGCTGAACTGGATAATTTTTTCCGGGAAGCTTGTCTGGATGCAATACCAGAATTGATTGATAAGATCGATCGCACGGCGGCTGTGATCTATCCAGTCATTTTAGACGATCGAATAGAAGTAATTCTCAGTCTCCCGCAGCAGCCTCTGCGTAACTACACCACACAAATTGAACAAAAACAGGTTGAAAGTACTCTTAACCAGCTCAGACAAGCCTTGGGTATTCGTCACTCCAACCAAGAGGAACGCTTGCGTCTTTCTCAACAGGTGTATGACTGGCTGATTGGGCCGATCGAAACAGAATTAAAGACGAGTGGGGTACAAACGTTGGTGTTTGTATTAGATGGTTCGTTGCGGAATATCCCAATGGCTGCTCTCTACAACGGCAACCAGTATTTGGTGGAACAGTATAGCATAGCCCTAACTCCTGGTTTGCAGTTGCTAAAGCGACAACCGCTGACGCGAGGAAAGCTTAGAGCTTTGGCTGGTGGATTGAGCGAGTCCCGCCAGGGGTTTTCTGCACTACCCGGTGTGAAAGCAGAATTGGCGCTAGTGAATGCTGAAGTTCTCAATACAACAAGGCTTTTGAATCAGGAGTTTACCAGCACGAATCTCGAAAATGAGGTAAAAGCGGTTCCTTTTCCTGTGGTTCACCTGGCGACTCACGGCCAGTTTAGCTCTAATTTCCAAAACACATTTATTCTCGCTTGGGATGGTCCGATTAACGTCAAGCAGTTGGATGAATTACTCCGAAGCAAAAATCCGCGTATACCCAGACCTCTAGAATTACTTGTCCTCAGTGCTTGCGAGACAGCAACTGGAGATAAAAGAGCGGCTTTGGGACTTGCTGGAGTAGCGGTTAGGGCGGGAGCAAGTAGCACTCTGGCAACGCTGTGGAGGGTGAGCGATTCGTCTACTGCGGCTCTGATGACTGAATTTTATCAAAAGTTAGCTAATCCCGGCATCAGTAAAGCAGAGGCACTTCGCAGGGCTCAGATTAGTCTGTTGCAGAACCGCAATTTCAGGAATCCGTATTTCTGGGCCCCATACGTTTTGGTGGGAAATTGGCTCTGAAGAGAGGGGCTAGGGGCTAGGGTAGAGGGTAGAGGGTAGAATCCTTCTTTTGACTTTTGACTTTTGACTTTTGACTTTTGACTTTTGACTTTCCTAGCCCCTAGTCCCTAGCTATACCTTACGGTGGCCCTTGCTGGAGCGTGAACTACCCACACTAAATCGAAGCGATTATAGTGTGGGCTTCTAACATCACAGAAGAATGCCTCAGAACAGACT
>NZ_JAIQZN010000241.1 GCF_023333585.1 Argonema antarcticum A004/B2
CTACGCAAAGAGGACATACTTAACCAAATTAGGGAGTTAGTAAAACCAGATGACTTGTCCGATCTCTTAGACGCTGGTAATTAAATACCTAAAATGCGTATAATGATAGTCAAATAAAAGTAAAAGCCCCGGCTACCAACCGAGGCACAAATCAAAAAAAACAGGTTCTTATTATGCCACACCCAGCCGATTTCAGCATCCCCACCCATCCTCAACCACAGGTAGTCAGCCTATTCGCCGGAGTAGGAGGCTTGGACTTAGGAATGGAAGCGGCTGGGTTGAAAATAGCCCTAGCAGTAGAAAAAGACCCCTACACCGCAGCCCAATACCGGCAGAACTTCCCCAACACACCAGTACTGTGTGCCGATATCGCCCAACTTAGCAGTCAAGAAATCCTCAATTCTGCTTTCGAGATGCAAAGCGATCGCATTATTGCCAATAGAAACAGCTGTGTAGACCTAGTAGTAGGTGGCCCATCATGCCAAGGATTCTCGCGCATAGGCAAACGAGACCCATCTGACTCACGCAATCAAGGAGTATTCCACTTTGTCCGCCTCGTAGGAGAACTGCATCCCCGCACCTTTGTAATGGAAAACGTCACAAGCATGCGAGACGAACGCTTTGCCGAACTGATAAACAACTGCTGGCAGCAACTACTTTCCTACGGATACAAAGTACAAGAGTGGCGACTCAATGCCAGTAATTACGGCGTCCCCCAGTCCAGAGAACGCTTATTCTGGGTAGGTTGCCTAGATACCGAAATAGCAGCACCAGCCCCACAGCAACACCGAGTCACAGTTTATGACGCCCTCACTGACTTACTGCCCCTAGAAGGGCTGAACCGCCTAGATAAAGACATTTTAGAAGCAGAAGGGCAACCAGGGAAATACAGCCAATACCTCAATACCATCTTCATCCCACCAACCAACTGGAATCCACACCGACTAACAGGCTGCACCCTCACCGACCATTCACCAGAAGTAATCGAAAGATTTATCACCGCACCAAACGGAGAAATCGAGCCAATCAGCCGCCTGTACCGCTTAGACTACCAAAAACAATGCACCACCCTAAGAGCCGGAACACCAAGTCAACAGGGAGGACACACAGCACCCCGCCCCATTCACCCAGAACACCCCAGAGTAATCACCGTCCGAGAAGCAGCCAGACTATCCTCATTCCCCGACTGGTTCCAATTCCATCCCACCAAATGGCGAGGACACCGACAAATCGGTAACGCCGTTCCCCCCCTGCTTGCGCGTGCGGTAGGAATGCAGCTAATTGACGCCCTCACCT
>NZ_JAIQZN010000242.1 GCF_023333585.1 Argonema antarcticum A004/B2
CTGGGGGGGAGACAACAAGCTGTAAAACCCTTACTGCGTGCGGGTTTTACAGCTTGTTGTCAAAAAAAAATAGGTCTGCTATTCTCAAGAAGACCTAATTAATGAAAAAAATGAATTTATTACCATTATTTTACACCTCACACCTAAAAACGCAACTAAAAAGAGCGGAGTTTTTAATTTTCTTGATATTAATTGTAATGTTACAGCAGCATCGAATCGTAAAGTTAGAAGAATTAGCGAATCAATTTCCCCAAAAGATACTATTTGAAAGTCGCCGCAAGAAGTTGCAGAGATTTCTCTCGTTACCACATCTGACAATCGAAAAAATGTGGTGGCCATTATTCAGTTATTTGTTGACCAATAATTTTGACCAAGGCCAAGTATTATATATTGCCATTGACCGGACGCAATGGGGATTGGTAAATTTGATAGTTGTCAGTCTCATCTATGACAAAAGAGCCATCCCTATCTACTGGGAAGTTATGCCAAACTTAGGCAATACAAATGCGTCCAAGCAGATCGAGGTACTTTCGCGAGTTCTGCCCTTATTAAGTAATTATAGAAAAGTTGTTTTAGGGGATAGAGAATTTTGCTCAGTTGACCTAGCCCAATGGCTTAGAAGTCAACCCCAGACCTACTTTTGTCTACGATTAAAACGAAATGAATATATTGAAATAGCCCCAGACATCTGGCAGAAATTACAAGACTTAGGTGTAAATCCAGGATTTTCCATTTACCTACAAGGAGTTAAGTTAACTAAAACTAAAGGCTTCGAGCGAGCCAATATCGCAGCTAAATGGAAGCGTAACTATCGGGAAAAATCAGCCCAAGAAGCTTGGTTTATTTTAACAAACTTTAAAGATTTGAACCAAGCTATATCAGCTTATCAAAAACGCTTTGGTATAGAAGAAATGTTTAGGGATTATAAAAGTGGTGGTGATAATCTAGAATCAACGGGCATCAATGATGACCGCTTAATTGCTTTAATTATCTTGATTACTTTGGCTTACACCAGTTCCATTATGTCTGGGGAAAAAATCAAAACTAAGGGAGTAGTTAAATACGTAGGTCGCGTGAAAGAAAAACGAAGGGCGCAACGTCGCCATAGCAGCTTTTATATTGGTTTACACGGCTATGCTTGGGTGGAATCTCTTGATTTATTTAGTGAACAAACTGCTCAATTGATGTCTTTAAGCCCTCATAAACGACCTTATTATCAACGAGGTCGCCGAGCCGAAACCCTTATCCAATCTACCTTTGAGCTATAGTTGTCTCCCCCCCAG
>NZ_JAIQZN010000171.1 GCF_023333585.1 Argonema antarcticum A004/B2
AGGGAAGAGGGAAGAGGGAAGAGGGAAGAGGGAAGAGGGAAGAGGGAAGAGGGAAGAGGGAAGAGGGAAGAGGGAAGAGGAGGCCAAAAAAATAAATCCACCAAGAGATAGGTGCGTTAGATATCAGAAAATAAAACCAATATAGACTCTCCTTAAGGAATGTTTCCTGTGGCAGAGGCAGACTGGGTATATTCCCAATTAAGGTCAAGATAGAAGTCGCATCATAGGAAAAACCTGTAAAAAGTAAGCATTAAAAAGGAGAAAGTAAAAATATTTAATTATTTTACTTTTTGCCTTTGAGATTATTTTGGCAGTTCGTCTATCAAACAGCTGCAATCTGGCAAAGAAAATATCCGTCTAATCAAATGGAAGGGAAATCATGAGTCAACAAAAACGGCAACTTAAAAATCAAATTGGTTTAGTAGGAGCTATCTGCGGAAGCTTGCTCCTGAGTTTACCTGCTCTAGCGCAAACGCCTGCAAATCCCGATCGGCCCGCCGGTACCCAAAGCAACATGATGTGTTCGCCTAATACAAGCGAAACGAATATGAATCGCGAGGGTACGACTTCGGCTAATAGCAACAGAGACACGCCAAGCACCGAGATCGATCGTTCCACCATGATGAGCGGACGTCCATCTACAACCAATACGGACATGGAACGCCAGAGAAGCGAAGGTACGACTTCGGCTAATAGCAACAGAGACACGCCAACCACCGAGATCGATCGCCCCACCATGATGAGCGGACGCCCATCTACAACCAATACATCTCTGCCTAGCGATCCTATGTCCGCCCGCGATCCCGACGCAGTACGTATGGGTGAGCAAGCTGCGTGTGACAGCGGGAATAACACAGACATGAACCGCAATACGCCATCCAGTACGCCCCCCAATCGCGACAAGCAGATGCGTCGCGACAACTACCAGATGATGCAGCCACGGCCAAACTCTAGAATTATCCCCCCGACGCCAGAGCAGCGACAAGGTGCCAGTGCGAGGGTTAGAACCACCAATGGGAGGGTAAATGTCCGGTTGGTGAACGACACTGGAGCCAATGTTGTTTATGAAGTGATTGGCGACACCAATCAAAGAACCCTACAAGGGGAATCCTATATCAGTTTAGAAGCTCTGGATACACCGACGACCATCACCTTTTACCGTCAGGATGGAGGTCTGCTAAGGGTTCGTTCCCAAGCTGTTGCCCCTGGAATGTTGGAGGTAAGATTTGCGGCGACGACAGACTTGGGTGCGGATAAGAATGCTTTAACAATTCAACCAACCGGAGGCGTTTATTTGAACTAACGATCGCTCACGATTTCCAGTACCTGACCTAGCAAAGTGGCTTCAGCTTTAGTATCGTTTAAAGTCCGAGCCAAAGCGATCGCCCGGTGATAAACACTCCGGGCATCGTTGTATCTGCCAATCTGTTGGTAAAGTTGGGCTAAAGACCTGAGCGATATCAGTTCTTGGCGGGGGTTCGCTGCATCTTGCGCGGTCGCTATACGCTGCTGAAGTAATTCAATCCCACGAGTATATTGTCCCGCCGAACAGTAAGTTAATACTAAACCGTCGATCGCGCGAAACTGGTTGGGCCGATCGAGGGCTTCCTTAGCAATTCCCAACGCCGCACCGTAGGCACGGATCGTATCCTTAAAGCTATTAATTGCTTGGTAGGCATCGCCTAAATTATTGAGCGTATTCGCCTGACCGATCGCATCGCCAGCTCGACTCCGATAAATAACAGCTTCTTCGTACAGTTTAATTGCCCGATTGCTTGAGCCCTGACCGCTTGCCACCAAGCCAAGGTTATTCAGAGATAGGCCAATACCAGCCGCATTATTAAAACTGCGGGCGATCGCAAGCGCCTCCTCAAACGTTGTCTGGGCACCAGGGAACGCCCCTCGCCGCAGCAGAACGGTACCCACATTGTTCAGGCCAAAAATTTGACCTTGCCAGTCCTTATTGTCGCGGGCAACTCCCAGCCGTCGCCGCAGCGCATCCTCCGCCCTCTGATAGTCGCCCAGTTCGGCATAAGCCAGACCCAAGAAATCGTAAATGCGGCCTACAGACTGGACATCACCAATTCGATCGTAAATTATGAGCGCCTGCGACCAGTAGGGAATCGCTTTATCCAGGTTTCCTTGCCGCTGCGCCTGTCCTCCCAAACGTACTAATCGATCGGCCTCATTCCGAAGTTCCCCTTGAGTGCCGTTATTGATGCGGATATCGAGTTGTTGATTGAGGTCAGCTGCACCCAGAAGTACAAAGTAAAAAGGCAAAAGTAAAAAGATTAAAAGGGACTGGGGATTGGAGACTGGGGATTGGGGATTGAGGCACCAGTTCCCTTTGCCTGCTTTTCCCAATTTCCTTACCTTTTCCTTTTTACCTTTCATAGAGAACTAGCAAGGTCAATTTCAAAGTCTTCTTCTTGGACTGTTTCTTCTTCGCCGAAATAAATGGCGCGAATATCAGCTGGCAAAGCCTGTTGTAGTTGTTTTAACCCACTTTGTAGCAATTCTCTCACCTCAGCCGGAGAAAGTACTTCTGCCTCTGCTTGGAGATAAGCTGCAATCCGGGCTTCGCTCCACTTGAAACTCTGAGACATCAGCACTATTAACCGCTGGAGCGCAGGTATCAAATCCAACGCCTGCTCGGTATAACACCAAAGGGGCGGCGAAGCAGCCTGCAACGAGTAGTGAATCGACTCCACCGGGGGAACTTCCGCTTGATTGATACAGAGAGCGGTGATATTGATGAGCCAGTTCTGGAGATTAAAGTTTTCCATCCCAGGTACGCCAGTGCCGCGCAAATCCAGATCTATCAAAGCATGATAGATTTGTCGCCAGGTGATGGCAAACAAGTAGTCAACTTGGACGGGCGATCGCCCAGAGTGTCCGATTAAGGTATAAATAATCGGACTGTAGCGACAGAAAATCGCCGTAAAGTATTTCCCTTCGTCGAGATGGCGCTGAAACAGGGTTAGCAGTTCGCGATCGCTGCAATCGAACAGCGATTTGACTAAGGGATGATTGCTTTCAGGAAAATGAGGTATTTGCACAATACTTTAACCGCGTTAAATCTGTCCCTGCGATTAAACCCATAGTACACCCGTTAGGGAAAAGGGGCTAGGGGATAGGGAAGAGGAGCGGGGGAGCGGGAGAGCGGGAGAAAGGGAGCTAGGGGCTAGGGAAGAGGAGCGGGGGAGCGGGAGAGCGGGAGAAAGGGAGCGCAGAAGAAAATGTATATAATGGCTCACCCACTCACCCACTCCTCAGTCTCCTTGATAGAAGATTGATAGTAATGGTTTGGGCTTGATAGACTAGAAACACAGAAAATGATATGAGTTTCCTGAAAACCACGGTAGGTGCGAGTAATTCTTCACCATTTGTAAGTTCATGGTTATAGCAGCTAGCTTGATTCCCTCCCTGTATTCGTCCGCTCTCTTAGGATCTTTTTTACCTTCCCTGGCTCTGGATAGCTTGTTTTCCACCCAAGGAATCATGGTGATGCTGCTGGTAGCCTATGCAGGTGCCATGTGGATGTTCCTCACCAGTGCCCCGAAAGTCTATACGATTATGGTGTCGGATCTGGACATCGCTCGGCAGTTATATGAAGGTCTCCTAGATCTGCCAGCAGCAGAAGTGCCTTTGCACTACTACTACAATTACGAGCAAACCCTGGGTGCTACTAGCATTGACCCCCTCTATATGTCAGCCAGTCCCAGTTTCTCCACCGCCAAAGGATTGAACCCACCGGAGGGCCTTTGGTATCAGTTAAAGAAGAATACGCAGTTGCACGTGATCTCAGGAGCGACTTTAGGCCAAAAAGATCGTCAGCGCCATGTTTGTTTCGATCGCGATTGTCTCGAACAAGTGCTGATGAGAGTTCAAGTCCGAGGCTTGAAGCACAAAATCCGCACCGAAAAGCCTCTGCATTTTCTGCTCAAGGATTTAGAAGGTCGCGTGATTGAAATGGCAGAAGTTTCTAGTTAGTCATTGGTCGTTAGTCATCAGTCATTAGTTAACAAATGACCAATGACCAATGACTCACTCCTCAGTTTTTTCGGGTTTGAGGAGGGGGAAAGCGATCGCATCCCGGATACTGGCACAATCTGTCAGCAGCATCACCAAGCGATCGATCCCAATCCCCAACCCACCCGTAGGCGGCATCCCGTACTCCAACGCCGTGAGGAAGTCTTCATCGACACCGTGCGCTTCCAAATCCCCAGATGCCTTACGCGCCGATTGGAGTTCCAATCGTTCCCGCTGATCGATCGGATCGGTAAGTTCCGAGAAACTGTTCGCTGTCTCCCTTCCGACGATAAATAGCTCAAATCGCTCCACCAAACCTGGTTTCGATCGGTGTGGTTTGGCAAGAGGAGAAATTTCTACCGGATAATCTATGACAAAAGTAGGCTGAATCAGGTTTTCTTCCACCTTTTGCTCAAACGCTTCATTCAGCATATGTCCAATCGATTCGCATTCGTGCAAACCCTCAATACCAAACTCGTGAGCAGCTTTTCTCACTTCCTCAACGGTTTGTAATTGGCTAAAATCTAGTCCTGTTTTTTCCTTCACCAACTCGTGCATAGTCGCGCGACGCCAAGGAGGAGTTAAATCGATCTCTTTATCCTGGTAAGTAATGTGCAGCGTGCCTAACACTTCCTGTGCAGCAGTGGTAATCAGCGCTTCCGTCAGCGCCATCATATCGTTGTAATCAGCGTAGGCTTGATAAATTTCAATCGTGGTAAATTCAGGATTGTGGCGAGTGGAAATCCCCTCGTTACGGAAAATCCGTCCTAATTCGTACACCTTTTCAAACCCACCCACAATCAACCGCTTCAAGTGCAACTCTGTCGCGATTCGCAGGTATAATTCCATCTCCAGAGTGTTGTGGTAAGTGATGAAGGGACGAGCTTCAGCGCCTCCCGCTTCCGTCTGGAGAACTGGCGTTTCTATTTCCAGAAAATCTCGTTCATCTAAATAACGACGAATTGCCGCTGTAATTTTAGCGCGGCGGCGGAAAGTTTCCCTCACTTGCGGGTTGACAATTAAGTCAACATAGCGCTGGCGGTAACGCTTGGCAATGTCCGTCAATCCGTGCCACTTATCGGGTAAAGGCAGCAGCGACTTGGTGAGAATAGTGTACTGTTTCACATAAACTGATAGTTCGCCCTTTTCAGTCCGTTTAACTGTCCCTTTAGCGCCGATGATGTCCCCCGCATCGGTTAGCTGCTTGAGATGGTTGAAAGCTTCGGTGTCGATATCTGCCATGTTTTCCTGGATTCTGTTCTTATCCAGGTACAGTTGAATCGTGCCGGTTTCGTCTTGCAGGTTAAAAAAGGCCAGTTTCCCAAAGACGCGACGTGCCAGAATCCGACCAGCAACAGCAACTTCTACATCAACTTCTTCGCCGCTGGGTAAGTCGGCATATTTTGCCTGGAGTTCTGCGGCGTGGTGGGTAGATTCCCAGCGGTAGGCGTAGGGATTGAAGCCTAGTTGCTTGAGTTGTTCGACTTTTTCCAGTCGCGTGGCGCGAAAATCTTCTTCGGACATGATAAGGGACTTTTAGCGACAATTCCTGATTATAGAATGCTTGTCAGCGGTCTGCGCGATCGCGTAGCACCGTTAGCTCTTGTTTGCAATATTCTCATCCCACAAGCGCGGTAATGCTACGCATCGCTGAGCGCATCCGCGCCGAAGAGCGAACGCGAACGCACCGACATCAATTCCTTTGCATCGATCGCACTTACATTCATCTGCAAAAGCGATCGCACCCACATCGATTCCCAAACCCGATATGCCTACGGCACGCTTCGCGAACGCACTCTCTAATTCAACTTTCCACGATCGCCTACGGCACGCTACGCGATCGCATTCCTCAAAATGGGTGTAGGGACACGGCCTAATTAAGATTTAACCTTTGGCCAAAATATTTATGATGCCGTGTTCCTACAATTGGAAATATTGATTACTGAATTCTTTGGTAAGATTGCAGATTAAAAAGATGCGATCGCTATGAGTTTTTATGACAATTCATACATGATTAACATCATATTTAAGTTAAAATTAAATAGAATAGAAACAATTAATTTCCAACGGCGTGAAAACAGATACTATCTTTTATCGGTTATTCCAATCCTTTCCCAGCATCTTTTTTGAATTGCTCGAACAACCACCCGAAGTTGCCGATGCCTACCAGTTCTCATCCGTTGAAGTTAAACAACTTTCTTTCCGTATTGATGGCGTGTATCTCCCCAAACAAGATACTACTGAGACACCCATTTATTTTGCCGAAGTTCAATTTCAGCTAGACAAAAGATTTTACGCTCGATTTTTTGCGGAAATCTTCCTCTATCTGGATAAAAATGAAGTAGAAAATGATTGGTGTGGGGTGGTAATTTATCCTACCAGAAGTGCAGAATCAAGCGATACTAGGCAGTATCAAGAATTGCTAGCTTCTCTACGAGTGAGGTGCATCTACCTGGATGAAATAGGTTCAGCACAGCAATCTCTAGGCATCGACACTGTAAAATTAGTGATAGAGCCAGAGGAGACTGCTGTCAACAAAGCCAGACAGTTGATAGAACAAGTAAGTGAGGAAATCAGCGATGAAGCACAAAAGCGAAAATTGCTACAATTGATCGAAACGATTATTATCTACAAGTTTACTCAAAAAAGTCGCGAGGAGATACAAGCTATGTTGGGTTTAGGTGATATCCGTCAAACGCGAGTTTATCAAGAAGCTTTGCAAGAAGGTTTGCAAGAAGGTGAGCGTCGAGGTAAGTTAAAAACAGTGCCAAAATTATTGGCAACAGGGTTAACTGTAAATAAGATTGCTGAGGTGTTAGATTTGTCTGTGGAGGAAGTGCGACAAGCAGCGCAACAGGAATCTTCTAATTAAGTTGGAAAAATTGCGATTTTGGTGTTGTTTTTTGAATGCGATATGCCGACAGCACTCTCCGCGATCGCACTTTTTATTTGTTAAGTGCGATCGCATTTTTGACTTATTTCCAAAAAGCGATCGCATTCTGAATAAATGGGAAGTGCGAATCGCTTTTGAAGATTGCAGACACAAATCTTGCACCACTTGCGATCATCCGGCTCTTAATCAATTCCCCGCCTAATAGCTGAAGTCGGATAAATCCGACTGAATACATATTTTCTTTTATTCAGTCCACTGGTAGGGGCGGGTTTAGCAAATATCCTTTGTGTACGACAGATCACCTAACCTGGAGGGGTGACAACAATGGGTCAACCCCTTACTGCGTGCGGGGTTGACCCATTGTTGTCAAAAAAAAATCGGTCGGCTATTCTCAAGAAGACCTACCCAATTGAAAAAATGAATTTACTACCATTATTCTACACCGCGATTGACCGCACGCAATGGGGTTTAATTAATTTAATAGTCGTCAGTTTAATTTATGAGAAAAGAGCCATCCCTATCTATTTTGAAATTCTCCCTAAATTAGGTAATACAAATAGTTCAAAACAGATAGAAGTACTCTTCCTCAGTATTGCTGTTATTAAATAATTATCAAAAAGTGGTATTAGGAGATAGAGAATTTTGCTCTGTAGATCTAGCTGAATGGTTGAGAAGTCAAGCCCAGACATGGTTTTGCCTACGCTGACGACGAAATGAATATATTAAAATCGCCGATCTGGTCTGGGTACAATTACAGGATTTAGGTGTAATTCCAGGGATTTCAATTTACCGTACTCAGTACTGAGTGCTGAGTGCTGAGTAAGAAAAAGAG
>NZ_JAIQZN010000172.1 GCF_023333585.1 Argonema antarcticum A004/B2
CTCTTTGCAGGGGCCTGGGGGTAAGAGAATCGCTGTCACCTTCTCCTTCTCCCCTTCCTCCGTTGCGGGGGAAGGGGCTGGGGGATGGGGGTTCTTCAGCTTCTCCTTCTCCCTTTTCTCTTTGCAGGGGCCTGGGGGTAAGAGAATCGCTGTCACCTTCTCCTTCTCCCCTTCCTCCGTTGCGGGGGAAGGGGCTGGGGGATGGGGGTTCTTCAGCTTCTCCTTCTCCCTTTTCTCTTTGCAGGGGCCTGGGGGTAAGAGAATCGCTGTCACCTTCTCCTTCTCCCCTTCCTCCGTTGCGGGGGAAGGGGTTGGGGGATGGGGGTTCTTCTGCTAAATGAATCTGGATGTCGTTATATTTGATAATAAAAGTAGTAATCGCAGCGGGGCTATAGTGCCAGTAAATTGCTGCCATACCCGGAGAGAGAAGTTGTTCGATTTCGGGATATTCTAGCGGCGTTTCATCCTTCATTCCCACATAACGGGATTCGCGCAACCAACGCAAGCAGAGATTTTTCCGTTTTTCGGCTAACAAAAGTGCTTCTTTTGGTTGCGATGACTGGGCTAACAGCACTACTCGCAATTGACTGAATGTGGCGAACTTTTTGGCTAACTGGATTTTCCTCTCTTGTGATTCAGTTTCCAGTAGCAAGTTTTCCAGCATCGTATCGCCAATATCCAAACATAGCTGAAAATCATCTTGGTAGTTGAGGGCGTTACAGACTTTGGCTAATTTTTGCAAGATTTCCAGATATAGTAACTGGAAGCGGGGGCTAACTTGTGCTACCAGAACTTCTCCTAAGATGGAAGTTTGGGAACCGGAAAGTGTTTTTAGGGCGGTGATATAACTGTTTCTTGCATCGCGCCAGTAGGGTTGGGGATTTGGTTGTCGTTTTCCGTAAAGATAGTGGGCATCACCTTTTCTATGATGTAAAACAGCGCAACCTTCTTGATAGTCGGGTGTCTCTGGTTGGAGAGATTGCAACCCCTCATCCCAGTTTCGCAATGCTGCTTGATAGCCGTGTAAGTAATAGATTGCCCAACCTAGATTTGCCCAAGCTTGCCAGTATTGATTATGCGTTATTTCTAAAGCCTGGTTGAAGGCTTTTATTGCTTTTTCGTACTGCCCTAAGTCTCTCAACACAATGCCCAAACCATTCCAGACATTGCCGAAGTTAGGGAAAATTTCGATCACCCGATTGTAGGCTTCCACTGCTTGTTGATATTGCCCTAAGTCATTTAGCACATTGCCCAAATTATTCCAGGCATCGCAGAAATTAGGGGAAATCTCGATCGCCCGGTTGTAGGCTCCTATTGCTTGTTGGTATTGCCCTAAGTCATACAGCGCATTGCCCAAATTATTCAACGCATCGTGGAAATTAGGGGAAATTTTGATTGCCCGTCGATAGGCTTCTATTGCTTGTTGATATTGTCCTAAGTTACTCAGCGCATTGCCCAAATCAAACCAGGCATAGTGGAAGTTAGGGAAAATTTTGAGCGCCCGCCTATGGACTTCTATTGCTTGCTGGTGTTGCTTTAAATCATTAAGGGTAACGCCCAAATTATACAGGTAAACGTGGTAGTTAGAGGAAATTGCTACTGCCCGTTGAAAGTAAGGAAGTGCAGCTTCAATATTACCAGCATTATACTCACTAACACCTCGGTTATTCCACTCTTCAGCTTCCAGATCTAGTGGAACATTATCAGAAACCAAAATTTTTGTAACTGGAGTTTGATTATTAATAATCGGCTTAAAAGATGTGGTTCCTGAATTTACCAACAATTCCCTGCCAATTTTTCCCGCCACATCTCCCAATTCCCCACCAGCAACCTTACCTAATTGCACCATCCGCCGCGCTAATTTCCGATGGGTTTCCGGTGATTCTAACAACTTGCTGCCAAAGCGACGCAACCACGCCACCAACTCATCTTCATCAATAAGTTTGGTAAACAAAAAACCTTTTATATTCTGCCGACTCGGATTTTCTTCCACCCTATCCAGCAGTTGCAAAAACAACTTTTCAAATTCTGCATCGCTGAGGCGTGGATTTGGTTTACCCCCTGAAGTTCCCGCGCCAGGGGGGGAAGGTTGGGGTGGTTTTCCCAATAGCTGTTGCCACAATTTTATCAGCCAGCGCCAGATTTTTGCGAACATCTGCTGCACCCAAGGGTTGCCAATATTTTCGATTGTAGCGATTTATGCTTGAGGTTGTTGGGTGGAGGTAAGAAACCCGGTTTTTTGGAAAAACCGGGTTTCTGGGGCGCTGGGACTACGTACCTGGAGATGGCGCTAAAGCGCAACAACGTACATGGCGCGATCGCATTCCAACTTTTGTATACTGAAAGAGCGATCGGCCCCATCCTCAATAGCCAGTTTTATAAGCAAGTAGCTACAAAGACATCTCCGGCACGTTTTGAGTTTCCCATTGCTAAAGCGCAGTATCTCCTCAACCGTGCTGCTGAACCCGGAGAAGGTGGAGATAAACGAAAGTTTTGGCGTGAGGTAATGGGATTTGACTCGCTAGAGGCAATTCGAGAGGCTATCCTGGCAGCAGTTACGATAGATATGCTACAACCTCAGAGTCAAAATGCTCAAGGTGAGCTTTATCGCGCTTATATCCAGCTTACCGGGCCTTCCGGTTTATCGCGGCGGATACGCACGGTTTGGATAGTTCTCTTTAATGAAGATGTAGCAAGATTTGTGACAGCAGTACCAGATAGATTAGGTGGTTTGCAATGATGATATTTCAGCTATTTGATGGTGTAAAGTTAACCGAGGAAATTCCTTTAACTGATGGAGGAATAGCACCAATAGGAACGGTTGGAGCAATTGTCGAAGTTTTGAATAATGGCGAAGTTTATATTGTCGAATTATTTGGAGGTTGGGTTAAATACGACGATGCGGAAAATTTTGTGCCCGCAACACAGGATGAGGAAGGAGCGTTTATGGAAAGTATTGGCGTGGAAACTGTTTATCCAAACCAGCTAATATTGACAGTGCCCGCCCGTGAAACAATGGGAATTCGGGCGCATTTAGCGGCTGTTTTGGATGAATTACCTGATGAATTACTAGCGGAAGTTAGAGATTTTGCGGAGTTTCTACAGCAGAAGCAGCAAAAAAGTGTAAATCAGTTGATATAGTATAAATTATCATTACTTTCATTCATCCTTGCCGATCCAATTAGTCATTATATAGCGGTCATGCTCGATAAAACCCGCTTTTTGATAAACACTTTTAGCTTTGCTATTTTCATAAGCTACTACCAAATGTAGAGCTTTAATTCCTAAAGATTGGCAAAATGTTTCTACAAATTTGAGCGTTTTTGTGCCTATTCCTTGTGCGCGATATCCCGATCGAATATAAAGTTCATCCACTAAGGCATCTCGTCCGTGAAATTCTATACTGTAGCCAAAAGTGAGAACAACATAGCCCACTGCTTCACTACCTGCACAAATTAACCATACCATCGCCAGTTTATCGTTATTAAATATTTCCTCTAAACAACGGCGGATAATCTGATGGTTAAATTGCAAATGCTCTATTTCATAAAACTCCTGCATAAATGTCAAGAGTAAATCAATATCGTTGTTGTTTGCGGTTCTAAAAGTTATTTCCATCAGACTAGCAGTGAATGTTAATGATTTTGTCGATCGCGTTGTATAGCAACCTTCTTGGCAGTTAGGACATTCTCAATTCCTGAAACGTTTGCGGATTCTAGCCCCTAGCCCTTAGCCCCTTCTTCCGCTGTCAGTGGTCAGTGGTCAGTGTTCAGTGGTCAGTGGTAATTAATTATTTTTTGACTTTTGACTTTTGACTTTTCGAGTCCCTAGCCCCTAGCCCCTAGCTATACAGTACCTCGATCGGCACCTGATATCATGTCCGGTGGAATCGGTTGTCTAAAAAAAATAACTCTCTTATCTGTGTTCATCTGTGTTCATCTGTCTTCATCTGTGGTAAAAATTTAACCCTCGATGACAACAGACAATTTCTCGCATCACGCTTAGGCTACCGATGCAACCGGACATGATATGACCCACCAAACTTATTCAATTTTGGCACGACGCGATCGCCTTTCACCCCATACAGCGGTTTTCTCCGAGAGTGGGGGAGTGGAGAAAAATCCTGTATCCCAGAAACCCGGTTTCTTCAAGAAACCGGGTTTCTATCTACCTCACTTACCTGCAAACCGCTATAAACATGGAATCCTATTGGCATAGTGTCAGCATTTGGAGTATCTTATAGCAAAGCAGGCTGGGCAATTACTTTGAAGAGCCGGATGAAAAACGTCAAAGGCTACTGGTACTCTGATGTGCTATATTTGATACCTAGTGAAAGCTTGGTTACGCAATACAGGTGAGTGTTAACCTTTGACAGGGGAAAAGTTAAGAGTTAACTCACGGTTATAGTGGTGCTTCCTATCGGTATATTTATCGTTTTTTTACGATCGCATAAATTACCGCTCTTGTAGCTGAATAGATTATGAGCAGATATCGACGATCTGCCAGTCACTCATCCTTAAAGGACAACGATCTATGCAAAAGACCGTTAAATCGACTGTAGCAGCAGCTTTGATACCCTTGGCTGTGCTGATAGCCGCTATCAGCACAGAAGCAGCAACAGCAACACCGACCGTTGAAGTAGCCGCCACCAAACAGCTAAGACGAGACTCTCAAAGCATTTCTGAAAATTATTACAGAAACAACTATGAGAGAGCCATTAGTAGGCGCATTATCAGCAGACCGGGTAGAGTTAGGGATGCACAGCACGCTATTGATTTAGCAGAACAAGCGCTAAGAAGGGGCAATCGCAATGAAGCTGCACGTCGTATTGCACAAGCCTTAGTTATGGTTGAGGACATGGATGGGACAAGAGAAGCTTTAGACTTAGAGCGTAGCTTAGACGACGACCAGGTAGAAAATACGGGTCAAAGGCTCAGGGATAGGTTACCCTTACTGGCAAGAATTTTTCCAAGCCAGCAGTTTTCTGGGAACTCTTACGAAGACAACTCTTACGAAGATAACTCTTACGAAGACAACTATGAGCGAGCTATTGCTGAGCGCACGATCCGCAGACCCTCCAGAGTTAACGATCCAGATGAGGCAATTCATTTGGCCTTGAAAGCTTTGGAGAGAGGGAGAGATAATGAAGCAGCAGTTCGTTTTGCACAAGCTTTGGTCACGATCGAAAAAATGGATGGAACTAGAGCAGCTTTAAACTTTGAGCGGAGATTGAATAAAGACGTAGAGGAAGTATTCGACCTAACGCTCAGGGATCTGTCTTTGTTTAGAAGGATTTTTCCCAACCGCTAAACCCTCTAAGGATAATAGCCAATGAAAAAGAAACTTGAATTACTTGCGACAGGAACTTTGCTTCCACTGACTATTGCGATCGCTGGAGTTAACCTAACAGAAGTTGCGGAGGCTGCACCAACCGTAAATGCCGCTACCAATCGGCCCAGAAGCTGCACTGCCAGTACTTGCACAGCTTACAGAGCCAACTATGAGAGGGCGATCGCAACTCGTGTTATTACCAGACCTTCTTTGGTAGCAGATGAAAATCTGGCTATAACATTAGCCGATCGCGCGATGGCAAAAGGCGATCGCAACGAAGCCGCACGCCGTCTGGCACAAGCCTTAGTCATCGTTTCCGAATCCAAAAAACCCGGACAAGGAATTGCAGGTGCCCTAGCCATAGAGCGTTCCTTGGATGCAGACATGAAGAGGAAACGGGGTCAATCGTTACGAGTGTTTCTACCTTTGTTCGATCGTATTTTTCCCCAAAACAAAGACCCTTATAGGTAACCTAACATTTTACACTGTTATTAACCCTTCTCAATAATCCCAGGAGGCAGAGCCCCGACCTTCCGAATGGCAGGCACTCTTAAGCTCGGCGGAGCCCCCTGAAGCCTCGCTCCCAGGTTCAACCTGGGAGCGATAAAAGGAGGCTTTGCCTCCTGTGTCTGCGCTAAACAAGCTTGCCATTTCCTCCATTCCCTCGTGACCAGGTTCAACCCGATCGCCAGAACAACCAGGCCCTGCCTCTTGTTGAAAAACCTTTTTTGGCGAACAAAAGCTACCCGTAAAATAAGTCAAAATTCAAAAGTTGAGGCCATGTATGAACCTAAACTAAAAAATCTAAAATGGCAATACAATACTATTTCACAAGCTACGCGAGGAAATTAGATGTCAACTTGGTTGGCAGCAGTACTCAATTCATTTAAAGCGCGTTTATCTCAACATATCATCTTTTGGGTTTTCCTCAGCCTGGTTTTAATTGAGGTGATTATCCTAATCCCGTCCTATTATATGCGCGAACACGAACTTTTGTGGCAAATAGAAGATGTTTCTGCCGCAATCGTTCCTTCAATAGCCCGCTTAACCCAACAAGAAGTCAAGCGCGATAAACTCCTAGAAAAAATCAACAATCTGACACGATATTCTGTCATTTTAGGAGTAGCTATTTACGAACCTAGCGGACAACTCATAGGGACATTTGGTGAGTCGCCAGAGATTAAATTTTTCGCTCTAAAAGGTATGGATATGGTTCGCGCTCGCAACCAAGATGGCTCGCGCTACGACATCGCTTGGTCAGCCCGCAAGCTAGGAATAAACTATGTCATAATTGCTCGTCACGATGCGGCCTCAGTCAACCGAGAATTATCCGCATACATTCGACGTATTGCTGGCTTAGTTTTATTGATCTCAGCTTTCGTGACCTCCGTAACAATGCTAGTCTTGGGGTCAACCCTCATAGTTCCCATTTTGCGACTGCGCGACGACCTAATCGCGGCGGGTGAAGCAATAGCCAAGGATAAAGCCAATCCTAAATTTTATTCTCTTTCTGTTAAGCGCGATGATGAGTTAGGAGAAGTCATGAAAGCGTTTAACAAAATGTATCAGCGCGTCCGCCAGGAAATTAACGAACGCAAGTTGGCAGAAGAAATCCTGCGCGTCGAGCAAGAAAAATCAGAGCGTCTATTACTCAATATTTTGCCCTTCTCGATCGCAGAACAATTGAAACAGCAACAAAGTTGTATTGCCGAACGCTTTGAGGAAGTCACTATTCTGTTTGCTGACATTGTTGGTTTTACAAGTTTGGCAGCTCGTATTCCTCCGATAGAATTGGTTAGTTTGCTCAATGAAATTTTCTCCGCATTCGATCGCCTAGCGTCCCTGTACAGTTTGGAGAAAATCAAAACGATCGGCGATGCCTACATGGTAGTTGGCGGTCTGCCCTCTCCCCGGTCAGACCACGCCAGTGCGATCGCGGAAATAGCCCTGGATATGCAACGGGAAATAACTCGCTTCCAACGAGATAACGGCGAACCCTTCAGCATCCGCATTGGCATCCACACCGGGCCAGTTGTAGCAGGCGTCATTGGCTTAAAAAAATTTTCCTACGATTTGTGGGGTGACGCCGTTAACATTGCTAGCCGCATGGAATCCCTGGGAATTGCCGGTAGCATTCAAGTGACAGCAACTACCTACGAACTATTACGAGAAAAATATCTCTTTGAAGAACGCGGTGTGCTAAAAGTCAAGGGTCGCGGAGAAATACTCGCTTATTTGCTCAAAGGAAGAAAGTCCTAGTGCAAGTTGTCAGTTGTCAGTTGTCAGTTGTCAGTTGTCAGTTGTCAGTTGTCAGTTGTCAGTTGTCAGTTGTCAGTTGTC
>NZ_JAIQZN010000173.1 GCF_023333585.1 Argonema antarcticum A004/B2
CTCCCACTCTCCCACTCTCCCACTCTCCCACTCTCCCACTCTCCCACTCTCCCACTCTCCCACTCTCCCACTCTCCCCCTCTCCCACTCTCTCACTCTCCCACTCTCTCACTCTCCCACTCTCCCACTCTCTCACTCTCCCACTCTCTCACTCTCCCACTCTCTCACTCTCTCACTCTCCCACTCTCTCACTCTCTCACTCTCCCAAATGCTATACCTCCCTCACCTGACAAGGGCTGTATATCCCTCTGTGGGTTTTCTCCAAGGCATCAGACTTTCTATAATCTGATCAGGGAGTTAACTAGGAGCTATATCCATCGAGGTGAAAGATATGCAAATTACCGATACCGATCGCATAGCCATTCGCGGCGTTATTGAAAGCCAGCTGGAAGCATTTCAAATTGACGATGCAATTACTGCATTCTCCTTTGCAACTCCGGGAATTCAGGCGACATTCCAAAGCCCCGAAATGTTTATGGAAATGGTAACGACTCATTACCAAGCAGTGTACCGCCCGCGTGCGGTGGTGTTTGACGATCTTGCGATCGTCAACGGATACTTAAGTCAACCAGTACTCCTACTCGATCCCGACGGTGTGCCAATGAGGGCCCTTTACGTCATGGAAAATCAGCCCAACGGCAGTTGGAGAATTCACGGGTGCTATCTAGTTCCCGTAGAAGGGCAAACCATCCCATAAACTTCACATTGGCGGACATACTCGCAACAGTTGGTTGCCGCCTTTTTGAAATTCGTAAGCAACCTGCCTGATTTCCAAAGTGTATCCCTGCATTTCCAATTTATTCATTACTGGTTCAAGTAATGGCGACACCTCCCCCGATATATTCAAAACGGGAAAAATCCGCGCTTCTCTGGCAACGCGACTCATTTCTAAAATCGAAGCCAGATGAAATTCTTCTGAAAGTTGATCGGAATAAGTAAACAGGAAATGAGAACACAAAGCCAAATCAAACTGATTGCTATTGAAAGGCAAAACCGGCAACCCATCTGTTAAATATCGCCCTTCTTGAAGTCCGGCTGGGAAATCGTCTAAAAATTGGTGCATCGCTGTCATCCGAACTTTTCCCAGTCGATCTGGTGACTGAATATCTTCCCAAATATATGAGTCCAGATTTGCCTGGACACCTTCAATAACTATTTGATAAGTATCGTTAATTCGCTTGGCAATTTCATCTCCCGTAAACTGATAAACCGGATCGCAAGAGATCGTCTTGTACCCTTGGCGCGTCATCTCAGCATTAAAGCTTGCTGGGCCACCCGCACAATCCAGAATCGCCAACCTCAAATCGTCTGGTGTCAAACCAAACATCTTGACATATTCCTGCATCGATCGGCCCCACGGAATTACCTGCTCAAGCTTTAAGCCCACTGCTTTTTCCCTCCAAAGCCAATTTTAATTAGTATCACCCATTCTATAAAAACTTTTTAAACGTAAAACTTCAAGGCCCTTAGAAACCCGGTTTCTCCAAGAAACCGGGTTTCTGAAAGTTGAGTTTATTTACGCCCACCTACTTAATAAACCCGAATTTCATATTACTCCATACATGGGGCTGCCTCCATAATTTCCAGAGGAACTCGATGAAACTGCTTAAAGTTTTCTACAAAACGCCTAGCCAAAGCTCTCGCCTGTTGCTCATAAGCTACGCGATCGGCCCAAGTCTTTTCAGGGTCTAAAATCGCGCTATTAACCCCAGGAACCGCTTCCGGTACTAAAATTTGGAAAATCGGGTGGTGATGAAATTTTACATGGTTTAACTCGCCATTAATAGCCGCCGCAACCATAGCGCGAGTGTCTTTAATTTCAATGCGACGACCGACGCCAAAAGGCCCACCAGTCCAACCCGTATTCACCAGATACACATCAGCGTCGTGCTGGATGATTCTTTCATACAACATCTCAGCATAAATACTAGGAGAAAGTGGCAAAAACGGCTTACCAAAACAGGATGAAAAAGTAGCTTCTGGTTGAGTAACACCTCGTTCCGTACCCGCTAACTTACTCGTGTAACCGGACATGAAGTGGTACATTGCTTGCCTATTAGTTAATTTTGCGATCGGTGGCAAAACCCCAAACGCATCAGCAGTCAAGAAAATGACCGTTTTCGGATGACCTCCCACACCAGGAATAACACAATTGGGAATAAATTCCACTGGATAAGCTGCTCTAGTATTTTCCGTCAAGCTATCATCGTCATAATTGGGCAATCTGCTTTCTTCATCGAAGATTACATTTTCAATCAAAGCGCCAAAACGAAGCGCATCCCATATTTGCGGTTCGTTTTTCCTTGAAAGCCGAATTGTTTTGGCATAACATCCACCCTCAAAGTTAAATATTCCCTGTTCCGACCAACCATGTTCGTCATCGCCAATTAACCGGCGTGTCGGATCGGCAGATAAAGTTGTTTTACCAGTGCCAGAAAGTCCAAAGAATAATGCTGTGTTGCCGTTATCATCCATATTGGCAGCGCAGTGCATCGGCAAAACATTGCGTTTTGTCATCAAGTAATTCATGAAGGAAAAGACGGATTTTTTGATTTCACCAGCATACTGAGAACCGCCAATTAAAACGATTCTTTTGACTAAGTTGAGAATAATAAATGCTTCGCTGTTGATGCCATCAATATCTGGATCTCCCTGGAAACCTGGAACCGCAATAACGGTAATATCAGAGTAATGATTTTTTAGTTCTTCTGCTGTTGGTCTGATGAAAAGTTGATGAGCAAATAAATTTTGCCAAGCTAGTTCATTAATGACTCTGACGCTTAGCTGATATCTTGGATCGGCACCAACATAACCATCAAAGATATACAAGTCTTTGCTTTGAATATAAGCCAGCATCCGCTTGTAGATTTGGTCAAAATTTTCCACGGAAAGCGGAACATTGACGCTATTCCAATCTATTTCATCATGGATACTTGGTTCGTCAACGATGTATTTATCTTTAGGCGATCGGCCCGTGTATTTCCCAGTTCTCACAAAAAGAGCGCCATTGTTTCCCAAGACTCCTTCTCCCCGCGCTAAACTGTGTTCCACTAGCTGAGGAACTGATAAATTGCGGTAGATCCGACCGGGGTTTTTTATGCCTAAAAGCTCTAGTCCGTAAGACTTTTCATTCATCCCATTGCTAACTTGGCAAAAAGTCTGAGCTAAACCACTCAGACTTTTCAAGTTTAGAGAAGCTAAATCGTAAGTTTTTGTATTCATATAAACACCTATTGGTGAATGGGTTTGCACATACTTGTAGATAATTCGATGTTTACATATCCTTTTCAGCGAAAATGAGAATTTTTAATCCTACTCAACAAATGTTTAACTTTATTAATAATTTATTTAGATTTTGGAAACTAAAGCCGATCGGAGGCGCACGCTTACATCAAGCTAGGCGGCATTTTGTAAATTTTATATGAAGTTTTCAACAAATTTTGTTAAACCGCTTCTAACCTTGCTATATATCGAAATACAGCGCCTTTCAGATGAGTAGGTACGCGAAACCCGGTTTCTTCAAGAAACCGGGTTTCTGAGGTGTACTTCATTCGGCTGCAAGCCACTGTAAATAGATTGAGGTGCGTTAGCTTTTAGCGTAACGCACTCTACTGCTGCTAGCCGATCGCCATTCCCGATCTTGTGGAATTGCGGATTTCTGGCGTCAAAACTTGATTCAATTTGCCGCTGCGATAACCTTCCAAATCCAGGGTTACATAGAGAAAGCCGAATGACTGAAACGCCGACACCAATGTTGGCAAATCTGTTGTTAAAACAAACTCTTTTATTTGTTCGGGCGGTAATTCAATTTTGGCTGTATCTGCTTCGGAACGAACGCGCAAATTTCGCCAACCTAATTTACGCAAATATAGTTCGCATCTGCCTACTCTTTGCAATTTGGCAACAGTAATTTCTTCGCCGTAAGGAAAGCGAGAACTCAGACAAGGTTGCGCTGGTTTATCCCACCAAGGTAAACCCAAATGTTTGGATATTTCTCGCACTTCTGCTTTAGTTATACCAACTTCTGCTAAGGGCGATCGGGCCCCCCTTTCTTTCGCCGCTTGTATCCCCGGACGATAATCTTTCAAATCGTCTGCATTCACCCCATCGACCACATAAGGATAACCGCGCTGCAACGCCAAAGGTTTGAGAGTGTCGTGCAATTCGCTTTTGCAAAAATAACAGCGATTGACAGGATTAGAGGTATAATTGGGATTCTCCATTTCGTGAGTTTGGATGACCTCATGGGGAATGCCAATTTCAGCAGCTTGGATTCGCGCATCTTCCAAGTCTTCTGGCAGTAATGAGGGAGATTCGGCGGTGATGGCCAAGGCCCGATCGCCCAAAACATCATAAGCTATTTTTGCTACCAAAGTGCTGTCAATGCCCCCAGAATAGGCGATCGAGGCCCGATCCATTTCAGCAAAAATATCTTTTAAATTTTGTAATTTTGGCGACATCATAATCCCTTTTACTTCAGTACAACGATCCATATTTCCAAAATAGTTCAAAAATGCGATCGCACCACAAAATTTGCTATGCTCCCACTTAGAATCTCGGATTGACGAAAAAGAAGCGCAGAAGGCAAGAGAAGAACACTGACATCCTCCCACCACTAATTCGGAGTACCGAATATAGTGGGGGATTCCCAAGAATTCTTGGTTCGCAGTTCATCGAGCCAACTTAGAGCAAGAACGTCTCCGTTCTTAAGCCAGAGGTTAGTTTCTCCCTGCGCTTTTGAGCTTTTGGCTCCAGATTCCGTATGCCCTACGGTACTGTTGAAATATTCAGCTAACAGCTTGAATCCTTTTGCCAAAATGTTTTTTGCGGCATTGTGGTCGCGATCTAAAACCGTTCCACACTGGCTACATATATGCGTCCTGGTGCTAAGAATTTTCTTCACTTTCGCTCCACAGCACGAACAATCAACAGTCGTGTTGCGAGGTGGAACAGCGATAACAATGACACCGTGAACCTTGGCAAAATATTGAAGCCATTGAGTGAATTGATACCAAGATGCGTCACTAATAGACTTAGCTAAGTGATGATTTTTCACCATGTTTCGTATCTTCAAGTCTTCGTAGACAATTAGGTCGTTAGATCTAACTAGCGCCAGAGCATCTTTACGAGCCTTGTCTTCACGCTGTCTACTTACCTTGAGATGTTGTTTGGCTAAAGCCCTGCGAGCTTTATGGTATCTATTAGACTGCTTTTTGCCCCTGATATGCTTCTTAGAAACCCGGCGTTGCAGCATCTTGAGGCGACGTTCGGACTTTCTCAGATATCGAGGGTTATCGACAGTATTTCCATCAGAATCGGTGTAGAACTCTTTAAGCCCTAAGTCGATTCCCGTCATTTTCCCTTGAAGCTCATGCTCCTCTTTTCTATCCCAGTCCACTAAGAACTGAGCGTAGTAGCCATCAGCACGTCTGATAACTCGAACCCTAGAAATTTGTTTTTCTGAGTACCAGACCAAATCCCTAGAACTCCATAAGTTCATCGTTCCTACTTCAAAACCATCGGTGAATGTTATCTGTCTTTTATCAGCAGATAATTTCCATCCACTATTTTTGTACTCAATGGAACGGCTGAACTTCTTGTATTTGGGGTAGCCTTTTTTACCAGGCTTACCCAATCTACAGTTTTCATAAAAACGCTGAATAGCAGACCACGCTCTATCAGCATGAGCCTGCCTAGCTTGAGAGTTAAGTTTCTTTGTCCAAGGGGTTTCCTTGTTTTTTGCTAGTACCGAGCAAAGCTTTTGGAGGTCGTTCCTAGTGACTCCTTTGTTATCTTCCCAATATCGCAGACAAGTGTTGCGGATGAATTGTCCGGTGCGGATTGCTTCATCCAGCTTACTGTACTGTGATTGAGTTCCTTTTAACTTTGCTTCTATTACTAACATGGTAGGATGATACCACATTTTACCCAACACAAACACGGGTAGAATTATAATGATTCGCTATCGCTCAATTGTTAGCGGGTCGGCATTCATCTCACCGCTAAATCATCGGGGGTACTCGCTACGCGAGGGTAAATCCCCCTCGGTTATAGCGGGAGCCTTCTGCCGACATTAAGGTAAAACAAGATTAAAAAAAGCTACTCATATCAAATCCGTCTGCGTCGGAATTATTCGTTTTTCCCCTCTTACCCCCTCCCCTCTTACCCCCTCCCCTCTTACCCCCTCCCCTCTGCGGCCATAATGATTCAGACACAACCGGAAACGATATCATTCCACGCAGCAACACACACGACCCGAAAACCAGTGACTGGATACCTTTGCCTCGCATCGCTACGGAAGCGAAACGCCGAACGACAAACTCTGGGATAGTAAGCCCACGAACCACCGCGCAGTAGCTTTTTAGGATCGTTAGATTTCCAAACACTACCATCGCTGGGGGCACCTTCATAATTGTCATGCCAATAATCAGCACACCATTCAAACACATTCCCGTGCATATCGTACAATCCAAAAGAGTTAGGAGGAAAACTCCCGACTGGTGTTGTCTTATTATGAAAGGTGCTTTGGGCTTCAGAGGTGGAAGTCTCCCCTTGCTTGTAATTCACCAGTTCGGGCGTGATTGTTTCGCCAAAATGAAAAGGCGTTGTTGTTCCAGCGCGACAGGCATATTCCCATTCCGCTTCGCTGGGCAACCGATAAGTGTATCCAGTTTTTTGAGACAATCTGGCACAAAATTCCACTGCTTCTTCCCATAATACCTGCTCCACTGGTAGATTCGCACCTTTAAAACAGGATGGATCGGGATTTAGAGAAATATTGACTTGAGGTAAAGCTGCAACGGCTTTCCACTGTGCTTGGGTCACAGGATATTTGCCCATGCAAAACGATGAAATTTTTACCTTATGTTGAGGGCTTTCATAACTTTGTCTTTCCGCCTCTGTCTCCGGCGAACCCATCAGGAAACTTCCGCCTGGAATTAACAGCATTTCCATAAAAACGCTATTTCCCAAATCTTCGGTAAAATATTGATTGAACTGGTGGTGACAACTGATTTCTTGCCCAAATTTATTAACGACGATAACATCAAACTCACAGAAGGGAAGAAATTTATCTAGCTTCTGTTTAACTTTTGGTTCTGTTCTATCTTTGAGCAAGGAATATGAAGTAAATTTTACCAGCTTCGATTCATCTTGCAAAGCTTTAATTATTAAGTCTAAGCCTGCTTCTCCATATTTAAGTGCATCCGAAAGTGCCGCAACTCTTACTTCTACTTCTGGATTTGCTAACCGTCGTTTAACGCCTTGCAATCCTCCTAAAACAGCCGCATCAATAGGCGGCGGATTTTGACCGCCCAACACGGCATCATATTCTCTGGGTCGATTGGGATTCTCTGTCATTGTGCCTTTGATAACCAGCTGATTTGGGATTTTGGATTAATATGCGATCGCACCACCAAATTTGCTACTCTCCCGCTGCTAATACCCGGTCAACCGTTAATTCTAACTCAGGGAAAGTTCCAGACACAATCCTA
>NZ_JAIQZN010000174.1 GCF_023333585.1 Argonema antarcticum A004/B2
TCCCTGCCTTTCTGTTACTGAGCCTGCCGAAGTATCCCGCCGCTAAACTGAGTACAGTTATAGCGGGGGACAACAGGAGCGAGTAGTTAAGGTGCGTTAACCCAGTGTAACGCACCCTAAAAATAACCCCCTATTTAGTTAAACTTAAGGTGGCGATCGCTGGTTAGATTATTTTAAACCAGAAGCTTAGAAATTATAGGACTAAGGCCAACTGGCACAATTTGTAGGGTGCGTCAGAGGCACAAACCCTTATTATATCGATGTATAACTTCGTCTGACGCACCCTACAAGTTGATTTAAGTGTGTCAGTTGACCTTAGTCCTGAAATTAGTCATTAGTCAGTTGTCAAGTGCTTGTGCTTGCATCAAGCGTAACTTTGATAGGTGGGCAATGCCCACCCAACCTGCTAAGAAGCTGCTGACTGCAATTCGTTCAGACGAGACAAAACTTCCCGACTGTGACTTGATGGATTCACCCCAGTAAATTCCTCGCGAATAATACCCTCTGGATCGATGATAAAAGTGTGGCGCACGGAGAGATAACCCAGCCAAGAACCGTAGGCTTTACTGATTTCGCCATCAGTATCGGCTAACAACGGGAACTTCAAACCTTCCGAATCGCAAAATTCGGCGTGGGAATCTACAGAATCAGCGCTGACGCCAAGAATTTGAGTATTTCTATCCATGTATTTTGGCAAATCTTGCTGAAAGCGACGAGCTTCCAAGGTGCAACCAGAGGTAAAATCTTTGGGATAGAAGTAGAGAACTACCCACTTGCCGCGATAGTCTGAAAGAGACACTTCCCCATCCCCAGTGTTAGTTGGCAATGTGAATTCTGGGGCGGATTGATTGAGGGGAGGAAGTTTGCCGCCGATAGCTAGCGCAGATGGGGCGAAGTTAAACCAAGCGAGTAAAGCTAGACAGAAGGCGAATAGAGTGCGTAGAAAGTTGCGACGATAGATCATCGTGAAGATTAAGATAATTTTCTCATAAGTTTACACTGAACAACTAACCACTGAAAATTGACCCCTAAAAGATAAAATTAACTCGCAATTCCCAGGCTGCATCTTGACGCAATAGCTGAATTTGGCGAATGAATTCCCGAAAGTAAAATCGCCGTTCCGACTCGGACAAATCCAACCAGAATTGAGGAATGGAAACAGCTTGGGCGGTTTCGCGCAAATTCACAGGCGGGAGTTCAGCTAGTTGCTGTTGCAGGGAAGCGATTTCTGTACGCAGTTTATAGGCGCGTAATTGAGATGTTTCAGGATCGAGAACGCCCGTTTCGCATAGTGAGGGAAGTTGAGTTAGGATATCTTTTTTGGTGGCGATCGCATTTTTCACCCCTTCCTTAATTCTCCCCATATCCGGTAAACTCATCTCGGCGACTGCTTGAGGTAATTCGCGGCAAATCATTTTAATAGTTTGCTGGAACACTTCCTCGTAAGGTATCGATCGGCACTTGGGACTTTTGGGGCAACTAATCGGGCGTAAATATAGATATTCTTTTGCTTGGCGCGGCGTCGTGACGCGGACGACAGTCATGGACGATTGGCACTCCCCACAGACAAGCAATCCCGCTAGAGAACGATTCGCGCTGGCGGTGCGGGGCGACATCCGGCGGTTGCGACGCAAAAGGCGATCGATCTGTGCGGCTTCTTCTCTGGAAATTATGGGAAGGTGAGTATTGGAGATAATCTCGTTATTCTGATAAGCTGTATCGCCGCGATAAACTGGATTGGTGAGCCAACGACGCCCAGTTGATACGGAGATTTTCTTGCCGTATTTTTTCACTAAAAAGCGCACTGCACCCCGCAAGGAACCGTAAAGCAGAAATCGTTCAAAAAATTCCTTTACCACAGGAGCGGCACTTTTGTCAATGATATATTTATCTTTACCGCGTCGATAACCGTAGGGCGCTTTACCGGGAGGAGGTGAAGCTTTGAGGCGATTGCGGGCGTGTCCTTGACGGATGCGGCGACTGCGCTGGTAATTCTGGATTTCTTGCAGGAGTTTGAGCAAATCTGCGCGGATGTTGGTAGTTGTGGTGGAGGTTTGCTCGATCGCAATTAGCTGAATGCCCAGCGCTTCTACTTCTGTGAGGCAATTGCACACTTCCTGCACCGAATCCCCCAATTCTTCCACTCCTCTAATTAATAAATAATCAACCGTTTCTGCTTGACATTCCTCCAACAATTGCCGCAGTTGTTGACGCCCTCCCAAATCTTGATAAACTTTATCTACTTCCCAACCCCAAATAGTTGGATCGGGTGCCGATTCTAACAGCGGATCGCTATATAGATAGGCAATAATTTTCATTCTTTTCTCGCCCCATTCCCATGCCCTTACAATTCGGTCATTTCAATAATGTTACCATCAGGATCTTGAGTGAATAAAGCAGATCGACCGGATGCACTCATTTGAATTGTACATCCGTTACTCAGCAGTTGTTCTTTTGCTTCATCTAAGTTTTTCACAGCAAAAGCTATGTGCCGATTGCGTCCCAATTTTTCGGTATTTACTTGGTCAAACGGCACAGATTCGGCAACAATTAAGTGAAGTTGAAAGTCTCCGATTTGATACCACGCGCCTGGGAATTTGAGATTTCTTTCTACTTTGGGTAATCCCATAATGTTGCCATAAAAATGTTCTGCTTTTTCGAGGTTAGAAACGAGAATCGTTGCGTGAAGACATTGGGTGATTTGCATGGGACAAATTTTGGATTTTAGATTTTAGATTATGGAGAAGAAGGGCTAGTAGTCCACCAAGCTAAATTTGATGGGTTCAAGAAACCCGGTTTTTTAGAAAAACCGGGTTTCTTGGCCCTGGAAGCAAACCATCAAAACCAGTTTGCCACACTACTAGGGGCTAGGGGACACTTTCTGCCAAGCAACTACATATAGCTAGGGACTAGGGGCTAAGAGTGCTAGGGGCATTACAGCATATAGCACGTAAAAGCAAAAAAGTCAAGTATTAAAAAGCGATAAAAAACTAAATAAAACTGAAGCATAGTAAAAAAACAAGCTTAAACGAAAGTTTCTAGTACCTCCTAAAGTCCTGGGATACAATGTAAAATTAGAGGCAACTTACTCTGGAATCAGCGTTGGATGGTTAACTAACGCTAAAAATCAGTTGTGTATCAAACAATTATTACCTGTAAGTAAAGGGGTTAGTATGACCGAAATCACAAAAGAGGAAATGCGCGAAAGGCTGGGAAATATTGACCAGATTCGCGACATTATCTTTGGCCCTCAACTGCGAGAATATAACAATCGCTTTGATAAGCTAGAGTCAGACATATCTCTGGTACAGCAGGAAATGCGCGATCGCATAGATCAGGTCAGGACTGTTCTCTCCACAGAAATCCGGTCGGCGGTTGATGGTCTGGAGAAAAAACTCAAGACTCTTAATTTAACTTCGCAGGAAGAAATTAACGATGTCCGGCAGCAGCTCGATCGCGTGAACAAAAAGTTTTCTAGCTCCATTGAAGCACTCGATCAGACAGTCGATAACCAAAATTCCTCAATTCGAGAGGAACTGTCGCAATCCAGAAATAAGCTTCAAGAAGACGTCCGCGCTCTCAGAGGACAGGTTTTTGATGAATTAGAAAGGCGCTTCTCCATGATGAGAGAAGCCAAAGTCTCCAAAGATGATATGGCAGAAATTCTGTTTGAGCTTGGCATGAGGCTAAAAGGAAACGAATTTGTTCCTCAGCTGAAGGAAGTTGCAGACACTGACAATGTGTATAGTGATGTTCGGTTACTGAAGCAAAGCAAGATCTGGGAATAGAGGAAACAACCGAGTTGAAATCCCGGCGTAAAATGATGGCAAATTTAAAATTTCAGATTTTAGATTTGCTTCGCCCTACCTAGCGAAGCATTAACGGCTCTTCCGTATTTACTATGCTATTTTAGCGCTTGTGCAGAGGAGCAGAAAAGCAGAGGGGCAAAGGAGCAAAAGCATAAAAATGTTATTTTTTGAACAAAAACATAACAACTCCTCATAGCCCCAAAAATCTGCTTGGGGAAATCAAAAATCTGAAACCATTGATAAACTTGCCTAATTTTACGGTTCGCTCGGTTTTCGACTCCCACCTGTATTTGTATAGTTAAAAACCGCAATTAGGGAGCCCAAAATATGTCATTATCAAAAAACAGTATAGCTGAGATACATGAGTTGGAAAATATGATTTCCTCCTCAAACGATCGGGCCGCTAAAACAGAAACCGATCTGGAAGCATTGGTAAATTTATTGTATGAATTAAGGCTGCTTGACAAGAAAGAAAAACCCCAGGATGAATCGATCCAATCTAACAATAATTACCAGAGTAACGAATCAACAACCAGTTACGAAGTTGCGAATGGATATGAGTATATCAATGTCAGTGCTTCACCCGTAACCGAAGCAGAAGAAAGCCGACAATCAAAGCCGCTGCTTCAGGAAACACAAGCAGGGATGTGGTCAAAAACTGTTGGTGATAAGGAGGACAAGGAGGACAAGGAGGACAAGGAGGACAAGGAGGACAAGGAGGACAAGGGGGACAAGGGGGACAAGGGGGACAAGGGGGACAAGGGGGACAAGGGGGACAAGGGGGACAAGGGGGACAAGGAGGACAAGGAGGACAAGGGGGACAAGGAGGACAAGGAGGACAAGAGGGACAAGGCCCAGAAGAAAAGCTTTTCGTTTCAACCAACTACTTATGACCACACCCACTAAAAAGCAAAAGCTCAACTAATATCGCGACATATCGCGATATATCGTATAGTCTAGTAGAGAAAGTCGATCGTAAGGATTCACCTATGTTTAGACACTTTGGGTTCCCAAGAACGGTACTTGCGGGGGCAGAAGTCAGCCCTGATGCAGATTTATTTGACAGACATTGGTTTCATCACGGCAGACACAGAAGCCGTCATTCTCATAACAAGCACTTTGGTGATGAACTGTTCGGTCGTGAGTGGGGAGATGAATACCGGACTCCTCGCGGTGATATCAAGTTCATACTGTTGGAATTGTTATCCGAACACCCCACTCACGGTTACGACCTGATCAAAAAGATGGAAACCCGCTATGGTGGTTTTCGCCGTCTCAGTCCGGGATCGGTGTATCCAACTCTCCAAATGCTGGAGGAAAGTGGCTTTCTGACGAGCGAACTCTCTGGCGGCAAGCGCATTTATACAATCACCGCAGAGGGCCGACAACTGCTTGCAGAGCGTGCCCAACAGAGAGATTCAGAGTCTCCTTTGGATGCCTTCAAAAACTTCGTAACAGGCAAACCCCAAGAGTTTATCGAGTTGAGAAATGTGGCGAGAGAGTTAGCTTCTCTTGTGGTGCAGGTGGCTCGAAGTGGCGACACAGAGCGAATAAATCGGGTGCGTGAGCTTTTAGAGCAAGTTAAACGGGAAATTTATGCGCTGCTTGCCCAGAAATAATTCACATCCTCCTGCGCCATAATCTAAGCGCTGCGTGCGCTTAGATTATGGCGCAAGAGGATGTCACCGGCGATATATTTCAGACGATATGCCCTGTTTTCGCAAATTCCGAACCTTTTTTTGAGCCTCCGACTCCAAGGAGAATGAAGCCACTTGGATGCGGTTGCCTTGCGGTAAGCGACGGACGAATGCATCTGGTGTCACCTTCCGCACTTGTGCCAGAGAGCTTGAGCCACTGTACGCTGTCACAACCAAGAATTTATTGTCTTTTGCCGATGCAGCTTTAGCCTTTGCTGGCGGTTGCTTAGTAGCAGCCGCTTGTCCCCCATTTGGAACCCCAGGTGGTGCCAAACGAGCCGTTCCTTCGATCGGCTTACTCCCCGCAGCTTGCTGCCCAAGAACATTCGGCTGTTTGCTAGTTACAGCAGGCGCAGGCTGCATGGCGGGGGATCGATCGCCAATCTGGGGCAACACACCTGATTGAAGTGACGGAGGTAACAGTGCCGCCGGTAAATCTATAGGCACTGGAGAACCCACCGGACGAGGTAACGGCACTGGGGGATTTACAGGAACTTGAGTGCCGATCGTTGGTAAAGGTAGAGCTTTTGGCGTATTTTTAGGCTTTAGTGTACTTAAACTCCTTAAATTCAGTTCCACAAATTCTTGGTCAGCCAGATTTGGTGAATTGGGAATCGAATTTTCTCCACCTTTATCATCTCCAACGGCAGGAGTTTTTTGCGGATTTTTGGCTACCGTCGCCGTCTTAGATGCAAACAGTCGCCCCAGAGGCAAGTGGCTGAGGCTAGACGGATTCATCGCTATATAGCCCAAAGTCGCACTAGAGAGCAACAACAGTAGCATTGAGCCAATCCCCAAGGGGGTCAGCAGGCTGTCCGCAAAACTGCGTTCTGGCTGGGCTGCGGCTTTTTCCTGTCTCAGCTCTTTTAGCTGTGCTGACTCTGATGGCAGATACTCATTTGGCTCTATCCCAGAAGCACCCCGGTTCACCAAACCCCCTTCAGATCTACTCAAACCTGGGGGATTTTCCAGGTGAGCGATTGGGTTGTCATCAACAGAAAGATCCGGCGTTGCTAAAGCCGCATTTGGGGCTTCCACTTCGCGGTTAAGAGCTTCAGCCTCTCCAAAAGCATTTCTGTTGGTAATACCTGCTGGTAGGCTCTCTGGCACCTTGACAGCAGCAGCAGTTTGCAGCCCAGTTCTGCCGCCAGTAGCTCGCACAGAGATCAGATCCAAAGTTTTTTGACTTTGGGGACGCCCACCAGCACGCGGTGGAACTGTTTTGGCAGGGCGTTGACGCCGATATCTGGCTAATTCTTCCTCAAGCTGCACATCCAGGCTGCTCAGAACAGCTTGCAGGGCGGGGGAATACAATTGGGTTGGGGATGATGGCGCTTTTGGCTGGGTGGGGGAAAGTTGACTCACGATCGCACTCCTAAGCTAATGCTTGTCAGTGAAAAGTAAAAACGAAATAGCTTTAAGAGAAGGGTTGCTTTTTTTAATTTTTAGCTTGAATGTCTGTTAAATCTCTCAGTGACATTTTAGGGGTTTTCCAAAATCAGGTTTAGTCCCCAAAGCAGCAATTTCCACGCCTGTTGAAGTATTGCTAGGGGCTAGGGGCTTTCTTGCTAGGGGCTAGGGAAGAGGGAAAAGGTTACTCCGTAAGGGATTTGGGTAACAAGTAAGAGTTGGAGTTGCCCTAACCGACTTTCGTCGGTTGCTATATTGCTCTGAAGTTATGGAAGCAGGGCTATCCCCAGATTCAATCCCTGTCCCTACAAGGGGGTATGCCCCTTCGATTTTTGCTAACATTCATTAACAAAAACTTCCTGTTTCATCTGGGACTGTCGGCAGCACCCCATCCACAAGCA
>NZ_JAIQZN010000175.1 GCF_023333585.1 Argonema antarcticum A004/B2
GACTTACGGTACTTTTTTACAGCCGTGTCTGGGTACCCGCCAACGCCAGCGGTGGTAATGGAGTTTCTCAAACTAGATAGGTGCGATGCGCTAGCGTTGGTTTCTAATTACAGAGCGAAGCTTATAGAGCGGGATTTGAAGGAAGCGACAGTTAATCGCTCTTTAGCAGCGATTAAAGACTTAGTGAAGTATGCCCTCATGTTGGGCAAGTGCGAATGGAATTTGGCAGATGTCAAGAGCGAGCAAGTGAAACCCTACAGAGACACAACGGGGATTTCGCCCGAAGCATTTAAAGGAATGATGCAGCAGTGCGAGCGCACTACGCCCAAAGGTAAGCGAGATTATGCCCTGCTGCGATTGCTGTGGGAGAATGCCTTGCGTCGCGGGGAAGTGTCAGCGCTCAATATTGGCGATTTGGACGACGATTCCCGTCGTCTGTGGATTTTGGGAAAAGGTCGGGGAACACAAAAAGAGGCAATAGCTTTATCCATCCCAGTCATCAAAGCCTTGCAAGATTGGCTGACTTGTCACGACCGCTTAGCTTTCGACCAACCATTATTTTTCTCCATTGCCCATCTGACTTACGGGCATCGGCTATCTGGTACGTCCATATATAGGATTGTGCGTGGTTTGGCAACAGTAGCTGGGATCAAAAAAACCATGTCACCGCACCGCATCCGCCATTCTGGGATTACCGCCGCTCTGGTGGCTACAGGCGGAGATGTCCGGCGCGTCCAAAAACTCAGCCGCCATTCTAACCTGAATACTTTGATGATTTACGACGATAATAGACTCGATCATCAAGGGGAGATTTCTGATTTGTTATCCGAACTCATTTGACAGACTTTTTAGCCCTTCCGTACTTACTGTGCCAAATTATTAGTTTTCTGATGCCCTACACCGTAGCATCGCACCCCCAAAGCCGCAATTTGCCATAGGGCAAGCTAAGGGTGTAAATAGGGCTTGCTGAAATTTACCTGCGATCGCTAAAGTCAGAATGAAAGATCGAATCGACCTGGCCAAATCATAAGTTTATCTTGGGTTAATTTTACCTAATTATAAATTTTGTTAATTAAAGAGTCGAAAAAATGAGTAATTTTGAAATGACAAAATGGGTACAAATTAAAGGTTTGGTCAAAAAAGGGTATGGCGTAGCATCAGGCAAAGCTAAAGACCCTCGTTTCCCTAGCGGTACGATTGAAATGCAAAAGCCTTTTTTTCAGTCGCGGGGTCTGGACTTAAGTAACTATTTCCCTGGAACAATTAATATTTATATTGCTCCACATAAATACGAAATTAAACAAGCAAAATATACATTCAGGAATGTTAAATGGTCAGCCGAACCAGCCGAAGATTTCTCATTTTGTGATTGTAAAATTTGGCTGAAGGAAGGAGAATCACAGTCGGGTTTAATCTATTATCCTCATCCTGAAACTAAACCAGAACATTTTCAGAGTCCCGATACGCTGGAGGTTATTACGTCTTTTATCGGTGAGTTGAAATATGGAGATGAACTCATTATTGCAGTAAATAGCGAACAAATTAATATTGAGAGCGAGCGAATATAATTCAAGCCGCAATATCAACTTCCACAGGTGCATATTTGACTAACGAGCGATGGAGCATTACCATCGCCACTGCCAGCGGTATCATCATAGTAATAATTTCCAGATTAATTTTGTCAGCCAGCCAACCCACTGCTGTTGGGATACTCACCGCTCCGATACTGCCCACACTGGATAAAAGACCGATCGCCAACTCACTCCCATTGTGAGTAAGGTAGTGGCAATGGCAGGGCCCGAAAGTGGTTTAAATATGTTAAAAAGATATAAAAAAGATGAATAAGACTGGTTATTAATGTCTGAAATAAGCGCTCGCACAAACCTTGGTTCAAAATTTGCTCAATACAGCCCGCTCGTCATCAGTAGGATTGTTTTGGGCGAAACCAAACTGTTCGAGCATCAGCAAGAAGCTTTACTGACGATGTTTGACAAAGCATCTCGAGGTGAGTTAGACCCATCGCAGCGCAGCAGCAACGCTGGGGCGGGATACCTACTGATGGGAGTGGGGACTGGAAAAAGCGTAATTATCGAGTGTCTGCCTTACATACTGGGGCAGCAGATGACAGGACGGCAGGCGATCGTCTGCGTGGATAACTGTACCTTGCGCTCACGCATCATGCAAGACTTTCCTACCCTACCCGTGACCCACGTACCGATTTATGAATCTTGGCCACTGTACAACCTGGATATTTTACCCCCAGGCGTACCGCCACCAAATCTAGCAGAACTCAAAGCAGAACAATGGCGCAGTTATTTTTTCAATTTGGAGAGAGTCGATCTTCTAGTAGTTAACCGCCAGTTTTTAGTCAATCTCATCAATCGCGGCGAAATAAATCCAGAGAATGTAGGATTGCTAATCATTGACGAAGCCCACCATGCTAGTGCGGCTTCCTATACTACCATTATCAATTACTTTAATTCAAGTTTGTTAGTATTTTTAACAGGTTCTCGGTTTCGTTCTGATAGTAAACCGATTCCGCATATTCAGTATACAACATTAGAAGATACATCAGAAACTGGTCAAATATTAACGCGATATTCTCCAGTTACAGATTACGAGTTTACCATTCAGAATGCTTGGCAACTCAAAGAACCTCCGATCAAACGGGTAATGTACAAAGAAGCGACAAGCAAAGCGTTCCTGGTCGAAGAGGAAAATGGTCAAGAAATTGAATATACACCAGCAGTATTTTTTGCCAAAGCTGAATCAGATAGAGAATGGTTTAGAAAAATTTTACTAGCCGATTCCTTTTGTTTGCCAGTCTTAGAAAAGGCTGTAGAAATTTTAACTCAAAAACGTGGTACAGGCCAACCGCACGCCATGATTGTCCGCGCTCTCAACATACCGCACGCCCATCGATTATACCAACTGCTGCAAAACTTTCCTATCCTGAAAGAGCGCGTTGGCTTAGTTCATAGCGAAAAGGAAGGTTTCGACTTAGCAGGTAAACCGAGTGTTAGCTATCAGCGTTTTTTTAGCGGCGAATATATCTGTCTAGTACATTGTGGCATGGTAGGGGAAGGGTTTTCTCATCCTTGGGCATCAGTTTCGGTGAGTTTATGTATTATGAAAAGCCTGACAGTAGCAGAACAAGAATTCGGGCGTATAGTACGTAGAGTACCGGGTCGCCCACCCGGTAATTTTCCTGACTTGACTCACGAAAATTGGGGCGTTGTTGTCTCGCACGAAGCATTGAGGATTCGGGACATTTTTCAAAAGTTTCTAGAAGGGCAGAAATTAGCGCCTCTATCTGGATATGGAGAAGAAGAAATTCAGGTGACTTTAAAGCCCATTATTGAAACCGAATACTCGGCTGGAGAAAATGTTATTAAATTTAACGATACTTCTAAGTTAAAAGCAGGAGATATAATAGTCTTAAATTTACCCGCGCCACCAGTAAATAATACTCGTCCTCAAACAAATTCTAAATTTAATTTAGCATCAGAATTAAAACAAAGCGGTAGTTTAACAACTCAACCTGAGCAAAAAAGCGAAAATCAACTGCTTAACGCAACTAAGTCAGTTTCAGAGCAGAAAGGATTATATAATGTCTTTAAAAATGCCGCGGATGAAGTTTTAAGAACGATTCAACCATATAATGAAAAAGTAGTCGAGCCATCTCTTCAAGATAAAATATGCGATGCCATCGTCGAACGGATGAATCAAATACGCAACACTCGCACTGTTAGCATAAGAGTCGAAGCTGTTTTAGATAATCGCACAATTCAAATTTTACCCCAGTCAATTGACTTACCAGCCGGGACATCTGTAGTCAGAAAACAAATATCCAGAACGAAAGAGGAAGTAAACGTTAATTTTATTGGTCATTTAGGTTTGGATTGGATGGTAATGGTAGATGGCATTACCATGCCTTTCAAGGAATACAAGCGGCGTACAGTATTAAAGCAAAAAGGATTCGCTCTTGATGATAATGGAGAAGTCTTGGCAGGTGGTATGCGATTACGAGATAGTATGCCACCATCAACCTATGAAAAATTTATTAAAGAATTAGAAATCGATATCGAACACAGTGCGGTTATTCCTCCCCATCCAGCAGTATCTTGCCGACCCGATGAGATTAAGCGCCAAAAGGCGACAAAATATGGCGCAGCAATTAGTTCGTCTATTTATAAGTTACTCGACCATAAGTGGTTGATTCCAGATGGCAGTAGCGGTAAAAGTTTAATAGATAATCCTTTAGAGTGCTTATTGCCGTTGATGGTAAGAGAATCAGAATTAGAGGCAGAGAACGGAGTTGTAAATCCAGATGCTATCGCTCGCGATTTTTACAAAAATAATGGCCAAATGTTGCATAAAGTTGTGTTTGCCTATATCAAGAGACAAACAGGTAAAAAGTGGGGGATACATGAAAGTATAAGCGAATATGAGCTAGCGGTGAAAGTAGCAAAAGACTTACTGATAACTGTACGTTCTCAATTAATTGAAAGGCGGGGGCAGTATTGAAAAATTTAAGGTGGTTGTTTATAATAGCTGTAAGCTATCAGCTGTCAGCCATGCGCTATCAGCAGTCAGGTTATTGACGACGCATAGTGAGGAATTCAAATCCTACGAATTCGCTGATAACTGATAGCTGATAGCTGATAGCTGATTAAATAAACGTGACTCACGAACAACTTCCACTTCCAGTCATAGGCGATATGGTGCTGGGAACACCGCACCATCTTTCTCATAATAAGGCTAATAACCAACCAACATCAGGAGATATGGTGTTGGGATTTATGCCATCTGCCTATCAAAAAGCAATCTTTGATTGGTTGGCATCCGGTCAGGGGTCATGTGTAGTTTCTGCTGTACCGGGCAGTGGCAAGACTACTACTTTAATTAAAGGTGCTAATTTCATTCCCAAAAATCTGCGCTCGCGTTTTCTAGCATTCAACAAACATATTGCTGACGAGCTAAATCGTCAACTGCCCAAACACATCGAAGCAAGTACTATACACAGTTTGGGTTTGTCAAGTTTATGTCGTGCTTTTCGCAATATGCCTGAGATTAACAAACGTAAATATTCAGTAATTGTTAAGGATTATTTAGCAGATAGAAAAGTACACTCAGCGCTCGAATACCATCGATTGGTATCGCTGGTAAAGTTCAGTCAACTTACTTTAACTGACCCCAGCAATAGCACAACGTTAAAACAATTATGTCATTATTATGGATTGCCCAGCATAGGAGATTGGGATTTTATTCAAAAAGCTGTGTTTGAGATTCTAGAAATAGGAATACGTCAGTGTAGAGAATTTATTTCCTATGAAGATATGGTATGGCTACCATCTGTGTTGAATTTGCCAGTATATAGCTACGACTTTCTGTGTGTAGATGAAGTGCAAGACCTCAACGCTGCACAAATCGATATTGTCATGAGGGCATATAAAGCAGGAGCTAGGGGGATTTTTGTTGGCGACGAACGTCAAGCTATCATGGGGTTTAGTGCCGCCGATCGACAAAGTATTGCTAATATTATAGAACGAACAGGTGCGATTCAATTATCTTTATCTATTTGCTATAGATGTCCGACTACCCATATCGAGCTAGCCAATCAGATTTATAACGTAATTGAACCTCGAAAGAATGCGCCACCAGGAACGGTTAAATCAATAAAAATAGCAGAAATTCCCAAGTTAGCTAAAGCTGGCGATTTGATTATCTGTCGCTGCTTTTATCCGTTGATACCAGTATATTACGAACTGCTCAAGGCAGGAATTGCCGCAAAAATAAAAAATAAGGATATCGCCAGTCAACTGAATAGTTTGCTGGGCGAGATTGTAGGAGAGTCAGCCAAACGGTATAGTTGTCAGGAATTTACTGATACTTTGCATTCTTGGTATGAGTCAAGAAAAAAAGAAATGCTCTGTGATGGAGTACCGATTACAGTAGTTGTGGATTTGCACGATCGCATCCTGACCCTTAATGCCATCTATACTGGTAATAATTGTCAAGATACAGTTGAACTGGCTGGGGCGATCGAGCGTTTATCTAAAAGTGATAAGAATGAAGTGTTTTTGACCACGATACATGGCTCTAAAGGGCTGGAGGCGGAGAGAGTTTTTCACATTAGACCGGATCTGCTTCCACATCCTAGAGCCGAGAAGGATTGGGAAAAGGAGCAGGAAAAAAACTTGCAGTTTGTCGCTGCTACGAGGGCTAAGCACGATTTGTTTTTAGCGAATAAATAGTTAATATTTGACACTCTGCAAGCTTGTAGCGATGCAGATTCTTGTGTCTATAGACATTCTCCTGTGGGGAGAAAATCCAACATCTGCGTTCGGAGCCGTACCAAACGGCTCGTTCTTCAGACCGGATGAAGCATATCTAACATATCTAATTTTATATAAATGGTCGAGTACGGCTAACTTTGGCAGGACAAAGAATGCGCTCACCATCTTTATACCCTACAAACCTCACAAAAACCAGCTCTCCCTCAGCTATATCATTGACATCCGCTTGATGCAACTGGGGATTGTAAGGTACTTGTTCCCAAACTTGACCTAAAGGTTCAATACCCCAAAAAGCCAGCAGATTATCCAACGGTACGAATAGGGAAACTATATTAGACGCTGGGAGTTGAGGGTTGATCTGTACAGCCGCCCGTACACTGCAATAGTTAGTTAACAGTGTTTGCAATTGACGAAAAGTACTGGAACGCTCATCCAACCGTACCTCTGCTGTTGAATTTTCTAACTGTCTTTTGAGAACGAGGCACTCTTTTGTTAATTCTTCAACTAGATCTGGCTGAGAAGAGGATATTGAGCCAGAATGCGATCGAGTAACCAAATTCTGCGAGCTAGTAACCTTTAATCCCTCGTTTTTTAGTGACTCCTGAACGCCAGTAATATCAACACTTTGAGCCGCTACGCTGTCTTGAGTAACCTCATAGCCCGATGTAGAGGTCGCAGTCAAGGCAACAGCAGAAGTTACATTTAGACTATCCTCCACTTTGACAATTGAAGCCAGAAGGGAATCTTGTTTAGCAACAGAGGGAGACTGACAGACTTGTTCTGTCAGCCGATCGTCGGTTACTGAGTTACTTGCCGTCGCGAATGAGGCTGAAATGCTCTTGC
>NZ_JAIQZN010000243.1 GCF_023333585.1 Argonema antarcticum A004/B2
TCAGAGAAACAACCATAACTTATGCGGGGATAGAGCAAAGATGGTTGGTGGTAGAGAGTGAAGATAGGAAGGAATCAGACTCGCGTAAACTCTCCCAAAAAATTGAGAAAGCCCAGGAGAAGGCTGTCAAAGAAATTAACAAGTTATCGAAAGAGAAATTTGCTTGTGAAGCTGATGCAATCAAGGCTTTAGCCAAACTGTCGAAAACGTTTAAATATCATCAGATAGAGTCGAGTAAAGTTACTGAAATTACCATGAATAAACCAGGTAATCCACCAGAAAAAGCTTACTCTATCTGGGCTACAGTTTGCCGGAATGAAGCTAAAATTAACGCCGATGTTCTGAGTGCTGGACGTTTCATTATTGCCACAAATGTTTTAGACTCAACTGTACTCAGCAATGATTCAATGCTCAAAGAATATAAAGCTCAACAGTGTTGTGAGCGGGGATTTGGCTTTCTGAAAGATCCATTATTCTTTGCGGATAGTATCTTTCTGAAAAGTCCAGAAAGAATTGAATCATTAGCTATGATTATGGGTCTATGCTTACTGGTCTATACACTGGCTCAAAGACAATTACGAGCCGCTTTATCTGAATCTAAGTCTACGATTAAAAATCAGTTGGGTAAAGCTACTGACCGTCCCACTTTAAGGTGGATATTTCAATGTTTTCAATCTATTCATTTAGTTCTATTAAATCAAGAACTTCATGTTTCTAATTGGAATGAACATAGAAATTTTATCCTGAATTTATTACCAGATGATTGTCTTCGTTATTATAAATTAAACACCTAATTCTTTTTCTATTTATTTGATTTGACAAGTAATTCATTATGTTGAGCACCAAGAGCTAGTTACTTGAATTAATAGCTCTCATTTGTTGAGTCAAAAATCCAGGTAGTCCATGAATATATATTAGGTTAACTGATTATTTAAACATTCAAGATCATCATTTATTTATCAAACAACTAGAGATCTGCAAATGTTTCTTATTGCTACTTATTGAGAATAGGTTTTGATCCCATTTTGGATTATTTATGGCTACTCAAATGTCTTTTTTGACTGAAGATGTCTCTTTTTACTCTTGCTTAGCCTTTTTTTCTCCGTAATTTCCGATTGTGACAGTTGCGGGTGCGGAATGTGGGTT
>NZ_JAIQZN010000176.1 GCF_023333585.1 Argonema antarcticum A004/B2
GTGGTCAGTGGTCAGTGGTCAGTGGTCAGTGGTCAGTGGTCAGTGGTCAGTGGTCAGTGGTCAGTGGTCAGTGGTCAATTGTCAGTGGTCAATTGTCAGTGGTCAATTAAGTTACGCCGCTTTTCTGGCTGGAGAATCATCGATCGCAATCTCTTCAATTTGGAAATTGCGTTTGATTTCCAAGCGGTTGAGATAGCCAATCGGGTCATCGGGGTTGAAGATAACGCCGTCAAAGAGTTTAAATGGAACGCGATCGGGTTCTATATCGGGCCATCCCAGTTGCCGTGATGCTTCGCCAAACAAATCTACCCGGCGTACCCGTTCCAGAACTTCGATCCAGTTCTTAGGGAAAGAAGTAATACCCCAACGCGCTAGCTGAGTCAAAATCCATAAGCCTTCACCTTTACTCGGACAGTTGCTATTGTCGTAGTGAAACTGATTGAATTTTGGCAGCACTTGGGTTGCAGCACCTGTACCCCGGTTGTAGTGACCTAAGAAACCGGGACTGATATATTCGGCAGAAACACCGATATACTGAGGCTGACAAAGCAATTGCATGATTTCTTCGCGATTGCGGCGATCGTCGCAGTAGGCGCAAGCCTCCAAAAGAGCTTTCAGTAAAGCAATATGGGTTTGAGGGAATTGGTTTGCCCAATCCTCACGCACACCAAGCACTTTTTCAGGATTTCCCGGCCAAATATCTAGGTCGGTGGCGATGACAAATCCTAGTCCTTCGTAGACAGCGCGACAGTTCCAAGGTTCGCCGACACAGTAGCCGTCAATGCTGCCAGCTTTGAGGTGTTTTACCATATCTTCTGGTGAAATCACCACCAAATTCACATCTCGATCTGGATCGATACCTCCTGAAGCTAGCCAGTAACGCAGCATCAGGTTGTGCATGGAGGATTCGTGTACGATGCCCAATGTGTAAACTTTATCTTTGCTTCGAGCGATCGCACTTTTAAAATCTTTGAGGGTGCGTACTCCTTGCTCAAATAACTCATTACTTAAGGTAATGGCGTTACCGTTGCGACTGAGGACGAGGGCGGTAATGGTATGTATGGGCGTAAGGTTACCCATACCCAAAGTCATGGTTAAGGGCATACCTGCAACCATTGGGGCGGCATCCAGGCGTCCGGTGGCGATACCTTGCGCGATCGCATCCCAACTTTGTTCGCGGCAGAGGTTAACATCTTCTAAACCATGTTTGCTGAAGAAACCCATTTCTTTCGCAACTACCAATGGGGCGCAATCTGTGAGGGGAAGAAAGCCAATATCTAACTTGACTTTTTCCAAACCTTCAGAAACGATCGCATTTTTGTTTGCTGTTGTTGTTTGCTTCGCCTTGCGTTTCTTGTCCCGCTTTTGCTGGTTGAGGAAGTTAATCATCTGATTACGCAAGTCATAGTAACTCGGATGATTTACCACTTCTAGGCGCTGGCGAGGTCGGGGAATGGGGACTTCCAATATCTGACCGATGTGAGATTGTGGCCCGTTGGTAAGCATCACAATTCGGTCAGACAGCAGCAGCGCTTCATCTACATCGTGAGTAACCATTACGCTGGTGACGTGGCTTTCCTCACAAATTTTCATCAACTGTTCTTGCAAACCACCGCGTGTTAAGGCATCCAAAGCCCCAAAAGGTTCGTCCAACAGCAGCAATTTGGGGCGAATAGCTAAGGCGCGTGCGATCGCCACCCGCTGTTTCATCCCACCTGATAACTCGCCCGGTCGCTTGTCTGCTGCGTGTTGCAAGCCCACCAACTCGATGTGATGTTCTATAATTCCTCGGCGTTCTCCCTGTGGGCTGTCCTTGAAAACTCGATTCACCGCCAAAGCGATATTCTGACGCACACTTAGCCACGGTAGTAGGGAGTAGTTCTGGAATACCACCATCCGGTCTGGCCCAGGCTGGGTGATTTGCCGCCCTTCTAAGATAATGCCGCCTTTTGTGGCCCGATCTAAACCGGCAATCATATTTAGCAAAGTCGATTTGCCGCAGCCAGAGTGTCCAATTAGGGAAACAAACTCTCCCTGTTTGATTTTCAGTTCAATATTCTTGAGGGCGACATAGGTGCCACCGTTGGGGAGATCGAATATGCGATCGACATGATCTATTTCAACAAATACAGACATAGGAAGGGACTAGGGGCTAGGGGCTAGGGGCTAGGGAAGAGGGAAGAGGGAAGAGGGAAGAGGGAAAGTGGGGGATAACTGATAACTGATAACTGACAACTGACAACTGACAACTGACCACTAACAACTGACAACTGACAACTGACAACTGACAACTGACTATTTTTGTTCTGCTGGTACAACTATTGAGGCAACGAAGCCGACTATCCGGTCTAACACAAGACCAACCACACCCACATAAATAAGTGCAATGATAATTTGGCTGGTGAGAGAGTTGTTGTAAGCATCCCAAATGAAGAAGCCAATACCTACACCGCCAACCAGCATTTCTGCCGCCACAATTGCCAGCCAAGATAACCCAATACCAATCCTCAGACCAGTAAAAATGTAAGGAACTGCGGCTGGAAACAAGATATTCAAGAAATACTGGGAATTTGACAGTTGCAATACTCTAGCAACGTTTCTGTAATCTTGAGGCACTTGCTGTACCCCGACTGTAGTGTTGATAATGATCGGCCAGATTGCTGTGATAAAAATCACGAATATCGCTGAAGGTTCATTTTGTTTGATTGCTGCTAGTGCAATCGGCAGCCAAGCTAGGGGAGGAATAGTACGCAGAACCTGGAAAAGCGGATCTAAAGCTTCATAAACAGCTTTATTAGCGCCAATCACGATACCCAGGCTGATGCCAACAATGGCAGACAGGGAAAATCCAATACCAACCCGTTTCAAGCTGGCGAAGATTTGCAAGGCTAAGCCTTTATCTGTACCGCCGTTGTCAAAAAAGGGATTGATGATGTAAGGATCGAATGTTTCAGTTAGTACTTGGATCGGCCCTGGCAATCCCTTTGAACCGGGAGGGCAGAGGATTTGCCAGATGATCAAAAATATGGCGAATGCAATCAACGGCAGAATTATTTTTCGGGAATTTTTTTGCAGATATTTAACGATCGGATTCGGCAAATTGGGATTAGACGTTCTTTCAAGCTGGGCTGTCATTTTCTCTCCTTCAATTGGTTGGTACGTAGTTGCGCTTCAGCGCCAAAGCACTTCTTTCAAGCTAGACTGTCATGCTCCTTCCTTCTATTAGTTGTCATTAATCATTCAGAAATTTAAAATTTTAGATTGCAGATTTCAATGACAATTTTAAATCTGACATCTAAAATTTAAAATCATTAGGCTTTCTTAATTGTCAGAGACTTCAAGTAGTCTTCTGGTTTGTCGGGATCGAACTTAACTCCGTCGAAGAATGTCTCAATACCACGAGAAGAGGTAGTGGGAATTTGGGTATCTGGAACGCCAAGGGCTTTAGCCGCTTCTTTCCACAAATCTTCCCTGTTCACTTTGTCAATGAGTTCCTTAACCTTTGTATCGGCTGGAATGTTGCCCCAACGAATATTTTCTGTCACAAACCAGAGGTCGTGACTCTTATATGGATAGGAGGCATTATCTGCCCAGAACTTCATCAGTAGCGGACTGTTTTCTTCCACGCGACCGTTACCGTAGTCAATCTTGCCTTTGGCCCGATCGATAATATCTACCGCTGGCACCTTAAACCACTTCGCCTGGGAGAGGATTTGACACATTTCCTCTTTGTTTTCCAGCTTGTCGCACCACTGCTGCGCTTCCTGCACAGCCATCAATATTGCCTTCGCCGCCTTGGGATTTTTATCTACCCAATCAGCTCGCATAGCCAAAGCTTTTTCTGGATGATCTTTCCACAATTCTCCTGTTACCAAAGCAGTGTATCCAGCCTGCTGGTTAACGAGTTGGGCGTTCCAAGGTTCCCCTACACAGAAAGCTTCCATGCTAGCCGTTTTCATATTCGCGACCATCTGAGGCGGTGGGACGGGGATAGTGGAAACATCTTTGTTGGGATCGATCCCGCCAGATGCTAGCCAGTAGCGCATCCACAAATCGTGAGTTCCACCGGGATAAGTAATCGCTACCTTGAGGTCGTTTTTGCCAGTTGCTTTGGCTTTTGCAAAAGCATCTTTCAGTATCTTGGTGTCTAATCCTAGCTTTACATCTTTATAAGTATTAGCAACAGAAATTGCCTGACCGTTGGTATTCAACCGCGCCAAAATGTACATAGGCAAAGGTTGATTGGTTTTGGTTTGGCCCAATGTCATAAAGTAAGGCATGGGGCTTAAGATGTGCGCTCCATCAATACCGCCACCTGCTGAACCTGTCTCCAAATTGTCGCGAGTTACTGGCCAAGAAGCTTGTTTAAGGACTTCGACATCTTTCATGCCGTACTTTTCAAATAACCCTTTTTCTTTAGCAATGATTAGGGGTGCAGAATCGGTTAGGGCGATAAATCCCAACTTGGCAGTGGTAACTTCTGGTGTGTCAGCAGCGCTGACATTTACTGCTGGTATTGCGGTGGAAGCAGCTGTGGGGCTAGTAGCTGGAGTGGATGCGGTATTGGAGGTACAGCCGTGAACTAGCAGAGTACCTGCTGCGGTTGCTCCGGCGGTAATAATAAATTGTCTTCTAGTAAATCTTGTCATTTTCATTCACCCTGTCGGTAGTTAATTTTTTGGTTGTGACTTTGTAGCAGTCACAAAATGCTTTTGCGAAAACTTGATGCCTGAACCTGACACTGTAGTATACATGGAGAAACTTGATGGAAAAGTATCCTTTTTATCAAAATGAGGCTGAGTTATCCGATTTTGGATTTTGGATTTTAGATTCAATCTGCAATTATTCAATCTAAAATTTTAAATTCCCGATTCCCTGTTTTTCCACAAATTTGAAATCGGAAATTTAAAATTTAAAATTTCCAAGGTTAGCTTTTTTCCCTTTAATTGAGCCCAAATCCACGTCTAAAATCCCCTTTTTATAGCCACAGTCACATCGTTTAGGACAGTGTTAGACGCTCAAAGCAACGCCGGGACTGTGTTTGTACGGCTGACGTTGCACTCAGCACTCAGCACTCAGCACTCAGCACTTAGCACTCAGCACTTAGCACTTAGCACTTAGTATGAGCCCCGAAGCGCTGAATCAATATGTCTTGTAAAATCGGCTTCAAATCTTCACAAGGAATGCTTTTCATGATGCAGCTGCCGAGATGAGCATCTTTGCCAACTGTGCCGCCCATGTAGATGTCTACGCCTTCGAGAGTTTTGCCATTTTTTCTTACCTTGGTTCCCATCAAACCAATGTCGGCTACTTGGGGTTGAGCGCAAGAATTCGGGCAACCAGTCCAGTGAATCCGTACTGTTTTGGTTAGAGATAATTCGGCTGACAGTTCCTGAATTGTCTCTAGGGCTCGGTTTTTGGTTTCTATTAAGGCAAAGTTGCAGAACTGTGCCCCTGTGCAGGAAACTAATGCTTGCTTTAAAGGTTCTGGATTGATGGAAAATTTCTCCAATATTGGTTCGGCTAGGAAAGTTTTTAAGCGAGAGTCGGGGATGTTGGGAATTATGATATTTTGTTCGACTGTGAGGCGGATTTCTCCACTGCCGTAAACGTCTGCTATCCTGGCGAGGTCAAATATATCTTGAGCATACATTCGTCCGACGGGGATATGCAAGCCGACGTAGTTTAAACCTAGTTGTTTTTGGGGATAAACACCGATATGGTCGCGTTTATCCCAGATGATTTCATCTTTTTCTGCTGCTGGTTGGAGGGGTTGTTCTAGCTGTTTTTCTACTTCGGTGCGGAATTTGTCTATTCCCCATTCATCGATAAGCCACATTAAGCGTGCTTTTTGTCGATTTGCCCGCAAGCCGCGATCGCGATAAAGCTCTAAAATAGCAATGCACAAGCTGACAACATCGCTGGGTGGAACCCAAGCGTTTAGCGGTACGGCGGCTTCGCAGCGTTTGGCGGAGAAGAACCCACCGACTAGGACGTTGAATCCTAATATTCCATTTTTATATGCGGGGACGAAGGCGATGTCGTTGATTTCGGCATGGACGGAGTTGTCGCGACATCCGGCGATCGCAATATTAAATTTCCGAGGCAGATTGGTAAAGGCGGGGTTACCTTCGCCGTTGTTGGTGAGCCTGTCTTGCACTTGACAGCAGAGTCCCCGCGTGTCGATGAGTTCGTCTGCGTCAATACCCGCTACGGGTGAGCCAGTGATGTTGCGGACGTTATCCATGCCAGATTGGATGCTGGTTAAGCCCACTGATTTCAGCTTGCAGAAGATATCGGGTAAGTCTTCTATGCGAATACCGCGCAGTTGGAAGTTTTGCCTGGTGGTGATGTCGGCATTGCCGTCACAGCCGTATCGTTGTACGATTTCGGCTAGGGTTCGCATTTGATTTGTGGTGATGATGCCGTTGGGCAGTCTCATCCGCATCATGAATTTGCCGGGAGTGACGGGACGGAAGAATATGCCTAACCATTTGAGCCGATGCTCTCGGTCGGTTTCATCCATTGCTTCCCAGCCCATTCCGGCAAACTCTTCTAGCTGGGCTTTGACTGCTAATCCATCTTTTTCGGCTTTAAATTTTTCAAATTTGTTCAGACTTACGGTTGCTGTGGCTGCGATTGTCATGTATAATCCCTAGTTTTCTACTGCTTCTCTTGGTGACCGCTTGTTTGCTTGTGCAGAGCTATAACCTGAAAGTGGCTTTTCGGTGCTAAATAGGACGCTCGATCCTTAAGCCAGTGTTATGTTTTTTTATTTGACTGTTTCTTTGTATTAAGCTAATGGGACTAAATGTTTCAATTCGTATCTTTAATTACAAAATCTTTACGGATATGAATTTATTGCATAGATTTTATGCTTTTTTGACATTTCTACCTTCGGCAGGATTGACGGGCCATGCTTTATAGCTAGTCTCTAGTGCAAGTGGTCAGTGGTCAGTGGTCAGTTGTCAGTGGTCAGTTGTCAGTGGTCAGTTGTCAGTGGTCAGTTGTCAGTGGTCAGTTGTCAGTG
>NZ_JAIQZN010000244.1 GCF_023333585.1 Argonema antarcticum A004/B2
CGAATTTAAGAACATAGTCGACGCCAACGCCTGAAAAATCAAACCCCTTAGGCGTCAAATATTCAACAACCTCGTCATCCGATGGAATTTCGAGAGGCAGACAGTATTTTGCCGAAAACTCTTTCAGCGCCATGTAGTAAGAAAAATCTATATCTTTCTTATGTTTTTGAAGTGCGGTGCTGTTGATCGCTATGCCATTCGCAACAGAACGAATAAGATACTCACTGACTGGCCTTTCAAGAGTCGAGTAACGCTCCCATTCATTTGCTACTTTTGCCTTTTCTTCAACATCCGTAGAAAGTTGCAAGAGTGCGTTTCCCACAAGAGCAAGTGTGTTAGTGTCAAGCGTCGCATTCTTGAACACTATGTTTCTATATCTCCCGATTACATCCTCTTTGAGCAAATCAAGTTCCAGCAAAATGGAGCAGGCATCTCGAGATTCGCGATTCTCGCGATCCAGTCGAAGTCCTGAAATTGAAATCCGCAACTCCTCAACATCCATCACCCTTTGCGGAAGCAATTTAGTTCTTTTAAAGAGAACAGGCGCAATTAGCCAGTAGTCATGACAAACTAGCTCCAAATCTTGCTTAACCACATCGTCAGCACCAACCTCTTTAACGGCTTCGCCCGAGACTAAGAAAAATTTCTCCTCACCACGGTCAGCAAAATCATTAACAAAAAGTAGTGCAATTCTCTTATCAGTCATACGGACTTAGCTCGTCATACATTTTTGGCATCGGAGTTCGCTCACGCTCCGCAAGAGGAATATTTTCAACAAAATGACTCCTGGCACGGTTGACGGTACCTTTTAGCTTGATACCGAGTTGCGCGATAACTGGCTTGAGAAATTCTCGGTTTGAATCGCTTGTCGCAAGAAGATAGTTTCGCTGATGATAATAGGGCCAATTGGATCGAAAGCTGACCGCAAATCCCTCCAAGACACCAACTTCACCCACGCAGCGGAGATAAATAAAAATAGCTGCAACTTCTGGTTGCAGAACATTATCTTGAATTCTCTGAGTTGCCAGAGCCACCAGCTTTTGTGTTTTGAATCTGATGCGCGCGAGAGTGAGCCACAGATGGTAGTTTTGCCACGAATGAATTGCACGTTCG
>NZ_JAIQZN010000177.1 GCF_023333585.1 Argonema antarcticum A004/B2
AGGTAGGAGCAAATGATTTGTGTTACCCAACCAGCAGCAGTCATGTCCTCAACTGCTCCTGCTGCTTCAATAATTGGCTTAAGCGCTATCGGTAAATTCACCTTAAAAGTTTTGGCATTACTCAAATAGTCTGCTGTGTTGTATTCACCTAAGCGTTTACCCCACTTTTCACATTCTTCCCCGCGTGTGGAAGCACTTTTATCTATCAGTGAAAGAGCGCCAAACATACAGCAGTAGATGTGTTCGTTGTCTATATCTTCTCCCCGATGCTGACAATTCCAACAACTGCGGTACTCCTGACGGGGCTCTTTCTCCTGTAGAGTTTTGGTACAGTCTGTCACTTGAGTATCGTCTGCGATCTCAGATGGTTCTAGTACGGAGAAGGAAGAATCGGCTGGTTCCTTACCAAAATCATTTTCATTAGAAGTGCAATACGTTGCTATGTCCTCTGAGCTAGCATAGCTAACGCAACACAAAGAGCGATCGCAACTATCTACTTGTTCCTGATAGAGTGCAATAGCTTCCTGCGTATCTTTAGCCGACCCGCTGACAATGAATGCCAAGATAGCGTCATGAGAGCTTGGTGGAAGCTTGACAAATTGATAAGCAGCGTTTATACTTTTATCGTTTAAGAGTTTGCGTAAACCCTCTGCCGCAATTGTATTGCCCACTTGTATTTTTTCATCTATCAAACGAACTACCTTAGCAGCTTTGGAGTACGTAAAACCCGAACCCAAGCCAACGCGCGAAGCTATTGCATCGCGAGTAGTTCCTTTAGACGCTTCTGCACAATTTTGCATAAGCGTCTCACTTTTTCCCCTGCCGAGTTTTTGATTTGTTTTCCAGGCGGCGGTTCGCTGCCTCTGTGACGCCTTCTCCTTTTCGATCTCTTCCCACGCTTTTCCTTCCCGCACCTTCTGTTCCGTAGTTTTGGCCCTAGCAGCGTTCTCTAGCAGTAGCGCTTCTAGTTCAGCGGTCACGCCTGGGAACTCTCTTATTTCCACTGGCACGGTTTCCCATTCTAGCTGGCAAACCGCCTTCCAGCGTCGATGGCCGCTGATAATGCTTCTGTTGGGTGCAATTACCAAGGGCTTGACCCATCCACTTTCAGATATCTGTTTAACAAGAGACGTAACATCTTCATCTCCATAAATAGATGTGTTACGCGGGTGTGGTGAAAGAGTATTGGGAGGCACCCAGTCAAAAGTTGTATTCATTTTATGAGTTCTTAACTCCACATGGAGTGCATAACTCCATAATACTCTGTTTGCCCCAAAGCTTTAGCTTTGTGGTAGTTTGGTGTAATAAAGGAAGAAACTTTGATGAGCGGTGTGACTGTCGAACGGGATCTTGGATTCAATCAAAGACTGGCGACTTTGGTATCAGAGTTGCGAGGCAACTGTTCGTACCGAGAATTTGCTGAAATGATTGGCGCATTCCATTCTGATGTCCGCCGTTGGGAATTGGAATTAAAAGGTGAACCAAAACTGAGAGTCTTGGCGAAAATTGCCTCTCTTAGAGGTTGGACGCTAGACGAATTAATGGTTTATTTGGAAGGGGAAGCCCCACCGGCTGTATTTTCAATTTCACAACTTCTGGCAGAGGTACGAAGTCTTCCCTTTGAAGCCGCTGCTCAAGTAGCTCAAGCGGCTTTAGAAACAATGAGTACTAAGGGCGAACCAAAAATATGTTGATATTCTAAGGATTAAATTAGTTTGTTTAAGAGGATAAATTTAATCCTCACTTAACGGGATATATCCGGGCATATTGGTAGAATAACTCAAGAGTTGAGGATACCACTATTGTCAAATACATCACCCCAAGAGAAGCAACTGAAATTCTTGGGGTCAATGAACGAACGCTCCGGCGATGGCATGAGCAAGGGAAAATCGAAGTCATCTGGACATCCGGGAAACAACGACGATACAACGTCGAAAGCTATACAGCCAGAGCTAGATCTGACTTGGACACCCGAAGACAGATCCTCTATACTCAGCGCGGTCACAAATGGAGCTTTTTCTGAGTGCTGTCCTTTTTCTTTATCCAGTCAGAGATGGCCACAAAAAGCTCAATCTATGACCGTGCTTGCCTACGTAAGCGATCGAACGACAGACAGCCCGGTTCGGTTTGTGTCTAGTTAAACTTAGCTTTGTCTGAGTTGTCTAGCTTTTTAAGAGCGGTTGAGCCAACTGCTCCATATTCCAGTCCAGTTTCTCAGATCGCCTGCAAAACTTTATTATCAGTAGCTTTCCACCGACGTGCGATCGCCATCAGCAACTCAGGAATTTCCTCTTCAGAAATAGCCTCAATTACCTTTTCGACGGTCGATACCCCGGCTGGCTCTCCTGCTATAAGGGAACAGAAATATTTACGCGACCCCGGTGCTATCTCCTGCATCCCCTGAAGAAGCTTATCAAGCATTTGATCTGTTACGCCTGTCTTCCCATGCCTGAAATGCGATACAAGGCTTTCACTTACCGCAGCGGCTTGCGCTAAGGCTCTGCCGCCAATACGGTAACGCTTTAAAGTCTCGTTGAAAGCTTCGTGGATCAACATTAAGATTTATATCAATATTTGATTATTACTCAATTTAGTTCTACTCTTAGTCAAGTAATTCTTACCAAGGGGCGGCACTCAGATAAACACCAACCATCATGCCAAGTATTACAAAATTAGCTTGATGGTGGAGAGCTAAGTAATTAAGTTTATTTGACTTTAACAAATTCTGGAACTTTGCCAACACAATTTGTCCTGTTTGGCAAAAAGCGTTACCAGCACCTCCTTTCTAGCCACCGATTTAATAAATTCCACTTTTTATCCGCCATCGTGATAAGCAATAAAGACTGTTTTGACGACGCCCAGCAACCATCCGGCGCATCTCAATCACCTGCCACACGTTCCATCCCTAGAACCCCAAACGGCACGAACGCCCTCCGCGACCACTGGGAAAAAGAAATGCTGCCCAAACTTAGCCCAGAAATGGTCTACACCGACCCCTCGCACCGATTTCAAATCAGTCCAGACCGCTGGCGAGGTGGCAGTCCCTTCCGAGAAAGTAAGTCAGGCACATCCTTCGCCGTCTGGCCAGATACCTTGCGATTTTACGATTCCGGCATGGGATTTGCCGGAGATCCCATCTCCTACATCCACAGCCTAAAAGTGGGACGCTGGGAACACCCCAAAGGCGCTGACTGGGTAGAAGCCCTACGAGAACTATCCCGACGAGCGGGAGTAGAACACCTCTTCCCAGAGCGCAACTATTCCAAACAGCACATAGAAAGAGCCCAGAAATGGGAAGAACGCCGGGGCATCTTCGCCACTATCTACACCCTCTGCGCCCAATACCTGTGGACGGATGAAGCCGCATCTGTCAGAACCCATCTAATAGAAGAACGCGGCTTTACAGAAAAGCAACTTCAAAACTTACAAATCGGACTCTACCCCAGCCTAGAAGCAGTACAAGGTACACTCCGCGAACACTTATTCAACATCGACCTAGCATCGGAATGCGGAGTACTCACCCGTAAATGGGAAGGTTATGTCATCTTCCCCTGGCTAACCCCCCAAGGAGAACCGCTGACCATGTACGGGCATTGGCCCGCAGACAAACATAACATCCCCCTCAAGAAAAACCATCCCGGTTGGAAAAAAGAACATGAAGCAGCTAGGAGAACCTGGAACAAACTCAGCGAAGCTCAAAAAATAGAACAACCCTGGTCCGACCCGCACATACCCAAAAAATATGCCTGCTGGAATCCAAAAGATAAAGATGGTTCCTGGCTTTCCAGCAAAGAATCCCCCCTTTACTTCGAGCGAGCAGTCAAAGCCTTGCACTCCGAAGTCGTTTTAGTAGAAGGAGTTACCGACACGGCAATGGCCCAAAGCTTAGGCGATACCAGAGTAATAGCGTGTGTCGCCGCCAGCTTATCAAAAGAACAAGTCCAAACACTATCCCGCCACCGCATCCAACGAGTCAACATCTGCCTCGACCCGGACTCCGCAGGCGACAAAGGAATTATCAGCTGTATCAAAAGTTTACTTGCAGCCGGAATTACCCCCTACGTCGCTCCACGCTTACCTGATGGCGACGACGGCGACGGTGACCCCGATAAATTTATTATCAAAAACGGCATCGAAGCCTGGAAACAGCACACCAGCTTCGACAGAGCCACCCACGGCTGTCGCTGGACAGCCCGTCATATTATAGCCAGCCATTGTCCAGTTCAGTCAAACGGCGATCGCCAATTGGGGGACTCCCCAGACAAGTTAGATATTTCCTACGGACACCAAAATGAACAACTATCAGATGCAGTTCGCGAAATTATTCTGCGCGAAGCATCCCTATGGGCTTCCTCAGTAGACAAACAGTGGTCGGAAGCACTTGCTACCTACTTTTGGCCTGAAATCAAACAAGCAGTAGGAACCATAGAAATTCCAGAAACCCTTACTTCACCTCAACCAGGGCTCAGCCGTGCCACAGAGGGGTCAAAAACAATTAGAGATCGAGAAGACTCTAGCACGCTGGGTACAATTTCCCTATTACTTGGTAACGACGGTAGCTCGAAAGGAGGCTCCAACCGTAATAACAATAGTAACGGCCATACTCCAAACAACTTTAACCGCAATGACAACAACTCACAAAAAGGAGGTGGTGGAGGTAATGACGGTGGCGATTATAGCGATAGCGACGACTGGGATGAAAACGACTGGAGGGCACCCGTGTCTTGGAATGGAGAAATCGGCAAATGGTTTAAAAATGAAGATGGTACTTTCAAATTCAAACCCCTAACTGACTTTGACTTTATTATTATCGGCGAAGTAATGGCCGCACCGGGTTCGGACGCTGGCGGCGGCTATGTTGTCAAAATCAAACGCGCTTTCGAGTCTACCGAACGAGAAATTCTGCTCAAATCCCTAGAATGCCTTACCGTTAAAGAGTTTAGGACTACCATCAACAAAAAATTTGGCGTCCACCTCAGCTGTCGCCTTTCCCAAGATCAACTCGTAGCCCTCATTCATGAACGTTTAAAAGACTACCATGTCAATCGTGCTGGAAAAACCTATCGCTGCATCGATAGGTGGGGTCAACAAGAAGATGGTACCTGGGTTTTCGCCGATTGCCAATTTTTATCGGATGGCACCCCTACCGATCGCGAAGGATCGCGCTGGGTTTACAATCCTAGCTTGGGCGCTGTAGATAACATCCTTCCTCCAGAAATCCTACCTCACAATCGCCACGCGCTGCGAAACCTGTTAGAAGCGCAGCAAAAATTTGCCGGTTCTAATTTCATTTACTTCTTACTATGCAACGGTTACGTTGCCGCTTCCCTTAACTTTCAAGAAATCATCAAAGTTGAGAAATTTTTCCCCATCTTAAATCCCTGTGGTGACGGTGGAAGCAAGAAAACAGTTGCCGTGCGGTCTGCACTATCTTTAGCGGGTTGGGGCGATATGGAAAGAGGGGGATTAAGCTCTACCACTGTGAGTATGGCTTACGAACGGTTGAAATGTTTGGGTTCTATTCCCAGTTTGTGGGATGACCCGTTTGGTAATAAAAAACAAGACAGCGAAACTTTAGATGAATTCATGCACCGATTGTACAACGCTTTCCCCAGACAGGTGCGCGGCAATTCTCAACAGCCTCATTCATCTCTGATTGTGACCAGCAATAAAAGTTTGGGAGAAAGCAATCCGGCTACTAAAAGTCGCATTATCCATCTATTTATGCCCGTGATCAAAGATGGCAACAGAGAAGCTTGGAGTGAACTCAGAAAATCTTGTTTGCAAGCAGCGGGTGCTTTTCAAGATTTGATAAAAATTGGCTATCCTCAAAAGGAAATTTACGCTTTACGCTCACGTCTAAATCGACATCTGCCTACTGCTCATGAACGTGCGGCAGATAACTTAGCGCCTTTGGTTTACTATACTAAGAAAATTGCCGAGTTAGGTGGATTGGATATTGACGTTGAAGGTTGGGTAATTAAGCATCTCTGTCCGACCATGAATGAAAATTTAAGCGGACTCAATAGCGTGGCGGATTTTTTTGAGAAGCTTCCCGCTTTGATTTCCGCCAACGATGTCGGAACTTGGAACGCGGATACGATCGAAAGTAGGGAATACGGTAAGGTACTGGCATTGCACTTACCTTCGATTTGGACTCAATTCGAGCGCCAGTTTTCTCCAGCTTACAACCGTCCGGTTCTGGAACGGGTGTTGGTCGAGATGGGGGCGACCAAAAATAAGAGTGCTAAACTGCATAGCGATCGCGACGGCGTTCTGGCTTACCAGCGTGCTTTGCTGACTATACGCTTTGACGAAAATGGTAACGCTCTTTACCCCAATCAGCCGGAACGGGTCAATAAAAAGTGTTTGTTTGTACCGGAGAAATTGTGGCAGTCTCTTAATTTAGATTGGCTAGTGGAGGATGATGACCCGGATGACGATTTTCCGGGTGGCAGCGATGGGGGGGGTGGAGGTGGTTCTGGTGGCGGGGGGGATTTCCCCGGTGATGATGCCACTAAGTTTTGCCAAGAAGATACGATAGAACATTCCGCCACTTTTTCACCTTCTTTACAAGAGAGTAACTTTAGCCTTAAGGAACATCGCACCCACGATGTTGGTTATTTTTCTTCAAGTAACCAAGCAAGTACCAGCGTTACCGAGAGTAGTAACCCTGAGTCGGTGAATTGCCATAACCTAGAAAGCAAGAGCATTTCAGCCTCATTCGCGACGGCAAGTAACTCAGTAACCGACGATCGGCTGACAGAACAAGTCTGTCAG
>NZ_JAIQZN010000178.1 GCF_023333585.1 Argonema antarcticum A004/B2
GAGAGTGGGAGAGTGGGAGAGTGGGAGAGTGGGAGAGTGGGAGAGTGGGAGAGTGGGAGAGTGGGAGAGTGGGAGAGGGGGAGAGGGGGAGAGGGGGAGAGGAGAAAAGCAATAAAAATGTTCCTCAAAGGATTTTTGACTTTTGACTTTTGACTTTTGACTTTCGCGTAGCGGCACTAGGTTAACTTAACCTTACCATTACCTAAGTCTTACCAGTTCCTAAACTTACAATAGTACAGTTGGTTTTGAAGCTCCCGCTTTTGACCAGCTTAATCTTGCTTACTTTCTAAAACTAAAGCTTTTTATGAAGCTCAAACGTCGAGACTTCTTGTTATTGCTCGGAGCTAGTGCTGGTGCGGTGGCTGCGGTTACGTTTCTGGCAAACAGAAAAAAATTTACTGGTAGCGATTCGATCTTCCAGCCAATCAAAGGCCCCATGCCTCTAGAAATGGATGAAATTCCAGCCGCTCAAGTAGTAAGGAATTACAGTACTTACGAAGTGGTGGATGATCTGGTGCTGCCAGAAGGCTTCATTTATGACATTATTGGTGCTTGGGGTGATAAAATAGGCGATTCTCGCTTTGGCTATAACAATGATTATTTGTCTTTCATAGAAACTGGGAAAGATGAAGGTTATCTGACAGTCAATTTTGAATACATCAGCCCCATCTCTTGGCTGCAAGGCTATCCGAAGGTGATAAAGAAAACTTTGCCGTTTGGTGAGGTACAGGCGGCGGTAAAAACTGTTGGTAATAATGGTATTAATGCCTTTGCTTTGCCGCCAGAAGAGGAGGCGCTGAAAGCAAAAATACGAGAAATTTGCAAAGAAGCTTTGATAGATCAGGGAATAGGTGTTATTTCCATTCGCAAAAATCCAGATGGCAAGTGGGTGCGGACAAATTCGTCATCCGATCGCAGGATTAGTGGTATTTCTGGATTAGAAGACGATCGCTATCTAAAAACAACTGGGCCAGCTACATTTGTATTTCGGAAAACCCAGGGCCAAGGTTATATCGATAAATTGAGCGATCGCATCATCGGCACTTTTGGCAACTGTGCTGGTGGGACAACTCCTTGGGGCACTGTCCTTAGCGGCGAAGAGAACTTCCAAATCCAAGTACCAGAACCAGTATATGCCGATGGCACCGCTTTCGACCCCAGCAAGCAAGCTTTTGCGATCGGCGAACAAGAATTATCTGGACAAGGTAACGTACTGGGATTAGCTGGTAACAAATATGGCTGGATAGTAGAAGTAGACCCAGCTAACCCCAAGGATTACGGCACCAAACACTCTTGGCTGGGACGCTATCGTCACGAAGCTGTAGGCATTCGAGTTGTCGCAGGCAAACCCCTGGCATTTTATTCCGGGTGCGATCGCAGAGGCGGACACTTGTATAAATTTGTCAGCAAAGGCAACGTCAGCAATCCCCAATCCAAAGCTAATTCCCGCCTGCTAGAAGATGGAATGCTCTATGCCGCTGTCTTCAACCCCGACGGTACTGGGCGCTGGATTCCCCTCAAACCAAGTACGCCAGTAAATCCCGTCAGTCCCAGCAATATCGAGGGTAAATTGCTCACCCTCCCCAAGCGTCCAGACGGAGGAGTACTTAATGCAAAGACAGACGCAGAAGTCAATAGTTTTAAACAAAAATTTAAAACCCTGAACGACCTCTATATAGGCAACGCCCAAGAAAAACAAGGTGCCATTCTCATCGATGCCCACTTTGCCGCCAACGCAGCAGGTGCTACCCCCACAGCGCGTCCCGAAGACACCAAAGTCGCCAGCGATGGTTCCCTCTACATCACCTACACCTCCGGTTCTCCCGGCGGCGAGGGTGGCCCAGATAAGCGCATCTTCAAGGGGCCGAAAGCAGAAAGCCCTTGGGAATATGGCTGGATTATGCGCCTGAAGGAAGATAAAAACGACCCAGCTGCCATGACATTTCGTTGGGAAATGCTGGCTATGGGGGGCGAACCTGCTGACGGTGGGGCTGGTTTTTCCAATCCCGACAACCTCTTGATCGATCGCAATAACAACGTCTGGATGGTTACCGATATGTCCTCAGCAGCACACAACGATCCGGGAGATCCCCTTAGACGCGGTTGCTTTGGCAACAACGCTATCTGGTACATCCCCACTTCGGGCCCTAACGCAGGCAACGCCTACCTGTTTGGCATGGGGCCAATGGATTGCGAAACCACAGGGCCATTTTTCACTCAAGACCAGCAAACCTTGTTTTTAGCAATACAACATCCAGGCGAAGTTAAAGGAATTCGTCAAAATGCAGCTTCCGAAACAAGAGAGTTTCAAATGAGAACAACTGACGGTCAGAAGTTCAAGCAAACTCGCACAGTTCCGATTGGTTCCAACTGGCCGGGAGGCGGTCAAAATGACCCACCAAAACCTGCTGTTGTTGCCATTCGACGCCAAGACGCCAAACCAATTACCTAGTGAGAATTGAAAATGGCAAATTTCAGATTTCAAATTTAATTTAATTTAAAAATTTGAAATCTGAAATCTCAACTTTTAAATTCCTGTCGCCCCTAGCCCCTACCCCCCTACCCCAAACCCTAATTTTATGCCGCTCTCTGCTCCTATTCCTCTCAACCTTACCAATCTCAAACAGCGAACATTCAGCTGCCACGATTTGCTTCCACTACAATCTGATAGCTTATGGAAAATAGAGCGTGGAGTCGTCCGTACTTTGACTTGTAGCGAAGAAGGAAGATCGATCGTCCTGGGATTTTGGGGGCCTGGAGATGTGGTCGGCAAACCCCTGTCTAGACTCGATCCATATCAGATAGAGTGCTTAACAAGTGCCGAAGTTAGTCTTTTACCTTCTCATCTTTGGTATCAAGTTATGGATGCCTGGATTTTGCACGCTCAAGAGAGCGAAGAACTGCTTAGCATCGTTCACAATAGACCTGTTAACCTTCGCTTGCTGCAACTTTTAAACTGGTTAGCCCGCAAATTCGGTCGTGAAGTAGAGGGAGGAAAATTGATCGAACTGCCATTAACCCATCAAGCTCTCTCGGAAGTCATCTGTACAACGCGAGTAACGGTGACGCGGTTGCTCAACCAGTTTGAACAAGAGGGCATCCTGAACCGACGAGGGCGTTTTTTGATTCTTGGCAGACAAAAATAGGATTTGACAATTTGAAGAACGCGATCGCAATTCCAGCGTCGTTGTAGTATATGCCACTAACTTTACCTACACATAGCTTGCCAAATCCGGTTGCGTGTAAAGATACAATAAGTTGATAAGGTATATGGAATACTCGGCGACCTGTTTGAGTCGATTTTGAGGCTTTTCCGTACAATAAAATTTGGTGTGAGGCAGCAAAGATGTCGAAAACGCTTTGGAACGCTCTAAAACTCAGTCCCGCACTTCTGGGTGCAACCATTCTCGTAGCTAACTCAGCCCTAGCAGCGGAGGAGTCAGCCCGATCGATCGGTCAAGACAAAACGCCTGCTGCCACAGAATTACCCGCATCTGGACTTTCCCAGAACCAGCCAAGTCCAATCTCAAGCAACACCACTGAGTTGGCTCAGGTTCCAGCTTCAGGAAACGGATCGTCTAGCAACGCTCAGCCAGAATCCAACAGCACTCTGGATCGAATCAATCAATACAACGATCGAAGCAGCGGTTTGGAGCAAGTAACTTCTGTTTCCCAATTGCGGGACGTACAGCCCACAGATTGGGCATTCCAAGCACTGCAATCTCTGGTCGAGCGCTACGGTTGTATTGAAGGTTATCCCGATCGCACTTATCGCGGCAATCGGGCTTTGACACGCTACGAATTCGCCGCTGGGTTAAATTCTTGCTTAAACCGGATACAAGAACTGATTGCAGCAGCAGGCGGCGGTGGAGTCACAACGGAGGACATAGAGAGGCTCCGGCGCTTGCAAGAGGAATTTAGGGCTGAACTCACCACTCTGCGCGGTCGCGTAGATGCGCTGGAAGCACGCACGGCGAGACTGGAAGCACAGCAATTCTCCACCACCACCAAACTTAAAGGAGAAGTAATTTTCGCCTTGGCTAGCGTGTTTGGCGATGACAACAATGGAAGGGCTGATAATGGCGACTTGCAAGACAACCCCATCTTTGGTAACCGGGCACGTCTGAACTTCGATACCAGCTTCACCGGCAAAGACCTCTTGAGAACCCGTGTGCAAGCTCGAAACATCACCCAATTTGATGGAGGAAGTAGCAGTCGTCCTAATGTCACAGGTACGAGCATGACCCGCTTGGGGTTTGATGGCGACAATGGAAATGATGTTGAGCTTGATGACCTTTACTATCGTTTCCCGCTCAGTAAAAATGCTAGGGTCACCTTGGTAGCCAATAGCGGTGAGTTCAATGACTTGCTAAATAATGTCCACCCAATATTTGAAAGCAGTGGAGGTGGTGCAATTTCACGATTTGGGCGATACAACCCCATCTATCGCCTAGCAGATGGTGGTGCTGGGGCGACAGTGAACTTGAACTTGGGTTCGTCTATCGGTCTGGATTTTGGTTATCTAGCACTGAATGCTAGTAACCCAACCGACAAAAACGGGCTTTTTGATGGTGCATACGCCGCTATGGCTCAGGTGGTATTATTTCCAAAAAGTAATTTTAATCTGGGTCTGACCTATGCCCACTACTACTCTCCCGGTAAAGATGTAAACCTCACGGGAAGTACGGGCAGTAGTTTTGCACAAAGACCCTTTGGTAGCGGTATTGCTACTTCAGCCGATGCCTTGGGGGCAGAATTCAACTGGCGACCCAACCGTAGGTTTATCCTTTCTGGATGGTTTGGATATACTATGGCTGAAGCAGAATCGGGATTGGATCAAGGCTCTAATGCTGATGTCATCAACTATGCCGTGAGCTTGGGTTTACCAGACATAGGTCGCAAGGGCAACTTTCTAGGTCTTGTCGCGGGCGTGCCGCCTAAAGTCACCAGCAATGACTTGGATGGTGGAATTTTAGATGATGGTAGACAACTGGCCGATCGCGAAGATAACGACACTTCCTACCATCTGGAAGCCTTCTATCGGATTAAAGTCAGCGACAATATCTCCATTACCCCTGGTGCGTTTGTGATTCTCAATCCAGAACACAACGATAACAACGACACCATCTACGTCGGAACGGTGCGGACGACCTTTAGCTTCTAAAGGATCTGACGTAGGGGCAATTCATGAATTGCCCCTACATCCGGGGTAAAGTCGCCCCCCTAACCCCCCAAATCTGGGGGGTACAAGATTTCTTCTCCCCCAGATTTGGGGGAGGGGGCAAGGGGGCGAAAAGCGTAAGATAACCAATGCCCTAGACTTTTAGAGAAGCATCGATATATAATGAGAAATTGTGAGTTTTTTTTTGAAAGTTTATGAATGCTGAAGCAATTATCCGCTCAATAGAAGGCGAACAACTAAAAAAAGATTTACCCCAAATCTACGTAGGCGACACCATCAAAGTCGGGGTAGTAATTCAGGAAGGCGGTAAAGAGCGGACACAGCCTTACGAAGGTGTCGTGATCGCCAAGCGCAATGGGGGGATTAACGAAACGATTACAGTGCGCCGCGTTTTCCAAGGCGTTGGTGTAGAGCGAGTGTTTTTGATCCACTCTCCCCGAATTTCCAGCATCAAGATCGTGCGTCGCGGCCAAGTTCGCCGTGCTAAACTTTACTACTTGCGCGATCGCGTCGGCAAGGCCACTCGTCTGAAGCAACGGTTCGATCGGCCCCTGACCTAGTTATTGCAACATTATGGGATTTGCTTGCGCGAACTCTCATAATGTTGTTATCATAGAAATCGCTCTGATAAATAAGCGTGCGCTCTTAGTTCAGTTGGTAGAACGCAGGTCTCCAAAACCTGATGTCGGGGGTTCAAGTCCTCCAGGGCGCGTCTTTCTGAATCCTTATCTCTACTAGCTTTCAAGCCATTGGAGTCTCAGAAGTGATTGCTGTCTACTCACGACCTACTCAAAACAAAATATAACAGATTTCCTACTCATCCTTTGTTACTGGTGTTTTTGTGAGTAGGTCGATCGCACGTAGCAATCAGGGTTTCAGTCCACACTTAGGGTCTAAAACCCCTAGACTGAAATACGTAGCATCAAAGTCAAAGATGGGACAATACGAACGCCTAATTCTCATGGCAGAGGATGAACTGACCCAATACAGCACCGATGCCCGTAAAATTGAAAAACTCCGCCAAAAAATAGGTTTATCCGTTACCGCAGCAGAACAACGACAGGTCAAAGAAACATTAGTAGCCGAAATGCCAAAAGATTTCTTGAGCCTACTGGTGGAAAAACAGCGTCAGACTGTCGCTTTGCCATTTTGGGGTATTGCAGGACTGGGACTGCTACTTGGTATCGCCCTCGCCCAACCAGCCGACTATATCGCCACAGTTGTAGGAACTGCTTTAGCGATCGCATTGCAAAAATGGGGCTGGAACTTGCAGGCTAAACGCTTGGTACTGCAAACCCTTGAGGATATCGAAGAACGGACTCAAAAACCTATGACGGAAAATACTGCTACTCCCAAGAGCGATCGCTCTTAACTAAGAGTTTTGCATCTTGGTGGGAGAAATCCCACCATTTTGTTAAACACAAAAAAGCGCCCCCATGAAAGAGAGCGCCTTTTTGTGATTCAATTACTAGCTACCAATTAACCATTGATAACAGGAGCAGTCATAGCCACAGGAGCAGCCACACCAGCAGCCAAATCGAGCGGGAAGTTGTGAGCATTGCGCTCGTGC
>NZ_JAIQZN010000245.1 GCF_023333585.1 Argonema antarcticum A004/B2
GGCGGCAATCGCAACCCCCGATCGATGAAAAAAACTCTGGCTCCCCCACTACTAAAGCGAGGCTAGAAGAAGGATATGCCCAATCCGCCTCATAAACCCCTCAATAAAGACCGTAGACCGCGCAATTTTTTGTATCCAGACGAAATTAAGGCGCTCGTTGAAGCGGCTAGAACCTCAAGGAACCCAGTGCGCGACTCCGTGCTGATAGCGATCGCATTCGGTCATGCTTTGCAACCAGTTGAGATTGCATCACTGCAATGGCAACATATCCACATGACCGAAAAGGTAGCACCAGCCACATTAACCATCTATAGAAATCGACGCCGGGGCGTTTATCGCCAAGAACTCATCCCGGATATCCACATACTTTCTTTTGCTGAAGTCAAACTTTTACGCCAGCTAGGACAAGATTATAAGGGAGCGACTATACTCTTTCCTTCGGAACGTCGCCATCGGTTATCGCCGCGTTCCCTGCACCATATCATCGAGCGAGCTGGGGTAAAAGCTGGACTAGAATTTCCCATACATCCATATATGGTGAGAACCGCTGGCATTTTGTATCGAGCCGCACTGTTACTCAGCCAAATGCCGGAAGTGACTAAGCGCCAATGTCATTTGACATGGTTGAAGTATGGGACGTTTACTTCTCTATCCGCTCAAGAGCAGCAAGAATTTGAATCATTAGATCCGTCAGTAGTAGAAGCAATTTGGACGACGATCGACCGTATGCGAGAGTTTATTGGGCTTAACTCGTATAACCACACAGTTAAATATGTCCTACAGGTTTTCACAGCCTATCCCAACTACGAGCGGTTACCTGCCAACTTCTGCTTACCACCCCCGTCTGATTGGGTTTAAAATCTTAATGTACGATAATAATGGATGTTTCCGTACATCAAAACTAGGCTAAATGATAAATTCTCCAGGCACGCTAAATTTAAAATTAGGCACTCGCGATCTGCTCGCAGAATCGTTGCAGCAAAAACGCTCGAAAAATACTAGAACTGCCTACGAGAAAGACTTACGGTACTTTTTTACAGCCGTGTCTGGGTACCCGCCAACGCCAGCGGTGGTAATGGAGTTTCTCAAACTAGA
>NZ_JAIQZN010000005.1 GCF_023333585.1 Argonema antarcticum A004/B2
TTGTTGCGATTTAGCGCTCTTAACCAAGTTGGTATAAGAGCGCTAAAGCGCAACAACATACCCAGAGTACAAGTAACTAGCAACTTGAGTTAGCATGAGTATTAAAATATCTATACTTTGCATGGTAAAAAATTGACATTTTTTACTGGTAATGGTTCATTCCCCTCAACAATGAGCAATGAACAAGCCGTTGCCAAAAGCACCATTTTGTATTAAATTGATAATCCCGTTATTTGTTATGAACAAATGACAAAGGACAAATAACAAAGGACAAAAGACAAATGACTAAAACGGCGTGGGTGTTTCCGGGACAAGGTTCGCAAGCAATTGGTATGGGAGTCGATTTATTAGAAATCCCAAATGCTAAAGCTAAATTTGAACAAGCAGAGCAGATTTTAGGCTGGTCGGTTGTGGAAATTTGCCAAAGCAAGGAAGATAAACTATCTCACACCCTTTATACCCAGCCTTGTTTGTATGTGGTAGAAAGTATTCTGGCTGACTTGATGCGGGAAAGGGGAGAGCAACCCGATTTAGTTGCGGGTCATAGTTTGGGAGAATATGTTGCTCTTTATGCGGCGGGAGTGTTTGACTTTGAAGCCGGTTTGTGCTTAGTAAAAGAGCGATCGCAATTGATGGATAGCGCTGCCGGTGGTATGATGGCCGCATTGATGGGATTCGATCGCAAACAATTAGAAGAAAAAATCCAACAAACAGCCGATGTAGTCTTAGCCAACGATAACAGTTCTACCCAAGTTGTGATTTCCGGCACACCAGAAGCAGTAGAAACCGTGCTATCCCAAGTAAAAACAAAGCGTGCTGTTAAGTTAAATGTATCTGGCGCTTTTCACTCCCACTTAATGGCAACAGCAGCCGCTGAATTTGAGAAAGTTCTAGAGTCTGTAACCTTTGCAAATGCTAAAGTGTCAGTACTATCAAATGTTGAACCATTACCAGCAGTAGAAGCAGGCGTATTAAAACAGCGTCTTTCCCAGCAAATCACTGGTTCTGTCCGTTGGCGAGAAATTATGGAACAATTGCCAGTAGAAGGTATTTCAGAAGTAGTAGAAATTGGCCCCGGTAAAGTTCTGACAGGCTTGATTAAACGCACCTGTCCTAATTTAAAGTTGAAGAATATAAGTAGCCTTGCCGAGTTGTCAGCTTTTGACCCCTAAAAACTGTTTATGAGCTACTGTGTGAAGCCGGGATGTGAAAATCCGCAAAACCAAGACAAAGCGAAATTTTGCTTGTGTTGTGGCTCCAAGCTGTTACTCAGAGAACGTTATCGTGCCATTAAAACCTTGGGTAAGGGTGGATTTGGTAAAACTTTTTTAGCGATCGATGAAGATATCCCCTCTAAACCCCGCTGTGTAATCAAGCAATTATACTTTCGCTCGGACGATGATGAATACTTAAACAAAGCAACGCGGTTATTTCGCCAAGAAGCAGTTCACTTGGATGAGTTGGGAAAACATCCCCAAATCCCTTATTTGTTGGCGCAGTTTGAACAGGAACTACAGTTGTATTTGGTGCAGGAGTTTATTGATGGACAGACTTTAGAAAAAGATTTAGAACAAGGTGTTTATCAGGAATATCAGATTTGGAAACTGCTGGAAGATTTGTTACCAGTACTGCAATTTATCCATGAACGTAAGGTAATCCACCGAGACATTAAGCCGGAAAATATCATCCGGCGATCGCATCCTAACCAAGAGAAGATAACAAAGGGATCGTTAGTTTTGATCGATTTTGGCGTGGCGAAATTATTTACAGAATCAAGCCTGGGTCATACCGGAACTGTTGTCGGTAGCCAAAAGTATGTATCTCCCGAACAAGCTAAAGGCAAAGCCTTTCCAGCTAGCGATCTTTACAGTTTAGGTGTTACCTGCATTCGCCTGCTAACTGGCGTTTCTCCCTTGGATATGTATGATTTCAATAATGAGTTTTGGCTCTGGCATCATTATTTACCAGAAGGAACGACGGTAGACTCAGATCTGGGTAATATTTTGGATAAGTTGCTGCAAAGTAAGATTAGTGATCGATTCCAATCTGCCGATGAAGTATTGCAAGCAATTAAATCGGCAACAGCTAAACAAATGCCAGCACAAAAAATCGAAACAACTATCGATGAAGTATTGCAATCGATTAAATCGACAACTTTTAATGAAGCGAAAACGGAATTTTTACCCCTAATCAATCAAATTCAATCTCCTACTCATACCTCTTCATCAGCACGTACTATCCTGATTTCCCAAGTGGGGGTAGATTACAATAACTTGCAGCTTCTGCTGGAAACGCAGAAATGGAAAGAAGCCGATCGCGAAACATGGAATCTGATGTGTCAAGCTTTAGGTAAACTACCTGGTACACATCTCGAAGTTAGCGATATCGATCGCTTTCCCTGCGAGGATTTACAGATAATTGACCAACTCTGGGTAAAATATAGCCAGAATCGCTTTGGCTTCAGCGTGCAAAAACAGCTTTACGAAAGCGTTAGGCGAGATTACGTGACTTTTTGCAACCGGGTCAACTGGCCCACCTATAACTCCGATAATTATTATCAAGGACTGAAATTTAATCGGAATGCGCCTGTGGGACACTTACCATCCCGGATTTGGGTTGCAGGAGTGGGATGGTTGCGTCATGCCGGTGCGATCGCGTCGAGATTGGATAAATGTGGCGTTTAACGTCCCTAACAGTTAGTTAACATAATCTTAACCTAAACCTGGTATTATTTCCAAAAGTAACTCTAGACACTAGAGTAGAATCAGTTTAATCTGTCAAATATAGAGTAAAAGTTTCCCAAAGAGTGTTAAAGGCTAAAGCTTAAACCAAGTTATCAAAGAGGCAAAGCCGCGATATGAAAAAAGTACTTTACTGGGTAATGGGAGAAAAAGCCGGACGCACCATCGTCGGCACTTGGAACTGGCTGTGGGGAATGCCGGTGGAACAAGGCGGTAAGGTGGCTGTAGCAGTAGCCGAAGAATCCCTACAAGCAATGCAGCAATCAGTGCATAAGCTAGCTACAGCAGTTGCGGCTCAAGATGGTGCTTATAAAACTGCCAAGCAAAAATACGAGTCAAAAGTAAAAGAATTGCAAACCTTCGAGCAACAAGCGCGGATTGCATCAAAGAGCGGTAATGAAGAAGCAGCGCGGATGGCGATGACGAGGGTAATTCAAACCGAGCAAATTTTGCCGCAAATCGAGGAAATGGTTAGACAAGCTGAGGCGGCGGTGAAAGCTTCCAAAGAGAAGCTGAATCGGGAACGGATGAAGCTGGAAAGCTACAAAACCGATATGCAGAATATGAAAGATATGTCAGAAGTGAACGAGGCGCTTGGTATGATCGCCAAAGTCAACAATGAATTCGATATCGGTTCGGCTAAATCTCAGTTTGAAGCGGCTAAAGGTGCAGTCGAGCGCCGAAATTTAAAGCAAAACGCCTTAGCTGAACTATCTGAAAACCCAGCCGAAAAACTTCAAGCTGACATGGAAAGAATGACTATAGACGACGAAATTTCTCGTCGTCTCGAAATGTTAGAAGGTTCCAACAACAAGCAACTTCCAGGAAACTAAAAATTTTATGGCTCAGAAAAGCGGCCCTCCCCCAATTCTTTTTATATTGTTATTTTTGCTGCTCGCAGGTGGTGGTTACTGGTTCTTTGTGATGAGAAAACCAGCAGCGCAAACTCCCGTAGGCACAGCGCCAGTACCAGGCACAGCAGCGCAACCTTCCGTAGGCACAGCACCAGTAGTAGGCACAGCACCTACTTCAGTCCCAGCAGGCACAACGCTCAGGATTGATGGTGCCACCAGCATGGTGACAATTAACGAAAACCTCAAACGCGGCTTTCAGGCACAATTTCCAGGTAGTAACGTTACTACAAATGCTGGCGGTTCCGATCGGGGAATTCAGGATCTTCTAGCTGGTAACGTAGATTTGGCGGCGATATCGCGACCTTTGACAGCACAAGAACAAAGTCAGGGTTTAGTAGCGGTGCCAATAGCTACCGATCAAATCGCAGTAGTAGTAGGGAAAACTAACCCTTTCAGCGGCGGTTTAACCAATACCCAAGTAGCGGATATCTTTCAAGGGAAAATCAACAATTGGTCTGCCGTAGGGGGCGCAGCAGCACCCATCCAGGTAATTAATCGCCCAGCCGTTAGCGGCACAAATAAGTCATTTCAGGAACTGGTGCTAAAAGGTGCTAATTTTGGCACGACTCCCAATATTACTACCCTACCAAGGGATGAGACGACAGGCTTGCTCCGCGCTTTAGGAAATAATGGCATTGGCTATGCCACTTACGCTCAAGTAGCAAACCAGCAAACAGTGCGGGTTGTTGCGATCGATGGCGTAACGCCAGGAACCGCCAATTATCCCTATCAAAGAACTCTGTTTTACGTCTATAAAAATCCACCTACTCCAGCAGTTCAAGCTTTCACGGGATATGCGACTTCGCCTCAAGGACAGCAGGCTATGTTTGCTGGCAATTAAGCTGCTACGCTAATATTTTGCTTTACTTGTGTGTGTTTACGGAATTGTCTGCTGTGGCAAGAAGCCGAGAACCTTTGATTAACTTGTTGTTCTACCGCGCCTTTAAGTGGTCGGTAGTTAGCCCCATGCTCCACGTTTACTTTCGGGGTCGCATTTATGGTGCAGAGCAAGTGCCGCGATCGGGGCCACTGGTGGTAGCGAGCAACCACGCCAGTTACTTTGACCCGCCAATTCTGTCTTCTTGCGTGGGTCGTCCCGTCGCCTTTATGGCTAAGGAAGAGTTATTTAAAATTCCCGTTCTCAAGCAAGGTATTCTCTTGTACGGCGCTTATCCAGTCAATCGCCAGTCAGCAGACAGAAGCGCGATTCGATCGGCCCTTAATTATCTGGAACAGGGTTGGGCTACAGGTGTTTTCTTGCAAGGGACGCGCACCCCAGATGGACGCATTACGGAACCGAAACTGGGTGCTGCGATGATTGCGGCTAAGGCGAAAGCTCCCCTGCTGCCGGTGAGTTTATGGGGTACTGAGGAGATCGTGCAAAAAGGTTCTCCGATACCGCGATTGGTGTCGGTAACGGTACGTATTGGTGAGATAATAAATCCTCCCAGTACTGGAAAGCGAGATGAATTAGAAGCTGTGACGCAAAAATGTGCAGCGGCGATTAATGCAATGCACGACTTGGGGCGTTGAACTATCTAGCCAGAGAGAGTTTTCATACTGGAATGGCAAGCTAGAATAAGCCATAAATTAAGCAAAATTTTTGAGGAATGCAGGATCTAAAAGTGGAATTAGCGGCGGCCCTGGATCAGGCAGAGTGGGAATGGCTGATGCCCCACGCTCAGCGCGATCGCTTAATTGTGGTCAATCCAGGACTAGACTTAGTAGATGTGGGAGTCGCGATCGCTAATGATGATGTCTTATCTATCCAGCATTGGATTGGTGAGCAACTGATTTCCAAACCGTCCCCCACTCAAATGGCTTCTTGGCAAACTAACCAAGCTAAGCGATTTAACGCTCTGATAGTGCAGCCTTACGTACTGGTGCAAGAACCCACAATGGGGTTTGCAGATAAGTAAACTTCATCAACCGGCAGTAGCAAAACTATATCTCGCTTACCCCGGAATTTACCCGTCCAATTGGTTCAGGCAATAGGTTGTACTTCCAGCTACGCGATCGCTATTTAACATTAAATTTTTCTATCCTTAGTGAAGGTAGACAATGAAGCCACAAATTCCTGACTCGATTTCAGCGAGTAGACGCTATAAACATCTTGGGCATCTACCTGGAGGCAATATGAGTGAACCACCTACACAAAATTTCTGGGAGCGAGTCAATAACTTAGCATTAATTCGCTTTTTGCTACTGTTTGCCTCTGGCTGGGCACTAATACTGCTTTTGGATTACTTTCAAAATGTCATCGTCATCTTCAGCTTAGCAGCAGTTTTCGCTTTTTTGCTCAGCTATCCAGTGCAATGGCTGCATCGTTTTTTGCCACGGGGTCTAGCCGTTAGCTTAATCTTCTTGCTCAGCCTTTTAATGGTTGGGGGTTTCACTGTTACCGTAGGATTCGCCATTGTATCTCAAGGACAACAACTTTTTGAGGGCACACCTAGTTTTTTAAACTCCTTAACACCTTTATTAGAGAGACTAGAAAATTATCTTCGCTCCCGAGATCTTCAGGTTGATATTCGTGCCGTCGAAGAACCTCTACGTAACCAAGCCCTAGCCTTTATTGGTGCTAGCTTCGTTAGTTCGACAATATTGCTAACCAATTTCGTTAATTTCATCCTGATTGAAGTTGTCGCTTTTTTCATGCTACTAAATGGTGAAAAACTTTGGGGATTCGCCCTTAAACTTGTCCCCAAACACCTACAAAGTCGATTTACATTCATAGTTGAGCGCAATTTTTTAGGCTTTTTTCGAGGTCAGTTGCTTTTAAGTTTATTTTTTAGCGCCGCCACTTTTATTGTATTCTTAATTTTAAAAGTGCCTTTTGCATTGATTTTGGCAGTCATAGGCGGAGTTTTTCAAATTATTCCGGGAATTGGCTCTACATTAGGTCTCGGTTTAATTTGTTTGATTTTGTTACCTCAAAGTGGGTGGTTAGCATTTAATGTTTTCATCGCTTCCATTGTGATTCAGCAGATAAAAGATAACTTGCTGGCTCCTCGGATTATGCAAAACTCGCTCAATATTAATCCGGTTGTAGTCTTTTTTGCCTTATTAGTAGGCTATAGATTAGCAGGGTTGCTGGGAATTTTTCTAGCTACTCCTATTGCAGGAGTAGTTGTTAGCTTGTTTGAAATTGAAGACATGAAAGCGATAAGTTCAGATGTAACTTGATCTAATACCAAATCCGCAACGATTACCCCCTTTATGTCTCTAGGCTGTAGAGACGTTTCATGAAACGTCTCTACAATGTTTAAGCCAAAAATTCTCATGGGGTAACAAACCCGGATTTGGTATACAGCGGTTCCCGCTGTTAAGAGGTACAGTATGCGAAGGGGAAGGGCGAAGCATGACCGTAATTCATCTTTGCTGATTACCAATAAATCATCTACCGGAATGCTTCGCCCCTACTTAAAATGTACTTCATTACAGCGGGAACCGCTGTAAACAGTTATCGACATATTTATGATGCTGTGTCCATACAAAAATGTTCACCATAAACACTAGCATAATAATTCCGAAAGCCCCTGAATTATTACGACAGAATTAGTGACTGGAAAAAAGCCGACTGAAACTTGAACCTGTATTTCCAGTAGTGACCCAAAGAATTGCTCTAGCTCCATCGCGGAAAGCTTTTTCAATAGGTTCGGGCGCTTTCCCAGAAGGAACTGGTACAGGCTTAAAAACAATTCCCCGGCTTCCCAAAACAATCTCGCCAACAATCTGAGCGCGGCGCATGTGGTAGTCAGAAGTAATTAAATAAACGCTATGGATACCACGAGCTTTTAACTCATCAACCAAAGTGGTGAAGTTCGTGACCGTATCTACAGCCTGTTCGTCCAAGTATAAGCGGTCTGAGTCAACACCCGCTTTGGCGAAAACTTTTTTGACGTAAATATTGTAGCCACCAAGACCACCAGAAGAAATCCAAATATGTAAATTTGGATACTTACTCGCAAAGTTTGCTGTGAACCTTTCTCGCTCCAATGCCGGTGTTGAGCCACCTAACATCAAAACTGCCTGGGGTTGCTCAAGACTTCTAATTTGTTTGTAGGTAACCCAAAGTGCAACAGTAAACAATAGGGCGGGGAGAAAAAATCTGCGCTTAAAGTGCGATTTAGAGCGGGAATTTTTTTTCAGTTTGTATCGTTGTTGACTGCGAGAAATTTTTAAAACCATGCAGACAGCTAAATAGCGTTGACGATAAATAGTAAGCATAGGATTGTCTTCCTAGCCGTAGGTATCGCTCCCAGAGTACCACTTTAGAAATCTTTTGAAAGATTCTTTTCAACTGCTATTGGATTAGTACGGGACTGATGGGACTTGAACCCATGACCTAGCGCTTAGGAGGCGCTCGCTCTATCCATCTGAGCCACAGCCCCTGATACAAAGCCATGATAGCAGATAAATCTCAATTAGACAGCCAAGATTCATTCCAAGGGCTGCCGCCTGTTTCCAATCCACACAGAGAACTGTTTGCTTTCAGGATAATTTTAGATTTGCCGCCGAGCCGTTCTCGTAGTTCGAGAGTCAACTGACCCAACATTGTATCGCGGCACGCGAATTCTAAACCGTTTTCGGTGGGTGCCCGCAGAGGAGTTCCGGGTAGGTCTGTCGTACCAGTCAATTCAATCTCATACTGTTCATTTTCGGCTTGCATCTGCCATCTACCCCACGGCTGTATATCCCAGCTTACTTTTGAGTTCCAAGGCACGAATTCATAGAATTTGCCTTGATAGTGGAGTCCAATCATCGCTACAGATTCCATCCACCACAGCACTCCTCGCCTGCCTCCGCCTGCTGTTAAGGCGAGGTCGGGTTGGTTATCAAAGCAGTTGCAGTTAACCCAGAACCACTTCTGGGGAAAGGCTCCGCCCCAGTTTTTTTCGCTGTATGCTGGTGCGTCGCTAAATTCGTAGCGTTTGCCGTTCCACTCAATCCAGCCGGTGGCTAGTCCGTGAGCCATTAATATCTGCCATCCGGGTTCAAATATGGGTAAGAAAGAGAAAAAGCCTGCGGTTGATTGTTGGGAAGCGTTTTGGTTTCCCCAGGCGTAGATTGGTTTAATTTCATATTGCCAACGAGAATAATTACCGGAACCGCGATCGCAAATTTTTCCTTGATGCCATGTAGCTGTTACTTGATAGCCTTCTTGAATATGGCTAGAGAACGCTGCTGGCTCTAGAAACCCGGTTTCTTTGAGAAACCGGGTTTCTGAGTCTTTGAAATCAGCTGGCTCTAGAAACCCGGTTTCTTTGAGAAACCGGGTTTCTGAGTCGGTTTTGCCCCAATGACCCAATCCCAAGGCATCCCGCCACGCCCAGAATTTCTTTACATCTGGGAAAGTACGACAAATATATTCATCATCGGGGCCCAGAATTTGTGCTGCCCCGCCGCTGTGGGGTTTGCCGCCTAGAGGATCTTCGATCGAATACATAAAGGCGAAGGTTTGACGGTGTTCCGGTAAGGTGACGCGGTAGTACCAACCTTCAAAGAAACGGCGATCGGTCCCGTCCCAGTGATAGCCGCTGTGGGGTGTTTGTGAAGATTTACTTATCATCATAAGTAGGGGAGAGGCGCTATTGTATAAAAATCTTGATTGGATTCGACTCAAGAATTTAGAGGTAAAAGAGATGGATATCGTGGCACTGATGGCCTTCCTGAGTCCTTGTCTGCCTTTTTTGATGAAAGTTGGTGAAAAATCAGCCGAGAGTGCTGCTAGTAAGATTGGCGAGGATGCCTGGAATAAGGCTAAAAAGATTTGGGAGAAGCTGCAACCGCAAGTAGAAGCTAAAGAAGATGCTAAGATTGCGGCGCAACAATTGGCAGGAAAGCCAGAGAATGAGAAACGTAAAGCTCTATTTCAGGAAGAATTGGAGATTTTGCTCCAAGAAAACCCAAGTTTAGCAGAAGCGATCGCACAAATTCTCAAAGAAGACTCCTCAAACTGCCACTCTGGAAGCGGAGTTACTCAAAATGTTACAGGTAGGCAGAATCAGACTATTGGTACGGTTTCAGGAGGGCAGGTATTTGGAGTTTTCGGGGGACAGGTTTTCAACGATTCTAAGGGAAATATTACTTTTAGTTCACCGTTGAATCAAGGTGACGCTTCTGAGATACCGCCCCCTGCTTCACCTGCAACGAACAATCAACAAAATGTTAAAACAATTTTGATTTTAGCTGCCAATCCCAAAGGGACATCACAGCTACGATTGAGTGAAGAAGTGCGGGAAATTCAATCTGGACTAAAACGCACTCATCGTCAAGATGCTTTTACTCTACAACAACAATGGGCTGTTCGTTCTAGGGATGTCTACCAAGCATTACTTGATTCCAAACCGCAGATCGTGCATTTTTCTGGACATGGTAGCGGTGAAGAAGGGTTAGTGTTAGAAAATGATGCAGGTCAGACGCAGCTTGTTAGTACCGAGGCATTATTTAATTTGTTTCAATTATTCGGTCAACAGATTGAATGTGTTGTCCTGAATGCTTGTTACTCGGAAGTGCAAGCAAAAGCGATCGCTAAACATATACCTTATGTGATTGGGATGAATAAAGCAGTTGGCGATAAAGCTGCAATTGAGTTTGCCATTGGGTTTTACGAAGCGATCGCATCTGGACAATCAATTGAATTTGCTTATAAACTGGGATGTACTGCAATTCAGATGGCAGGCATTCCAGAACATCTGACTCCAGTAATTGAACGAAAAATCGCCTGATATTTAACACATATCTAAAATTTATTTATTGGCTGTTGCTCAAAGTGCATCTACCAAGCAATTTGAGAACTTATGTTGCAGCTTAAGAACTTATGTCCCAGGTTTTATTGTACCAAGCTACTTATCAGAAATTTCCGTTATAAGATCGACATCAAGCCAGCTATGACCAAAAGATAAATATCCCTTAGCCGATAAGCAATCTTCTGCTACATCATAAATAATTTTTATATGGCTGATTTCTCGCCAGAAAATACTAAGTGCGCTGGAACCTAATAAAAGATCGCCCCCAGCTAGATTATTAGGCCAAAGCTCTGGAGCATCTGTTTTTTGAGAAAAACCAGGCCAGGTAAGAAGGGCATCTCGTTTTACTGGAGTACACACGCCTATCTCAACCAAATAGTTTAAAAGTTGTTGCCAACGTGATTCATCAGAAGGTTGCTGTAAAAAACACTCCAAGCCAATTTTGGGAGAAAAACTATCATAAATATCAAAGCATAAGCGGAAAGAGTCTACAAACTTTTCTAAAGCTAGAGTAATAGATGAAAATGTACTAGTTACATCGAACCAACCAAGTTTCGCTAAATAATCTAGCAAATGCTGTGAACTAGTTCCCTGTATACCTAATCTAACTGGTTTGTTTGGACGGGACAGCATCAACCCAATAGGAGTGACTGTAGAACTAGGGGGTAAACAATCAAAATAATAAGAAAGATTAGATTCAAGAGATGCTGTATTAGAATAACCAAAATTCTTAGAAATTAACTCTATCAAGCCTTGAGTTTTGCTCAAACCTTCCTGCTCAAAAGCCAGAAAGATGCAGGGCATGGGCAACTGTACCAACTTACCAGGTAGATCGAATTCTAGAAAAATATAGGAAATATACTGTTTTAGTATCGATGTTGAGTTGATCAAGCCTAAGAAAATATCTCTGTAACTATACCAATCTGCTTGGATCAGAAAATATTCTATAAAATGATCGGATACAGAGCTGAAGAGACCAATCGAGAAGTCTACTTGAGGTTGGTTATCTTCAAGGCGGCATTCAAAAAAGGCAGTGGGTGAAGGAGGTAAAGATCGTGCTAGCCTCTGGACTTGGCATAAAGCCTCAACACTAATTAACTCAGCATTAAGATAGGGAATAACTACTCTTATATAATCTTCCATCGAAATGGTCATACAATTAATATCTTACTTTGAAAAAAATAGGAGCATCATCATTAGGCAGGATTTTTTGTTGTACACATCAAGAAAGCCTGTAGTAACCCTAATTAGATTATAAACAGGTGAGGAGTTTAAAATCCTTGTGGATAAGGATTTTGTTTTCACAATCTATCCCCCCCTCCCCATATAACTGCTCTCAATCCGCCTACTCTAGGCTGCCACTCTGCTCTAAGGTTGCGGATTGTTCTTTCTCCAAATGTCATGTTCTCCAGTGCCTGCCTCTGCTCTTGCAGAGATATTGCAACCTCTTCATCTGTGAAGTCATAACCTTTTTCCTGGCCTAGGTTTACAATCAGTTGGATGAATTCCTGCTCATTAGCAGCTTGTTTGAGTTGTTCTTGCAGGTCTGTTTTTCTTAAAACTAATTTTTTGAATTGTTCCAGGTTTTGTCTAGACATTAGTTTTCCTTCTAAGTACAAAATTGTTTCTTGAAAAGTAATTCAGTTTGCTACTTAGACTGCTTAGCGAGATGCTCTAGTAGCATTCTGTGGATAAAAATATAACCACCTCCTACTTTTTGTAAGAAAAGATGATCGGTAGCATAGTTGAGAAATCGAGAAAGGTTCCAGGGGAAAAAACCTTTTAAGTAAAGACTCAAACGTAAAGTAAAATGTTGTACACATGCAGTGCTAGCTGAATTAAACAGACCACCAACTAGACCAAATGCAACTCCATAAAGAAGTGAATAAATCAGACCAATATTGATAACAGAATTAGGTACAGAGCCAAAATACGCTTTGCCAATCAATCCTCCTGTAATTCCTCCTATAAATAGTCCTATCAATCCGGCGATTAATCCCATCAGACTAGCATTTGTCGCCGATCTCCAAATTCCTTGGTTAGGAATTGCTTTAATCTCTATATTTGAACCTTTCAAACTATTGATTACACCTAACACTATACCAAAAGATAAAGCAAAAGTAAAGCTAGAAATTATTGCAAATGATACTCTATGTTCTGGGGTCAAAACCAGGTTATCACCTAAACTATGCTGTATGGACTTGTCAGACATTAAAAATACACTTCTTAATCCCATAAGCAAGGTAAAAACTAGAGAAAATAATAAAGCTCTAGGCACTGTAGAACTACTAATTAGGTGTTGAATAATCCCTTTCCAAGAAAAACTTAACGTTTCAACTGCCTCAATATTTACTCTACTTAATCCTAATATTAAAGTACCAAGTAATGTACCCGTCAATGCACCTACAGGAACCCAAAACAACCCATCAGTAAGCTTCCAAGCTAGTACATTATTCTGGACAACCAACCCTCCCACTAATCCTAGACTTAAGCATCCTGCAATGCCTCCGACTAGACCACTAATCGATAGTAATTTAACTTTATAAGCAATGATTAGCTTTCTATTTCCTAAGTACGTGGGCTGAAGTTGTTCAATTAAAAATATTGTCTGAGATTCTTGGGACATTCTCAAAGCTAAATTGGTTAGCCAACCCATAAACTTCTCTTTCGAGTATTTAGGCTCGACTACTCTCCAACGCCTCAACATCTGCTTAATATAAGCATTAAACAACTTTTGATGATACTCTTCTACTGAACTTGCTTCAATCCGTTCTTTACTAGATTCATCTTGATATGCCAAACTCATAACGCTGAGCATTAGCGGAGATTTAGCTAATTCTTGTAGTATTATGTCTTTTTGAAAAAGAGTTCTAAGTGTTTTGAGTTGATTACCAGCTTTACTAAAGTATTGATCAACTTGCTCAATAGATAGAGGCTGAAGGTAAATTGCGCTTTGCAGATTTAAACGATTGGAGAGTACTTTATAATCCTTCAATCGGCTACAAACAACCATTTCAGTCTGTCCATACTGTTGCATGAATTGATTGATAGCCTGAACGCACTCCTCTCGGTAATCAACTTTTACTTCATCTAAACCATCAAGCAAGAGAAGTAACCTTTGATTTGTAATCCATTTCTTACCAAGCTTTCTAGAAACCTGATATTTACTATCAAGCTCTCCAATCAGCCAATTAGTAATTGTTTGTCGCTTATAAATCCAAGACGATAAATTAAATACTACCGGAATGGGATAGTTTAAATCTTCTTCAGCACGAGTGATTAAATCTTTTGTTAGCCTTAAAAGAGTTATTGTTTTTCCTGCTCCTGGTTCTCCTAAAATAAGTAAGGTTCGTCCCTCTCCCATCTCAAAAAATACATCATAAATATCCCTATCGTCAAGTGGAGTTTTTCTTGATTCATCAGGTAGAGCTTGAAAACTGTTGAAAGGATCTTTCACTGCATCTAATCGCTCTTCTAACCTAAGTTCAATCAGCGCTTGGTTGTATAGGGACTTTTCCAGTACCCCTTGAATCCAATATTTATTGACTTTATTTAGTAAAACTTTTTGAAATCTATAGTCTAGATTGTCTGGAGGCTGCACTGGGCTAGCTGGTAACTGTCCTCGCAGAATAGGAGGACGGTCATAGACTGTCAGGTTTACCACTTGTCCACTAACAACAGTACTATTGACTGAGTGACCGATTGCTTGATTACGATCTCCCTTCAATTCTTGCTGAGTTTGAAGTGATGGGTCGGAAGCATCAGAAGGCTGAGAAGAGAGCGAGCCAGACATATAGTTAATTGTTAATTTGGTACAGATTAAGGAAGATACATACAAGTAATGTCTGTTGAGTCTCTGCCTAATTCAGCGTCACATTTCCCAGGACGTTACCAAGTATCGTGAGTATACTGATAAAAATTACTAGCTTGAGTGCTTGAGTTAAGCTTATCAGTGGACAGTTAATTTGTCAAAGGCGAATTCCAGATTAAATGGTATAGAAAAATCAAAAACAAAGGTAAGCTGCTACGCACCTAATTTGTAAACCCATTCTAGGCTAAGTAGGTCGGCTCTGTAAAACGCAACTATATAAACGATAGTACAGTATCCATAATGCACGACCGCAGCTAAGTTGACCTTGTTTACATACTGTTACATAGTGAAGTTTAATCCCGCCTACCTACTTACACCTGAGTTTCAGCCTCCAAATTATACAAGTTAAATGCGCGACAGCTTAATGCTATTTGTCCGGTTTAGCTGCGTAGCAGCTTATCAGTTAAATAAGGCGACGCACTTTAATCACCTTTTGGTATAAAACAAAACTAGGGTGGGCATTGCCCACCCTATAACTTTATTCAGCACCACCTGTAGTGCGAACAGCAGTTGCTGGATCTTGGGCTTGAAGAGGACGAGGTGTAGAAGTTTGGACGGAATCCTCAGCAGCCTTAGTCCATTCGGTGTGGAAGGAACCTGCTTTGTCAAGGCGCTCATAAGTATGGGCACCGAAGTAGTCGCGTTGTGCTTGGGTGAGGTTTTGGGGTAAGCGTGCGCGTCGGTAACTATCAAAATAATCCAACGACGCACTAAACGCCGGAACTGGAATACCCAGTTTTGCGGCTTGTGACAACACTTCCCGCCATGCTGATTGCCGATCCAAAATCGTCTGCGTAAACTCAGGCGCTAACAGCATATTCGGCAAGTTTGGATTCTCCTTAAAGGCATCTTTAATCTTATTCAAGAACCCCGCCCGAATAATACAACCACCCTTCCAAATCCGGGCAATTTCACTCAGGTTAAGGTTATATGAATAAGCCTTCGACGCCGAACTCAATAAAGCCATTCCCTGCGCGTAAGAACAGATTTTTGAACAGTAGAGAGCATCGCGAATTTGCTTAACAAAGATTTTGGGATCTCCTTCATATTTTCCAGAAGGGCCAGTTAAAATTTCGGAAGCAGCGACCCGTTCCTTCTTATAAGAAGAAATAATCCGGGCATTCACCGCCGCCGTCATCGTCGGAATAGAGACACCCAGTTCTAAAGCACTTTGTACTGTCCAGCGTCCTGTTCCCTTCTGCCCCGCCGCATCCATAATCATCTCAACCAGGGGTTGATTTATTTCTGGATCTATGTAGTTAAAGATATCCGCTGTAATCTCAATCAAAAACGAATTGAGTTCGTCGGTAGTATTCCATTCGGCAAAAACTTCGTGCAGTTGCTTATGATCGAGTCCCGCCGCATTTTTGAGCAAGTCATAAGCTTCTGCAATCAGCTGCATATCGCCATACTCAATGCCGTTATGCACCATCTTGACATAATGACCGGCTCCACCGGGGCCGATGTAGGTCACGCAGGGGCCATCATCCACTTGAGCCGCAATTTTGGTCAAAATTGGCTCTAAATACTCGTAAGAGCTTGTCGTTCCTCCCGGCATCAAGCTGGGGCCATTCAGCGCCCCTTCTTCACCACCGCTGACGCCCATACCGATAAACCTAAACCCAGCTGGCTCTAATTCGCGGGTGCGGCGGGCAGTATCTTCAAACAAGGAGTTACCGCCGTCGATAATAATATCGCCTTCTTCTAACAGGGGACTGAGCTGACCAATCACTGCATCCACTGGTTTACCCGCTTGCACCATAATGAGGATTTTGCGGGGGCGTTCCAAGGATTTTACAAAGTCCTCAATGCTATAGGTGGCTACGACATTTTTACCTTGGGCGCGTGTTGCCATGAAGGCGTCAGTTTTTTCTTTTGTGCGATTGTATACAGCAATTGGAAAACCATTGCGCTCTACATTCAGCGCCAAGTTTTCACCCATGACGGCTAAACCAATCACACCAAAGCTTTGTAGTGCCATAAAACTTGTTGCTTACTTTTTGTAGGGTTAATTACCCTTCAGGGTAGCCCATTTGAGATTTGAGATTTGAGATTTGAGATTTGAGATTTGAGATTTAAGATTTTATTTCTATTTAAAATCTGAAATCTTTTCCTTTTTCCTATCTTCCTCTACACGACACGGATAGGCGCGGATGCAGGGATAGAGGAATCTGTGTTCAAAATCACAGTTAGCCTCTCTAGCCCTCTGCCCCACGATCATTTTGACTTTTGACTTTTGACTTTTGACTTTTGACTTTTTTAGCCCCTAGCCCCTAATTTCTTCTGCCAATTCCATCATTTTCGATCGCAGTGTAAGCGTCGCTGGGGAAAAGTCCTAACCAGGGATCGGAACTGGGTGTGAGGAATAATTCTGCATACACCCGTTCGTTTAAGGTTTGAACGTCTTTGGTGCTGACGCCTTCGGCGAACCATTGGTATAGTTTGGTGTGGAGGGAGTATTCGTTGCGAACTGTGTCGGCGGCGATCAGACGCTCGAAGTTGCGGACAGTACGTTGGAGTGATTCGTCAACTTGATAGGCGATCGGGTTTTTCCGGCGCATTAGTGTTTGGCTGTTAATATCGAGGCGGGCTTCTTCTGCGTGGAGTTCGGCAAGTTTCGCCCACATAGAGTCATCGGTGGCGTTTTCCAGGGCTGTACGCACTGGGGAGATGGCGCGAACGATCGGGATTTCGACTCTAGATTTACTGATCGCTACTTGACCGGCTTGTTCTGCTGTGGGTACATTATTTGAAGGCTGAGGATTTTCAACCCTGCCGAGCGGTAATGAGATGCCCAGCTTTGATAGATCTGCTGCCCAGTTTCCCTCTATTTCGGCAAGGCGCGATCGATAATACTGACGCAAAAACTCATCGCGCTGGGAGTCTGTCAGTCTAGAGGATTCTTTGACTGTTTTCTCGGCTTGCTCTAATTGTCGCTGGAAAGCTTTTGGGCCATACAGTCCCGGCAGGGCGTCTATAGGTCTTCCCTCGGCATCTAGAATGTAATGAATGCTATTGCCGGTAAGCGTGCGTTGCATCTGTCGTCCGTCGCCAAAGTCGATCGTCACTTTGGGAACGGGACGTACCGATTGCCAGTGTAAGATAAAGCGATCGCGCAACAGCTTGGAAACTTCGGCGTTAGGATACAAGGCAATGCGGAAAAACCGACTGTTGGCGCAACTGTATTCTTCATCCAGTCTGCCCAACAAGCGCAACGAGAGGATCGGTTTGCCTTCTGCTTTTGCTTGTGCCTTTGCTTGTTCCAAATCTGTATACCAATACAAGCGAGATTCATAGCAGTCTCGCTGTTGGCAGATGGTATCCAGCATTGCATTTAGTCTCGATTGTGAAGATGATATAGCTGGATTGGCTCGATCGCGTTTCAACTCATCTCCATAAACCTCTAAAAATGCCTGCAACCCGTTTGGCCCTTTGGCACGTAAAGCAGCGATCGCATCTGCCGACTTTGATGCGTCAGGGGAAACCGCACTAAGGGCGATCGCTTCTATGGCCGTTTGAGCGTATACTGGGCCTGACAAGCCCATAGAAGCGATCGCCACAAGTATGGTCGCCGGACTGAAAATCTTGAATCCCATCACCAAACTCCTGTTTTTAGCGCAGTTTCCCCAAAGCAGAAAAAGTTTACAAATTCACTCTGACAAGATGCTAACCTCTTAATTATTGCTAAAACTGATTGAATCGTAGAGATTTTTTCAAAGATACAAGACAATTTGATACAATTTTCCTTTGATGAGTAGAGCAGCGATATGCTTGCATACATCTTGGCACTGGCTGTCGGACTTGGTAGCCTTGGCGTTTATCTTGCCGCTTTCTTCGTACCAGAAGTCCACCGCAAAAGTGATTTTTATTGGAGTGGGCTCGGATTATTTTACGCCCTGATGTTATGGGTCTGTGCTGGACGCATTACTGGCGGTGTCCTGGTGGGGCAAATAGCTGGCGTCGCCTTGTTGGGTTGGTTTGGTTGGCAAACCCTGACGTTGCGGCGGGAACTCACCCCAGCAGCACAGCAGACAGATTTACCGAGTCAGGAAGAGGCGGCACAAACGATTAGAGTCCAAGCAGAGTCTCTCAAAGACAACGTACAGTCAAAGCTCTCAAAAGTATCCCTTCCTGCCGGGATTTCCGATCTGCCCCAAAAGCTGGCCGATTTGTTCGCCACTGCTAAAACGCAAGTGATGGCAAGGTTGGATGCGGCAAAGAAGCCTAAAGTTAAGCCGACTCCAGCGACCCCAAAGTCTGCTACTCCTGTCGCCGCAACTAAAGAAGCTGCCCCACCAATTACCACAACTGAAACGGTTAAAATATACCCGGAAGTTAAGCCGACACAATCATTTACTTCCGTAGAAAACATCGACCCAGGGGTAGAATTATCTCCACCCACAAAACCACTGGTAGTAGATGAGCCTGCGGATCGAAAATCATCGGCTGTTGATATCATTACAACTGTAGAAGTCGTTCCAACTCCAGAAGTAACATCAAAGGCGGCTGAAGTATCTGCATCGGAGTCTGCCAAAAAAGATGACTTATTTGGACTCAAGCGACCAAATCCACCCGATCCCGAACTGGTGGAAGAAGCTGTAGAAGACGCACAAGCGAAGAATCAGCCGAGTTCGCCTCCAGATAAAGTGGGCTAGAAACAGGACATGGGAAAAGGGAAGATTTTAGATTTCAGATTTCAAATTGAAATAAAATCTAAGATTTAAAATCTAAAATTCCCCTCTTCCCTAGCCCCTAGCCCCTCTTCCCTAGCCTTTATTTTTTGTCCTTTAATCATTTTTCGGCAAGAGATTGTGACAGAATCGAAAACTTATAAAGACACCGTTAATCTGCCCAAGACAAAGTTTGATATGCGGGCGAACGCGATCGTGCGGGAACCCGAACTGCAAAAATTTTGGGCCCAAAATCAGATTTACGAAAAACTGTCGCAAAACAATCCCGGCGATATCTTTGTTTTGCACGACGGGCCACCTTATGCCAACGGGGCGCTGCACATCGGTCACGCCCTGAATAAGACTCTCAAAGACATTATCAATAAGTATCAGCTGCTGCAAGGACGCAAGGTTCGCTACGTTCCTGGTTGGGATTGTCACGGATTGCCGATCGAACTTAAAGTTTTGCAGGACATGAAATCAGCCGAACGGCAAAACCTCACACCCCTGGAACTGCGCCGCAAAGCAAGAGACTTCGCCCTCAAAACGGTGGAACAGCAACGCGAAGCATTTAAGCGCTATGGCGTCTGGGGTGATTGGGATCATCCTTATCTGACTTTGAATCCAGAATATGAAGCGGCGCAAATCGGCGTTTTCGGTGAAATGGTGCTGAAAGGCTACATCTATCGGGGTTTGAAGCCGGTTCATTGGAGTCCCAGTTCCAAAACCGCACTGGCAGAAGCAGAATTAGAATATCCTGAAGATGCTCAAGGTCGCCCTACTCACACCTCGCGCAGCATCTACGCAGCTTTCGAGATCGTCAGTTTGTCTGCGCCATTAGAATCGGCTTTGGAACCATACTTGCCAGAATTGGGGGTAGCTATCTGGACGACAACTCCCTGGACAATACCGGGAAATCTGGCAGTCGCCGTCAATCCAAACCTCACTTATGCAGTGGTGGAGGTAGAGAAACCTCTTGTAGATCCTCAAAATCAAAAGTCGGAAACAGACAACAAACCTTCACTCAGCACTCAGGACTCAGCACTCAGCACTTTTAAATACCTGATCGTCGCGGCAGATTTGGTAGAGCGGTTGTCGGCTACTCTGGGAGTTAACCTGACGGTGAAGGCGACGGGATCTGGGAAATCTTTGGAGGGTTCTATTTATCGTCATCCGCTGTTCGATCGCGAAAGTCCGATCGTCATCGGCGGAGACTATGTTACCACCGATTCGGGTACGGGATTGGTTCACACAGCACCCGGTCACGGTCAAGAAGATTATCAGGTAGGTCGGCGTTATAATTTGCCTATCCTCGCGCCAGTTGATGATGATGGCAATTTCACTAAAGAAGCAGGCGAATTTGCTGGCTTGAATGTGCTGGGTGAAGGGAATACAGCAGTGATTCAAGCTTTGGCAAATGCGGGTGCTTTGCTGAAGGAAGAACCCTACGTCCACAAGTATCCTTACGATTGGCGCACGAAAAAGCCGACAATATTTCGGGCCACAGAACAATGGTTTGCTTCCGTGGAAGGATTTCGGGAAGAGGCGCTAAATGCGATCGCATCCGTAAAATGGATTCCTCCCCAAGGCCAAAACCGTATCACTCCAATGGTGGCAGAACGATCGGATTGGTGCATCTCCCGTCAGCGCAGTTGGGGCGTCCCCATTCCCGTTTTCTACGATGAAGAAACGGGCGAACCGCTGCTGACTGCGGAAACGATCGCTCACGTCCAAGCAATTGTGGCCGAAAAAGGCTCTGACGCTTGGTGGGAACTCTCGGTAGAAGAACTGCTGCCCCAAAAATACCACAATAGCGATCGCACTTACCGCAAAGGCACCGATACGATGGATGTCTGGTTTGACTCCGGTTCGTCTTGGGCAGCCGTGGCCAAACAGCGGCCCGGATTGCACTACCCAGCCGATATGTATCTGGAAGGGTCCGATCAGCACCGGGGTTGGTTTCAATCCAGTTTATTGACAAGTGTAGCGACTAATGGTATAGCTCCCTATAAAACAGTGTTGACTCACGGTTTTACCTTGGACGAACAAGGTCGCAAAATGAGTAAGTCCCTGGGTAATGTAATTGACCCAGCGATGGTAATTGAGGGCGGTAAAAATCAAAAAGAGGAACCACCTTATGGCGCGGATGTGTTGCGCTTGTGGGTGTCTTCGGTAGATTACTCTGCCGATGTTCCTATCAGCAAAAACATCCTCAAGCAGATGGGGGATGTGAGGAATAAAATCCGCAATACAGCTCGTTTCTTGTTGGGGAATTTGCACGATTTCGATCCAGCAAAAGACGCCGTTCCTTACGAAAATCTGCCGGAACTCGATCGCTATATGCTGCACCGAATGACTGAAGTATTCGAGGAAGTGACGGAAGCTATGAATAGTTTCCAATTCTTCCGATTCTTCCAAACAGTGCAGAATTTCTGCGTCGTCGATTTATCCAATTTTTATTTGGATATTGCCAAAGATCGGCTTTATATCAGTGCTGCGAATGCTTTCCGGCGTCGTAGCTGCCAAACGGTATTGGCTATTGCTGTGGAAAATTTGGCACGTGCGATCGCACCCGTTCTATGCCATACAGCAGAAGATATCTGGCAGTATATTCCTTATCCAACACCCTACAAATCTGTATTTGAATCCGGTTGGGTCAAATTAGATGCGCGTTGGAAAAACCCCGAACTCGCTGCATTTTGGCAACAATTGCGGCAAATGCGCGGGGAAGTTAATAAGGTAATGGAACAAGCGCGAAAAGGTGACACGATCGGATCTTCTCTGGAAGCCAAAGTGTTGCTTTACGTCGCTGACGACGAGTTACGCCAACGCTTGCAGGTTTTGAATCCTGAAAGTCAGCCATTAGCCGTTGAAGTTGAAGAAGTCGATATCCCCATACAGGTAACAAGAAAAGAAACATCCTACCAAGAGTTGCAAACGTTATTGACGGATTTTTCGGTTGTTTTATCTGATTGGTTCGATAATCTGGGCGGATTTCTGCAAAACAACCAAAAACCGCTGACACTACTTAGCTTAATTGTGGCAGTGGCAGGCGCACTTTATGTAACGGGTGCGACGATGGATGCTATAAATCGTCTCCCTCTGCTAGAACCCTTGTTTACAATCGTTGGGTTTGTATACTGTCTGCGTTTTGCTAGTGGGAAATTGATCAATGCAACCGATCGCCAAGAGTTGTTCGCTGAAATTCAATCTTTTAAAGAAGAGGTTGTTGGCAAAACTGCTTCAAGACAAACACCTATTGTACAACCAGCGGTTGGCACTTCAGTAACTACTGAGATAGAACTCCCCACTCCCGACTCAGCACTCAGCACCGCATCCGAAGCACTCAATCAGGGCGTGGATGAGTTGCGTTACCTGTTTATTTCTTCTCAGGTAGAACTGTTGGAATCGCCAGAAGCTTTGTCTGGATTGGAGTACAAAGGAGAGTCTGACGGTTTGACTGTGGGTGTGGTGAAGGCGTCAGGGGAAAAATGCGATCGCTGCTGGAACTACTCGCTTTATGTAGGCAAATCCCACGAACATCCCCTGTTGTGCGATCGTTGCATTCCCGCACTAGCCTGAAGAAGTCAAAAGTCAAAAGTCAAAAGTCAAAATGGGCATAGCCCATAGCCCTATTTTCTAGCACTTACGCTTTTCTCCCCCCTAGCCCCCCAAATCTGGGGGGCTTACGCAAAAACCTTGGTTTTTGCGTAAGCCCTATTTTCTTTTGACTTTTGACTTTTGACTTTTGACTTTCCCTTCACTCTCCCAAATCAAACTTGGCTGGGTTTTGCTTGACAGTACTAATAACGCTGATTTTCTGTAAGAATTCTTGCGTTAACTGCGTGAAAGCTTTACTACCAGGCGATTGAGGATTGGATAGCACAACAGGCATGAAAGTGTCAACTGCTTTGGAGACACTAACATCAACTGGGATGCGAGTTTTGAATAATTTTGTAGCGCTGTAATCTTCATTAACTCGCCGCATCACCTGCTGGTAATACCTTCCCGTCAGCAGACTACCTGACATTGTGAAGACAATTCCCAGCAACTGAATATTAACTGGATCGTCTTTATGAATCTCTCTTTGTTGAGCTAGCCGTCTTTCTAGCAATTGAATACCAATGACGGATAAAGGTTCTGGCTTAGCGGGTAATATATAAAAATCGCTAGCCAGAAGACCGCTACGAGTTAAGAGATTATAACCGGGCGCACAATCAAGGATGATAAAATCATAGTCTTTAATGACCGGGCTTAAAATATGTTGTACCAGTCTTCTTTCAAAGCGAATCCAAATTTGTTCAAAGTTGGGCTGACCTCCTTTAATGGCTTTTTCATAGAGCATTTCAGATACCAAAAATTCATCATAGAGGTCAAGATCTCCTGGCAATAAATCTAGATCCTTCAGCGAACAGACGTAGGGGCAAATTACATCCTGAATGGGTATTGTTAGCTTAATATCCGGTTTAATTGCCTTGTTTACCAAATGTCTCAGTGTCCGTTTGTCTCTGCGGCGTTTGGAAAAGTCTTGCGGAGACATCAAACTCAGAGTCGCACTGATTTGATTGTCTAAATCGACCACCAAAACCCGCTTACCAAAATCTTTCACCAAACTAGCGGCCAAGTTTACGGTGAGGGTCGTCTTACCGACGCCGCCTTTCATGTTGGCAGTTGAAATGATATAACCCATTCGTTCAGTCCTCTCAAGAATGACGCCCTACTTAGCAAAGTCGATCTGGATACCATAGCGATTCTAAAATGGAAACGCTTAATTAAATTTAATATTTTTAGACAAAAGGCAAAAGGGCGTTAGCTCCTAAAATATTCCTACGGAGGTAGACGAATCGTCTGACGATGCCTTCTGTGGCAGGTGAATGCTAGCTTTGGGGCAACTCGATAATTGTAGCCAACAAGCTTTGTAATCGGTGCAGATGCGATCCCGCTTGGTAGAGTAAATCACCTTTACCCAGTAGGTAGGCAGCTGCTTTTCGATCGCCACCTAGCACAATAATCGAGTCTGCCTCACTGGCGGTACGCAATGCAACCCTTCCTGGTAAGTTAGAGCGGATTAAGGGGGTGACAACTCTGGCTTCTGGACGTTGGGTGGCCACAATCAGGTGTATGCCAGCTGCTCGAGCCATAGCGCCTAGCCGTTTGATGCTCGATTCTAGCGCATTGCGAATTTCTTTTTCCGCCATAAAGTCAGCATATTCATCGAAAATGCAGACAATGCGGGGTAGGGGTTTGGTTGCTTTTTGATTGTAAGCGCTGATATCGGCACACCCAGCAGCTTCAAAGAGCTGGTAACGCTGCTCCATTTCTGCTACTAAGTCAGTCATGAGGGAGATCGCGCGATCGCTATCTTTAACCACGGGTGCATACAGCGACGGTATCCCCTCAAATTCTGGGAAAGTTACCCGCTTGGGATCGACGAGGGCAATTTTCAGATGCTTGGGGGAGTGACGCCAGAGTAGACTGAGGAGAAGACTTCGCAGAAATTCGCTCTTACCGCTACCAGTCGTCCCACCAACTAAAAAGTGACAAGTATTCGGATCGGATAAATCAGCTTCTAGTAATTGTCCGTCCAGATTCACCCCGATCGCAATTTTCACTGGTGCTGTTGAGGGCAATTGTTGACGCTGAATATAATCCTCAATTTTGGCTATTTGGCGATCGGATCGCGGTAGATCGACGCTGACATACCCAGCTTGCGGTGCAATCAGCGGCGGATTGGCTAATTCTAGTTGCACCTGTAGATCGGCAGATCTATTTAGTAGGGAGGCAACTCTTACTCCCGGATGAGGTTTGAGCCTAACTCGGATGAAAGCTGGCCCGATCGCTGCCCCTTGGTAATCAACACTAATACCAAAAGACTTGAGGGTTGCTACTAACTTTTCTGCGATCGCATCTGCGTTAGGAGTAGGTAAAGGTTTTTTAGTCGCTTCAGGCTTCTTTTTTTCAGCTTGTGGAGTAATTACTACTTTCTCAGATGATGTAGATTGGCTGCTATCAACAACAAAAAAAGACTGACACTTTTCCTGCTGTGGACAAATATCGCAAAGGTGCGGTTGGGGTGTTGGTGGCGGCGGATTGGGATGAGGCGGTTCCCATTTCAGCCATTCCCGCATTTGCTGTAATTTATGAGGAATCACTTGATGTACTGTCTTTTCCAACTGTTCCCAAGAATAGCGATATTCTTTGAACTCTGGTAAAACGCAGTAAACTGCCGAATCAACAGGCACTTTTTTCTTTTCTTTAAGCATATAGCTATAGAGAGAAACCTGGGCTAATTGAGCGGAGGGATCGACAGGCTCATAAGTTTTATACTCTACCACACAGAGGCGCTTTTGCTCAAAATCGAAGACTAAACTATCAAGTTTTCCGATTAACCTTTGCTGCGTACCATCTGGCAAAGTGAAGTTATGCTCAAGGCTGAATTCTCCAGTAACCAAAGTGCGGGAAATCACAGCATCCGCACGACAATCGCGTCTATTTTTAATAAGCAATTCAGTCCAGTGGCGAATCAATCTAGTTAATCCCTGCCAGATTTGATGCAACGCCGCCGCTTGATTTGAGTCTTGTTGAATAGCTGATTGTAGATAAGGGAAAAATGCTAGTTGATAAAATAGCTGTTGCATTTGAGTTGCGATCGCATCCACTTTCAACTGCTCAACTGGCGGCTCAAACAAAGCTTGAAATTGCGGTTCTTTCTTAGCTATACCAATAAAATTTTCTGCTAATTTATGAAATACAGTGCCAATTCCCTTGATGCGATCATCTGGCACAAACAAAGTTTTCCCATCAAAATGATGGTGCAAATAAAATAGACGCGGACATTCAAAAGCTACTCTGACATTAGTTACGCTAAAGCTAGTTTGTTCGGATTTTTCATTTCGCGGCATTGATGACATATCCTCTAAATTAGAATTATTTTTGTTAAGATTTTTTAATAAATGGCGATGTACGTGAGCCAGATAAACTGGATCGAATTTAGCATATTTTAACTGTTTCTCGGTTAAAGGTCGCCGTCCCCAATCGCTTCCTTGTTCCTCTGAGTCTACATTGCTAAATTGGCAAAGTTCTGCTGCTAAAGTTTTGAGTTTTAGGTTGGAAACTGAAAGGCGATCTTTGGTTATCTTCCTCGCCATCTTCAAGGTACAAGTAACATTCTGTGCTTTGCTTCCACCTAGAAACCTCAGATCGAAGCTGGCGTTGTGAAAAACCTTCTCTATTTGGGGATTTACCATGATTTGATTAACAAAATATGCTACCAAATCAGACTTATCCAATACGTCTAGAATATAAGCGCGATCGCCATTAAGATTCTTCGGATCTGCCAACACTTGAATCAAAGATAATCTGGGATAAGCTGTATCCCAGTCAGCAACTTCTGTATCTGCCCAAAGTATTTTAGCAGATGATAATTTGGTGATAAGTGCTATTATTGTAGCTGATTCTGTTATATATGGCATTGGCTACTAAACTTTGGGTACAAAGCAGACTAAATGGTCGTTTGGTGGATCGCTAGGATTTACAAGCTGAATTTTATTTTCCTTAATTAGCTGCTGAATTAATTGCTCAACTTGAGTTTTATTTACATCGAAAAATTTACCGATCGCATTCTTATTTAAAGTATTCTTACTCAAATATCCTTGGGTTTGAACCACATTAAGCAAAAACTCTCTAACATCCTTAAAATCGAGATTTTGATCTGTTGAAATGTCTGTTTTTTGCACAATGCCTAACTCCTTCAATAAACTACAATTATTCAAAATTTCCGCATCACGAATTAGTGCTTCTAATTCTTTTAAACTGACGGTTTTGCCAGCGACTACTAATTCATTGGCAAGTGCAGAATTAACCAAACTGTGATATGCCGCTAAGTAGTGAACAGAGGATAGAGTTGCCTTAATGTGGCGATGTTGAGAAGCCGTGAAAATTTGTTGATATATTTGGTATCCAGCAAGTCTTGCGTTCCCTACGGTAACAGCACGAATCAGGTACAGATTTTCACAAGCATTTTGTTGAATCACTTTCTGGCAAGCATTCATCAGATGGACAAAGCTATTCATGCTGGGGTCTTCTGTCCAGACTATTCCTATCCGTTTTTGTTGACCGGGTTGTTGATAACTGAGTGAATAACTGGCGTACTTTCCGCTTAATAGTTTAGGTTTAATTCCCTGAAATTGTAAGGCAGCTAATGCTTCTGCCAACATCCGAATTAGTTCCGGTACTGCTAAAAGGGTAATTTTGATAATTTTTACCTGAGCTTTTTTGTATTCATCTTGCCAGATTAATTTTAAAGCTGCTAAAACCTTGTCATCCTCACCTTTACCGCCACCATTATTATTTTTATCAATGATTCCTTTTTTGTATGTCTGAAATATCTGCTGCCCCAGCATCAGTACATTGCGGGGTAGAGCTTTTTTACCTGGAAACTCTTTTTCTAGATCCTCTTTAGTTACTGGGTAGATGGTAGAATTAGGTTTAGGCCGAGCTTCCTCGTGCAAGGGAGCGAGGCGAGTAGCTAAAAGAGCTTCGGCTTCATCCAACGTAATGCGTTTCAGAGGAATCTTGATAGTAATTCTATGCAAATCAGCAGGCTGAACTCGTTTATAATTGTCATTCCACGTACTCGTAATGACGCTGATGATAATTAATAATCCTTGCCAATTGGCATTATAAATCGCCGAAGTAACACTAAATAAAGCTTGTATATCGATAGCTCCATCTAAACGGGCTATACTATCTATATTATCAAAACATAATACGATCGGCTGAGTTTGGGCAGATATTTTGCTAAAGTTACCTAAGATACCACGCGCCTTTTCTTCACTATCAATAGAATTTTTGACTTGTAACTTCTTGAGGTCTTCCTCATCTAAGTCATCTCCTTTCAACCACTCACAAGCTAAAGAGCTTAACTCTGGATTAGTTAGGTTATAAAGAACGCCAAAAAATTCATTAGCATTGTAAAAACCTTTAGTGCCAATGGTTTTTCGGAGGATATCAATAAAAAGTTGGCGATCGGCCCTAGCATCATCTTTGGGTTTGACAAAAAAGTTTTTTACCTTATCAATCAAATTCTTTTGCTCGCTTGGTAAAGCATCTTCGATAGCAGAAAAGCAACTTTTGAGCCACAGAATTAATTGGGAATCTGTTTGTCCTGCTGGAGCATTAACCAGGCTATCGACTGTGTAGCGTAAGATATGCCGCCAGATATAGTCACTTTGGGGAAATGGTTCAATATAAGCAAAAAAAGCTTGATTATTAAGTGTTTCCTTGAGCCGTCCGAGAAAGTGAGTTTTCCCAGATCCGGCGTCACCGTAGAGAATAAGGGTGCGAGTTTCACGATCTTGGGTAACGTCATCCAAAGCTTTTTTGATTTGCCTAAGTGGCTCTTGATGAATTGATTCAATAGTAGGTGCTGGCTTTGGCTTTTCCCAAAAATTACGGGCAGCAAAATTGTCAAATGGGTTAAGCGATTGTTTAATAACATCATCGATTGTTGCCATACCTATCCCTCTCTTGTGCTGAAAGTTAACCTGCTGAATATAGGGAAAATTTTAACTAACTGAAATGAAAAATAACCAACCACCGCTTGCTTGGGAAATTCCAGCTTCACGTTGTTCGGCTGTATAGTTACGAGGCTCTGCCAAGGTACTCAACTCAATCTGGTCGTTTTCTTCCAGACGATAAAGCGCCCAATCTAATTCTTCCCTAGACAGAGGCGGTTGTAACTTCTGCCGCAAGTGAAAAATTGGCAAATAATTTTCCGTTCCCAGTTCCCGATCTAAATCTCGAATTATCTGTAAAATCTGCTCATCGCTTGGCTTAGCTGTAGGTGTAGCTGGTGCTGGCGATACTACTTCAGAGTTTTCGCGGAGGCATTTTCGCAAAAAGCTCAGGTAATTTTTCAGTAAATCCAGACTAATGGTTGCAGAACCCTTGGGGTTGTACTCATCCCGCAAATACTCCAACCCTCGCTGAGTCAGCCATACCTCGGCTTTAGTCCGTTTGACTTTCCTTTCAGCTTCAATCAAGCCGCGATCGGCGAGGTTCTTTAATATTTCCGCTCTTTCAGCCGCTTTCACAACTGTAATTTCACTGGGTTTGATTTTTCCGGGACTTTTGCCTATTTTCTCCAGCACCTTTAGTTCTTTGTCTGCGATCGGCAGTTGAGAGGCGTCTATTTTCAGCAAGGCACGACCGGGCGGTAAAATTTTGACAGAAGCAATTTCGCGGGAGAAGTCTATCAATTCCCGTTCATCGCCCAAGTCTCGACAAATTTTGTCCTTGCCTTTAAAGTCTTTGAAGACGCCAGCAGAAAGGGATGACCGATAATTAGGACAACCCAGCAACTTTAGGAGGAACTTCAGATCGTTAGTTTCCATTGCATCACCTTTATCTAACTTTTTATATTAAGCGTTTAACTATTTTATTTAAAAATTATTTACCAGCGAATATCTCGTACTGGCGATATATAGCATTCGCTTTCTTGACTATGAACTTAATATTATCATCTTCTAGCTCTTGTGTAACTATTTGTTTTAAAAGTTGACGCTTTCTGGAAGGGCCAGAATGAAATCCTTGCTGAATATGAACTTTTTGAACGTTTTGTTTGATATGTTCAAAAATACCAAAATTCGTACCAAAACGGTGATTTATATTTTCAATTATCCTACCAAAATTATGGGTAACTTCATCAAATAAACCCACAAGGTAACGCTCTCTATACGGCATTATCCTAATGTAAAAAGATATCCAGTTACTAAAATACTTTTCTAAAGGTATGTCTAATGCTGGATTCCTGTATGAATTTAAATCATTTATTTCTAAGTCCAAACACCTAAGAGAAACTACGGCATCCACAGGTTTTCTTATCAAAACTAAAGTTGGTATAGAAAGATGGACAGCGCGTATTATTTGAGCGGGAGCGTGTAAATGCGATGCCAATGCAACTGGACGAGTTTGGGCAGATTGAAACGCGCCTATAGAAAAACTATTTGCCGAACGTGGAAATCCTTCTATAACTAATTCAGTGTTTTTTCCTACTGCTTGAATTGGGTTTTTTCCAGCCAATTTTACTAAGGGAAAAAATAATTTCGGATGAAGGCTTAAAAAGGAACGTACCTCAAATTTTTGCTGAAACAAATTTTTCTCTAAAGCACCCAGATCGTACATATTGAATGAGGTCATTGCTTGGTTTTGGAGATTCTAATTCATAAAAAAATTAACATAAAAGTCTAAGAAAGCAGGTTATCTGTTTATTGTCTGTAGCTTGGTATAAAGCGATCGCTCCAACATTTTGGCCAACACTACCCCAAAAATACAGTTTGTTAACACAGTTATATCCGAGTACACTAACAATGTCAAACTGAGAATATAGACACAGCATAAAAACTACTAACTTAAGATAGATGTATTTTTGCATAATTAGCCTCTGGCTTGCAGGTAAGAATGAATCAGACCTCCCTGGTACTACACTCTTGTGAAGGCAGTTTCCAGGACAGAAGCAATACGCGGCCACATCGGTATAGGCTAATGTTTATGGAGTCAGTAGAATTAGGACTTCTATTTGAGTAACTTGTATGAATATTCTCATGCTTTCCTCTACATTCCCCTATCCACCCAGCCGAGGGGGAACGGAAATCAGAACCTTCAACTTGCTGAAATACCTGCACCAGCGTCATCACATCACGCTGGTGACACAACGCCACGGGGGAGTAACAGAGGCGGAGGTAGAAGAACTCCGTCAGTGGGTAAGCAATCTGGTTATTTTTCCGCTACCGCCAGAACCGAAACAAGGTGGGATCGAAGGATTGGTTGGTAAAGTTGCACGCTTTAGCGAGTCAGTCATAAAAGCAACGCCACCTAATGTTTTATATCGCTATTCGCCGGAAATTCAAAATTGGGTAGATGAGTTTGTCCAAGTTGGCAAATGCGATGTTATCACCTGCGAACATAGCGTCAATGAAATCTACATTCGTCCTAAATTTCGCAACTCTGTCAGGACAGTTGTAGATATTCACAGTTCGGTTTATGGGTGGATTCGCGACCACTTGGAAATGGGGGCGTCTCCGAATGCTTTGCGCGATCGCCTCTACCTTCACCTCATCTTAGAACGCTACGAAAAACGCTACTCCAGCAAATTTTCTAGTCTTGTAGTCACCACGGAAGATGATAAGAAACAATTCCTCAAATTTATTCCCCAAGCTGATATTCCGGTAATTCCAAATGGAGTAGATCTGGAAATATTCCCATATCGTACAAGCGACTGCGGCGGACAAAAATTAATATTTGTTGGTGCAATGGATGCTTCCCACAATATCGATGCTGCTCGTTTTTTTGCCATAGAGGTATTGCCAGAACTGCAAAAAAATTACCCGGAGGCTACTTTTAGCATTGTTGGCGCACGTCCTACACCCGAAGTTTTGGCCCTTGGGGAACGCAACGGAGTTATCGTTACGGGTAAAGTTTCTTCAATGGCGGAATACTTACACGCCAGTACGGTTTGTGTGATTCCGCTGCGTGCCGGTTATGGAATTAAAAACAAAACCCTGGAAGGAATGGCTGCTGGAGTGCCGATCGTGGCAAGCGATCGCGGTTTGGAAGGACTCGCCGTTGATACTCTTGACGTACCTTTACGAGCCTTACGAGCAAATCAAGTCCAAGAATATGTTAGCACCATCAGCCGCTTATTTGAAGACGCCGAACTGCGAGCCGAGTTATCGAGAAATGGGCGATCGCTTGTAGAAACAGAATACACTTGGGAACGAGCCGGACAACTCTACGAACAAGTACTGCTAAAGTAAGATGGGCAATGCCAACCTTACTGCTGACGATCCAGAAACTCCCGCAACTTTATTTTCAAGATGGTATAAAAAGGCAATTGATAATTTGCCGCCAGCAGCGAGACTACGAAAGTGAGATGGGATAGGAAAGTCAAGCCGATCCAAAACTTGGGAAGCCAAGATCCGTAACTGCCATCTTCCGCGGGGAATATATAGGCAGAAAGCCCAACTATCAGGGTAGGGAAAATCACTAAAGCCGTTCCCAGCAGCCAAACGACTAAAGTAAGGTCAGAATCCTTCTGATGAGCTATTTTCCAACTGCGACCAGTCCATCGCCAAGCCATTGGCTGCAAACTATCAGCTATTATAAGCAACTGATCCTGAAGATTAGTCGTGAAAATGTGGCGGCAAAAGTTACAAGCAAAGGATTCTGTGAGAGTCAGTACGGAAATCTGCCCGTAGCGACAGACGGGGCAACTATAGACATCATGATAGTTCAGGCGTCTGCTCAGAGGAGAGGGGGAGGGCTCTAGCTTGGGTATCGGTTGCATTATGCGAAACTGTTCCGAAACTCAAAAGTTGTATTGGCAGTAGTGTAGCGAGTACTGGCGATGAAGTCGCTAATTCACATATAAATTTTAGAAATATAGCAACCGCTAGGGCGGTTAAGACATTCTTAATTCTTGAAACGTTGGCGGATTCTAAACTCTTCTGACGCTAGCCGCTAGCCCCTAACCCCTAGTCGCTAGCTATAGGTTAAAACGCCCAGCCGCTCACGCATCTGGGCGTTTTTTTAGTTTTGGAGGGTGCGTTAAATTACGTTAACGCACCCTACTGGGTAAGGTCTTCAGTTTTAGCGCTTTTAACGCTGGCAGAGTGGTAGCTATCGAAAGACTGGTAGCATTGCTCTGGATGATACAAATGACACTTGTCAACAATCTCCTTCATTAAAGACAAAGAGAAACGCCGCGACCGCACGTAGCCTCCCCAATTTTCTTTGAGGCTGCGATGAGCCATCCGCAGGTTATAGGAAGGAATGGCGGTAGAAATGTGATGGGGGACGTGAACATTGATATCGTGGCAGAGAAATTCCACCCAGCGGGGGTAATCGCAGTGGACGCTTCCAGATAGCTGGGCCATAGCTTCATTCCACTCGTGATTTGGCTTGAAGGGAATATCAGGAGCGGTGTGGTGTACCAGAGTAAAAGTACTCATCCAGAAGTGGTAAACCAACCAGGGTACTAACCAGAACTTGACGAAGCCCCAGATGCCAGTGGTGGCAATTAGGGTTGGGAAAGCGATCGCAGCTGTTATCAGCACCAGCAGGGCCGAAAACTTGACTTGCGATCGCTGTTTGCCCTCAAATTTCCCCCAATTAAAGTGCAAAATTGCCCAATGCCCGATCGATCCCACCCACCAAAACCAGCCTCGGATTGCCTCATAAGCCAACTGCAAAGGGCGTCCCGCACCGGCATAAACCTCTGGGTTAAGGGGTTCCCAAGCATTGTCCTCTTCGAGCTTATTGGTGTGAGCGTGGTGATAGTTGTGCAATATGCGCCAGCTGTGGAAAGGGTAAATCAAAGGCAGCATCATCGTATGACCCACCAAATCGTTCACCCAGCGTCGGTTAGCAAAAGACCGATGGCCGCAGTCATGACCGATCACAAAAAAACCAGTCAGAGCCGTACCCGTGAAAATCCAACAGAATGGCAGCAGAAACCACGGGGAAAAGGCGATGCTCACATAGCCCAGGCAAACCAGCAAAACATTTATTATCACTAATGTCCAGGCTTTTCGTCGATCCTTGACGAAGACATCGTGCGGCAGAGTTTTCAAAATATGTCTGAGGCGCAGCTCCGAAGGGTTGGGAGTCAATGCCAAATTCTGGGGTTTTATCGTCGATGCAGTCATGAATAAATTTACAGGTCTCCAAATGCCAGTAAAGTTGATTGATTTAATTGACGCATGAGAAACACCTGCTATTTATATAGCCACCGTCACATCGGTTAGGACAGTATTAAACGCTCAAAGCAAGGCGGAGACTGTGTTTATACTCAGCACTCAGCACTCAGCACTCAGCACTTTGCTATACATCGGTAGCAGGGGATGCTTCTGATATGTTTTACCAAAAAATGAGCTAAAGCTGCTTCAAGCAGGCAGTGGGCCTGCTATCGGCTTCTATCAGTTGAGATTTTCGTCGTAGCTGGCTACTTCTTGGGTATCTGAGGTCAGTCGTTGCTGCTTGAGGTATTGCAGTTGCTGCAATAAACTTTCTACGTCAGCCTCCAAATGCAAGAGCTTGATTTGCTGATCTGCTTGGTAGACAGACTTCTTTGACCGCATGAGGTGGTTTTGATTCGCTAGTGCTACAGACATATTGCTGACTTCTTGAGAAACGAAAGCAGGACGTTGGATGTGGAAGTACTAGATAAACCAGTTGACATCTTTCGTTGCCTAGTCATTTGTGCTTACTCACACCACTTGGTCATTTTACCCTGAATGTTAAGCAAAGTTAAGTTTTCCTGTGTCAATTTTTTGAGGGGCTGCTAGAAAAGTCAAAAGTCAAAAGTCAAAAGTCAAAAGGGGAGTAGGGGTCAGGGGGCTAGGGACTAGAAAAGTCAATTCTCTGAAGCGTAAGCTCTCTGGGGAGGATGTCAAAAAATCGTTATTTTGCTCAGACTATCCACGCTAAACTAAGGTATACCCGGAATATAGTTTAATTCCCGTTATTTATCTGTTGTGACTGTAAGTCTATATCCTGCTGAATCTAAGCTAAAAAGCTGGCCTGGTCTGATCGAAGCGTACCGTCCGTATCTGCCAGTAACTTCAACTACGCCGGTTATTACTCTGCTGGAGGGTAATACCCCCCTGATTCCGATTCCGGCTCTAGCATCTCTGATTGGCAGACAGGTGCGAGTTTTTGTCAAGTTTGACGGCCTCAATCCCACTGGCAGTTTCAAAGACCGGGGGATGACTATGGCCATCTCTAAAGCTAAGGAAGCAGGTGCCGAAGCAGTTATCTGTGCCAGCACCGGCAATACCTCGGCTTCAGCAGCTGCCTATGCGCGGCGCGGTGGAATGAGGGCATTTGTGCTGATCCCCGATGGTTATGTGGCCCTGGGTAAGTTAGCCCAAGCTTTGCTTTACGGGGCAGAAGTGCTGGCAATTAAAGGAAATTTCGATCGAGCGCTCGAAATTGTGCGCGAAATGGCGGCAAGCTACCCGGTTACATTGGTAAACTCAGTCAATCCATACCGACTGGAAGGCCAGAAAACAGCGGCTTTTGAGGTGGTAGATGCCCTGGGTGACGCACCCGACTGGCTCTGTATCCCCGTCGGAAATGCCGGAAATATTACAGCATATTGGATGGGTTTTTGTCAATACCATCAAGAGGGAAAATGCTTGAGCTTACCTCGCATGATGGGATTTCAGGCCGCAGGCGCGGCTCCGATCGTAAGTGGTAAGGCGGTGGCAGACCCAGAAACGATCGCAACGGCGATTCGGATCGGCAACCCAGCAAACTGGGAAAGAGCGATCGCAGCTCAAGAAGCAAGCCTTGGGTCATTCGCAGCCGTCACAGATGAGGAAATTTTGGATGCTTATCGCCTGTTAGCTTCCCAGGAAGGGATTTTCTGCGAACCCGCCAGTGCAGCTTCCGTAGCTGGAATGCTGAAAGTTAAAGACCAGATCCCAACCGGGGCAACTGTGGTTTGCGTCCTGACGGGAAACGGACTCAAAGACCCCGACACCGCGATTAAACACTGTCGAAATCAGTTCAAGGACGGGGTGGAGCCGGTCTTGTCGGCGGTAGCTGAAGCGATGGGTTTTTAGGAGATTCTGGCAGCTTGGCGCGGTCAGTAGAGGCGCGATTAATGGCTTCTCTACCAGGCGGGGTTGCTTTAAGCTCATCTGGCTTAGTGCCTCGGTGTTTGGCTAAAAGATCGATCGTATCGCCCAAAGCAGTAGTTAAGCTTTGGCGTGTGCGATCGTGCGCCTCTTGTTCTGCTTTCAAAGCTTGAGCGGTGCGATCGCGCTCGATCAGTACTTCTAACAGTTTCTGCTTTAATTCCCCGATACTTTGATGCTGTTCTACTCCTTGGCCAGTAGCAGACACACCTTTAGCTTCATTGAATTTTCCAACAATATCAGCCTTAAGTTGGTGGATTTCGGCCTTGAGCGTTTCTATAATTTGCTGTGATACCTTAGCCTCAGCACGGCGTTGCTGAGCTTCGGTATTATAAAGTTGACTCCAGTGGGCAGCGCTATCTAAGGCAGCATCGCGATCGCTTTGAGCTTCCGCCACTTGCTGTCGCAGCGCCTGTATTTCCCCTATCCATTGCTTTACATCGTTGTTCATTTGTTATTTCTTAGTTATTAGATTTACTCACTATAAAAATATGCTACTTGCCCGTTTTTTTCGTTTTTTTCGGCACTTAAATTGGCGAACCCTCAAGAAAACTCTCCAGCGTGCCGGACAACGACGGTTTCCCGGACTTGCGGCGGAAATGACTTACAACGCCATGTTAGCCCTGTTTCCATCCATTTTGGCGCTCCTGACCGCGATCGGGTTGTTTGAATCGTTACAATCTACCTTTAAATATCTTGCTACACAATTAGGTAGCATTGCCCCTAAAGAAGCTCTATTCCTGATTAAAGGTTTTACAGATACTATCAGCCTCAGCCAAAACAAAGGGCTATTTTCCCTCAGCTTTATTGTAGCCCTGTGGACAGCCTCTGGAGCGCTGAGTGCCGCTATGGAAGCCCTCGATCAAATCAATCAAATTTCTCCAGAGCAGAAGCGACCCTTTTGGAAAGCCAAATTAGTTTCTCTTGCTCTCACGATCGGTACAATTTTACTACTGATCGCAGCATCGTTCCTAGTTTTTATCAGCGACCTGATTGTACAGATGGTGGCCCGCCAAACTGGTAACCTGGAGCCAGGACTGCTATCGATTTGGCGGCTTTTGAGTTGGCCTACAGCTTTAGTAATTATTGCATCTGCGATCGCCTTTATCTATCGCTACGGCCCCAGCCGCTGGGCACAGGGAATGCCGATTATGCCCGGTGCGATCGTCGCCGCCGTCTCTTGGGTTATTTTATCAGCTTTCTTTCGCCTTTACGTATCCAACTTCGGCAATTACAACGCCGCCTATGGTGCTGTTGGCACATTTATCGTATTAATGTTATGGCTAAACTTAACTTCTTTAGTAATGTTATTTGGCGCTCAGTTAAATGTTAGCGTAGGAGAATCGATGCACCGCCGCATAAAAAATTAAAAAAATTGCTCTTTTACCTTTCTCCTTTTCAAAGCCATGTCCAATTCCCATGACTCTAAAGCTATCACCTTAAAGCGCCTTCGCAGCATCAGCTATTTGCTCGACAATGCCATTCCCATTCCCGGTACAAATTATCGCGTAGGCATCGATCCTATCTTAGGATTAATCCCCGGCGGCGGAGATACAATTTCAGCATTTCTATCCGCTTACATTGTCCTGGAATCTGCTCAATTAGGCGTGCCGCGAGAAGCTTTGCTGCGAATGGTATACAACATTCTTTTAGATACCATGCTAGGTTCTGTACCAGTGCTAGGAGATTTATTTGATGCTAGCTGGAAAGCCAATGTTAAAAACATCTCTCTGCTGGAATCTCACTTAGCTTCGCCTATACCTAGTAAAAAGGTAGATAGGGTATTTATCATTCTGTTGTTAGTTGGATTAATTCTTTTTGTGATGGCGATAACATTTTTAAGTGTGTTGGTGTTTAGATTTCTGCTGAGTCTATTTACAGGTAACTGACCTTTTTTTTAACGCAAAGGACGCAAAGGTAAGCGCAGAGTTACGCAGAGGAGAAGAATTAAGCTGCTACGCATTTAATTTGTATGTTTAGCGGGAGTGGGAGAGTGGGGGAGTGGGGGAGTGGGAGAGGAATTGAAGGTTTGATTGCCGGATTAGAAATATCCGAATTAGATGCGTGTTAGCTTAGCATCTTTATCCCTAGCTGATAAATTACGATTATACAAGTACAAAACAATGCAAGATTGGTGGCAAATCGCATTTCCAAAAGGGCGTCAAAATCTTACGATTACTGATGCTAGCGGACATCCCGTAAAAATATCTTATGGCGAAAAAGGAACGGGGAAACCGCTATTTTTAGTGCATGGTATTGGCAGTTGGAGCTATGGTTGGCGTCATATTATTGAGCCCCTATCGAAATACTTTCGGGTGATTTGTTTCGATGCTAAAGGACATGGTTTTTCTGATAAACCATTGTATTCCGAAGAATTGGCTCACCAAAGTATTGAGATGGAGCGAATTATTCGAGGTTTATGCGATGAACCTGCTGTCGTGGTAGCGCAATCATTAGGAGCTATAATAACACTTGCTTTAGCTGAGAATAATCCTGAGTTATTCGCTCGATTGGCGGTGATTAATGTACCCATTTTCCCTAAAGAACTTCCAACTTTGTGGATGCAATTGCTAGCTGCTTTACCTCTGGATTTAGTCCGTGCTGTTGATGATTTGCGGCTGGCAAATACATTTGCACCAATGTTACGACAGATGGTAATGTTTGGGCGTCACGAAGTTGTCGTAGATCCAGAACAAATAACAGCCGAAGAAGTATACTGGATTACTTATCCATATATTGAATTACCCAATACAATTACAAAAACTGCGGAGGATTTACAACACGCTGCTCAAGAAATTGATCGATCGCTCCATAACCAACCAAATATCATATACACTATTCAAGATAATTTGTCAAGAATAACTTGTCCGACTCTAGTTTTATGGGGCGAACAAGACAGATGGTTTCCCGCCAGCAATGGGGAAAAATTACACGCACGCTTACCCAGTTCTAGGTTAAAAATTCTCCCCAATTGCGGTCACGATGCGGCGGGTGGTTCTCCAGAAGCAGTGAATGCGGCGATTCTTGAGTTTTTGCGCGATACTGATTTTCTCGATAGGGCAGATGTATAGCAACCGCTTTCGTCGGTTAAGCCATAAATCTGGGGTAGGGGCGAACGCGAGTGCGTGCCGGAGGCATTAGCAAACGGGTGTGAAAGTCTTTGACTGTGAGCCATAAATTATCAGCCCCAATGAATCGCGCATCCGCGCCGCAAGAGCGAACGCCCCTACAAAATTGGGATGCTCCCCTGTCAAAATGGAGTTAGCCTAAACCCAAGGCTTTGGAAATCAACGGGAATAGCTTGTTAGCAGCTTCAACTAATGTTGCAGCAGTAGGCAATCCAGCAATTGTGCCTTTCAAAATCTTAATTGCCGTTTTTGCCATTTTCTGCATGGCTCCTTCTTGAGGCTTTTGACCGGCTTCTGCTAAAGCTTTTACTTGCTCTAGGGCCTCAGCTTTATCCTCATCAGATAAGTTTGTGTCAGTCTCAATTGCGGCTTGCAGTTGGGTTAACAATTCTTTGATTCCAGGCTGATCTGGTTCAGGTGAGTCTGGTAACTGGTTGAGGGAATTGGTAACTGTGTTGGTGATTTCACTTATATTCAAAGTTGACTCAGTAACATTTCCAGAAACTTTGATGTTACTGCTTTGGTCAATACTGTCGCTCATAGATTTACTTGCGGCTGTAGCTATAACTTCAATATTAACAGGTCTAGTAGCCAGTTGCTTAATAATTAACATCTGATCTACACATTGTTGCCGATAAAATGTTATCAGTTCGTCTTTAAGACTTAGTTCAGCCCGATATCTTGCCTCAAGCGCTCTGAGCAAAACTTCATAGTCAGGAGTAGAATCGCTATCCATTCCTAGCAACTTGAGAGAATTGTAATTTTTTCAAGTGGCATATTTGATGTTTATGAACTTTTTAAAGCTCTAAATGTGGATGGAAAGCGATCGCGGGTGTATATCTCTAAAGCACCGGCGTAGCAGCGGATCGCCTGCTCCAAGTTCTCCAGACGTTCCCCTTTAAACAGCTTACTGTAGGCAATGCCCAAATTGGTTTGAATGCCAGCCCATTGCTCTGGGAAAGCTTCCTGGGTATACACTTCTAAAGCAGCACGATGATAGCGTATTGCCTGCTCCAAGTTGTCTGCCTGTTCTCCTCGATGCCGCCGAATGTACTCAAGTCCTAGATTATATTGGATTCTAGCCCAGTCTTCTGGAAAAGCTTCACGGGTATAAACTTGCAAAGCATTGTGATAGCAGGCAATCGCTTTTTCCATATTTTTTGACTGTTCACCAAAGCTGCGTTCGCCGTAAGCTGCCGCCAGATTGCTTTGGGTTCTAGCCCACTCTTCTGGAAAAGCTCCACGGGTAAAAACCTGCAAGGCATTCTCATAGTAGGCGATCGCTTGTTCCAGATTCTTTGACCGATCGCCAAGGAGACGTTCGCTGTAAGCCGCCGCCAGATTATTTTGTATACTAGCCCATTTTTCTGGGAAAGCTTCGCGGCTATAAACCTGCAAGGCATTATCATAGCAGGCGATCGCTTGTTCCAGATTCATTGACCGATCGCCACGGATGCGTTGGCTGTAAGCATTCCCTATATTCATTTGCGCCATTGCCCATTGTTGTGGGAAAGCTTCGGGGGTAAAAATCTCCCACGCATTCTTATAGCAGGCGATCGCTTGTTCCAGGTTCTCTGCACGATCTCCAAGAAGTCGCTGACGATAGACGCTTCCCAGATTATTTTGGATACTAGCCCATTGTTTTGGGAAAACTTTGCGGCTATAAACCTCCAAGGCATTCTGATAACAGTTGAGCGCAACTTCCAGATTTTCTGCCCGTTCCCCTCGGATTCGCTCAACGTAGGCATTACCCAAATTGGTTTGAATATCAGCCCATTCTTCTGGGAAGCGATCGCGGGTAAAAAAGATGGCAACGACCTCGTAGCCGATAATGGCAATCTCCAAGTTATCAGACCTGCTGCCCATTGGGAACTGCGCCATTAGGTTGCTGAAATTGCCAATAACCGCTGCGATGCTTTGGGCTTGTTTTGCCTCGACTTCTGCCAAAGTAGCAACTGTCCAGTCCCGCAACAGTTGTGCAAAATTATTATCCAGTTTGTCTAGATTGGTTTGCAGAAGTGGGTACACCACTTCCGGGTCGCCGTTGCTCTCTAATGTTGTTTGCAATACCTTCTTCAACAAATCATATTTGTTAGCGGTTGCAACGAAATTCACTGATGCTTTATCTATTCCAGCGGTCAGCTGCGTAGCAACATTCAGCAACCAATTAGCAGCGTTCGAGTCGCCCTGCTTTGCCAGTACAGCTGCTACCTGTTCCATCGTCACTACCAAGCTAGGGTCAATCAGGTCTGGGTTAGCCGTAAAGATGTTAGCTTCTTCCCCGCTAGGACTGGCCAGTAGCGCTTCAATAAGATTGAGATAGGCTTGATGGCGTTTTTCATCCATTACTGTTACTGTTCTTCTTGTGCAGTCGGCTTCCTTACACGATTGTAGAGCAATCAACAATTGTGTAGCCGAGATTTCCACTCGTCGGACGATCGCATCCCCAGATCGTGCCATAATAATCCCTCTGTGACCTCACGATCGCTCCACTCATGGCCCAATCTTCCCAGCCTCAGAAGGATCTTGTATCTGCCCTTAATCTCGGCGCTGAGTTAAACTTCCAACTGCCCGATCCAGAAGACGAGCAGATTCCAGACCTTGATTTTAACAACCAGGTGGATATCGCTTGGCAAGTATGCGATCGCTTCGACCTGCAAACGGAAATCTGGCGAGGTAGGATTTTACGGGTGGTGCGCGATCGCGAAAAAAAAGGCGGCGATGGTAGGGGGACTGGCTTCCTCAACTGGCTCAAGGAACGAGAAATTAGCAAAAGTCAGGCTTATTCTATGATTGAGCTAGCCAACAGCGCCGATACGCTTATGGTAGAAGGAAAGCTCGACTCTGCTGCCATCAGAAACTTCAGCAAACGCGCTTTTGTGGAAACTGCCAAATCATCTCCAGAAATACAGCAACTGGTGACTGATGCGGCTCAAAAAGGAGATCGCATCACCCGCCGGGAAGTCCGCCAGCTGGCTGATGAATGGACCGCCATGACATCGGATTTACTCCCCGATGAAGTCAAAGTCAAAGCAGCGGATCATACCATTCCTTCACGCTACCTTGCGCCTCTGGTGAAGGAATTGGGAAAATTACCAGAATCTCATGTCACAGCTTTGCAAGAGGAAGTCGCCGAAGATCCCAGCGTCGATAGACTTAAACAGGTAACTTCAGACGCCCGCAACTTAGCCAAATATCTCGACGCCGCCGCCCAAGTGCAAGCCATTAACCACTCATCCGTAGATATGGAAATGGCGCTAGAAGAAGCGCTGCGCCTGGGTTGTTTGAATACGGCATCCGAGTTAGTCAAGCAGGCGTCTGGGCTGGAACAAACGATCGCCAAACTATACACCACTTGGAAGCGTCTCGGCAGTTTGGCAGATAGACTCTATGTAGATACCGGCGCGAGTAGTCCTAATTTGCGATCGCTCCTCAGTTGCTTAGAGCGACTTAGCGGTGAAGCGATCGAAGTCCCTCTAGATGATAGTGGCGATCGCACTATTCGCCTACGAATTATCACAGATTCTGATAGATAATTTGCAGTGCCCGATGTAATTTCACCGTCTGGATCGCCATCTTTTCAACTTCTTCCAAATATAACCAAAGCTGAAATAACGCCGATATTTAGTAGCGACTTCTTTTCCCGCTAACACCAAACCCAACCAGAAAAAAACTTCAGCTATAATAGCCAGAATTGGAACCAATACAGCCTTTTGTGATAAATCCAGCGGCAGGAATGGCACAACAAAAATTATTGCTACCCAAGGCAGAAGAGATGCGACAATTAAAGACAAACCTAGATTCTTGAGATTCATTTCATATCATGTCCGGTAGCATCGGTTACCTAAAAAAAACTGTGATATCATGTCCTGTGGCATCGGTTGTCTAAAAAAAATAACTCTCTTATCTGTGTTCATCTGTGTTCATCTGTCTTCATCTGTGGTAAAAATTTAACTCTCGATGACAACAGACAATTTCTCGCATCACGCTTACGCTACCGATGCAACCGGACATCATATGATTATTATTATCTGCGTTTATCTGTCTTAATCTGCGGTAAAAATTTAACCACCGATGAAACAGACAATTTGACGATATCACTCATTATGCTAACAATGCAACCGGACTTGATATCACTTACTGCCTACAATTTATCTGCCTACCTTGGCGATTTACTTTGTGTAGATCGGCGTTAAAATCAATGATTAATCCCAGTTGTAGCAATACCGCGCATAAATTGTCGCTGACCGGCTAAAAACAGCAACACCACTGGCACTGTCGCAATCACAACAGCCGCCATCATTAAAGGCCAATTATTAGTAAATTGATCCTGAAACTCTGCCAAAGCCAATTGAACCGTCTTTAACTCCGGTCTTGTTGTAAAAACCAGCGGCTTAAACAAATCATTCCACTCAGCGATAAACGTGAATAGAAACAGCGTCACCAAAGCCGGACGAGACAAAGGCAGCATTACCCACCACAAAATTTGGAGCCGGTTAGCCCCATCCAGCGCTGCCGCTTCTGACAATTCCACCGGCACCGTTAGGAAATATTGCCTCAGCATAAAAATGCCAAATCCGTTAGCCGCCGTGGGTAAAATCAACGCCCAATAAGTGTTAATTGCGTGTCCCCACTTCAGCACCAAAAAGATCGGAATTACTAATAACTGAAAGGGAATCACTAGGGTTGCCAAAATAATCAATAGCAAAACTTGCCTCCCGCGAAATTTTAACCTGGCCAAGGCATAGCCTGCCAAAGCCGAGGTGACAACCTGAAACCCAGTTACCGCCAAAGCCACTAAAGTGGAATTAGCAAAAGCCAGGAGAAAATTTCCCCTCTCCCAAGCCTCCCGATAGTTTTGCCAAGACCAACCTTTCTGCCAAGGGGCTAAACTGGGAGTCACCCCGATCGAGGAAAACGATGTGAGGAATACCACCCCTAGCGGCAGCAGGACAACGCCCGCACCAACTCCCAGCAATACCGGGACTAACCATTTAAGGCGGCGTTTCCGCACAATCGGTAGCCCTGCGGGCTGATTTTGACGATCGGCGGCAGAATGACCTTCCCTATTTTGCTCAGACATCTATCTCTATCAGAAGGATTTGCATACAATACACTCTAGGTATTAATTCCGATTTTCACACCCAGGCTAGATCCTAGTTTGGCAGATTCCCGGTAATGATAAGGTAAGTCCAATGGGTTCCTTTGACCAGAAAACCAGCGCTTTTTCGAGATTCTGGTAAATTGTATTTAAATTGCGGATGAGGGTCTCCCAGGCCCGCTTTTCGCCCAGGGTCGATTTTGGATCGACGAGTATCTACCAATAATGTTGAGGAGACAAATTATATATGCCGCAGCTTGAGGCCAGCCCAGCAATTGACTTCCACACCGAAACCTACAAAGACGCCTACAGCCGCATCAACGCGATTGTAATTGAAGGCGAACAAGAGGCCCACGATAATTACGTCCAACTGGCTGAACTGCTGCCCAATGAGAAGGATCGCTTAATTAGCCTCTCCAAGATGGAGAGTCGCCACAAAAAAGGGTTTGAAGCCTGTGGGCGCAATCTCGAAGTGACGCCGGACATGGAATTTGCCCGCGAGTTTTTTGCTCAGTTGCACAAAAATTTCCAAGATGCACTTCCTGAAGGCCGAATCGTCACTTGTTTGCTGATTCAGTCTCTGATTATCGAATGTTTTGCGATCGCAGCTTACAACATCTATATCCCCGTTGCCGACCCCTTTGCCCGTAAAATCACTGAAGGCGTTGTTAAAGACGAATACTCTCACCTTAACTTTGGCGAAGTCTGGCTAAAAGAACACTTTGAGGAATCACGAACCGAAGTGGAACAAGCCAATCGTCAGAACCTACCCATAGTCTGGAAAATGCTTAACCAGGTGAAAGACGACGCCCACATCTTGGGTATGGAAAAAGAAGCCTTAGTTGAAGACTTCATGATTCAGTACGGAGAAGCCCTCAGCAATATCGGTTTTACCACCCGCGATATTATGCGGATGTCAGCATACGGTTTAGTAGCTGCTTAACTTCAGAGTGAGTACAGAGTACGACTCAAAACTCAAAACTTTTACCGCCGATTAGTCTCTAGCTGTACTAATCGGCCCTTTTGTGTAGTATTTTTAAGGGTCAGTAACAATTTTTTATCGCTCTCACTTTACACAAGCTCCACTAAAGGTCTGCTTAAATAATTCATGTTTGGTCTCATAGGTCACCTTACCAGTTTGGAACACGCCCAGGCAGTCGCCAGAGACTTGGGCTACCCGGAATATGCCGATCAAGGGCTAGATTTTTGGTGCGCTGCTCCACCCCAAATCGTCGATACCATTAAAGTCACCAGCATTACAGGTCAACAAATCGAAGGTCAGTATGTAGAATCTTGCTTTTTGCCTGAAATGCTGGCAAATCGACGGATTAAAGCCGCCACCCGCAAAATTATTAATGCGATGGCTCACGCCCAAAAGCACGGTATCGATATCACGGCTTTAGGTGGCTTTTCCTCGATCATTTTTGAGAACTTCAATCTGAACCAAATTACCCAAGTCCGTAACATCAAGCTAGAATTTGAGCGTTTTACTACCGGCAATACCCACACGGCTTACATTATTTGTCGGCAGGTGGAACAAGCATCGAAAAAGCTAGGTATTGAATTGTCTAAGGCAACGGTAGCGGTTTGTGGGGCTACAGGGGACATTGGCAGTGCCGTCTGCCGCTGGTTAAATGCCCGTACCGATGTGCCCGAATTGTTGCTAATCGCACGCGATCGCGATCGATTGGAAGCTTTACAATCGGAACTGGGTAGGGGCAAAATTATGGGTTTGGAGGAGGCGCTACCCCTCGCTGATATCGTCGTCTGGGTCGCCAGTATGCCCAAAGGGGTTGAAATTGACCCCACTACCCTCAAGCAACCCTGTCTGCTCATTGATGGCGGCTATCCCAAAAACATGGGGACAAAAATCCAGCATCCCGGCATATTCGTCCTCAATGGCGGCATTGTGGAGCATTCCCTCGATATTGAGTGGAAAATAATGAGTATCGTCAATATGGATGTGCCCGCACGTCAGTTGTTTGCCTGTTTTGCCGAATCGATGCTGTTGGAATTTGAGAAGTGGCACACCAACTTTTCTTGGGGACGAAATCAGATTACCGTGGCAAAGATGGAGCAAATCGGTCAGGTATCGGTGAAACACGGGTTTCAACCGCTCTTGTCATTTTGAGTTAAATACGGAAGCGGGGCTAACCCCGCTTCTATTGCATTGATGTATTGGCAAGGGAGAAACTTTCGTTAAATAACGCAAGTTGCTAGTTATATAATTGAGGCTGAGATTCGGTACGTAGTTGCGATGTCACTCCCTTGACGGTAGCAACTAAATCAGGAGATGGTAGAGCAGAAGAGAAGCCATTTGCACTCAGAAAAATGTTCAAATCTCCATCAGATTTACTAAACAAATAGCGTATCTTTGCCAATCTCAAAGTTATCAATCATCGCCAAATCAGCATCACCTCCACCTATATAAAAACTTCTAGCAGGCGGGATTTTATTCTCTGTTTGTAACCGATCCAAAACGAATGTATCTTGACCGCTTCCGCCAATCAAAACATCGGCTTCGCTGACACCTAAACTATAAAAATCCAAACACTGCCCGCCGGTTGGAGTACCGCCAAGAACGCATGGCCCAGGAGAAAGGTTTACCGTACTCAGTACTGAGTGCTGAGTGCTGAGTGCTGAGTGCTGAGTAAGAAAAAGAGTACTCAGCACTTTCGCACTCGGTAAATGCCCCGCATAGCGAGTGGGCGGAATCTTATCATCAGGAGAAGGTTGATACCCCGCATAGCGAGTGGGCGGTCTTTTAACTCAGCACTCAGCACTTTCAACTCAGCACTCTTCATTCCGTAAATCTCATCTTGCTGAAAAATACCAGATGCAACTGGTACTGCAACATCCTGGTTTTTTCGCAGATAAAACTCCTCGTCAAACAACAGACTGGCTCTTCGACCTTCTGCTCTTTCAGAGTTGCTATGCTTTTGTTCAGTTAATATCATGTCCGGTTGCATCGGTAGCGTAAGCGTGATGCGAGAAATTGTCTGTTGTCATCGAGAGTTAAATTTTAACCACAGATGAAGACAGATGAACACAGATGAACACAGATAAGAGAGTTATTTTTTTTAGACAACCGATGCCACCGGACATGATATAAGAACATTTTTATTTCCTCTTACCCCCTCCCCTCTGCTCAAATAGCATACTCAGTACGGAAGAGCCGTAAGTTTTGTGCATACTCTACAGGGTACGATCTTGTAAAGAATCTATTCAACGTTATCCAAGTTCTTAACGTGGCCAGTCCCGATCGCAAACCGTTACTTTTAGACTTTGAAAAGCCCTTGGCGGAACTTGAAACCCGCATTGACCAGATTCGCCAACTTGCTTCCGAGAATGGCGTCGATGTATCTGAGCAAATTCGCCAGCTAGAAGCACGTTCGGTGCAACTTCGTCACGAAATCTTTACCAGTTTGTCACCAGCCCAGCGGCTGCAACTGGCTCGTCATCCCCGCCGTCCCAGCACCCTAGACTACATTCAGGCGATCAGCGATGAATGGATGGAACTGCACGGCGATCGCGGCGGTAGCGACGATCCAGCCCTGGTAGGCGGTATTGCCAGCGTCTCTGGACGTAGCGTGGTAATGCTAGGCCATCAAAAAGGCCGGGATACCAAGGACAACGTTCTCCGCAATTTTGGTATGGCTTCCCCAGGCGGTTATCGCAAAGCAATGCGGCTGATGGAACACGCCAACCGCTTTGGAATGCCGATTTTCACTTTTATTGACACTCCGGGTGCTTGGCCGGGTTCAGAGGCAGAAGAACTAGGTCAAGGAGAAGCGATCGCCTACAATTTACGCGAGATGTTTGGCCTTGATGTTCCCATCCTCTGCACTGTCATCGGCGAAGGCGGTTCTGGAGGTGCTTTGGGTATTGGCGTAGGCGATCGACTGTTGATGTTTGAACATTCAGTTTATTATGTCGCCAGCCCAGAAGCCTGTGCTTCTATTCTCTGGAAAGATGCCTCCAAAGCCCCTCAAGCGGCAGAAGCACTCAAAATTACCGCTTGGGATCTCAAAAATCTCGGTATTCTAGACGAGCTGTTGCCCGAACCGACTAGCGGAGCCCACTCCGAACCCCTCAAAGCCGCCGCTACCCTTAAGCAGGCTCTCCTGAACCATCTGGAAGAACTCACCCAGATGACTTGCCAACAGCGTCGCGAGCTGCGCTATCAAAAGTTTCGTCGCATTGGTGTTTTCACCGAAATATAGCAAAGTGCTAAGTGCTGAGTGCTGAGTACAGTCTCCGCCTTGCTTTGAGCGTTTAATACTGTCCTAATCGCCTTGGCGACTGCTATATCAGGTTGAAATTTTGAAGGTAACAATCCACTTTTGGAGTGATAGAATTATAACTGTTACAATTGTTTACATAGCTCTCATTTTGGGCTGGCTCTAGGTGGGCTGGGCGGCATAAGCGCAAAACGCCTGAAATGGGAGCTAGCACAAAGCGGCAAGGTAGTTTGCCAAAAGCAAATATCTTAAAGCGATGGGATGTTCCATCCAAGTGTCTAAAAATTTAATTAATGAGTGCTTCAACCGAAAAACGCGCCCTGATTACAGGGGCAAGCAGTGGGATTGGCAAGGCAACAGCTTTAGCATTTGCGGCGGCTGGAATTCACGTAGCGTTAGTCAGCCGCGATCTGGAAAAATTGACAGCGGTAGCCCAAAACGCGATCTTTGCTGGGGTAGAAGCGAAGGCTTACGCCCTAGACCTAGCTAAGCTCGAGCAGGTGAAAGAGGAGATTAGCGCGATCGCGGCTGACTTTGGCCCGATTGACATTCTCGTCAACAATGCTGGCATGGGGTACACCGCCGATTTGAGTGAAACGCCCCTCTCTGACTGGCAGAGGGTAATAGACCTGAATCTCACCAGCGTTTTTCAGTGCATACAGGGAATACTACCGATGATGCGCGATCGCCAGCAAGGCACAATTATCAACGTGGCCTCAATTGCTGGCAAACAAGTCTTTCCTGGCTGGGGAGCCTACTGCGTCAGCAAGTTTGGCTTGATGGCTTTATCCAAAACCCTGGCGGCTGAGGAACGCGAGCGCGGAATTCGCGTAACCGCTATCTGTCCTGGCTCCGTCAATACCCCGATTTGGGATACAGACACGGTTAGCGTTAACTTTGACCGCTCAGCGATGTTAACCCCCGAAATCGTCGCGCAGTCAATTCTACAGACGGCGCTGCTACCAGAACAAGCAGTAATTGAAGAGTTAACCCTCGTGGCTAGCGCGGGAACCCTTTAGATTGCTGCCTCTGTGTTCACCTTAACCCGATTGCAATACTTTAATCAAGGCTTATCATGACTATCGCTTCCTCCAATGGCTCCAATAGTTCTACCTCTCTTTCCGTCAGTTCCAATGGGATTTTGAATGTCCCGACAAGGCCCGATCGCAACACGCTCAACGGTCGCGAACCCAACTTGCACCCACCTACGGAAGAAACCACCGAGAAAATGATGGACGCCGTGCGGACGATCCTATTGGGAGTGGGAGAAGATCCGGAGCGAGAAGGCTTACTCAAAACACCCAAGCGAGTCGCAGAGGCGATGAAGTTTCTCACCAGTGGCTACAATCAGTCCCTAGAAGAACTTGTTAACGACGCCATCTTTGATGAAGGCCATAACGAGATGGTTCTTGTGCGGGATATCAATTTCTTTAGCCTCTGCGAACATCACATGCTGCCGTTTATGGGCAGGGCTCACGTCGCCTATATTCCCAACCAAAGAGTGGTGGGACTGAGCAAGCTGGCGCGGATTGTAGAAATGTATGGCCGTCGTTTGCAAGTGCAAGAACGCCTGACTCGTCAGATTGCCGAAGCAGTTCAAACTATTTTGGAGCCGAAGGGAGTCGCTGTCGTGATGGAAGCCACCCATATGTGCATGGTGATGCGGGGTGTCCAAAAACCCGGTTCTTGGACTGTCACCAGTGCAATGTTGGGTATATTCCAAGATGAACAAAAAACTCGCGAAGAGTTCCTCAACTTGATTCGCCATCAACCAGCTTTCTTTTAGAAGCGGCTAGACAGTTTGGTCTTTCCGGCACCGTTACGATCTCTAATCCCCAAGTAGACCCCGCTTCGGGATTAGTTGAATTATCCCAACAAGTCACCGATCCCAGTCAAGAAGTTATAGTGGGTTGCGCGGCGAACTTCTGGCAACTCTAACCGCCTTGGCGGTTGCTATACTTCTTCAATAGCTGCTAATTCCTAGTTTCTCAAACAACTGAGCTACTTTATCTACGTCTTTATCTCCCGGAGATACCTCAACGCCGCTGGATAAATCGATACCGCTAGGTTGAACTTGGCTGAGGGCGTCCAATACATTATTTGGCGTCAAGCCACCTGCAAGCAACCAAGGACGACTGGGCATATATCCTTGCAAAGTAGACCAGTCGAGGGTTTTGCCGGTACCGCCTAGCTGAGTGGGATGGTAGGCGTCAAGCAGAAGTGTATCAACGGTGCTGGTGTAGGCATTTGTCCCAGATACCGATTTAGGTGTCTGTACTCTGAGCGCTTTGATTAGTTCCACATCGGGTAAAACCACGCGCAACTGATGGCAGAATTCGGGGGATTCATTGCCGTGCAACTGAACGCCATTTAATCTAGCCGCTGTAACTATTTGACAAATTTGCTCAATCGTGGTGTTAGCAAATACGCCAATGCGATCGACATCTACCGATAATTGCTCTACTACTGCCCGGATTTGCGCTGGGGTGACGTAGCGGGGAGATGTGGGGACACAGATAAAGCCTAGCGCGGTTGCTCCCAGTCGGGCGATCGCATCTCCCTGTTCCGGTTTCGTAATTCCACAAATCTTAACCCGCATTCAGCCTACTCCGTCGTTACAGTTGTACATTTGTATCAAAAGTTGGCAATTATGTTAACTCTTAAAACAGATTCTTGTTATTTTTTAACGGCTTTCTATAATTTTTGTTGTTGTTTAGTCAAGCAGGAAAAAGATTTTGCTTAACTTAACTTTACTTGCGGCAGTGCAGGCTACGGTTCCCAACACACCAGCATGGACTCCGGCGGTGGGACTTGTAATGATTTTATGCAACCTAGTTGCCATTGCGATCGGTCGCTTTGCCATCAAAAATCCGGGTGTTGGCCCAGATATTCCCGTAGGCAAGCCCGCTCTGTTTCGGAATTTTAACTTGCCGGAATTGCTGGCCACAACGAGTTTTGGACATATTCTCGGCGCAGGAGTCATTCTGGGACTGGCTAACGCGGGTGTACTTTAAGTTCTTCAATAGTGGCGACGAAATAGCGAAAAGTTTTTCATTTAAACATTTCTCGTCAAAAAAAAGTACGATTGGCTTGACCGGAACTTAACGCCTGTGGACTTGAAGGTGCCGACACCCTTGGTAGAAGCAGGAATGGAACCGATCGGCTTCGGTCTGCATAACTGTAGATAAGTGCGATCGAATTTCCAAAAGCAGAATAAAAGTGTCAGTTTCTTAATTTAGGAGAAAAAACCTTGATTAACTCGATCGTACTGGCCGTACAGGCTACCGTTCCCAATACACCAGCTTGGTCGCCCACTATTGGCCTTGTGATGATTATTTGCAATATCCTTGGGCTGGCGATCGCTCGCTTTGCTACCCAGGATCGGGGAAGCAAACCCCCTTCGCCCATACCCACACTTGGTTTTCCCCAATTACTAGCGGGTACAAGCTTTGGTCATATCTTGGGCGCAGGTGTCATTTTGGGATTGACCAACGTTGGAGCTATTTAACTGAATCGGCCTAAATCCCCCACTATAATCTTTACTCTGATGTAGTGATGGGTACTTCACCTAATTAGTCCCGCGCTGTCCGAATCCCCCTTTTTGTCGGGAGTTGGGGGATGATAGCGTGGGATGACAATCATCTTTCTCAAAATAGACTATACTTATCTTGACGAGCAAGAAAATTAAATTGCCTAGATTAAAGCACTTCAGACTAAAAAAACCAATTAATTTTCTATGCAGTTCTCAGACTTTTACAATTTCTAGAAAAGCATTACGTTAGATTGGCTCGTCAATATGCGAGTAAAGGAAATTTTTTATGCAAGCTGGGTGGCGAATTGGCTCTATATTTGGAATTCCGCTGTACATCGATCCCTCATGGCTAATTATTTTAGCTATTTTCACTTTTGCCAATGGCCAGGATTTGCAAGTAGGTTATCCCCAATGGGGGCCGTTGATGGCCTGGGGGATAGGCTTTTTAATGGCTATACTGCTGTTTGGCTCGGTACTCTTACATGAGTTGGGCCACAGTTTAGTGGCGCGATCGCAGGGCATCAAGGTCAGCTCGATTACGCTATTTCTGTTTGGGGGGATTGCTTCGATTGACCGAGAATCTAAAACGCCGGGATTAGCGTTTCAAGTAGCGATCGCAGGCCCAGCAGTTAGTATAACTCTATTCGCACTATTGGCAGTGCTGACTTACCTTTTGCCACCGTCTGGGCCAGCGGAAGTGTTAGTAGCAGATTTAGCTAGCATCAACTTGGTTTTAGCCCTGTTTAACCTTATTCCTGGCCTTCCTTTGGATGGAGGGCAGATTTTGAAAGCAGCGGTATGGAAGATTAAGGGCGATCGCTTTCAAGGTATCCATTGGGCAGCTCGCACGGGACAAGTGTTAGGATGGTCGGCAATTATCTTGAGTGCGATCGCCTTCCTAAACACCAGAGATCCCGGTACACTCTGGATTGCCCTACTCGGCTGGTTTGTCTTGCGGAATGCCAGCGCTTACGACCAAATAACCAACGTTCAGGAAATTTTGTTGCAGCTAACAGCCGCAGACGCAATGACGAGCGAATTTCGCGTCATTGATGCAGACATGACCCTGCGGCTGTTTGCAGATAATTATCTCCTCGAAACCACCCAGCCCCAGGTCTACTTCGCAGCTTCTGACGGTCGCTATCGCGGTTTAGTCTCGGTTGAGGATTTCCGTTCGGTGGAACGCAGTCGCTGGGAAACTGACACGCTTCATACTATTGTCAAACCTCTCAATGCGATCGATACCGTTGCAGAAAAGACGCCTTTGGTGGAAGCGATCAACCGCATGGAAACCGACAAATTACTTAGAATCACAGTGCTTTCACCCGCAGGCGCTGTCGCAGGTATCATCGATCGGGGTGATATTGTCCGGGTAATGGCCGAAAAGCTGAACGTAAAAATATCGGCAGCGCAAATTAAGCGGATCAAAGAAGAGGGTAGCTATCCTCCCGGATTGCCAATTCCGGGTCTAGCCGAAGCAGCGGTAGAGTCACTACCAAAACAGGAGTGAGGAGTTGAAATTCGGGTCTTTAGGAATTATTATGCTGATGTTCATGGTGAACATTTTTGTATAACAAGGCATCATTAAAACTTTGGATAACCGACATTATTTTATGATGCCTTTTCCAAATCAGCATAATTGGCAAGGGAAGAACCCCATGTACTGAGTTTGGTCAAGTGAATTAATGAGCAAAAGTTAGCCGAGCCGATTTATTTATTATATATTATGATATACGTTTCTACTTCTATATCAATGAGGTAATAGGAATGGCCTTTTTCTTCGTAGTGCCACTGGGTATTGTCCTGGTAGCTATCTATATCTTTAAAAAATCCGCCGACGAAATGGCCTATCTGGCTGCCACAATTTCACTCGTAGCCTTAATATTGAGTTTAATCATAGCACCTTGGCAGCTCCAAGTCTCGCTGTTGCTGCTTGTCCTGCTCATTACCAGCAAACGCCTGTTGCTGTTCTTTGAGCCCAGATCTGAATCTGAGCCAGACAAGACTGCGAAACTTATTTATCGCGGAGTTAACTACGAACATTCCTCTGGGAATCTGGAAGTTACGGAGGGTGAGATCGCAGGCAAATATCGCGGTCAGATTTGGAAATCTTGTAACGTAGAAAAGACACCTGAGATCCAGCCGAACTTTGAGCTAAAGTATCGAGGTATGAGCGTGAATTGTCAAAAACCTGTGACACCTTTAGTTGAAGAAAGTGTTGTTGGTGAAGATTTGAAGACATCCTCAGCACCAATTCACGCCGTTCAACCGTAAGAATGTCAAGAAACTCTGACTCATGCTCACTAAAAAGCTTGATTTATCAAATGCGCCTTATATCCCCGACGATACCGTTAAGTTAGTTGGGGATATAAGTCAGTCAAAACAGGGTACTCGACGTACCCTTAATATTCTCAGAAAAATGTAAGCACAATGCTTTAAGCGGAGTGTGTAGAGGCTGTTTGGCTCAGCCTTTAAGAGTAAAAATCTCTTAAGAATCTCAGTCTATGAGGGCCCTGAGTGTCAAAATAGCTTGCCATTCTGCCTCTGATAAGGGTTGTATCACCAGCTGAGCATCGAAACAGCGGGAGGCAGCAACACTCAGAGCATCTACAACACTTTGAATTAAGGCTTCTGTGCGATCGGGAATAGGTATGTCTACCGGCGGCGGTGCAGCAGAATCAAACACCTGAGCGAACAAAGCATCATCTGGTTGCAAACGCATGGAACCATGCTGCAAAATAGCATTGCCGCGACAAAGTTGAGCGCTACCAATTAACTTACAATTATTAGCCGATACTAAATCGGCACCTGTGGCGGTGCCAAAACAGTTGGGGTTGTGAATATAACCGCGCCCAGCATTACCATAGTGTAACTCCACGCCGAGCTTGAGCCAACCCGCAATCAAAAACTCACAAAGAGTTTGATAAACCTGGGTGCGACTACCCGTTAATCCAGAAGTAACGACAGCGTAAGTTAAATCGCCTTGGTGCAGCACAGCACGTCCACCACTAGGACGCCTCACCAATTCTACTTGCTGTCCTTGCCAAGTCAGGTGTTGCCAAAATTCAGGCCACCGACGCTGATGATATCCTAGCGAAATTGCTGGTGGCGACCAGGTGTAAAACCTCAAAGCAGGAGGATGCAAACCTTTGGAGTGCTGTTCTAGCAACCAAAGATCGATCGCCATTTGCACCCTACCTGGAGCTGAAAGCAGCGGAATTAGACGCCAAGAATTAGTCATTTGTCAAGAGAATTACAAATAAAGTTGAAATCTGCAATTCTTCATTTTGAAATTCTTTGATGACTATTGACCAAATTGCTGTTGCAAGAGTTCATCGTTGTTATCTGCGATCGTAGCCACAATCGTGATAGTGCGGGAGATTTCGCCAGGGGAAAGCTCAGCCACAGTACGACTTGATATCACAACAACTCGATCGTTGACAATTGCGAAACGAGCCTCAAAAGTTTCAGCGCCGTTCATTTCTAGAAGTTTCCGCATTAATTGCGGTTCGTCTTTAGCAGGTAGCCCCAGCACCGAAGACCAAACCGTCAAAGTGTCGTCATCTGTAGAGCCAGTGAGCTGCACAAACACCTCAACACTACCATACTTAAACTTCCACAGATGACCAACCTCAGTCTGACTGACCATCGCGCTGTCTTCCTGTGCCATGCTGGAGATAACGGTTTGAATCACCTCCACATAATTAACTCCCGTTGCTTCCTGTAGTAGCTCGTCGCTGGATAAGGTTTGAGTAGCAACTGTTTCTGCATCTGGCTGGTAAGTCGTCATAAAATATTTCTGTTTGTGCTTCGTTGGATATGTCTGAACCAACTGTATCCTCTAGAGATACGCTGCTGGACAGCTTATTAATTATTTTTTTATAGAATTGCACAAAAGATGGGGCTAGAGGCTAGAGTTTAAGCGATCGGCCCTCATCATTTAGCGGTTTGCGCTTGGATGAGGTACACAAGAGAAACCAGTTTCTTTCATCCCTCACTCACCTGACAAGGCTGTATTTCCCACTTACGACTCAGATGGCTTGTGTGCAATCCAATACTTGCTCACAAAGTGGACTTCAGTAGAAATATCCTTAAACCCTGCTTTCTCCAAACGTTCTACCAAATCATCAGTGGTGTAATGCTTGTAGTAGGGTTCGTGGAACATCGCTGGAAAATTTTCCATCATCGACATGAAATCAGGAGAATCGCTAACCTGAATCGAGTCGCAGATAACAAAGACTCCCCCTGGCTTAGTCACCCGGAAACATTCCTCGATTGTCCGCTGACGCACCGCCGCAGGTAGCTCGTGGAATAGAAAAACGCTAGTGACGGCATGAAAATAATTATTCAAGTAAGGTAGCTCCTCGACGTTAGCCTGGAGGAGTTGCGGCAATTCCCCTGGATTTTCAGATAACAGCTGATTTGCCTTCCGCAAATAAGCTGGTGAAAGATCCATACCAAAGATGGATGCTTGTGGCAGAGCGCCACGGATAAATTTCAGAGTCCGACCAGTCCCGCAAGCTACGTCTAAAACCCGGATTTGCTGGGGCGCAGTCGAACTAAAAGCTTTCAATCCTTCCTTGAGGGGAGCTAAAATTCGCCGACGCATCACATCTGCTGCGCCGTTAAAGAGAATTTCCACCTGCAAGTCATAGAGATTGGCTGACATATCGCTCAAGTAGCCGTCAGTCTGGTAATGGAAGTTTTGCAAGTAGTAGCTGGGATAACCAACCTTCTCAATCTCTGGCGAAAACTCTTGATATCTCTTCTGGTTAGCCCGTTGCTTGATTTGCGGCATATCCAACAAAATCGCCGGATAGAAGCGAAAAAAGTCTGACCAGGAGTTATCGAAAAGCAAGCTGGAGGGATATACACCTTGTTCGGCATCCTCCCAATCTGCTTCGAGCAGTCGAGCGAGCCTATGTTGAAGTTTTACTAAAATCTCTGGGCCTAGAGGTTTGAGATTCTGATGATCGGAAGGATAAATCAAGTTCAGCAACTGCGAACTTAATGTTTTGTGAGCTAGACCAAAGTAACTTTTGCCCTGCTGAAAAGTCTGATAGGCCAGTTTTGTTAGGGTGTCAGACATGGGAATTGCTTGCTCGATTTTAGATGGGTGGCTATTTACTGTAAATAATTGTAACGAAAAAATATAGACTTTACGGATACAAAAACAGCCACCAACAGGGGTGGCTGGGCTAGTTAGAAGCAATAAATCGTTCTTGGGTGCTTTAAGTGGGGGATATACGCAGAATAAAGAGAGGTCTTTGTTTTGTGTAGGGGGTAGGGACAAGGAGCAATCCCAATACCCCCCACCTCACACAAACGTCAAAACAGACAAACAAGGCGCGTAAGTCCTGCTGTTGGCCTTAACAATCGTAGTAGAGAGCAAACTCGTAGGGATGGGGACGTAGCCGCATCGGGTTGACTTCCTTGTCGAGTTTGTAGGAAATCCAGGTTTGAATCAAGTCTTCGGTGAACACCCCAGTATCAGTCAAGAAAGCGTGGTCTTTCTCCAAAGCCTCCAGCGCCCCTTCTAGAGAACCAGGGGTGGAAGGAACCTTAGCCAATTCTTCTGGGCTGAGTTCGTAGATATCCACATCTAGAGGTTCGCCTGGATCGATTTGGTTCTTGATGCCATCAATACCGGCACAAAGCATAGCAGCAAAGGCCAGGTATGGGTTACAAGTGGCATCGGGACAGCGGAACTCTAAGCGCTTCGCCTTGGGATTGTTGCCAGACAGGGGAATGCGGATCGAAGCGGAACGGTTACCTTGGGAGTAAGCCAAGTTTACGGGTGCTTCAAATCCAGGCACCAATCGCTTGTAGGAATTAGTGGTCGGGTTGGTGATTGCCAAGAGTGCTGGTGCGTGCTTGAGCAAGCCACCGATGTAATGCAGTGCCATTTGGCTCAAGCCTGCATACTTATCGCCTGCAAACAGGGGTTGTCCGTCTTTCCAGATCGATTGGTGGGTGTGCATCCCGGAACCGTTGTCCTGAAACAGCGGTTTCGGCATGAAGGTGACTGTCTTGCCGTATTTCTTGGCAACGTTCTTGATGACATATTTGTAAGTCATCAAATAGTCTGCTGCTTGTACCAAGGTAGCGAAGCGGATTCCTAGTTCGTTTTGACCGCCTGTAGCTACTTCGTGGTGATGCTTTTCGATCGGTACACCGCACTCTGCCATTGTCAGCAGCATTTCCGTTCGGATATCTTGCTGGGTGTCGGTGGGTGGAACTGGGAAGTAACCTTCTTTGTAACGAGGCTTGTAGCCAAGGTTCGGGCCTTCTTCTTTGCCGGAATTCCAACGACCTTCTACTGAGTCTAAGTAGTAGTAGCCTTTGTTCTCGGTTTGGTCGAAACGGACATCATCAAAGATGAAAAATTCGGCTTCCGGGCCAATAAAGGCCACATCGCCAAGGCCGGTAGAAATCAGGTAGTCTACTGCTTTCTGAGCAATGGTGCGGGGGTCGCGGTTGTAAAATTCGCCGGTACGAGGTTCCTTGATGCTACAGATCAGACTCAAGGTTTTTTCTTTCATGAATGGGTCGATCCAAGCTGTGGTTGGATCTGGCACCATCATCATGTCTGACTCGTTAATGGCTTTCCAACCCCGAATGCTGGAGCCGTCGAATGGTACGCCATCTGCGAAGGAGGATTCGTCAATTTGGTCGTGGTAGAAGGAGCAGTGCTGCCAGATACCTGGCGTATCGATGAATTTTAGGTCGATGATCTTGATGTCTTGTTCTCGGATTAAGTTCAATACTTCTTGAGGGGTCTGGGGCATGAAATGGCTCCTTACTTTCTGTACAAGCTTTCAGTCTGGTTCTGGTTAATGATAATGAGCGGTAGTGAAGGGTCTGGTCAAGGGGAGTACAACTTAAATTTTCTTTAATTCACCGTCGTAATGAACAGAATAAGTCTGGCTGGTTCGATCTGACCTCTAGACCATAACTGGCGGAAGTCCCCTGGATGGGGCAAGTTTAGCTTCGGGACAGATTAAACTGAGCTATCTGGGTTTGTCCCAGATCTGGCTTACGTGCCTATCCCAAAAATATGCGTCAGCCTAGAAGAAACCCGGTTTCTTGCCGATCGGGCCAAACTTTTCGGAGCGGCTCTAAATGCCAGATCGCTCATGATTGATGCCTAAAAACTTAGTGTACCTGCATCATCCTAAAGAGAGAGCTAAGGATATTTTGTATCTTAAATTACAAGAGCTTGAGCTTCTGGAGCAGCTGGAATATTAAAAAAAAATAAAATTTTGTAGCTAAGTTAACAGAATGCTGTTTTGTGGCTGGATTTGATCTATAAAATGGTATCAATAACTACAGTTTATAGAGGAAATAAGAATGGCTTTTAAATCGCAGGTAGATTTTGAGGATCGGGAAGCGCTCCAGTACCGTCCAGGACAGCGGGTTGAGTTGAAGCAGCGATCGGGCGTTGTGGATATCATTGCAGAGTACGACCCGATGATGGTGCCGCCGATCTGGTTGGTGAATGACCCGCAGCCGCGATATCCAGAGGAGTTGAATTTGCTCCCCAATCCGGTGATGGATTGGTTCAGGTCCTCTAGCCGCGAGAAGGTTCAGTATGCAGTCTGCCGGTTGAGCGATCGCAAAAGAGAAAAAGTTCTTGCTTAGTCTGACTCTCCCCTTGGGATAATGCAGCGGGATTCAACTTTTGGGCGATCGTTTTGTTGTAAACTACAATCGGCTATCTATGCCAAGCAAAAACGATTGTGCTTCCTGGCTTAGCTTTGTCAATGTCGAGCTTAAGCTTTGGAGGTAGTGTGCCAGTCCGATGGTTAGCAAAACGGGTAGCTAGGCACGCAAAGGTAATTCAGCAATAGCAAAACCCCCGATAGTAATCACTGGGAGAGCAATTTCATGCGGGACGCAGTAACGAATCTGATTAGAAATTACGATGTTAGCGGTCGGTATTTAGACCGGAATGGTATCGATACGCTGAAAGCTTATTTTGAGACGGGTACGGCGCGGGTTGCGGCGGCTGCTGCGATTAATAGTAATGCAGCGGCAATTGTCAAGCAGGCTGGTTTGCGGTTGTTTGAAGAACTGCCGGAACTTATTCGCCCTGGTGGAAATGCTTATACGACTCGTCGTTATGCCGCCTGTCTCCGGGATATGGATTATTATTTGCGCTATGCCAGCTATGCTTTAGTGGCAGGCGATACGAATGTGCTGGATGAGCGGGTGCTGCAAGGGTTGCGCGAAACTTACAATTCTTTAGGTGTACCGATCGGCCCGACAGTGCGCGGTATCCAGATTATGAAAGAAATTGTGAAAGAACAAGTGGCTGCTGCTGGGATTGTAAATACGGCGTTTGTGGAGCAGCCTTTTGACCATCTGACTCGCGAGTTCAGCGAACAGGACGTTTAAAATTGAGATTTTGGATTTGGGATTTTATATTCAATCTAAAATCTGAGATCGGGATGCCAAAATAAATGGCAGGCAAGATGCCTGCCCCATAAGACAAAAGAGCGATCGCGTTTTTTCCGGGTGAGGGGATATAGTGCGATCGCTCGATCAATTTGGGATTTGGGATTTTGGTGTTTAATATAGCAACCGCCAGGGCGATTAAGCCAACTCCAACTCTTACCTTTAGTCCATAATCCCTTACGGAGTAACCTCTTCCCTCTTCCCTCAACGCTCGCCCCTAGCAAGAAAGCCCCTAGTCCCTAGCTATATGATTGAAGTGGGTTGTGTTGTACCAATCCAAAAAAAACTTTAGCTGATAGTTGATTGACATCAACTATCAGCTACGATCGATTCTAATATATTAGCTGCGATTAACCAGCCTACATCTCTTCTTCCTGGTGAGTTAGGATTGTGCAGTCAGAGAGAGGTTTAGCGACACAGGTCAGCACCCATCCTTCGTCCATCTGGTCATCATCCAAGAAAGACTGGTCAGACTGGTCTACTTTACCGGAGATCAGCTTGCCTGCACAGGTAGAACAAGCACCAGCACGACAGGAGTAGGGAAGATCGATTTCTTGTTCTTCAGCGATGTCGAGAATAATCTCATCATCGGGACAGTCAATTACTTTGTCACCGTCTGGTGTCTTGAGGGTAACTTTGTAGGTGGCCATTTATTTTTTGCTCCTGCAATATAGTATTGTGATAATTAAAACTTATACAAATTACTAGGCTTGATTAGCCAGAAGATTTGTACTTGTTTTTTTTCCATCTCTGATATTAAAGGAAAAAATCGATGTTGTAAAACTGATTTGCCAGATTTTCAGCATATAATTTATTATAAATAATTCTAATTTAATTATGATTACTTATATCTGACTGGACAAGTTGTTGCGCTTTAGCGCTTTAGCGCAACAACTTACCTTTGCGCGATCGTGCTATTCTTCTTCATTCTCTAACAAATGCCAGATCAGGAAACAGACATCAAGCAGGATGCCTAAACCTGGAAAGATTAAATCGGCGATAGTTGCGATCGCAAATTCGATAACGGGAAATAACTTTGTCTTGATTAGTTTTGAATTTACAGAAAATTCGGTTGATTTAATTTCTGATTCTGGGTTAGATAAAGGATTGATGGTTTCAGTTTGTGAGGATGGTAAAGAAGATTTCATGTTGCCTCGTGTTGTGAGTTTTTGGTTCTAAACTCATCAAACTCGGCTGATAAATGCGTTTGAAGCTAAGAAATATATGCGTTTATATAACTTGTGTATAACTTATGGAAATAGCCCGTCTGGGATTCAAATCCCAGCGTCATAGCTGAAGTCATAGCCCGCCTGGGATGAAATCCCAGGCTAATAGCTAAAGTCATAGCCCGTCTGGGATTCAAATCCCAGCGTCATAGCTGAAGTCATAGCCCGCCTGGGATTCAAATCCCAGGCTAATAGCTAAAGTCCACTGAAGTGGACTGAAGAATTAGAGAAAAGGTTTTTTTGGGCACAAAAATCGAATTTCCGGCTTTTACAGCTAAAAAACCTGGTTTCTGGGATTGCTGAATTTGTGTTCTACAAGTCCTCTTTCAGAGGACTTTCGCTATTAGCCTGGGATTTGAATCGCAGGCGGGTCAGGTTGATCGCACAAAATGCCAGAATGTGAGAAATTTGGTCAAAATCTGGCTATGTCGCGATCGCTCAAAGTTGGCCCAAAACATATCGATCGAGTTAAACTAGCGCTGAAGCGGTGTGGCTTTCCTAGCGTGCAGGCTTTCGCGACGGAAATGGGGATAGCCTATGCTACCGCTAGCAAGTTCTTTAACGGCAAGCCTGTCGATTATCTGAATTTTGTCGAATTTAGCGAAAAATTGGGGTTAGATTGGCGAAGCATCGCGGACATAGAAGCAGACTTACCGCCTCAAACAACTCCAGAGACTACACCTCAAACCGATAACCCGTCCACCACATCCGCTACAACATCTACTGCTAACCAGCTACCACCGACACCCTACGAAAATATTCGTCGCCAAGGCTTAAAGAAAGAGCAATTCATCGGACGTGAGGAAGAACTGGAAACCCTCCACCGCTTGTTGCAGCAAAATCAGCAAGTGGCTATAACAGCCGCCATTGTTGGTATGGGGGGAGTGGGGAAAACGGAACTGGCGATACAGTATGGGCGAGGTCACTTGTATACCTATCAAGGTGGTGTTTGCTGGTTGCCAGCTAAAAATTTTGCACCGGAACTGTTGAAATTTGCCCGTCCTTATTTTTTCCCCAAAGACAACTTGGATGGATTTTCTTCAGCTGAGCAAGTAAGATATTGCTGGCTGCACTGGGCTGAAGGTGAAGTGTTACTGGTGGTGGATGATGTTACGGATTACAAGCAGCAGGTAAAGCCCTATCTGCCGGAATCACCTCGGTTTAAAGTGCTGATTACCACACGAGAACGGTTGGGTAAGCCGATTGAACGGTTAGATCTGAATGTGCTGCAACCAGAGGCGGCGCTGAATTTACTTCAGGCGCTGGTGGGGGCTGAACGGATTGAAGGGGAACTGGATAAGGCGAAACAACTCTGTGAATGGCTGGGCTATTTACCCTTGGGATTGGAGTTGGTGGGGCGCTATCTGGAGCAAAAGCCGGATCTGTCTCTGGAAGAAATGCTGTCGCGGCTGATGGCAAAGCGGCTTAAACACAAAGCTTTGCAGAAGGCTGAGGATACTATGACGGCTGAGTTAGGTGTAAGAGACGCCTTTGAGTTGAGTTGGGAACGCTTGGATGAAAATGCTCAGATGCTGGGATGCTTGCTGAGTTTATTTGCCTTGGCTCCCATTCCCTGGTCACTCGTGGAAAGCGTAGCGGCTGGGAAAGACCCGGACGTTCTAGAAGATGCCAGAGATGATTTAATGCGTTTACACCTAATTGAGTGCATCGATAAAGACACCTATAGTTTGCATCAACTGATTCGGCAATTTTTGCAGGAGAAGCTGGAAGAATCACCTCGATCCAATGACCAGAAACGTGCTTTTGTAGCGGCAATGGCAGCACTGGTAATGGCACGGGTGGCAAAGGAAAATCGTAAATTGCCTACACTTGAGGAAGTTAAATCACTCGCTCCTGTGATGCTCCATTTAGCAAGAGCAGCCATTGTTTTAACAGAGTTTTTAAACTACGAGGAATTTGCATGGCTAGTTAACACGGTGCTTTTTGCTCAAACTCTCAGTGCTGATATATTGGATTACGCTCGGTCAACACAGCGAGAATGGTATTTTATTGGTCGCGATAGACTTGGACAATTAATAGAAAATAGGAAAAAAATGGGTGAAATTTGGCGTAGAAAAGGCGTGTTTGTAGATTTTTGAGTAGCGTTGAAGGTTGTCGCACCCCAATAGGGATGCAGGCAAGGCTAAAAGCGCGATCGCTACTACAATAAAGCTAGGTTATCATTCAGAGTCAGACTGATGGACAATCAGCAAGACAGTTAGTAAGTAAAAATAATGAACCTGCGACAAAACATTAATCCGTTTATCCGTCCTTTGCGAACACAAAGGTAACAATAGGTAAGTTGTTGCGTTTTAGCGCTAAAACGCAACAACTTACCCATGTTCATGGTAACGCTAATTAGTCTCACCGATTTTTTGTTTTTCTGCACGTTTTTCTGCCATCCGCTTTTCCCATTTAGTCGCTATTTTGTCGGCAAATTCAGCCATTTATCTAGCTTTCTGTTCGGCAATTTCGATCTCTTTAATAATTTCAGCTTGTCTCTTTGCGTCTGGTAACTGTTTCACGGTAATTCCTCCAAAGTATTCATAATAAAGCATACCATTAATTAGCTGTTATCATAAACCCAGAAAATCAGAAACCCGGTTTCTTGGAGAAACCGGGTTTCTGCTAAGAAGGGATGAACAATTCCGGGACTCGAATCCGCAACTCCTCATTCAAGCGGGGCAATTCATCCCGCATTTGCAAATACCAATCGCGGCGTTCGCGGTAGTGTTGAGAAAGCAACCGATTGTCTCTCACCCATTGGTAAGCATTTGCTGCCAATTGATGTCGCCACGCAGTATCATCAATCAGCTGGCGCAAATTAGTCTCAAACTCTTCTTCGGAGCGATAAATTAACCCGGTTTCTCCTGACAAAATTGAGCGTTCATACACGGTGGGACTAGCCAGGACAGTCACCCCATGTCCAGCACATTCAATAAACTTGAGATCGGATTTCATGCTGTTAAATCGGGTTAAATTGAGGGGCAGGAAACCAATATCGCAGGTATGTAGAATTTCCTGATATCGCTCGTAGGTACAAAATGGCTCTAACTCTTTATGTGGGGTAGCCAATGCCTCAAAAAACTTCTTGTCGTAAATTACCTGCACGCGAACTTTATCGGCATATTCGGCCAGCAACTTATTCAAAACTGGCATAATCGGTGCCCAATCTTCTTCTCGATTGATAGCTCCAAAAAAGAGAGTTATTGAGTCATCGGATTTATATTGTCTTGGCTCTGGTAAGTAAGCCAATTGATTCTTAAAAATGCCAACATTGGGATTAATTTGGCGCAAAAATTCGGCGAGAGGCTCTGTAGAGGTTTGTACGCAGTGGAAAGCCCGGTAGCTGAAAAACTGATTTTCTCCATGAACGGGCCAGCGCATCGGGTCATCGTCAATTTCGGCAATGATTAAATAATCCCGTCGCAGCAGTTCTTGTAGTTTGGGGATATCATCTGGAGTTTGCAAATTACCCCGCTGCCAGATAAATACTTTATCCTCTCCTGGTTGCCCTACGCTCAAATCGGCTGCTTTGACTGCGGAAATCGTCCTTACGCCTGGAATGGTAGAGCTAAAGCGATCGGGCTCCAATACCCGGACGCGATCGCACGCTACAGGAGCCATCATCATCGTCTGGATCAACAACCGCCGCATTGCCACAGGCGACTTGGTAGCCCGTACAACGTATTGAAATGCACCTGTCTGAACGCCAAATTGAGCCGGATCTAAGCCCAATTCCTTCACCAATGGCATGAGCTGCTGCTGAAACTTTTGGAACTCTTCCCCTTTTCGTCCCCGCGTCTGAATCTCATGCACCTGTAACTCTGCTTCAGCAAACATCTGCTTGATGCTATCCAAGGTGAAAAAGCGCAGGTGAGTGCGATCGAGCAAACCTTCATCCTCATACTTCCACTTCCCGCGCAACAGCTTGAGAATCAGACTCCAGTGCTGTACGTTGGGGATACAAGCCAAAACTTCACCGTCTTCCTTGAGCCATGCAGTAGTGCGTTTGAGTACCGCCCAAGGGTCGATCGTATGTTCCAGTACATCCCCAAAAACCAGACAATCAACCGTACCATCGGCAATATCTGCCTGTAAATTTGGGTCTTCGATATTTCCCACCACCACTCGGTTTAGCCTTGTCGCGGCAATCGAAGCCGCCGTCTCATTCAGTTCCAGACCGATATATTGGCAATGGGGATTAATCCGCTGATACTGTTGGCCCAAAGCTCCCGCCCCACAGCCAACCTCGACAATTACCTTGGCATCACCGGGCAGCAACCTGAGCAAATCTGGATTAATGCGATCGTAATAGTCAGGTAGCAACCTTGAGTCCTGAGTGCTGAGTGCTGAGTCCTGAGTGCTGAGTGCTGAGTGCTGAGTGCTGAGTGCGAATTCTCCCCCGCTCACCCGCTCACCCGCTCCCCCGCTCACCCGCTCCCCCGCTCCCCTGCTCCTCTCCCTCTGCTTATCAGCGAACATTTGCATGAATTTTTCGCTCCAACCCGTGCAAAAATGCTCAATTTCCAAAAAATTGGCATAATGGGACGCTGGCTTATAAACTTTAAACGATCGCATAATTCCAAGGCTGGCGGCACTTTCTAAAGGGCCCATAAAACTGGTATCGCGGTCTAGAAAATAAGGCTGCCTACTCCAATAGTTCATTTGCGAAACATTCAAGAAATAGCAGCCCGCGTGAGGGTTACTAGCACGACTGAAAGTTACCGGGTTACCCATTATTTTCCCGATTAGTTCCGGTTCCTCTTGCAAATTCTGAAATTTAGCTGTTAGCTGCGATACCAGGTTCCCGTCGATATAGGTTTTTTGGCTTGTAGCACTGGCGTCCCGGCTGTGATTAGCGGTCGAGATTTCATAGCGATTTGGTTGCAGCAGGCACATATCACCCGCTTGCTTGGTAAACCACTTGAGTTTGACAAAAAACCAAGGGTCGTGCAAAATCAGGTCGTCTTCCATGTAGCAGAAGTAGTCATAACTACCAAGACAATCTCTCAGTAGTGACTGGCACTCAAAACCCAATAGCATCGGTTCCGAATTGGTACGGTAATGCTTGTAGAAATGTGACGGAAGTGGAATCCGATCCAGAAGGTGAGAATCTTTAGTAGTACAGATAACTATATCTATGTCATGAGCTTGGGACTGATTGACAGGCAAGGGAGCCCCCTTGGCAATGTCCATACTGCTCTGGGACTTCCCAAATAACTGGTGCAAAGCAGTGATAGAAGCATTTAGCGCCTGGATGCGCGGCTGAGGATCTTTAGCTTGGGAACCGTGCGTTCCGTTATCGGTTGGGTTGAAGAAGTGAGGAAGAGTGAACAGAATCCGCATAAGGTTGGTTACAATAGTGTATTAACAAAATCTTGACGAGCCGCGTAGCAACTTGCGGGAGTTGTGAATTTTTCAACATCTGTTGGCAGAAGTCCCCTTCCGAGTTGTAAACTCTAATTCAAGTCAGGGAAGAATGCCACCGCAGCAACTAGACAATTTTACTGGATATTTTAATCTAAACTAGAAGTAGAAAATTCTGATACTTCAAGTCATCACAGCTAAATTAAATATGACTTACGCAAAAACTCTAGCTGTAGGGGTAATTCATGAATTACCCCTACAGCTAGAGAGCTTGAAATCTTAGAAAAACGTAAGTACTATTAAAGCTGTACTGCACTGATGAGCAAAAACAACTTTAACAACAGTGTCATTACCATCATAGGACTCGTCAGGTTTGATTATTGGGGATACTAAAAACATCAAGCCCCGATTAAATCAGGTGTTACTCATATAGCAGGAGCAAAGATTTGATATGCCAAAACGACAAAAATTTACTACTTATTCATATCCCTTGGGATGAAGCGGGGGAATTGACGTGCTATATTAAGCATTTGGTAACGAGTTATGCTTACTTTTTTTAAGCTCGGTAACCGAGAACAATGACAGGATTGTATCAAGCTGGCAACAGAGTAATTCAAGCGGATGAAATGCTGGTACTGCTGAATCGGTATCAGTTAATGCCGCAGTTTTTGCGTGGACTGATCGTAGACGAGGCGATCGCCGAGATCGATCTGGGCGAGGAAGAGAGGAAAAGCGCTATAACTCAAACTGAAGCGCAATATCAGATCTCTTCACCAGAGGCTAAGCAAGCTTGGCTGCAAAGCCAAGGGTTAAGCCAAGAACAGTTTGAGGAAATCGTAGTTCGCCCCTTTCAGCTGGAAAAATTTAAGCAGGGGACTTGGAGTTCTAAAGTCGAATCCTATTTCCTCACACGAAAATCTTATCTGGACCAGGTAGTCTACTCTCTCATTCGCACCAAAGACCTGGGACTGGCCCAAGAAATCTACTTTCGCATCCAAGAAGGCGAACAAAACTTTTCCGAGCTAGCCAAACAATATTCTCAGGGGCCAGAAGCCAATACGGGAGGAGTATTGGGGCCAGTGCCGATCCGCCAGCCCCATCCCCTGATCGGTCAACTCCTCTCAGTCAGTCAACCGGGTCAACTTTGGCAACCGCGAGCCTTAGCGGAATGGTTTGTAATCGTTCGGTTAGACAAGTTTATGCCAGCTCAGCTCGACGACGCCATGCGTCGCCGCCTGATCGACGAAATGTTTGAAACTTGGCTCTCCGAGCAGGTGAAAAAAATGGGAACTCTGCATTTAGCGGAGAAAACGGAGGAGTCAGTGGCGATCGTGTAAGGGGTCGTCTTGCAGGAAACTAATATTCAGCTGCAAGCGTCCCAGATCTTGGTAAGCTATTCTACATTTATACTTACCAGGCGCATAAGATCGAAGTTTGGGAAAGAATAAAGGGAAAAGGGTTATCCTTGCCAGAAATATAAAGGAAAGACAATGAAGAAAAAACATATAACTAAAGACAGCTAAGCTGAAACAGATCTCCCGTACCTGATGCTGGAGGCAAAACTGATTAATTTTCTCAAATGCTTGCGGATCGGGAATTGCTCATACCCGATGCCCGATGCCCAATCGCACGACAACGATATACAAGGATGCAAGGATAGAAAAATGCCATTTTGCCCACAAAAAACGGGGGATTACAGAGTAAAAGTACAGAATATCTGCTGAAAGTTGATATTTGACAGTTTATAGTTCCCATTTCCCGCTGAAATCCCACATCTAATTATCCTGGTGGTGTATGACCCAAACAGTGTCTCGATCGCAAATTCAAACCTTTCTGGCCGAAATAGAGCCATTTAACCGACTAGACTCCAGAAGTTTAGAGGGTTTTGCCGCTCAATGCCAGTTATTGCGCTATCGCATCGGGCAAACAATCCTGCAAAGGGAAGTGATGCCCACACAGGTAGCGATCGTCTATACAGGACAGGCGCGACTGTTGGGCTACGACCAGCGCACCCAAAGCCCCGCCAGCTTGCAAGTAGTCGGGCCGGGGGAAGCCCTGGGCTGGGTAGGATTGGTAAGGGGAGTCGCCTGTGAAACAGCGATCGCCTCCAGCGAAGTCATCTGCATCACTCTCCCGGCAGCAGAGTTTTTATCCTACCTCGATAAAGAACCAATTCTCAATGAAGCCTTCCGAGAGCGTTCTAGCCGCATCGAACTATTTGAACTATTAAGCTTGGAATTACAGCGCCGAGCATTAGCAAGCGTAAATCTCAAAGAACTAACCTTCCAAGTTTGGCAAGACACCGAAGTCCTCAACTTACCAAACGGTCAAGTAACCCTTCCCGAATTAGACCGGAATAGAGTTTGGTTAGTCAGCAGCGGCTTCATCGGCGCATTCTCAACCGGCAGCAGATTTCCAGCCAGTGAATCAGGCCCTTGGGTTCCCGTCAAAGGCAAACACGGTGCTAGGTTGTTGGGCGTGCGACTTCCGGTTGAACCGTCGCCAGTTATAGATGTGACGCCACCCGTAGAGCAGATTGACAGGGATGCGCCAACAACAGATTTTGAAGATGTTCCTCTAGCACCTCCGATCGAGCCAACACCCCCGGAAGCCGTAGCCACACAGCAGAAATTCCCCTATTTTCGCGGTCGCGGCACAATAGAAGCCCCCCTAGCTTGCTTCAAAATGCTGGCCAAACAGATGGGCGTCCCCTTCCGCAAAGATGTCGTTCGCAAAGTGTTGGATAACCAGCTCAAAGCCAGAGGAAGCATTACACTCCTAACCTGCGGTGGCGTAGCAGAGATGATGGGCATCAGCGCCCAGCTAGTAGAAGTACAAGCTCAGGCAATACCCAGATTAAAAGCACCAGCAATGGTTCAATGGCAAGATAGCTTCGCCATTCTTTACAGCATCAGCGACAAAGAACTGGTGATAGCAACCCCAGAAGAGGGAATACGCCGCCGACATCCACGGGAGTTTGCCGAAAATTGGGGAAATGAAGGGCCGGTACTGCTGCTGCAACAGCGTGCTGAAGAACAGAGAGAAAAATTCGGCCTCGGCTGGTTTTTGCCCGCCATATCCAAATATCGCAAAACCTTAATAGAAGTTTTTATCGCTTCGTTCTTAGTGCAGCTGTTTGCCTTGGCAAACCCACTAGCTACCCAGGTAATTATCGACCAAGTAATCAAGGATCGCAGCGCAACCATCCTACATAGCGTGGGGCTGCTGTTGCTGGTGGTGGCAGTGTTTGAGGCGCTGCTGACTTACGTGCGGACAACTTTATTTGTTGATACCACCAACAGAATAGACATCAGTCTGGGTGCGGAGGTAATCGACCACCTGGTACGACTGCCGCTGAACTATTTCGACCATCGTCGGGTGGGGGAACTGGCCGGTCGGGTGAACGAACTGGAAAATATTCGTCAGTTTCTCACCGGCACAGCTCTGACGGTTGTACTCGATGCCTTTTTCTCGGTATTTTATATTGCCTTCATGCTGGTTTATAGCGTGCCGCTGACAATAGTCGCTTTGTCAACCATCCCGCTATTTGCCATTTTGACGTTAATTGTCTCGCCGATCGTACAGCGTCAGTTACGCACCAAAGCCGAACGCTATGCCGACGCTCAATCCTATTTAGTGGAAGTTCTTTCCGGGATTCAGACGGTCAAAGCCCAAAATATCGAGCTAAAATCCCGCTGGCAGTGGCAAGAACGCTATGCTCGCTATGTCGCGGCAGGGTTTAAGACGGTGCTGACGTTTAGCACCGCTAGCGCTCTCAGCGGCTTTTTTAATAAGTTGTCCGGTCTGCTGCTTTTGTGGGTGGGCGCTTATATGGTGATAGCCAACCCACCTCAGCTAACTTTGGGGCAGCTGATTGCGTTCCGCATTATTGCAGGTTATGTGACTAGCCCTCTGCTGCGGTTGGTGCAGTTGTGGCAAAACTTCCAAGAAACTGCGCTGTCTATAGAACGACTCAGCGACGTTCTAGATGCTAAACCAGAGGCAGACGAAAACAATCGCAACAATATCACTATGCCTTTAATTGAAGGGGCTGTGAAGTTTGAAGATGTTTCTTTCCGGTTTAATACCAGCGGACCGCTGCAACTGGTAAATGTCAATGTAGAATTTCCTGCCGGTACGTTTGTTGGGATTGTCGGTCAGAGCGGTTCTGGTAAGAGTACGCTGATGAAATTGCTCCAGCGGCTTTATGAGCCTAACGCTGGACGGATTCAAGTTGATGACTATGATATCGGCAAAGTAGAACTTTATTCTCTGCGCCGTCAAGTTGGGATGGTGCTACAGGATACGCTGCTATTTAATGGCAGCGTCCGGGAAAATATTGCCCTGACAAATCCCGAAGCTGGCGATGAGGAAATTATTGAGGCAGCCAAGGTGGCGGTAGCTCACGATTTTATCATGAGCTTATCTAATGGCTATAACACTATAGTGGGAGAGCGCGGCTCCAGTTTATCGGGGGGACAAAGACAGCGGATTGCGATCGCCCGCACCGTCCTGCAAAACCCCAGACTGTTGATTTTAGACGAAGCCACCAGCGCCCTAGACTACCATTCCGAGCGCCAAGTCTGCGAAAACCTCGCAGTCGCATTTCAGGGTCGCACCGTCTTTTTCATCACCCACCGACTCAGTACCGTCAGAAGTGCCGATGTCATCCTGATGATGGATCAAGGCTGTGTAGTCGAGCAGGGTACTCATAAGGAATTAATGGAGCTTAAAGGACGTTACTATTGCCTCTACCAGCAACAAGAGTCAGAAATTTCTTAATAATTTCCCAAAAGCAGATTGAAAATTTGAAATTGAATTCAATCTGCTTTTGGGAAATCTTTAATTCGCAATTAACCATTACCAATTACCAATAAAAAAATCATGACCAACAAACAGATAGTCGATCGTTCAAATGGCAACGGTAACGGCAAACACAACGGTAGCGCTCAAGTAAAAGATTTCAATACCGTTTGGGTTCCTCCCGAACCAGTTTCACCTCCTCCCCCTCCTTTTGAACCAGACAACCAACCCATCCTACTAGAGCGACCTTCTTGGTGGTCGCACGCCTTTGTTTGGCTAATTGTCAGCGTGACTGGTGTCGCCCTACTTTGGGCAGCATTTGCCCCGATCGAGCAATCAATCCCAGCTATGGGTAAATTGGAAGCGGAAGGTGCCGCCAAAGAAGTGAAAGCACCCAACGGCGGCGTGGTACGCGAGATTTTTGTCAAAGACGGAGAGCGGGTGACAAAAGGTCAGCTTTTGATTACGCTTGACCCCACAGCACCCCAAGCAGATTTGGACTCGCTCTTCAAACAGCGCGAAACGCTTCTGCGGGAAAATCAATTTTACAACGCGCAAGCCAATGGCGCGATCGCAGCAGGCAGTCCCGAATTACAAGCGCTAACCCAGTCTAGATCTGCCCTCATCGCGGAAAATCAATACTTAAAAGCTCAGATGAATGGGGCAAAAGTAGCTGGGGGCGGGGGCGAATTCTTTGCCAACCAAGAGGGACTTTTAGCCGCCAGCCGCGCCGAATTGCGGTCTCGCGTGGAAGCAGCGCGATTGCAAGTTCAAGAGTTACAAACGCAGCTCGCCCAGGTGCAAGTCCAATTAGCCGCTGGCTCAGCACAATTGCCCTTTGTGAGTACGCAATTAGCGACGACCAAGGATCGATTAGAACTGGCTAAGGTACAGTTTCAAACAGCCCAGGCGCAATTACCCAGAGCAGTCCAGCAGTTTGAAACGGCTAAATTGCAATTACCCAGGGCGATCCAGCAGTTTCAAACTGCCCAGGCGCAATTACCCAGAGCGGTTGAGCGATCGCAAACGGCTAAAGCTCTGCTCGATACAGATCTAGCCCTTCTAGATAAGATCAGACCCGTAGTGGTGGCAGGGGCGATATCTGAGCTGCAATCTCGACGGCAGGAGCAACAAGTTTTGACGCGCCAAAATGATGTTGCCGAAAGAGAATCGGAAATTTTGACGCGCCAAAATGAGGTGACGCAAAGTGAATCGGAAATCTTAAGACGCCGCCAGGAAATCACGGCAAGCGAAACCGAAATCTTGAGACGCCGCGAGGAACTCGCAGCCAGCAGATCTGAAATATCAAACCGCCAAGGTGAAGTTGCCAACCGCGAGGCCGAACTTTTAAGAACTAAAGCTGAAATAGAACGCCTGAAGGGAGACCAAGAACGCATTATCGTGTCCATCGATCGGGCGAAGCAACAGTTGAAAAATACTATTGATTTATCTGCCAAAGATATCTTCACGAAAATTGCCGATAACCACCAAAAGATTGCAGAAATTGATAGCCAGCTAGCTCGATTGAGATTGGAAAACAAGAAAAGGCTAGACGAAATTGAGAGCCAAATCATGAAGGCCAAACAGGCGCTTCAATACCAAGAATTGCGGGCCCCAGTTGATGGAATAGTGTTTAATCTCAAACCAAACTCACCGGGATATGTTATCAGGCAAATTGATGCGGAACCAGTGGTGTCAATTGTGCCTACCGATAAACTGGTGGCAAAAATATACATTACAGACCGCGATCTCGGCCAGGTTTTGGATAGATTGAAGAAAGACGAAAATGGGTTGAAGGTGGAGGTAAATGTTGAATCTTTCCCATCCACCGAATATGGCACTCTGACGGGTACACTGACTTCTGTAGCTTCGGATGCTTTAGCGCCCGCACCAGAGGAACAACGTCCTTATTATGCTTTTCCTGCCAAAATACAGCTGGAAAATCAGACGTTAAAATACAACAATAGGGAAATTCGCCTTCAGTCCGGTATGGCGATCAATGCCAGTATAAAAGTGCGTAATCGGACAGTGCTGAGTATCTTTACAGAGTTGTTCCAAAAACAAGTTGATGACCTTAAGACCGTTAGGTAACTGTTTGTAAATTAGCTCAAGGACAGCGCTGAGTTTTGTTTTTTGGGTCAGCTAATGCCTGACCCAAAAGTGTTTTATGTGCATATGAGTTGCCAGAAAGTAAGCATTAAGGTATGCTATTTTAAGCTATTAACACTAAAGAAATAGGAGGATAAAGAGATGCAAAAAAAACATAAACTGGTGGAGGTTTTGTTTTTCCTTTTGTCTATTCTACCTGCTGTTTTTCTAGCAAAACTGATTATAAAGTATAGTGTTAATGTTCCATTTTGGGATCAATGGGGCATAGCAAGATACATCAATCAATATTTCACTTCTAATCTTAGTTTCACAGACTTGCTAGCCCAGCATAATGAATCTCGTATATTTTTTCCCAGGATTATTTTTATAAGTCTAGCTTATCTTACTCGCTGGGATGTTAGATATGAAATGCTGCTGATGTTTTTGATAGCTTGCTTAATATCGTTCAACATCTATCGCTTGAACAGATTGACAGTTGGAGGTCTGCCAATAAAAGGAATACTTATATTTTTTATATTAAACTTGCTGATTTTTTCTCCTGTCCAGTATGAAAATTGGCTTTGGGGATTCCAAAATGTAATGTTTATTCCCATGCTTTGTATTACTAGCTGTATTTTAGTTGCTTATTCTCAACTTAGCTCGAAAGCAAAATTTCTTATTTGTATATGCTTATCCACAGTTAGCACTTTTTCCTTCGCCAACGGACTGCTGTGTTGGGTAGTAGTTTTTCCGGTTCTAGCTTTAAATACTTGGAAGGATTTGAAAAAGGATAAATGGTTATTTATAGGATGGATAATCGGTTTTACATCTAATATAGTAATGGATTTTTATAATTACGAAAAACCTGCTTATCACCCCGGCATTTTAGATGGCAAGGTTCGTTTGACAGAAATGATGGATTACTTTTTCTGTTTTTTTGGTTCTCCTTTTAGCTCTGATAATTTAAATACCGCAAAAAATGTTGGTATAGTTTTAGTAGTGATTTTTATCGCTGTATGTATTTATCTATTAAAATTTAAAAAAGACTTTATTTTATGGCATCGTATGAGTGGCTGGCTGGCGATCGCAGCATACGCAGTTATTAGTGGATTAATCACTACTTTAGGAAGGGCGGGATTCGGTGTTGGGCAGTCTATGGCTCCCAGATATACAACATTTTCATTGTATCTGGCTATGTCTCTAATTCCTATGATAGCAATTATAATCGATCGTGTTATTAAGAAAGGCTATTTATCAAAAAATAAACGATTTATTATTACAGTCACTTTATTATTAGGCACATATTTACTATTTTTACATACGCTTTCTGCAATGAATGCAGTTGAAAAGATGAGGAATTGGAGGATAGATCGTTTACAAGGTAAATCATGCTTGTTATTTATAAATATTGTCCAAGAAAAAGAGTGTTTAGCAACAAAAGTTAATCCCAAGATTGCCAGAGTTAAATTTTTGGCGAATAGCCTTAACCGCTTAGGCTTTCTGAAGCCAGGTTTAGTAAGCAGTAGCCAAATTAAAGAAATTCAGGAAACCAAATTAGGTAATATTGATAATTATGGGTATGGTTGGTTTGATGGAATCGCCAAAGTAGGCAGCGATCAATATGTTGCTTCTGGATGGGCAAGGTTACCGGACAGAGAAGAACCTGCTGATTCTGTGGTTCTGACTTACGAAAATGCTAAGTATAATGATACAGTGTTTGCATTGGCTTATACAAGAACAAAAAGGGAGGATGTTGCCAAAATAACGAAAAAAGACGGATACTTTATGTCAGGCTGGCAAAAATCATTTTCTGTAAGTAAACTGCCAAAAGGCCAGGTGAAAATAAATGCTTGGGCATTTGACACGAACACGGGAAAAGCTTTTAAGTTAAACGGTACTCACATATTGCAAAGTCCATGAAAGTTGTCAACACTGAAATTTCCGATGTTTTGCTGATTGAACCGCAAGTATTTGGCGATGCGCGTGGTTTTTTCTTTGAAAGTTACAATGAGCGATCGTTTGCCGATAAAATAGGCGTAACGGCACATTTAGTTCAAGACAATCACTCTCGTTCTAGCCAAAACGTTCTGCGTGGTTTGCACTATCAGATTCAACAGCCGCAAGGAAAATTAGTGCGGGTGGTAATGGGTGAGATATTTGATGTGGCGGTGGATATTAGAAAAAGTTCGCCTACGTTTGGGCAATGGGTCGGTTATCTGCTGAGTGCTGAAAACAAACGCCAACTGTGGATTCCAGCCGGTTTTGCCCACGGCTTTTTGGTTGTTTCGGAAGTGGCTGAGGTGTTGTACAAAACTACTGACTACTATGCTCCGCAGCACGAACGGTGTATTCTGTGGAATGACCCGGATTTAGCGATCGCATGGCCTCTGGAAGCAACCCCAATATTATCCGCCAAAGACCAAGCTGGTAAACCATTCAAAACAGCCGAAGTATTTCCATAACCAAGAAATTATTGGTTTGGTCGCCCCCGGATTCATCCGTGAGGTCAATCCAAAATCCAAAATCCAAAATCTAAAATCGAATGATGCGAATCTTAGTAACAGGCATTGCGGGACAGTTGGGAAATGAATTGCAGCAGACTCTTGCGCCTGTGGGTGAAGTAATTGGTGTAGGAAGAGAGAAGTTGGATTTAACGCTGCCAGACGCTATTCGTCAGGTTATAAATGAAGTAAAACCCGACGTAGTTGTGAATTCGGCTGCATATACGGCGGTGGATAAAGCCGAAAGCGAACCGGAATTGGCTGAGAAAATAAATGCGATCGCACCCGGTATCATAGCCCAAGAATGTCAAAAGTTGGGAATTCCCCTGATTCACATTTCCACCGATTACGTCTTTGATGGTAGCCAAAGCCACCCTTACCAGGAAAGTGACGCCACCAATGCCATCAGTGTCTACGGCAAATCCAAACTCGAAGGTGAGATCGCAATTCAAAAAACCTGCGACAATTATATTATCCTGAGAACTGCTTGGGTTTATGGCGTTGGCGGTAAAGGAAATTTTGTCAAAACTATGCTGAGATTAGGGGCTCAACGTGAAGAAATTCGAGTAGTTGCAGATCAGATTGGTAGCCCCACCTGTACAGCAGATTTGGCAAGTGCAATTGCACAACTGATTCCTCGATTTACTCCAGAAATTGTCGGAATCTACAATTATACAAATAGTGGCGTTGCCAGCTGGTACGACTTTGCCGTTACTATATTTGAAGAAGCAAAACAGTTAGGATGGGATTTGAAAGTTCAACGAACGATTCCGATTACAACAGCTGAATATCCCACACCAGCGCGTCGCCCTGCCTATTCTGTTCTATCCTGTGCCAAAATATCAGCAGTCCTGGGAACTTATCCGCCGCACTGGCGACAGGGATTAAGAAAGATGTTAGCCGAACTCTACACTCTTAGTTTATGAAAGCATTAATTCTCTCCGGCGGTAAAGGAACTCGTTTGCGACCTCTCACCTATACAGGGGCGAAGCAACTCGTTCCCGTTGCCAATAAGCCAATTCTTTGGTATGGGATTGAAGGGATTGTCGCCGCTGGTGTTACCGATATTGGGATTATTATTAGCCCCGAAACTGGGGAGGAAGTCAAAGCTAAGACGGGAAATGGCGATCGCTTCGGTGCTAAAATTACTTACATCCTGCAAGACCAACCCGCCGGTTTAGCCCACGCCGTCAAAGTTGCCCAGCCATTTTTGGGAGACTCGCCTTTTATTATGTATCTGGGCGATAACTTGATTCAAAGCGATTTGGGTGTATTTTTAGACAACTTTAAAAGCCAGCAGACAGATGCTTTAATTTTGCTGCGGCAAGTGTCTAATCCCAGTGCGTTTGGTGTTGCTAAAGTTGATGAAAATGGGCGAGTTTTGCAGTTGGTGGAAAAACCGAAAGTTCCCCCTTCCAATTTAGCACTGGTGGGAATTTACTTTTTTTCTACTGCGATTCATGATGCGATCGCTGCTATCCAACCCTCCGCCCGTGGCGAACTGGAAATTACCGATGCGATCCAATGTTTGATCGATCGGCAAAAAAAAGTTGAAGCTTGTCAGTTAGAAGGTTGGTGGTTAGACACCGGCAAAAAAGATGATTTGCTGGAAGCAAACCGAATTATTCTCGATACCACTTGTCTGACAAAATCTATTCTTGGTGAAGTAGACGATCGCAGTCAGGTAATTGGGCGAGTGCAAATTGGTGACGGTACTAAATTGATTAACTGTACTATTCGCGGCCCCGTTATTGTTGGTAGCAACTGCTATTTAGAACATTGTTTTATTGGCCCTTACAGTAGCATTGGCGATAATGTTACCTTGATTGATGTTGAACTCGATCATAGCGTGATTTTGCAGAGTGCTAAAGTGGTAGGTATTCATCAAAGAATTGTGGATAGTGTAATTGGACAACGCGCCCAGTTAACTGTTGCCCCACAACGCCCGAAAGCCTTGCGTTTTATGATTGGCGATGATAGTCAAATTGAGCTAACGTGATGTGATTTACTTTGTCATAGTTAACTATTATTCCAGCGATTTTATCGCTAGTTTAATTAGATCGATTCAAGCAAGCAGAGGTGTTAATTACACAATTCTTATTATCAATAACTCCCCAGATGATGACTCTATTCATCATCTGGAAGGTGATGATATCCACATTCTTGAAGCTGGGAGTAACCTTGGTTTTGGTCAAGCTTGCAACTTAGGATTAAATTGGATTTATCCTCAAGATACCCAAGCAATTGTGTGGATTATTAACCCGGATGCTTATCTACTTGCAGACGCATTGGAGAAAATACAGACATTTTTTGCAGCCAATACCGAACTTTCAATTGTCGGTACGATTGTTTACACGCCAACTGGTGAAGTTTGGTTTGCTGGAGGTGAATTTAGTTCAGAAAATGGAGAAATTAGAGCCAAAACTATCTATAATAATAAGTCAGAATTACCCTATTTAGAAACTACTTGGGTCAGCGGGTGCAGTTTATTAATTAATTTAAAAAAATTTCACAATTGCCCGCAGTTCGATTCGGATTACTTTCTATATTACGAAGATTTTGATTTTTGCAGACGTTATGCCAGCCAAGGACATTTAATTGCGATCGCCCATAAAATTGGCGTAGTTCATCATCCTTCGTCAATCACAAGCAGAAATCTATTAGTAAAATTTAAGCATAGCACATACAGCTATCTATTAGCTGTTGAACGTTATGCTAAGAAGAAGTTTTTAATATTAAGATTGACTCGCCTGGTTTTTCATGCAATTATCTTAATACCAGTGAAACCGCAAGTTGCATTTGGCAAACTACATGGCATATTGCTTTATTTGAGGAGAGTACTTAGAATCTCTCAGAAACCAGGTTTCTCTAAGAAACCTGGTTTCTAAAATCGATCTTCAATCTGGTTGAATCCGATGTTGCTAAATCTGTCTTTTTTGATGGCTAAACCAACGGGTATTAGTACTTACGCAGTCAATCTATTTCCTCACCTTAAATTACTAAATCCGACTTTATTGGTTTCCCAAAAGATAGATAACTTTAGCTGCTACCCAATACCGCAAAATTTAACACCAGAACAAGGGACAAAAGGACACTTATCCCGTCTTTTGTGGACGCAGTTTCATCTGCCCAAAATTTACCAAAAGCTGAAATCAAATCTTTTATTTTCTCCTCTTCCAGAAGCACCTTTATATTCTGGTTGTCGATATGTAGTGACGGTTCACGACTTGATTCCTCTGCGTTTTCCCAAGCGATTTTCGCCTTTAACTAGCTACAATCGATATTTCCTTCCCTTGGTGTTGTCACAAGCACAGCATATTATTTGCGATTCAGAATCAACGGCGAAGGATGTGATTAATTTTTTCGACATTCCATCTGAGAAAGTTACGGCTGTTTTGTTAGCACATGATGCAAATCATTTCCGATTCTTAGACTTGCCGAGTTGCAATTATTTTCTGTATATAGGCAGACACGATCCCTACAAAAATATGCTGCGCCTGATTGAAGCTTTTGCTGCTTTGCCTAAGTGCTGTGACTGCGAATTGTGGATAGCTGGATCGTTTGACAAACGCTTCACACCTGTTTTGAAAGCAGCCGCAGAACAGTTGAATATAAGCGATCGAGTAAAATTTTTGGAGTATGTTCCTTATGGTGAATTGCCTATAATAATAAATCAGGCGATCGCACTCGTTTTTCCCAGCCTTTGGGAAGGATTTGGACTGCCGGTTTTGGAAGCGATGGCTTGCGGTACTCCGGTAATTACATCTAATATTTCTTCTTTGCCAGAAGCTGCTGGTGATGCAGCTATTATGGTTAATCCATATAATGTTGGAGAAATCACAGAGGCGATGCAAGCTGTGGCTAATGATGCGGGATTGCGATCGCACTTACGTCAAGCGGGGATTGCCAGATCCAAACTATTCAGTTGGGAAAAAACGGGCCAGGCTACCGCTGCTGTACTACAACGATATCTTTGATGAAAGTGTCATTTGTTTAAGATATTTTATACCACTTTACTTTCAAAGATGTAAGGTAAGACTAAAAGGCTTTATCTACCCAAAGTTACATTGAACGGTAATTTTAATTATTACCTGCGGGGGAAGACTACTTTATGAGTTAATAGTAAATTAAGAAAAGAACTGATAAAAGGAAACAAATAATATGAATAACGAACCTGATGCAAACCGCGACCCGATTTCTGGCGAACCTGGGGCGCATCCAGTAGGGACGGGTATTGGTGCAGCAGGCGCTGGTGCTGTGGGTGCGGCGATCGGCGGTGCGATCGGTGGCCCAGTGGGCGCGGCTGTTGGTATTGCAGTAGGATCGGTGGTTGGCGGTTTGGCTGGTAAGAGTGTCGCCGAATCGATCGATCCCACAGTAGAAGATGATTACTGGCGCGATCGCTACGTCTCTGAGCCTTACGTTGAGCCCGGTCTGGGTTATAATGACTATGCACCGGCGTATCGCACTGGCTATGAAGGTTACGGCCTCTACTCTGGCAAAACCTACGATGAGATCGAGCCGCATCTACAGCGTGACTACGAAACGAAGCGTGGCGGGTCAAATTTAAATTGGGAAAAGGCTAAACACGCCACTCGTGCAGCTTGGGATAAGGTTGAACGCGCTATTCCTGGCGACATTGACAAAGACGGAAAGTAACAATCAGTTGTAGGATGGGCTATTAACTATCGCCAGGACAAACCTCACCCCCCAACCCCCTCTCCGCAACGGAGAGGGGGAATAGGAGAGGGGGAGTAATCTTGCTCCCCTCCCTCTCCACAACGGGGAGGGCAGGGTGGTTTCATACAAAAAAAGAAAAAACTTTGGGGAGTTGGTTTGTAATCTGTCACCGTGCAACGGATGCCTTGACCGTCAATTGCCAGTCGTTCTCCTAACTAGAGTCCCATTAAGTATAAAAGAGGCTCAAAATAAAAGTTTAGAGCTGGAACCTGAGCAATGGACAGACAGTCAAATACCTGGATATAAAATCGCCGAGAAAGAGAGTAATTATGGAGGGATAAAACAAAGATGGTTAATCATCGAAAGTGAAGCCAGAAAAAAAGCAAGCATTCAACAAGTCTCCCGCCAAGTAGAAAAACAGAAAGAAAAAGCATCAGCCGCGCTACGTCAGCTTTACAGGCAAAAGTTTGCTTGTCAGCCCGATGCAAAAATAGCGGTAGAAAGATTATCAAATTATTTAAAGTATCACGAAATAAAAGATATTGAATACGCAGAAAAAGCTAGTTACGAGCAATCAGGAAGACCGAGTAAATTAACCAAACAGAATAAAATCAAGTATCAAGTAAAAGGTAGATTAGAAATCAGATTATCAGTAATTGAAGCTGAAAAAACTAAAGCAGGTAGATTTATTTTGGCTACGAATGTTGTAGATAACAATGAATTGACTAATGATGAGGTGCGATCAGAATATAAAGCCCAACAATCCAATCAAAGAGGATTTAGATTTTTAAAAGATCCTTTGTTTTTCACGGCAAGTGTATTAGATATTATCTACTTATTGACCGAATAGTAGAAGCCAAAGGCGAAAAACTTAGGCTAGAAAAGTTTTTCTGGCTTGGATTTTTCAAAAATATTAGTAAGATGAGTCAGATCTGCGGAATGTGGGTTTAATCAAAGCGATCGCATCCAGGAAACACAAATTTTAATGGATATCAATAGATACCCTTCCCCAAAAGCTTCTCACAAGGAATGAATAATTGATTATCTGTAAGATAAACTCGAAACTATCTATTGAGAGTGTCTCAAACAATGGATTCCTCAAAACAGGCGATCGCCCCCACCTCACTCAAATTCCGCCTCCGCACCGCCTTGGTGGTACCCTTTGTACTGCAAATCGTCACTGCCGTTGGCTTGGTAGGCTATCTCTCCTTCCGCAACGGGCACAAAGCCGTCAACGACTTGGTGCTGCGGTTGCAAAGCGAAGCTAGCTCTCGCATCTATCAGCACCTTGACACGTTTTTAGCCACTCCTGCTCAAATCAACCAAATCAACGTGGATGACTATAACTCAGGAAATCTGAACTTGCTAGACTATGAGCGCACCTGGCGTCAGTTTTACAGCCAAATGAAAACGTTCAAGAGTTTGAATTACATCGGCTTTGGTCGTCCCCAAGGTAGTGAGTATGTCGGCATCGGTCGTGAAGCAGATGGCAGATTGTACATGGCAATGATGCGCTCTTCTTACAAAGGTCGGTACAAGCAATATGAGCTGGATAGTCAGGGAAAACCTACCCGTGTCACCGAGCATGAAGCCTTTGAATACGTGAACGACAGTGGGTTTACCGAGCCAGTTAAAGCAGGTAAACCAGTCTGGGCCAAGATCAACTACTGGGCTGATAAACCAGATATTGTGACAATTAGCTGTAGCTATCCGGTATATGACAAAAGCCGCAACCTGGTGGGTGTGATCGGAACTGAGTTGTTTCTCCCACAGTTGAACACCTTCCTGCAAAATTTGAAGGTGACTCCTTCGGGTAAAATTTTCATCTTGGAGCGGGATGGTTTGGTTGTGGCTACCTCCACCGACGAAAAATCTTACCGGATCAAAGCAGGTAAACCCGAACGCCTCAATGTAGTTAAACTTCAAGACCCTTTAATTCGAGCAACTGGTCAACAGTTAATAGACCGTTTTGCTAACTTGAGCCAAATTAGCGAGAGTCAGCAGTTCCAATTCAACCTCAATAACGAACCCACATTCGTTCAAGTCCTTCCCTGGCGGGATAAATTGGGTCTCGATTGGCTAATTGTGGTAGTCATTCCTGAATCGGATTTCATGGGAGAAATCAACAACAACACTCGCATCACAATGCTGCTGTGTTTGCTGGCGTTGGGAGTGGCGATTGCTGTAGCAATTCTTACGGCTTCCTGGATTACTCGTCCCATAAACCGTATTGCCAAAGCTTCAGCTGAGATGGCAGACGGCAATTTCAACCAGAACGTTGAACCCAGCCAGATTATTGAACTCTCAAAACTGGCAAACTCCTTCAATAGTATGGCCAAGCAACTGAACAATTCCTTTGACAAACTCAATGAGGTAATTCTGCAAGCCAATCAAGTGGGGATGAAGGTTACCTCCTCCACAAAGCAAATTGCTACTGCTGGCAAGCAGTTAGAAGCCACCGTGACACAACAATCAGTTTCCACTAACGAAGTGAAAGCTACCGCGACTGAAATTGCCTCAACCAGTGGGAAATTAGCCAAAACGATGGAAGATATTGCCCAAAAAGCTCAATCCACTGCTACTTCGGCAAGTCATAGTCAATCCTCCCTGGAGGAAATGGCAACTGTAATACATCAGTTGGCAACGTTCACAAGGAATATGTCCTCTAGGTTACAGATGATGAATGAAAAAGCTAATAACATCAATAGCGTGGTGACGATGATTACTCAAGTGGCCGATCAAACCAATTTACTCTCGCTCAATGCCGCCATCGAAGCGGAGAAGGCAGGAGAGTATGGGTCAGGTTTTGGCGTTGTCGCCATAGAAGTGCGATGGTTGGCAAATAAGGCGAGTAGGGCGGCATCGGAAATTCAGGATATGGTCAAAGAAATACAAGTCTCTGTTGGCAAGGGTGTGACAGAAATGGATAAGTTCAGCCAAGATGTGGGTAACTATGTGAAACGAGTGAGCTTTGTCAGTGAGCAAATGACTGCTGTGATTGACCAAGTGCAAAGTCTCACACCACAATTTGAACAGGTGAGTCAGAGTATGGAGGGGCAATTTGAGGGAGCCAGTCAAATTAGTAGTGCTATATCTCAATTAAGTGAAGCCTCTGTGCAAACGGTCACATCTCTAAAGCAAACAAATCAGGTGCTTGACCAATTGAATAATACGGCACAAGTCTTACAAGGAATCATTTCCAGAAAGGTAGCAGAGTAATTGTATAGTGAGTCTAAAAGAATTGTGGAAGTTAGCTAGAGTTAAGTAATCAGAGTCTCCAAGTTAGAAATTGGGATCGCTGGTCATGCTGTCTAGTTTCATGGTATTTACCTTCGCTGTAATGGGTTGATCGGGTGGGCATTGCCCACCTACCATCATTCTAATTCAACGCACCCGCCGGAATACCCAAAATATCTTCAATTTTGGGCATATCTTCCAACGCAATCACCCTTCCTTCATCCTCAAAACCAGTAATCTCATCGAAATTCAAATACCGATACAAATCACCAGCTAAAGGATGAATTTTCTTCGCCACGATATCCAGATATTCCGGCACAGTAGGAATCCTTCCCAACAGCGCACAAACTGCTGCTAATTCAGCGGAACCTAGATAAACTCGCGCATCTTTACCCATCCGGTTATTGAAATTTCGGGTAGAAGTTGAAAACACGGTAGTACCATCAGCAACTCGCGCTTGATTACCCATGCAAAGACTGCAACCAGGCATTTCAGTCCTCGCACCCGCAGCACCAAAAATGCTGTAGTAACCTTCTTCTTTTAGTTGCTGTTCATCCATCCGAGTTGGGGGACAAATCCACAGGCGGGTTTTCACCGTACCTTCGCCTTCCAACACCTTCGCAGTGGCGCGATAGTGACCGATATTTGTCATGCAAGAACCAACGAATACTTCCTGCACGGGGTCGTTAGCAACTTCGGACAATAATTTAATATTATCCGGGTCATTTGGTGCAGCAACAATTGGTTCTTTAATCTCGTTAAGATCGATTTCGATGATTTCTGCATATTCTGCATCAGCATCAGCTGCCAATAATATTGGATTTGCCAACCATTGCTCCATTTTCGCCACGCGGCGCATAATAGTGCGGGCATCTTCATAACCACGCGCTACCATATTTGTCAATAGGGCAATATTGGAACGCAGATACTCAGAAATAGTCTCGACGCTGAGTTTAATTGTGCAACCAGCACAAGAACGTTCGGCGGTAGCATCTGTCAATTCAAAAGCTTGCTCGACTTTCAAATCTGGCAAACCTTCAATCTCCATAATTCGCCCGGAGAAGACATTTTTCTTATTCTTCTTATCCACTGTTAGCAATCCTTTTTGAATTGCTATGTAAGGAATTGCATTGACAATATCTCGCAGGGTAACACCGGGTTGCAATTCACCTTTGAATCGCACTAAAACTGATTCTGGCATATCCAAAGGCATGACGCCCAAAGCAGCAGCAAATGCTACCAAACCGGAACCTGCGGGGAAGGAAATTCCTAATGGGAAACGAGTATGAGAATCGCCACCTGTTCCTACCGTATCTGGTAACAACATTCGGTTTAACCAAGAGTGAATAATTCCATCGCCGGGGCGCAATGAAACACCGCCGCGTTGTGCCATGAAATCGGGTAATTCTTTATGAGTTGTCACATCAACTGGTTTGGGATATGCTGCTGTGTGGCAGAAACTTTGCATGACTAAATCTGCACTGAATCCCAAACAAGCGAGTTCTTTTAACTCATCTCTAGTCATCGGGCCTGTGGTATCCTGGGAACCAACAGTTGTCATGATTGGTTCGCAAGATGTGCCGGGACGAACCCCTGGTAATCCGCAAGCTTTGCCGACCATTTTTTGTGCTAAAGTGTAACCTTTGCCAGTATCTGCTGGTTGTTTTGGACGGGTGAAAACGGTACTGGTTTCTAATCCTAATGCAGCGCGAGTTTTATCGGTGAGAGTGCGTCCGATGAGTAGAGGAATGCGTCCACCTGCTCTTACTTCGTCGAGAATTGTATCTGGTTTTAGGGTAAAATTGGAGATAACTTCGCCAGCTTCGTTGACAATTTCTCCTTTGTAGGGATGAATGGTAATTACCATCCCGGTTTCCATATTGCTGACATCGCATTCGATCGGCAATGCACCGGAATCTTCAGCAGTGTTAAAGAAGATGGGAGCGATCGCACTTCCTAAAATATATCCCCCATTTCGCTTATTGGGAATATGAGGAATATCGTTCCCAATATGCCACAACACCGAGTTAATCGCCGATTTCCGGGATGAACCAGTCCCCACAACATCCCCCACATAAGCTACAGGATGCCCTTTCTCCTTCAATTGTGCGATCGTTTCCAACGCCCCCGGCATCCGCGATTCCAACATCACCGTAGCGTGCAACGGAATATCCGGGCGAGTGGTAGCAAGAGGTGCAGGCGACAAATCATCCGTATTCGTCTCGCCGGGAACCTTAAACACCGTCACCGTAATCGTTTCCGGCAATTTGGGACGCCCGATGAACCACGCGGCATTTGACCACGCATCAACTACTTGCTTGGCGTAGGGATTGACTTCCGACAAAGCAAGGACATCGTTAAAAGCATCAAACACCAACAATATCTTACTTAAGGCAGTTGCTGCGGCCCCTGCAATTAAGCTGTCATGGGATTTGAGCAAATCCACCAAAGATTGCACATTGTACCCGCCCAGCATCGTACCCAGCAGGTAAACCGCCGCTTGGCGAGTAATCAAAGGACAAGTGATTTCCCCCTTCGCAACAGCAGCGAGAAACCCAGCTTTCACGTAAGCTGCTGCATCCACCCCCGGAGGAACGCGATTTGTCAGCAAATCCAACAACGTCTCCGCTTCCCCCGCCGGAGGATTTTTCAGCAGTTCGCAAACTTCCGATGTCTGCTGGGCATTTAAGGGTAGGGGCGGAATTCCCAATTTTGCCCGTTCTTTAACCTGTTGACGATAAGTTGACAACATCAAGTGTTCTCCTAATGGATTTCCTAGTTATAATCGTTAGTCTATCGCTATTTATCGGGTTAAATTGTTATTGGATAACGGTTTTGTGGGTATTGAATGATTGTTTAAAGGATATTAGTGCAAATATGACTGAATAAAAAGCATCGCCAATAGCTGCAAAATCAACAGCAATAAATTTACTTTCCCATCATCTTTTCTCCTCAAAAACATTGGTATAGCATAAACCCAAAACATCAGCGACGGCAAAAACCAAGGCAACAGTACCGCGTACCGCATCACTAACTATCGTGTTTGGAGCTAAAACCAGTAAGCAATCTGAATTTGAATACCTGGTAAACACTGCGGGTTTTACAGAGTTACGCTCGATTACTGTCAACGAGACAACCTTTCTTCTAGAGGCCAGTCTGGGATGATCCCCGAAGTAGGTCGATGTGCGGCACTTCTCTTGGGCTCGTTAAGATTGTCGAGAAATTGGTGTCAGCATAGCCTACAATGATAGGGAACAATTGTAATCTCGGCAAAAAATAGTTGAGTAACTCCTTCTCTGACCATTCGCTACCTCCTTGGCAGCAACTGAGTTTAAAACAGCAGGTAGCACAACTACTGGTGGTACGCACCTCCGGTCACCTCTTCGATGGCGAAATCCGCTACCCACAGTGGGAAGCACCTACTGCAAAACTCCGACATTGGATTGAGGATCGGGGGGTAGGGGGCGTTATCCTCCTGGGAGGAAGTGTGTCCGATCTAGCTGCACGAATTCAGCAGATGCAAAGCTGGGCGCAAGTCCCCCTGCTGATCGCAGCGGACATTGAGCAAGGAGTAGGTCAACGGTTCTCAGGAGCCACATGGATGCCACCCCCAATGGCTCTGGGCGCGATCGCTAAATCCGACTTGCCGCAAGCCTGTGCCTTAGCCAGAGAGATGGGAGCGATCACCGCTCGAGAAGCTGAGGCTGTTGGACTCAACTGGCTGTTGGCGCCAATTGTTGATGTGAACAATAACCCCGAAAATCCCGCGATTAGCCTGAGAGCCTTTGGAGAGATGCCAGAAATTGTCATCCCTTTAATTGAGGCGTTTATCCAAGGCACCCAAGACTATAGTGTTCTGACAACAGCTAAGCACTTTCCGGGGCATGGGGATACGTCAACCGATCCCCACCTGGACTTACCCCTGATTCCCCACCCACGAGAACGCCTAGATCGGGTAGAACTGGCTCCCTTTCGCGCCGCTATTGCTGCAGGGGTAAGTGCTGTGATGACCGCACACTTGCAAGTGCCTGCCTTAGATCCGGATTATCCGGCTACCCTCTCATTTTTAGTTTTGACTCAGTTACTGCGCCAAGAGATGGGGTTTGACGGGTTGATTGTTACCGATGCGCTGGTGATGCAAGCGATTACTCGGCATTATGGAGCATTAGAGGCTCCAATCATGGCGCTAGAGGCTGGTGCGGATGTCGTTCTCATGCCTGTTGACCCACCAGGGACAATTGAGGCAATTTATCAAGCCGTGCAAACGGGACGCTTGAGTCAGGAAAGACTTCATGCCAAGCTGGAGCGGATTTGGAGAGCTAAGGAGCAGGTTTTCAGATCGACTCTAAGATCGGAACAAAAGCAAGGGGTTAGCGATTCCAGTCTCTCTTGGATTGAGAGCATAGCCCAACCTAAAGCTTCTGAGGTTTGCCGTACCATCCTACATCAATCCCTAATGGTTCACACTCCGTCACCGAGAGAGTCGCGTCAAACACTACAGCCACAGAATTTAACATCTGACACAACCATTAGAGCGACTAATCTCATTGTGGTAGAAAACTTATTGCAGGCAAGTTTTCTAGGACTACACACACCTGCCATTACAATACCGCAAGGATGGGGCTATCGCTTGCAATGGGTTGATAGTCAAACGCCTGTCATTGAAAGTATCAATGACCTTCAGCCGACACTGCTTCAACTGTTTATCCAGGCTAACCCCTTTCAGAATACGACGGGCTTGGTTCAGATAGCGCAACGCCACTTAGAGGTATTACTAGAGGCAGGACAACTAAAAGCACTGATTCTCTGCGGTAGCCCGTATGTTTGGAAACAATTCGTCCCCCTATTACCATCCGAGATTCCAGCTGTGTTTAGCTACGGTCAAATACCTATGGCTCAGGCGATCGCTTTAGAAAAGCTTTTGGACTTGGGGTTGGCTATTCAAGGTACAGAGTATATTGACCAAAAATTTACGACTTAGAACCCAACTCCAGTATTTATCGCCTACTTAAGAAGCGTTACTACTTCCCTCATTAGCAGTTGAACTTTCTGAAATATTTAGACTTTTTGCCCATGTAGAACAAATGCCTCCCGCTACATCTTTGGAAATCTTTTTAATAATCAATGCGCCTTATACCTTGATGTGCCAATTCAGGAGTCAGAACGCAAATTTCGGTGGGAACGTTAGCTCACTAATTAATGGGAGTAAGCTTTTTGACACGCGCAGCAGTCTCTTCTGGTTTTCCCGAAGAGGGAAACACTAAAACACTCTTAATTTTGGTGTTATTAACCAGTTCTTTTAAGCGATCCAACTGAGTATCTGAAATGGCTACTCCTTCATACTTTTCGGCATAATCTAGCTCTTGGTTAAAATTAGCATCGTTATAAGTTTGAATGAACACTCGATCGACATTCCAATTTTCCCAATCAGCCGCAAAATAACGTTTACCCCAATAAGGGTTATGATGGCAAAGGTCGAAACTAACTTTTGGGTTAGCTTTCTTCATGTCATCTCTCATTTGCCGCACGAAATTAGTCAAACGGGTTGTGCGATCGACTTTACCTGGTAAATCGGCATGATAACCTAAGTAATCATCCCATTGAACTGCATCAATGGTAGGATACTTTTGGACAAATTCTACTGATATCTTTTTGAAAAGATTAGCAACTTCTGGGAGTTCTACATCCAGTACGTAGTGTTCGATCCCAGCGTAGGTTTTATCAACCCCAGGTACAATCCATCGTCTAGCAATTGCCTCATCAAAAATGGGGCTATTTTTATCGATTTTAATCCCCTTTTCAAAATAAGCGTGTACTTGCATTCCCTGCTTGTGTGCCTCATCAATCAACCAATCTAGCCATCGTTCTTGAAATTGGTTGGGACAACTTTTGTATCCAAATGTTTGCTGCATAACATTGCTGTTATACATCGTGCAACCATTACCCCATACTCCATGAATAATTGTATTTATTCCTTGCGATCGATAATAACGAACTCGTTGGCGAATCGTTTTTTCGTCAGCATTATTAGTTGCTTGATACCGACTTAAATAAATTCCCCTGATTTCCTTTTTCTCCCAAAGAGTTTGAAGTAATGGTGATTTTTTGGGGGTTACGGGTAATGCTGGAACTTTTGGATTGGTTGTTAGTGTAGGAGTCGGAATAACTTTCGCTAAGGGTGCATCGGCAACAGGTATGTGCTGGGTCGGCGCAGGAGTAACTTTAGGAGTGGTTGGCTGTGGATTATTTGGTTGATTATTAGGTAAAAACTTGCTAATATCTAGATTATTAGGCAGAACTTTTCTGATACCTAGATGATCTAGATTCGTAAAGCCCCAATAACCAAGACCTAACAAAACAATGATTAATGAAAATGGAATACTCGTACATCCACATCCATTGTTTTCTTTTTTAGCTGGCATGGCAACAAAGCATGATTGTTTAACGATGAGAGTAACTTTTCTTAGTCGGTTGGGGCTTAGCTGTAGTAACCGATACAAGGGAGTGCTGAAGCAATAATGTAGCACGAATGGTGCTATATTAAAATACTTCACATTGCGATCGCTCTATTCCGCATCCTTGCGGCGACGACGAATACCCAGTTTCTGACAAGTACTTCTCATCAAGCAAACCAAACACTTGCTTCCAGTGCTAGAGATAGTGCTAGGTTCCTTAGTCACAGCTAGCTCGATCGCTCTATGGGTCAACCAATTGATGCTTACGGCCGATCCCATTCTTTCAACATCGCTTTCTGGCAGTTTATTATACCAAAGTGCATCCCCAAAGCATATATCTGTCAAACAGAATCTGGCATTCGAGGAAGTCTCTAACTTGGCAAAACCAAAACGATGTACCACCTGAAAATCCTCAGCCTAAAGGCGGTCGCACGATCGCTCCTTCCTGATATTCTTCGTCCCTATTTATCAGTTGCTTTGTTTGGCTGGTCGCAGTCCGGAGGGTGCTAAAGCTCAGCTAGATGTGTTATTATGTCTAGATTGGTGGGTAAATCTGTCCTAATCCCTATGAGGGATTGAAATCAAGAACCCGCCTTACGAGTCGGGTGCTAAACTGAAACTGGAAACCTGCCAGTCCTCACTCAACATGACTGTATTCTCCTCCCAAGAGCCAAAAACGATCGTCCGCCCCGTGCAATACCGGGACTTAGAAGCGCTTGACGAGATGTTTGTGGAGGCGTGTGACGCAGAAGACCACAGCTGCTCCGCAGATACTAAGAAGCAGCTTAAACAGGTTCGCAGCTGGTACTGGTTGCTGAAGTTTTTGAGTTTATTCCCTAACCCGTTCCGGTACGAGTTTTGCGCCTATGTGGCCCAGCAGGATCGGGAAGTTCGGGGTGCGATCCAAATATCCCCCTTTAATCGTACGCGCAGCACCTGGCGAGTAGAACAGGTGGTGGTTGATACACAAGCACGCAGCCAAGGAATAGGCTCCCAACTTTTGCGCTATTGCTTCGAGACAATCTGGGAAGCACGCACTTGGTTGCTAGAAGTCAATATCCACAACAAAACGACGCTGGCTCTGTATCGGCAAAATGGGTTTCAGCCCTTGGCCCAGATGACTTATTGGGCTCTAGCACCTTCAACCCTCCAAGAACTGCAAGAGCGAGAACCCGATTTACCCAATCTACTTCCAGTAAGTAATGCCGACGCCCAACTGCTATATCAACTAGATACAGCAGCTATGCCCCCTTTGGTGCGCCAAGTATTCGATCGCCACGTCCAAGACTTCAAAACCAGCTTCTTCGCTGCTTTAATTGAAGGGATAAAACAGTGGTTTAACCAGACCGAAGTAGTAAGCGGTTATGTGTTTGAAACCCAGCGCAAAGCAGCGATCGGTTATTTTCAAATGCAACTGAGCCGCAACGGTTTAGTGCCTCACAAAGCCCAGTTAACGGTTCATCCAGCCTACACCTGGCTTTATCCAGAATTGCTGTCTCAAATGGCCCGCATAGCCCAAGATTTCCCGCCACAATCCTTACAACTAGCTTCTGCGGACTACCAACCAGAACGAGAAGAGTATTTGGAGCAGCTGGGGGCTGAGCGCGTGGAACATACCCTGCTGATGTCTCGTTCGGTTTGGCATAAATTGCGGGAATCTAAGCTGGTATCCTTAGAAGGTCTGCCATTGTCCGAAGTACTTCAAGGTTTGCAGCGTTCTCGTCAACCAGTACCGGGACGGATGTCTTGGTTGCGATCGCGACAGCTAGCAACACCGGAGTCGGCGAGAACCGATTTAGCACCCAATGTCTCAGGACAACCAGGGTCAAAATCAGAATCGTCCCCGGAAACAGCTTCCGGCGTCGCTTTCAAAATATCGCGCCAGGGTTCGTCTGGTAGCTCATCCCAGCAAGATGGTGCCGAGACTCAGCCGGAAAAACCTTCTTGCTAGCATCTGGATCTAAGTAGTTAACATAAAAATGCCAGAAAGTCCAGAGTGTCCTTCTCCCCCTCCCCCACTTCCCCGCTCCCCCGCTCTTATTTCAGCACTGGGGTTGGATGTCGGTCGCAAGCGGGTTGGGGTAGCCGGATGCGATCGCACTGGTCTGATTGCCACAGGTCTAACGACCATCGAGCGCAAATCATTCGATCGGGACATGGAGCAGCTAAGGCAACTTGTCGCCCTGCGAGAAGTGCAAGTCCTCGTCGTTGGTCTACCCTACTCCATGAACGGAACTTTAGGCCCTCAAGCCCGACAAGTCCAGAAATTTGCCCAGCGGGTCAGCAAAGCCTTGCAGCTGCCCGTGGAGTATATTGATGAACGACTGACTTCCTTTCAAGCCGAGGGACTGCTAAAAGACGCCAACAAATCGCCATCACGGCATAAAAGTTCGGTTGATCGGATTGCTGCGGCCATAATTTTGCAACAATGGTTGGACGAGCGACGCACACCGTAATAGCACTCCCCTTGGTTGGAGCCTTGCAAATGTCTAAAAAGAAAGAAAACGAAGATTCCCAGAATAAACCCGTCATCCTCAAAGATGAAGCGGGACTCGAACTAGCTTGTTATATTGAGCGATCGCTGGAAGTCGAAGATGAAGAATATGTTCTCTTGCTACCAGTTGACTCACCAGTCGAGATTTTTGCATGGAATGAAGACTCCGAGGACGAAGAAGCCGCAACGGTCGTTGAAGATGACGAGATCCTTGACAAAATCTTTCCCGTTGCCCAAGCTGTGCTAGCAGAGCAAGACCTCATACTCAAGCGCACCGGATTCTCCTTGACGGTTGCCGGTGAACTGCCAGAAGTAGACGAAGACGCAATACTCACTCTGGAAATGGAGGATGACATAACTCAGCTAGAGCCTGAAGAGTTGCAGTTCCTGGCTAGTTTTTACCACGAAGAACAGGAATACGCGATTTACACCCCCCTCGATCCACTCCTTTTCTTTGGACGTATTAACCAAAAGGGTGAACCTGAGTTACTTTCCCCAGAAGAATTTCAAAGGGTGCAGCCTTTGCTTGAAGAACAATTGTTCGATGAACTCGAATAAGTTAAAGCTATGCAACGCCTCTCCAAGTGGTTGTTTTATGTTGGCCTATTCCCAGTAACCCTGGGGCTATGTGCTTGGCAAGGCTGGTCTTGGTGGAGTTGGGCTTCAGCCCCGCCTCTAGCATCAGCAGCCACCACAGCATCACCCGACGGGGAAAAAACGTTACAAATCCGAATTCCACCAGGAACTTCGGCTTCCCAAATTGGTCGCGATCTGGAGTCAGCTGGTTTAATTCGTTCTGCTGAAGCTTGGAATCTGTGGGCGCGTTGGTTGACGCTGCAAGACAAAGCGGGGTTCAAGGCAGGCACCTACCAGTTATCACCCACTCAGTCCCTGCCAGAAATAGCAGTCGAAATTACCAAAGGTAATGAAGTGCAGCGTAGCTTCACCATTCCTGAAGGGTGGTCGCTCAAGCAAATGGCAGCCTACTTTGAAGCACAAGGCTTTTTCAAAGCTGAAGATTTTTTGGCCACCGCAAGCCTTATTCCCCGCGACCAATTTCCCTGGCTACCCAGCGGTATACCTCACTTGGAAGGGTTTTTGTACCCGGACACCTACCAGATAGCCGCTGGTGCTGTTACACCTGAGAGCGTCATTAAACCGATGCTGAAAAGGTTTGAGGAACTGGCTCTCCCCGTATATCAAACCGATCCGCAAAAAAGCCAGATCGGCCTGGTTCAATGGGTCACTTTAGCCAGTATTGTCGAAAAAGAAGCGGTGGTTCCAGTGGAACGTCCCCGGATTGCAGGCGTCTTTGTCCGGCGCTTGCGGCTGGGAATGAAACTTGAATCCGATCCAACGGTTGAATACGGATTGAATATTCAGCAGACGCCAGATCAGCCCCTAACTTTGAACCAAGTCAGGATGCCGTCTCCCTATAACACCTATCTGAATCGAGGTCTGCCGCCTACCCCCATTGCTAGTCCCGGCTTGGCTAGCTTAAAAGCAACTCTCGATCCTGAAAACACTGAATATATCTTTTTTGTCGCTCGCTACGATGGCACTCACGTCTTCAGCCGCACGCTGGCAGAACACGAAGCAGCAGTAGTGGCAATTCGCAAACAACGATCGGCCCGACGCCAAGCTACTCCCAAGCCCATCTAAGAGCTTGAGGAAAAAATTTCAGATTGTAAATTTTAAATTTGCAATCTGAAATCTTAAATCTGAAATTCCTAAGTACTATCACCTCAAGGGACTTCCCGATCGAGGGAAATATAAAGAAATTATTATGAAATACGAGTTTGTCTAAAAATTGTGCGATCATAAAAGATGGTTTAAAATGGGGTCAGCCAATATAAAGGCCCTAACCATAAATTTTGATCGATACCTGTAAGAGCGCCAGCCTTCCGCCTGAGAAGGATTGGCGCTTTAAAATTTTGGGGTAAATGCAGTTCCAGAAAATCTAGCTAATTCTGCTCAATCTTACTCATTTTTATAGCTAAATGCCAATAATGAGTAATTTTTGGGGACTTTAAGCCTTTGAGTAGGTAAAGTTTGAGCGGTTGTCATTTTTATTGGTCATTAGAAAAGGACAAATGACGAAGGACAATCTAAAATCTAAAATTGCTATGTCTAAAACTATTGTCGTCAAAATTGGCACTTCCAGCCTGACCGATCCATCTACGGGTAATCTTGCCCTTTCCACGATCGCATCTCTAATTGAAACCCTCAGCTATCTTCGCACCTTGGGACACCGTGTCGTTCTCGTGTCATCGGGAGCGGTGGGCGTTGGCTGCGCTCGCCTGGGACTGCGGGAACGACCCCGCAGCATGGCCCTAAAGCAGGCTGTGGCAGCTGTGGGACAAGGACGCCTGATGCGGATTTACGACGATTTGTTTACGTCCCTGCAACAGCCGATCGCGCAGGTATTGCTGACGCGCAGCGATTTGATGCAGCGCAGTCGCTATCTCAACGCTTACAATACTTTTCAAGAACTGCTGCGGCTGGAGGTGATACCAGTGGTAAACGAAAATGACACGGTGGCAGTCGAAGAGTTGAAGTTTGGCGATAACGATACCCTCTCTGCCAGAGTCGCCAGCTTGTTGGAGGCAGATTGGCTGTTTTTATTAACAGATGTCGATCGCCTTTACTCTGCCGATCCCCGCAGCCATCCCGATGCACAACCGATTAATCTTGTCAAGCAAATTGACCAACTGGCAGAATTACAGGTACAAACAGGCTTGAGCGGCACTGGGTGGGGTACTGGCGGCATGGTTACCAAAATCGCCGCTGCCCGGATTGCCACCGCTGCTGGCGTGCGAACCGTGATTACCGAAGGCAGGTCTCCCCGCAACATCCAAAAAATCCTGGCCGGAGAAGCTATCGGCACCCACTTTGAAGCTCAACCCCAACCCAGCAATGCCCGCAAACGTTGGATTGCCCACGGTTTGATTCCTGTCGGTAAGCTTTACCTCGACATGGGCGCTGTAGCTGCCATCACTCAGGCTGGGAAATCCCTGTTAGCGGCTGGGATTGCGGAAGTGAAGGGCGACTTCCATCCTTCAGATGCTGTAGAGTTGTGCGACGCCACAGGTCGCGAAATCGCCAGGGGAATCGTCAACTATAGCAGCACTGAGCTACAGAAGATTATAGGCCGTCAATCAGCCGAAATACCCGCAATTTTAGGTTATGTCGGTGCCGAAACAGTCGTCCATCGAGATAACCTTGTCTTAAGTTTGTAGGGGATTATTCGTCGCTTGTGGATTTACGACGGTGGCCATTGGACTCCCACTGTTTAGCCCAGCACCGTTCTAGAAGTTGAATTCTGTAGAAATACCAGAATTGATGGGGATTTAATACAAGTTTAGTTGTAGAACTAAAGAGAGGCTGGTTGAGATACTGCCAGATCGGGAATCTAATTTTGCTATGTTTTGGAGCCATAAAGTGAAAGCTATAGAGCTAAATGGAGTAAGATGTTGGCACTCTACATCTATCTTAAGTGCCATTTTAGGGCTTATTGCTATAACTTTGCCAAAATTTACAGCACATTGTCTTGGTGAGGATTGCGGAATATATGGTGCAACTTTTTACATAAGTCTGTAATTTTACTTAAGTATTAGCTCGGCATTGCTACCCAAGACGCTCAGGAAGCAGATTCAACTAGGCAAAATTGTGCAGGTATAGCGAGGGACTAGGGGCTAGGGGCTAGGGTAAGAAAGGTTTATTATCAAGGCTTTCAGGAATTAAGAATGCCTTAATTTTGTACTGGGTAGTTCACTTAAGTTCGGGATGTTCGGCCTCAGACAAGGGAATATTCAACTGGTTAATAGCGGCAATCAGCTGGTATAATCGCCCAAAGTCTCGTTGATTGAAATACAAAGCGAGGCGAGGCAAGTCAAAGGTGTCATCTCCCGCCTCTTGCGGGAAAGCTTTAGTTTTTTCAATCTGTCCTTTAACTAAGATATCGCTGAAATTTTCATTCAACCGCTCCACATCCTCATCTTTGAGTTCGGACTTAAGGCGAATGACAAATTGCTCTTCTACATAGCGACTGGAGTGGTAGACGCGATAAAAACTGGTAATGACTTCGCAGGCTACATCCAAGTTGTCCGTAATTGTGTAGACACTTCGGTCTTCTGGACTTACTAAACCGCGTTGCACTAGATGCTTGTCAATGTATGCGTCCCAGTCTTTCCAGTACTCGCCGCCTGGGCGATCGATCAAAATTAAAGGAACAGGCCCATATCGACCAGTCTGGCAGAGCGTCAAGCACTCAAAAGCTTCGTCTTGGGTGCCGAAACCGCCAGGAAACAGAGCTATGGCATCGCTCTCTCGCAACAGAAACAGCTTGCGCGTGAAAAAGTATTTAAAGTGAATTAATTTGGGGTCACCCATAATGAATGGGTTGGCTTCCTGCTCAAAGGGGAGCTTGATATTCAAGCCAAAGGATTTTTCGGCTCCCGCGCCTTCGTTCCCAGCCTGCATGATACCACCACCACCTCCGGTCATCAGCATAAACCCTAGATCCGTGACGCAACGGGCAAACTCAGCGGCTATCTGGTATTCGGGACTATCCGCTGAGAGGCGAGCTGAGCCAAAGATGGTAACTTTGCGAACGTGCCGATAGGAATAAAATGTCTGGAATCCCCGCTCCAAATCTTGTAAAGAGGCAGTCAGAATCTTCCAGTCCAGGCGATCGATCTCACTCCCAGCGATTCGCAGGAGCGTCCCTAGTGACTGCTCAATCCATTTTTTGTGTTTTAGTGTTGGCAGCCGCTCGATTATCTCCGCCAGGTCTGCTGGGAGATTCTCAAACGAGGGAGTAATTGTCATAATTTTTTTCGCACTGGCGGGTATTTTATCATAGCGATATTCATGCTATCGATCGGGAAATTGCTACATGACGGTAGCAATTCTTTACTAATTGCCTGCTTTTTAGCGCAGTAGTAATTAAAAAGCGCCTTAGACCTTAATCCATCCAAGACGCTGGAAAAACAAAGCTTACTTTGGTTAACATTTTTGGACAACAAGAGATAGGGCGGCCTCACCAGTCGCCCAAATAGAATTACAACAGCCAAGGAGGCTCTAGCAATGGCCCCGGTCTAGAGGTACTTCTCCAAAGTATTTGCCAGCGTAGTTTTGGGAACTGCGCCGACCACCATATCGACCCTCTGACCCGCTTTGAAAATCATCAGGGTGGGAATGCTGCGTATCCCGTACTGGCTGGCTACGTTAGGATTCTCATCGGTGTTAAGTTTGACAACCTTCACCTGACCTTCGTACTGCTGCGCTATTTCATCTACGACTGGCGCAACCATCCGGCAGGGACCGCACCAAGGAGCCCAAAAATCTACTAAAACCGGAACTTCACTTTCAAGTACTTCTTGCTTAAACGTAGCGTCTGTAACTTGTGCGGCTGCTGACATGCCTACAATTCCTTGCTTAAATATTGTCTTTATTTCCTTCGGAATTCTACCATAACAGAAAGAGATCTTCTTTCCGCCTTAAAGGATATACATATTTTAAGGGTTTCTGGTAATAAGGAACCGCCCGAACGTCAGTCCGGGCGGAGTGTGGTGTGAGGAGTGAACGGAAACATGCGTCTCCGCTATTTCTATTGTATGCCACAGATTCGGTTTTTCCAGGGATTTAGCTGGGAGTCATGGAAATTTCCCGAAGTAAATTTGTTAAGTAAATTTACTTACCCATTCCCAGTTGCTGGGCTTTTTGGTAAACTTTGCCTTCGGTTAACAGAGAGGGCGCGATCGCAACTTCGACTTGCTGCATCTCCTTGATATCCTTAGCTCCCAAAGTGCCCATGCTAGTTTTTAATGCCCCTAGTAAGTTATGAGTGCCATCATCAAGTCCCGCTGGCCCCCGGAGGATTTGCTCCAGAGTGCCTGTGCTGCCGACGCGAATGCGAGTGCCGCGTGGTAGGACGGGGCTAGGAGTAGCCATGCCCCAATGATAACCACGTCCGGGTGCTTCTTTGGCTCTGGCAAAGGGTGAGCCAATCATCACGCCGTCTGCGCCGCAAGCAATGCACTTACAGATATCGCCGCCGGTAATTAAACCGCCATCAGCAATAACTGGCACGTAGTTACCAGTTTCTTGAAAATAATCATCCCGTGCGGCGGCACAGTCGGCAACCGCAGTAGCTTGAGGGACACCTATACCCAAGACGCCGCGAGAGGTACAAGCCGCACCGGGGCCAATGCCTACCAATACTCCCGCTGCTCCAGCTTTCATTAAGCTTAGGGTAACTTCGTAGGTGACGCAATTGCCCAAAATTACTGGTATGGGCATTTCTCGACAGAACTGGGCCAAATCTAGTGGCGTTACTGACTCTGGCGAGAGGTAAGCGGTGGAAACTACTGTCGCTTGGACAAAAAATAGATCTGCACCAGCTTTGGCGACGACTGAACCGTATTTAGTTGCGCCTGCGGGTGTGGCGCTTACAGCGGCGATACCACCTTGACTTTTGATTTCCTGGATGCGTTGTTCGATGAGTTCCGGTTTAATCGGTTCTGCATAAAGTTCCTGCATCAGGGCGACGAACTCGTCTTTACCGACTGATGCGATGCGTTCTAAAATCGGTTCGGGGTCAGCGTAGCGGGTTTGGATACCCTCTAAGTTGAGAACGCCTAAAGCTCCTAGTTGTGATAGAAGGACTGCCATGCGGACATCGACTACACCGTCCATCGCGCTGGCAATAATAGGAATTTCTCGCTCTATGCCGCCTATGCGCCAGCGAGTGTCTGCCAAACTGGGATCTAAGGTTCTAGTCCCAGGGACTAGGGCAATTTCATCAATACCGTAAGCTCTGCGAGCGGTTTTGCCGCGCCCAATTTGAATTTCCACGCTCGTACTCGTTCCCAAGACTATTTAAGCTAGGGTATCAAATTGTAACGGGTATGTGATTTGGTGAGGGTAGGTGTTTGGGATTTTTTTAGATGGGGCGGGAAAAGAGCGATCGCATCCTAAACTAGCAGATGGTGAGGTGCGATCGCTCTTTTTCTTCCAGTTATATAGCTTATTCCTCTTCCCCATTTTGGTTGTTTTTGATTAGCAGCAATAGGTAAGCGAGGATAGCTCCACCTGCTAAAATTCCCAAATTTGGGGCAATAATGAACAGACTGACGATAATTTCGGTAATTTCCAGGGCTTTTAGGAAGTATTCAAAGTTTTGTTTGTTCAGCATTGGATTCTCTCTTTTAAGTTGATAATCCAATTTCTAGGTACGTTGTTACGCTTTAGCGCCAGATTTAGCGCTGAAGCGCAACAACGTACCTTTTTTAAGGTGTCAGTTGCATGAAGTAGACCCTAGAAACCCGATTTTTTTTGTACCTGACTCATTGCAATTGCTCTAAGAGTGCGATCGCACTCTTACTCCAGCACATACAAATCTACATCAATTTCTGCCTTCAGTTCGGCGACTTGCTGCATAATACGTTTATCGAAATGAATCGCTGGAACGCTCCCACTCCGATAATAAATTACGCAAGCAAATTCTGCATAATACTGAGAACACACCTCAACCAAAGGTAGCCAACCTGCTTGCAATTGTTCGAGTACTGACTTAACATGATCTTCTAGTTCAGCGGATTTTTCCAGTTTAGAATCAAGTCTCCAGCCATTGTGTTTTTTGCGAATAGTACCCCTGGAAGTAATGAAGTCACCAGTCCTCCACGTTTTAGTGGGAATTATGCCAACTTTTGCCGTAATTTCTTCCGGTTCAAAATCGAGCCCAGTCAATGCGAAATAGGCGTAAATTTCAGATTCCATGCCAATAGTCCTTTATTAAAATTATTAAAAATCATTAATGTTGAGTCCTGTATCCTCACCTGGAACTTGACCCCCTTTAGGTTTAACGTATATGTTCCCATCTCTGTCTTTGTAAAGGTCTTTCTTCGAGGCATTTTCCTCATTTTTAAGGTCATGGATATCTACTCCCGCTCTTTGTAGTTTAGCAATTTCGCCAGGAGTTAGAAGCTTGTCATGTCTCCAGTTTCGCTCCAGTTCGCCTCCCTCTGATTCTATTTCTGTCATGCACCTGCCTATTGCTGCCAAATAGTTACAAATTAGCGCGATCGCACTTTTCAAACTTCCTCCGGTTCAATTCCCAACGCCCTTAATTGTGCCGCCAATCTTTCTGCACGTTCTTCCGCGTGCTGTCTTGCTTCATCAGGCGAAAGATATTTTCTTCCTTCTTCGTCATACCAGAACAACCATTCTCGCGTCCATCCTAGATAGGTTCCCATTTCTCTGCCAATTGCCAAACCTATTTCAGGTATCCAAACGGGTTCACCTGGTTGTTGGATATACACTCCATCAACTAAGCGATATACTTCTAGAGGTTCTCCCCGACGAGTCTGATAGCGATCGGCATCGTAAATTACATAATATAAAATTCGCAATTCTGCATAATCTATCTTTTTCTGTCCGTATTCTTCGCCGTAAGTTTGGGAAATTACTTCTAATACCAAAACTGGTAAAATTCCATTTTCTTCCCACAAAACGTAGCTTAAACGTCCGGTTCTACCTTTGGCGCGAGTTCTGAATCGCTCTACACCTAAACTCAAGAAACCATCAGGAATAATCGGTGCAGGTGGGTTGACATTGCGCTCATGGTAAATTCCCATATCTACGCCAAAAAACCAGTCGGTACGCTCTTGCCAAATTATGCTTAAGATGGCTTTTAATAAGTGCGGAACTAAATCTTGCAGTTCATTGTCCACAGGAGTTTCGTCAGAAGATGGTAATTCTTCCGAGGATGGAAGATATTGCAACGGTTCGTACTGTACCATAATTTCTATTCCCAATTTCTGATTTAATCATTTTATTGTCAATCTTCATCCAATTCTATTCCCAATTCCCTCAATTTCGCTGCCAATTGTTCAGCACGTTGCCTTTGTTGTTCAGCGCGTTGTTCCGCTTGCTGGATTAATTCATCAGGAGAAAGGTATTTTCTCCCATTTTCGTCATACCAAAACAACCACTCTCGCATCCAACCTTTATAAATTCCCGTTTCTCTGCCAATTCCTAAACCTATTTCTGGCATCCACACAGGTTCACCTGTTTGTCGGATATAGTCACCATTGACTAAGCGATGAACTTCAAAAGCATCTCCTCGTCTACTATGATAACGAACCGGCTTATAAATTACATAGTACAAAACTCCCAGTTCGGCATAATCTATTTTCTTTTGTTTGTATTCTCCTCTGTAAGTTTTGGAAACTACTTCTAATACCAAGATTGGTATTACTCCGTTTTCTTGCCAAACGACATAACTTAAACGTCCTTGTTCGCCAACAAAACGATTTACACCTAAACTGAGGAAACCATCAGGAACAATCGCCGGTTCATTGGAAGTGTGGTAAATTGCCATATCGACGCCAAAAAACCAATCTTGGCGATTTGACCAGATTGTTGCCAGAATTGCTAATAATAGGTTGGGGATTAAGTTTTGGAGTTCATTGTCCACAGGGGTTTCGTCAGATTCAAGTAGTTCTTCAGAGGATGGAAGATATTGCTGCGAATTGTACTGTACCATGATTTTCCTCTTTGGGATTTACTGATTATATCTTAAACATTGTGACCATTTTAAATATTTGATACTGAGAGTTTGCAGCAGAGGAAGTAGAACTTCCCGGATTTCGTGACCAGGTTCAACCTGGTCACGAGAAAGCTACTTTTAGGATGTCAATCCTTCTTTATCATCTTTACCAATAGATTTCGGTGCTGTGGAAGGAGTTGACATTGGCGTTACTCGTCGTGATGTAGATGAGTCAGTCATTTGCCGTTTTGCTGCTGTTGGAGTTGATTGTGCTTGCGATGTGTCTGAAACTGATGAATTATGATTGCCATCGTTACTCACCAACTGCTTTACCTGTGCAATTAACGCTCCCAATTTACCCTCATCCAGCAATGTGTTAATTAGTGCTAAACCACTGGTTGATAACAGCAGCTTATTCACATCGGTAGCACCATTACCGTTGTTGCCATTAGCACCTGGAAAAGAGTAAATTCTGGCATCACCTAAAACACCTGGTTGCGGTGCCAAAGCTTGCATAATTTCTGGCAGCTTGTCTGACAGTTCAGGCCAAATTGTGGTAATAATTTTGGCACTTAGGTTAGCGTTGCTGATCGTATTTTCCGCTGATATTTTCGCAGCAACACCTTCCGCTTCTGCTAAAGCTTTATCGCGGTTAGCTTGTGCCAAAGTACGAATAGCTTCGGCTTCCAATTCTGCCGCTTGTTGGGCGATTTCTGCTTGCCTTCTGCGCCGGAAAACATCAATTTCCACGACGTTTTGATCGGAAATACGACGTTCTTGCGCTTCTCTTTCTGCTGCAATAATTGATAGTTGTTTATCGCGTTCTGCTTTTTCAACAGCGCTTGCTGTTGTTACCGATCCTTCTGCTTTGGCTTTTTGTGCTTCAGCGACAAAGCTTTCGCGTTTTTTGTTGGCAACTGCAATAGCAACATCTTCTTGAGCTAGTCGCGCTTCTCGTTCCGACTCAGCTATTTGTACTTGCGCTTTTAGCTTAGCAGCTTCTACTGTTTGCTGACGGGTAATTTCCGCCGTTTCCGCTTCTTGTTTTTGCAGTGCTTGCGCCACTTTGAGTTGTTTATTGCGTTCTTCTAGAGAAATATCTGCCTCAATTTGGCTTTGTTGCACCGATAGTTTCTTGCGAATTTGTTCTTCTTCAACCGACCTGTCTTGCAATATCTTCGTCCGCAGAACTGTAGCAGCTTCGGTGTCTTTTGCACCTTGAATTTCCCGCTCTTTTTGAGCCTTCAATGCTTCTACTTGTAACTGCTGCTCTATTTTGGCAGCTTCTTTCTCTTGGGCAATTTGAAGAGAGCGTTTTTGGGCATCTAGTTCTTTCTGTTCGATTGAAACTTGGGTTGTCAGTTCAACTTCTCGTTTTTGCTGAATCGATTTTTGAATTGTTTCCGTCCGCAGGCGCACCCCTTGAGCATCGAAGAAATTATTGGTGTCGTAGGTATCGCCTTCTTCTATTTCGGAAATGGCGATATTATTCAGGGTTAAACCAACTCGTTTCAAATCGGGTTCAACCAAATTCAATACTTCTTGGGCAAACCCTAACTTATCTGAATCAATTTCTGCCAAATCTTTGGTTTTCGCGGCAGCACGAATGGCATCATCCGCCCGTTTTTCTAAAGCATTTTTAATGTTTTCTGGGGTAATTTTCCCTTGCATAGAAAGTCGAGCCGCAGCAGTCAATACATCTTCGTCAGAAGCTGTGATGCAGACATAAAAGGTAACTCTCATGTCAGCTCTCAAATAGTCTTTGGTGCGAACTGCCAGTTTGCCAGTGCGCTCAACATCAATGGAAATTTCTCTCAGGGGTACGCGGGTGAGTTCGTGAAATCCCGGCAGAACAATACAACCGCCGTTGAGAAATACGGTTTTCTTCTTAATAAAAACGCCGCCAGTTCTGACAAAAGCTTCGTTGGTGGGTGTAATGACATAAACCCGCGTATAAGCCCAAATGCTTAATAGCAGCAATATCACTAAAGCAGCAACGAGTCCGGCGAAGAAGGTAACGCCTCCACCTAATAGATCAACTTGGGCAAGTGTAGGCTGAACGGTTTCTGGATAAAGTGTTTGAGCCATTAAACTTGACCTCGAATCTTTTGAATTCACCTCTGTTTGTAAGGGTGTCGGTGCAACTTCAGCAGCGGCGACAACTGGTAAAGATTGGATGAAAGTTAGCCAAAAAAGCATAGCGATTCAATCCTAATGGGATCTTTTATTTGGGGGTATTTAGTAAAATGGGTATTGGAAACATTACTGGGAAGTTTTGCTTTTGGGGGTGTTTTCTAGCCAACGATCTTGATCGGAACTGTCTTTGACAACGACGAGATAGCTTTGGGGTTGGCGATCGATCACCAAGACTTTTTGGCCCCGGCAAGGGACAACTTTTGCCCATTCGGGTAATGCGGCACTGATGGTGACAAGATTGCGAGCTGAGTCGATCACGTCCACTTGCCCAATTTTGCCTTGGTTTTCGATCGGTATTGTGGCAGAAGTAACTGTGCCGATGCAACCAATCACGCGATCGCTGCTGGCATCCTCTCCAAAGGAAGCAAAGATTTTGCCCATCGGTCGGGCGATCAGGCTACCTGCAAATAAACTAATTACTAGGGCTACTACCGCTACAACTCCTGCTAGAAAACCTTTGGGGATATTGCCTAAGATGCTGGCTAAGCTGACGTTGAGCATCCAGCCAATCAGGCCCAAGAGACTAAAATCTGTAGCTAGTAATAAAATCAGGGGTGCTTTACCAAAACCCAGCCATCCAAGTATTAGCAGTGGGTTAAAGTTAGCGTCGGTATCGGTGTCTGTGTCGAAGTGCAAACCGCCATCGTCTACATCAACATCAACATCGACATCGGCGTCTAAATCGAGGTCATCGTCTCCCCCACCCGAAACAATCACTAATAGGAATAATAAAACTCCCATTATCAAGAAAATCCAGTAGGGCAGGTTGGCTGAGTTAAACAGCATAGGGTGCGTTTGCGTAGCGTGGCGGAGCCAGATTATCTGCCTTCAGTATGAAAGAAAAGAAGGCAGCAAAACTAACTCTAAAGTAACTGCCATACAATGAAATATAGGGAGAAACGTTAAGATTTTTAATCTATGAAGCTGAAACGACTGGGCCACGTGGCTATTTGCGTGCAAGATATCGATCGGGCTGCTGAGTTCTACCAAAACATGGGGATGGAGTTAGTCTGGAAGGATGCTGACTGGGCTTATCTCAAAGCTGGGGAAGATGGTTTGGCGCTCTTAAGTCCCGGCTACGACCAAGCTGGGCCGCATTTTGGGTTTGTTTTTAGCGATCGCACGGAAATTGAAGCCGCCTACGAGCTGCTGAAAGCCCAAGGTGTTAAAGTCAGCCATATCCACGATCATCGAGATGGTACTGCTTCTTTCTACGGTCGCGATCCCGACGGCAATGGTTTTGAGTATCTTTACGAACCTGTAGCGGTTGCTTCTGCTAGCAAGAACTAGCAACGTTTGCTGCTATCAAGAACATCTATAATTAGGTTTACGCGGGCGGACTGAGGATAGTTGTAGCCTCGGCAAGACGGCTGCATTTTTCTCCGTCGTTTTGCCCCTCAATCAGAGAATGGGCTGGGTTTTCTGGCAAAATCGGATCGTGACGCACAGAAAAACCTATAGAACGAGCATCTCCCGCTACCAAAACACCCAGTACAAAATGGTTTTTCCTGTCACCAACGCGATCTAAAGTTTCTTGCGGAGTTGTTAACCTGGCAAGGTCAACAGAAATGCTATTTTCTGGCTTTTTATTCCGCTTGAAAGCAGCAGAGCTAACTTTGCCGGTTTTTGGATTAATATGGGAGTTAATACTAAGTCGCCGATACAGCCGATCGTTGTCTGCAATTTCTTCCAACTCGGCAATTTCTTCCGACATTCTCACCCCTTGACTTAGATAATCAGGACTTGAGATAGCAGGTTCAGCACTTCGTCCAAAGAAACTTGATGTTTTTCCTCAAACTTTCGATTTGTACCCTGTCCTTGTATGAGTACATAGCTGAAATCTCCACCTGGGCCGATTTCAACTTCGATATCTAAGAGCGAACTGCTCCATTCTAGCTGCAAGCCTCCATCGGCAAGCGGTGCCACAAATGATGGAAGTGGTTCTCTAACCTGATTAGAAAGTTGCTCTTTGACAGTAACTAGAATTTCAAAAGCTGCAACCAAGGCAACGGAAGAGACTTGCTCTGCTCCGTATGAATCCCAATCTGGTTCCAGTTGAGCAAGTTGCTTCAGGCGCTCTAAGGTCGGGTTTAATGAAACGTCAGTTAGCGTTGGTTGGGACATGACCTTTGGAATATGCCAAAACGGGGTGTTCTTATTTTATCCTGGGAATTAGAGCGCCTCTCGATCATCACCTTACGTTCAAATCATAATATTAAGCTTTGATTCAATCTGAGACTTTAGAACTACTCGAATGGCCGCGCCTGTGCCAACATTTGTCTACTTTTGCTGCCACTAAGCTGGGAGCGATCGCATCTCGTCATCTCCAAATCCCGCCAACTCAAGATGAGAGCCTGACTTTAATAGCACAAACTAAAGAAGTTTACAAACTCGAAACTCGTCTGACATCAAGCTGGACATTTGATGGAATTTGTGATATAGGAGATGCTTTGGAGCGAGCAGGACTCCAAGGTATTTTGTCTGGAGAAGAGTTGCTGAATATAGCGACGACCCTGGCGGGGACAAGGCAGCTGCGCCGAGTCATCGACAACCAAGAAGATTTGCCCGTCCTGACAGAGCTAGTCGCAGATTTGCGGACTTATCCAGAGCTAGAGCAGGAAATTCACCGCTGTATTGACGATCGCGGCCAAGTAGCAGACAGAGCTAGCACCAAACTCGCTGGAATTCGGCTGCAAATGCGGCAACAGCGAGACAGGATATACCAAGTATTGCAGGGGATTTTGCAGCGACAATCCGGTGCGGTGCAGGAACAGGTGATTACCCAAAGGGGCGATCGCTTTGTGATTCCCGTCAAAGCAACTAGCAAAGATGCCATTCCCGGTATCGTTCACGATTCTTCGATGAGCGGCGTTACCCTTTATGTGGAACCGAATGCAGTCGTGTCGCTAGGGAACCAGATGCGGATGTCGATCCGCCAAGAGCAAGCTGAGGAAGAAACAATTCGCAAAGCTTTGACTGAGCAGGTCGCCGCAGTTCTACCGGATTTGGAGAGGTTGTTGGCGATCGCAACTACATTAGATTTGGCAACTGCTAGAGCGCGTTACAGTTACTGGTTGCAAGCTAATCCACCTAGATTTGTCGATCGCACAGAGGGAGAAACCGTTACCCTACGGCAATTGCGCCATCCTCTACTGGTTTGGCAATATCAGCACGAACAAGGCGCAGCAGTAGTGCCAGTGGATTTACTGATTGGGCCGCAAATTCGAGTAGTAACTATTACCGGCCCCAACACTGGTGGTAAAACGGTTACCCTGAAAACGCTGGGTTTGGCGTCGCTGATGGCGAAAGTGGGTTTATTTGTACCCGCAAGAGAACCTGTAGAATTGCCTTGGTTTGACCAAGTTTTAGCAGATATTGGGGATGAACAATCGTTAGAACAAAGTTTATCTACCTTTTCCGGTCATATTCGCCGCATCAGTCGGATTTTAGAAGCAATTGGAGAAAAGGGAGCAGAGGAGGAGGAAATTCCCAATCCCCAGTCCCCAATCCCCAGTCCCCAATCCCTGGTATTGCTGGATGAAGTTGGCGCAGGTACTGACCCGGCGGAAGGGAGTGCTTTGGCGATCGCACTGTTAAAATATCTGGCAGATTCCGCACAACTCACCATTGCTACCACCCACTTTGGCGAACTCAAGGCGCTGAAATATCAAGACGATCGCTTTGAAAACGCTTCTGTAGAATTTGATGATGTTAGTCTTTCGCCTACTTATCGACTACTTTGGGGAATACCCGGTCGTTCCAACGCACTCGCAATTGCGCGACGCCTGGGACTGAATCAAGAAGTAGTTGAAAACGCCCAAACCTATGTAGGAGAAACTTCCCAAGAAGTAAACGAGGTAATTGCTGGGTTAGAAGCGCAACGCAAACTTCAGGAAACCAAGGCAGAAGAAACAGCGCAAGTGTTGAAACAGGCAGAGCGTTTTTGTCAGGAGGTTTCCCAGAAGGCAGCTGCTTTGCAGGAAAGAGAACGACTGTTGGAACAACAAAAGGAACAGGAAGTGCAGAAAGCGCTTGCTGAAGCTAAAGGTGAAATTGCACAGGTAATTCGTCGCTTGCAACAAGGGCCGATGACGGCTCAAGATGCAGTAGCTGCAACCGAAGCAATCAATCAAATTGCTCAACGTCATTTGCCAAAACCGCCAGCAAAACCCAAACCTGGGTTTATGCCTTCTGAAGGCGATCGCATTCGTATTCCCCGATTGGGACAAACTGCTGAAGTGCTGAGTTCTCCTAACGAAAACGGTCAGCTGACTATCCGGTTTGGGATGATGAAAATGACAGTATCTTTAGAAGATATTGAATCCCTAGATGGTCAGAAACCAGAACTTCCAGCTAAACCGAAACCTGTGGCAGGCGAGACGCCTACCCCACGGGGGAAACAGGCGGTGTCTGTGCAGCAAGAACCCAAACCGGCGATTCGTACATCCCAGAATACTCTCGATATTCGGGGTAGTCGGGTAGCAGATGCAGAAAGCGAGGTTGAACGTGCTATAGGTCAAGCATTAGCATCAGGAGTGCTATGGATAATACACGGTAAGGGTACTGGCAAGCTGCGGGAAGGGGTTCACGAATTCTTAAAGCGGCATCCGCTGGTCGATCGTTTTGAGTTATCGGCCCGATCGGAAGGTGGTGCTGGTGTTACTGTTGTTCACCTCAAGTAACGGGAATTTGAGAATTGCAAATTTATAGCTAGTGGTCAGTGGTCAGTGGTCAGTTGTCAGTGGTCAGTTGTCAGTTGTCAGTGGTCAGTGGTCAGTTGTCAGTGGTCAGTTGTCAGTTGTCAAGAAAATTTCTCCTCTGCTCCTCTGCTCCCCCACTCCTCCACTCCCCCACTCCTCCACTCCTCCACTCCTCCACTCCCCCACTCCCCCACTCCCCCACTCCTCCACTCTTTAAAATGCTGTACCTCACTGAAAAAGAAAACCGTAACTGCTCATCCCCAAGTGAACAATTCGCTGGTTGAATTGTTGCAACAATCCAGCAGGTTTTGAACTTCATTTTTGACGATCGCGTAACGCCAGCCTAGTAGTTCTCCTTTGTGGTAAGAAGTCGCCTGACCGATGATGAAAGGTTCTTGCGAATAAGGAGTACGGCAGCGAATTTTGCCTTCGTCGTATCCCAGCCAAAAGTCGGTGGCTTTTTGAATCGAGTGATGAATATGCAGCCGATATTCGGAAATTAACAATTCCAGGTGCAGCAAGCGTTGCTGTATGTCTTGTTCCTCCTGGTACAACCATTCACACAGCTGATATGATTGCGGCCCCCAAAGGTTTTGCTGTGCGATTTCCTGCCAGATTTTCTGCCAATTAAGTGCATAGGTTTCCTGTATGTAGGACAGAGATGCCCCAGCGGTTACGGCTTCTGCTAGTCCTGTAGTGGCTTGGTTAAACTGGGTCAAGCCTGCCTCAAGCGAAATAAGTGCCGCTTCGCAGTTTTTCAGTTGCTTATCAGCCCAGCGATTTGTCATAGTTTTTTTTATTAAGCTTTTTTTTAATTATTGTAGGTTAGTATTTCCAGGTTGCCAATTGCGCTTGTTTACAATAATTTAAGGCTGTTATCCCTTATCCCTTTTTAATGTTGATATGTTAAAATCACTTTTCTGTGTAGTTGACTGTTAACCGATCGCTTTCTGCTCAATTTTATATGAATATTCCAAATTGGATTACTTTCTCCCGTCTGTTGGGGTTGCCGTTTCTGCTTTATGGTTTGCACAACCCAACAGAATCAAGCCGTTGGATTTGTTTGGTAATTTTTCTGGTAGCCGCCAGTACGGATTGGTTGGATGGCTATCTGGCAAGAAAACTTAACCAAGTTACCGACTTGGGCAAGTTTCTCGATCCGTTGGTAGATAAATTGCTGGTACTTGGGCCACTGCTGGCGTTAATTGAGGAAGGTCAGGTGCCTGCTTGGGGAGTGTTTCTGATTTTAGCGCGGGAATTGGCGATCGCAGGTTGGCGCGTCAATCAAACTTCTATTTCTGGAGCTAATATCTGGGGTAAGCTGAAAACGGTGAGTCAGATAGTTGCGATCGCACTTCTCATCGCGCCTTTACCGGAAGTTTGGCAAATCCCCTCCCTCATCGCCTTTTGGATTTCTGTCGCTTTCACTTTAATTTCCGGTGCTATTTATCTTTGGCCTCAAAATCTCAATAACGAAAATGCTTAATTTACAACCAGAAACCCGGTTTCTTTAAGAAACCGGGTTTCTATTTACCTTTCTTTAAGAAACCCGGTTTTTTAGAAAAACCGGGTTTCTATTTATTTACCCTTGCTGTACCATCCAAACTAAAAATCCCAATATTTGTTCTACAGGCGGTAGCGGATAATCAGTCATATCAATTGTCACCGTCTGTTCTTCTAGTTTGAGAAAGCGCCATTGCGTACCGCTACTTACCGTACCAAAAATTGTTTGGATGGGTTTATTCTTAGCTGAATTAAATTTTTGAGCAGCTACCATTTCGGCAATACATTGTCCAATTCCTGACTTAATATCTGACTTTTTTGCTTCTACTATTACAATAGCAGGTGCTTCTACCGTAAGTTGTTCGGGAGAACGACTAATTAAAAAGTCGCAAACACCGTTTAGTCCAGATGCAATATCGACGTTGAATTCTTCCCCAGAAAAGACGCTAATTTTTTGATTAAGAATTCGTCGCACTTCTAACAAAACTGGATTAATAATTACTTCAGATCGCGCTTTTTCTGTATCTACTGCGATCGCCCAAGGTAATTCTTCTAGAATACCCATTAGTCTGGGACTAGGTGCGATCGATTCTATATTTGTTGGTAAAAACCTCGTATTTTCCACTGTTGTCAGGTGAAAATCTTCTTTTACTTTACTCAAATTAAATTGACTATAAGCCATTTTAAACCTACCTTACTCGAAAAGGGGCGATAGAGTGGGCATTGCCCACCCTATCAATTAACTTTGAACGGCTTTCAAAATCTCATCATCTACCGAGAAATCTACCTCTGCTTTGCCTCGACCAGAAGCAAGGTAATCATTTACTAACGAATCTATCAATCCATCTACAAGGTTATATTCTGGATGCCAACCTAGTTCCGTTTTCGCTTTGTTTACTGATGCGAAGAAGTGCTGCACTCTTAACGGGAAACCTTTGCGTTTGCCGAAATCAAACTTTTTGGGGTCGTAATGTACGATTTCTATATCAGCCGATCTGCCAACTGCTATTGCACAGGCGCGTGCAAGTCCATCAAAGGTGACGTAGCGATCGCCTGATATATTATACACTTGCCCGATCGCTTTCTCATTACCCAGCACAGCTGCCATCGCATTTGCTAAGTCTTTGCAATGACCGAGTTGGGTGATGTGTAATCCGTTACCTGGTATGGCGATGGGCCGATCGCGCACGATGCGATCGAAAAACCATGCTTCTACATCATTATAATTCTGCGGGCCGTAAATATAAGTAGGCCGAATTGAGGTAAAAGGCAATCCTTGTTCGATTAAATAAGCTTCAGTTTCGTGCTTACCTTTGTGGCGACTTTTTGGGTCAATTGCATCGCCTTCAATATGGGGTAATTCATCGGTTTTGAGATAAACTCCCGCCGAACTCATGTAGACAAAATGTTTTACCTTACCTTTAAAAATATCGGCTAAAGGTTGAGTATCGCTTAATTCGCGACCGTTGTTATCAAAAATGGCATCAAAGTTTTCAGACGATAGCTTTTCTTTGATTTGCGAAGCGTCAGTGCGATCGCCGTGAATTTGTTGTATACCTTCAACTGGCGCTGGTTTCTTACCGCGATTAAATAATACAACTTCGTGACCTTGTGCAACCAAAATTTTAGTTAAATAAACTCCGATAAACCGGGTACCACCCATGATTAAGATTCGCATTTTTACTCATTCCCAACAGTTAACTATCTGATTTTACTTCAGATGCGCTTTGATTATTCAATAAAGGTGAGTTTTCTGGTAATTTCCAAGAACGTCCTGCTGTATGAACGTAACCGTCAATGATTTTTACTCCACCAAGTTCTCGTCCTAAAGCAATTAATTCTTGCCGTTCTTCATCTGTTAAGTAGTCATTACCGTGAAGGCTACCTGATGGACGGTGAGGATCTCCTCCCGCATCTAGATAGCGTTGGCGTCCTACCGCGAACAGTTCTTTGAATCTTTCATACTTTTGTTTCCGCACTTGAGTAGATTCTGTCATAGTTCTGACTCCGGTTCAACAGGGACTATTTCGCCATTTTGCAGCAGCCGCGAGATCGGCAAGACAGGGCTTGGTGTTTCAATGTACCAAGTTCCCGTTTCTATATCATAGAACGTATATCCCAGTAAATCCAAAGTGTCTAGGGCGTTGAGAATTAGGTACTGTTCTTCTGTTGGTTCCACAAGTTGTTACTACTATTACTTTAGTTATTTTACAGCTTTAGTTGAGTTACAGCGATTTTACCAGAGAAGCAGACATCAACATCGGTGCCGGGAGTGCGATCGCGTTTTGCATACTCGCCGTGGTAGTAATATTCATCACCTTCAACTCGGTAGTTCACTGGTAAAGGTTCCGTACTCGGTTGGCAAAATACTACTTCTGGGTCTGGTTCTCCCGGTAAAAGATGCGGTAAATTAACATTCCAGAAAGTACCGGGTGCGATCGGTCTAGCGAACAAATCATCTAATACTTTCGCCGTCCATCTAGCAGCAGTATCCCAATCAACATTTAACTTACCTTTGCGATAATGAGAAACTGCAATACCTGGAATACCGTGCGTTGCTGCTTCTCGCACAGCAGCAACAGTACCCGAAATGTAAACATCAACACCCATATTGCCGCCAGCGTTAATGCCCGAAAGTACCCATTTGACATTTTGACAAAGATGTGTTATGGCAAGGCGCGTGCAATCAGCCGGAGTACCACCTACAGCATATTCGGTTTGCGATCGACGTTGTACGTGAATAGCGCCAGTGGTAGTAACTTGATGACCGCAACCCGATAAATGGTCTTTTGGCGCGACAATTATGGCATTACCGTTGACAGCTTTTTGTAGTGCTAGGATGCCTGGGGCATCGATGCCGTCGTCGTTGGTGAGAATTAAGGTCATAGGTTTTCGCTGGAGTAATATAGAGTAATATAGATAACAAAGGTACGTTGTTGCGCTTCAGCGCTCTTAGCACATTCTTACGCTTCAGCGCTCTTAGCACATTCTTACGCTTTGGCGCGGCATCGCAACAACATACCTGAAAATCAACTGATTAACTAACTAGCTAAAAATAACCAAACAATCGTCCAATCTGACGAGCGAGATGTTGTAGTTTCAGCGATTCACGAAGAAATCAAGCGCAATCCCACCATAAAAGCGCGGTTGTGGAGTGCTTTAAAAGCTGGTGGAACTGAGGCTTTGAAGGTAGCATTAGATGCGATATTTAAAAATCCAGCCGTCAGCATTTCAGTGGAGACAATCAAAGGGTATATTGAAGGGGAGTAGGGTTTGTCGATTTGGACAATTAGCCTGTCTGGGAATCAATTTGCTTGCATCTGCGAACATACCCGCCTGCGAATCAATTCGCTTACATCTGCGAACATACCCGCCTGCGAATCAATTCGCTTACATCTGCGAACATACCCGCCTGCGAATCAATTCGTTTGCATCTGCGAACACACCCGCCTGCGAATCAATTCGTTTGCATCTGCGAACACACCCGCCTGCGAATCAATTCGCAGGCTAATAGCGAAAGTCGTCTGAAGACGACTGATGGAAGCAGAAATTCAGTCCACTTAAGTGGACTTCAGCTATTAGCCTGCGAATTGATTCGCAGGCGGGATGACAACGAAGCAATTGATTTTGTTATGATTTTACCATGCGATTTGCGTTGATGGTTAAAATGCGATCGGCCCTTGATATCTTGTATAGCAACCGCTCTCGTCGATTAGGGCAGTAGGGGCGAAGCATTCGGGCATATAATTTATTGGTTAAAACCGAAGATTTACTACCCGAATGCTAATGCCTCCGGCACGCACTCGCGTTCGCCCCTAGCCCCTAGCCCCTCCCCAGATTTATGGCTTAACCGACTCATCGGTTGCTATATCTGCGAATTTACCCGCCTGCGAATCAATTCGCTTTTCTTATAGCGAAAGTCGTCTGAAGACGACTGGTGGAATCAGAAATTTAGTCCACTTAAGTGGACTTCAGCTATTAGCCTGCGAATTGATTCGCAGGCGGGTTGACAGCTAAGCCATTAATTTTGTTTACATTTTCCTACGAATTGAGTTCATCTAACTTAGCGCGAACTGCTTGAATATCTTGCCACATCAACCACTTCGGACTGCCACTTTCCTTTGAGGGATTTCGCAACAAATAGGCTGGGTGTAAAATAGGCATACAAAGTCGCCCTTCCCATTCCATCCAAGTGCCTCTAATTTTCGTAATTCCTCTTTTATCTCCAGTTAAACCTTTGACAGCGGTCGCGCCAGTTAAGAGAATAATTTTCGGATTGACTAGGCGAATTTGTTCTAGCAAATAAGGTTTGCAAGCGGCGATTTCATCCGGCTTAGGAACTCGGTTATTTGGTGGGCGGCAATTATTTACATTACAAATGTAAACATCTTTTTCACTACTCAATCCAACCGCTGCGAGAATTTTTTCTAATAGTTGACCCGCTTTACCAACAAATGGCAAACCCGTCTCGTCTTCATTTTGACCGGGTGCTTCGCCTACAATCATTATCGGGGCTTGTGGATTGCCGCGTCCAACGACAGCATGAATGCGGGTGTCTCCCAAACGACAGCGATCGCACTTGTTGCAATGATTGGCTAGTTGGTCTAAGGTTTGATAAGTACCGGGAGGAATGGGTATTTTTGCACTGGTGGGAATCAAATCTGACCCAAAGGCTGACCGGGTAGATGCTTCGCCATCAGGTAAAAGGTCAAAAAGGCTGAGTTGTTCTTCGTTGGACATAGATTGAAGGGCAAGGTTTCCAAGGCATTAAAATGGCATATCATCGTCGTCGAAACCGTCCTGGGGGGGAAAATCATCACTCTCTTCAAGCTTTGGCTGATTTTCCGGTTCTGTTTGCATATCGATCCAGCGTTTGGCTTGCTTAAGTGCTTCTTTCTCATTTTTGGCGTTGTGAACTGGGATAAAGCATTTGCCACCGGAGTTCCAGACTTCTACGCAGAATACTGGTCTGGCTTCGATAATCCAACCTTTATAAATTTCTGGTGAACTCATAGTTGATACCAATTCTCTATCCTGTTGCTACATATCGCCTAACTGTATGGTATAGTTTAATGATGTCGGTAGTCTGAAAATGAAGCAAAGCCGTTTTAGATAAAGGAAAGTATTGGAATAGTTCAGTTGCCGAAATTAGTCCGAGGCGATGCTTGCAAAATTTCTTTTACTTTATTCTGGGCCGATCGCATTAGCTGTTGCGCTTCTGCATAAGCAGTCGTCTCCGGTTTAATCTTCTCTAATTGATTGATAATTCGTTGGATTTGACTAATCATTTGGTTACGATCGACTGAGGAAGCATTGCGGGTAGTATTTGCAAGTAAAGATTCGATTTGCTCTTTAGCCGTCTCCAGATCTCTTACAGAAGCTTGTTCCATTTCCAACCTAGTTCGTACTGTTCCCAAATCACTTTGATATTTAGCTAGTAACTTTTGCGCTTCTACGTAGCCAGAGTCCTCTACTCGAACTGCTTCCAGCCGATCGATCGCCTGTGACCACAATTTTTGGATTTCCTGCCACTCACTAGCACTATGAGGCGGATTCTGCGCCTTTTGACCAGCCGCTATAGCAAATTGGTTCGCTACCTCAATCAAAGTTTGCGTTCTAGCACTCTTTGCGGCTATACTGGCAACTTCTTGAAAATCGCGCTGATAAGCTGCTAATTTAGTTCTTGATGTTCTTCCGATCAGTGTTTGCTGGGGCAATTGATTTATCTGATCCAAAGCCGCTTGCCATGCTGCGATCGCTTTTTCTCGGTCTGCAACTGTTGACGCCTGTTCGTATTGCTGCTTAGCTGTGTTGAGCGCTTGTTCTCCTTGAGTTAGTAGCGTTTGCGCTTGCTTTTCTTGAAATAGCTTGGCTTCCATGCGCCCCACATTCGCTCTCGCTGCTTTAAACTCATCAAAGGTAAACTGCCAACCAAACCAAGCGGTGTATTTAGGCCAATAGCCTAAAAACCAAACTGGCAAAGCATCCAGATGTTTTTGCGCTTCTTTTACTTTCACTGCGCCTAAGTCCAAATCGGCTGAACTGGTAGATTGGTTTACCAACTGGTCGGCTTGTTCCACTGATGCGATCGCCCGCCGATAGTTATAATCCATACTCATATAGCTGGGTAGTAGCAAAATTGGTAATGTTCGCGCTACCGGCCAGCGAATCATCGGATAAGGTAGGTTCAGTACCCAAATTGCCCCAGCAGATCCAGCTAAAAATACAGCAGCAAATTTTATTTTGCTCCACTTACCGGGGGGACAGTTGGCTTTGGCGGCCTGTTTGAGAACTTTTTCGCTAAAGTTGGGGAAAAAAGCGATTACCGTATCGCGCAGTTCTTCTAGGGAAGCCGGTTCGCCTGTTTGCGAGCGCAGTCTTTCTAACCGCTTCAGCACAATGTCTCGCTGTACATCTCCCGCCAGCACATCTTTAGAGCATCGCTTCACCTCAGTAGCAAGAATTTCAAAGGCGCGGTTATATAGACGAGGCATATAATATACCAACAGATTAATTTAATTTGGCAGTCAATTTTTTGTGCTGAACCCAGCTTTCCCCATAGCCTAATTGTTACACTCGATCGCAACTTTGGGAATACTATCTCGTGTCTAGCTGACCGAGATCACTTTAGTTTTCTGAAGCGATGAGTGATACTACGGTAGAACGCAGCCTCAACCTAAAGGCGCGGTGTACAGTAGGGATGTTGCTTAACTGGGTGTTTTTCTTGGATTGTAACCTATGGGCAGATGTTGGGAGTTAACTTAAATGAAACAAGTTGGTGTAACAGTATGGTTTACTGGCCTTAGCGGTGCCGGTAAGACTACGATCAGTCGGGCTGTGGAGGTGGCGTTGCGATCGCGCGACTACTCTATAGAAATCCTCGATGGGGATGTAGTCCGCGAGAACTTGACAAAAGACTTAGGTTTTAGTAAAGAAGACCGCGATAATAATATCCGCCGCATCGGTTTCGTGGCGCATCTATTGAGTAGGAACGGCGTGATTGTTTTGGTTTCAGCTATTTCGCCTTATCGCGAAATGCGGGACGAGATGAAAAAGCGAATTGGAGATTTTATCGAAGTTTACGTAAATGCACCTCTCGCAGTGTGCGAAGAACGCGATGTCAAGGGGCTTTATAAGAAAGCACGCGCTGGACAAATTCAGCATTTTACTGGCATTGACGACCCCTATGAAGCGCCGCTACAGCCGGATGTGGAATGTCGCACCGATATAGAAAGTGTCGAAGAAAGTGTCGCTAAGGTTTTGCACAAGTTGGAAGCTGGTGGTTATATAAACTAGGGGCTAGGAAAGTCAAAAGTCAAAAGTCAAAAGTCAAAAGTCAAGAAAAAGGGGGAAAATTTCAAATTTTCGATTTAAAATTTGAAATTACCCAGTTACCAACCCCTTTTTTCTTTTGACTTTTGACTTTCCTAGTTGCTTACATATAGCGAGTTAATTGAACTCGGAAGCGGTCTTTTTTGGTAATAGCTACTTCGCCAACTTCGAGGCGTCCTTTGCCGCGAATGGCGATTAAGTCGCCTTGTTTAACTTGATAACTGGCAGAGGTAATATCTTTCCAATTGACTCGGACATCACCGCCATCGATTAAATCGACCATTTTGGTGCGGGACATCCCAAAACCGGCTGATGCGATCGCATCCAGTCGCAAAGATGCTTCTACTGTTGTTAATTCTTTCTTTTTCGGTTCTTTGAACTTCAGTTCGGTTAACTCAATCGGCTGAGTTTTCACAGGGACCGATCGCACTTGAGTCAAATGCTGTCCCAGATATTCTACCATTTCTGGAACGACAATCGCCTGAGCCCCTCGCTCTCCCAGCACAATCACGTCGCCGGTTTTTTCTCGCATAATCCCGCATCCCAACATGGAACCTAGAAAGTCACGGTGAGTGGCGGGATCGAACAGAAAGTTACCGGCAATTTCCAGGGCGGCGATATCTACCTGAGATTGGTCGAGAGGAAGTTCCGATCGCGCGATCGCAACTCGTTGCCTTTCCGCTTGCGGATAACCTCCCCAAGCCAACAGATGCACTTCTGTCAAGCGTGCGAACATCTGCTGAACCTCCGCCAATTCTGGTGGCGAAAGAAAATCTGTAAAGACAATTTCCCAGGTTTTGATAGCTTGTTCGGCTAAGTCAATTACCCGACGCGCAGTGTCTCGATTTTCGATTCCTTTTAAAAGTTCTTCCCTTGGCAACATCGTTCGATTTTAGATTTTAGATTTTAGATTGAGATTGGAAACATTTTATCGATCGACGGCATAACCTTGAATAGTTTCAGGCTTAAATTGGCGGAGTATGCTAGTAGCTTGGCGTGTCAGAATTTCAGAACCACGAACGATAATTATGTATTTACCAGCATTGAGACGATTGCGATAAGGTAAAGCATCATCGCTGCCAAACAATAAGCCCGTGCCACCACCAATAAAAATACTACCCATTAATCCACCGATCGCACCCAGGAGGCCACCGATCAAATGATCGCCGATTTCACCCGCCCAGGCAAAGGTGTTTAAATTAGTTTGCAGGCTGAATGCCAGACCAGCGACAAAGCCAAACGGCACTAGCCAAAATCCCATTAGCTTAGCTTGGTTCTTAGCTTGCTCATTGGGATCGATCGGGCCGAACTCCTCAGCAGTTTTGTACCCCCTGCCCACGATCGATACTTTATCCATCGGTAAGCCTTCTTTCTCTAGGGCAGAATAAGCTTCTTCTGCCTGAATGCGGTCTGCCAATACGGTAACTAGGTAATTCATAAATTCGATCGAGTCTTGTCGAAATACAGAGACAGCCCAATTAACAGAGTATTGTATTAATTGGCTAAAAACCAACAAAACAAAAGAAATTAGGGGATCGATCCGATCGCGATCGCACATCTCAACTAGAGAGATCGCAAGAAGAAAACTTTCTGAAGCGGTGACATCTTCATTGACTGCGATGCCCAAACTGACCCCAATACCTCATTCCTAACATATTTAATGAAAACTTCAGCACCCGATGGCAACCGTCGCACCACTTTGCCGCTAGAATGACGTACTGTAGAGGTTTCAGATGGTGGTAAACTGGCCTGCACTGCATAAAACAGCCGACAGACTAATATACAAAGACACAAATCTCCATCTCTACTAGCAGTAACAAAAGTGCCTGCATTTCCCAAATTGTTGGCGGGACAGGTTTCCCCCTCTAAACTCACTTACTCACCATGTCAAAGGTTCTCGTCTCCGATTCAATAGACCAAGCTGGCATCGACATCTTATCTCAGGTAGCCCAAGTTGATGTAAAAACGGGCTTGTCGCCAGAAGAATTAATCCGCATCATCCCAGAATACGACGCGCTGATGATCCGCTCTGAAACTCGCGTTACGAAGGCAGTAATCGAAGCTGGCACACAGCTGAAAATTATTGGACGAGCGGGTGTTGGCGTTGATAATGTGGATATACCTGCGGCAACTAGGCAGGGTATTGTCGTCGTCAACTCTCCAGAAGGCAACACAATTGCGGCGGCGGAACACGCACTTGCAATGATGCTATCCCTCTCCCGCTACATCCCCGATGCCAACCAGTCGGTAAAAAACAACAAGTGGGATCGCAAGCGCTATATAGGCGCAGAAGTATACAAAAAAAACCTCGGCGTTGTCGGCTTGGGTAAAATTGGCTCCCACGTAGCCACCGTAGCACGGGCAATGGGCATGAAAGTAATGGCCTTTGACCCCTATCTCTCCAACGAACGGGCCGAACAGCTGGGCTGTCGCCTGGTAGAAATGGACTTGCTGTTGCGGGAAGCCGACTACATCACCCTGCATATGCCAAAAACGCCAGAAACCGCCCACCTAATCAACGCCGAAGCGCTGGCCAAAATGAAACCCACTGCCCGCATTATCAACTGCGCCAGAGGTGGAATAATTGACGAAGCGGCTTTGGCAGAGGCATTGCAACAAGGTAAAATTGCTGGTGCAGCATTGGATGTCTTCGAGACAGAACCCCTGGGCGAATCACCCCTGCGCGATCTCGGTAAAGAAGTTGTCCTTACGCCCCACCTGGGAGCCTCCACAGCCGAAGCTCAGGTTAATGTCGCCATTGACGTTGCAGAGCAAATTCGCGATGTGCTGTTAGGTTTACCGGCAAGATCCGCCGTGAATATCCCCGGCTTGGCTCCAGACGTTGTGGAAAAGCTCAAACCATACATGGGACTGGCGGAAACTCTGGGTACCCTGGTGGGTCAGCTGGCTGGTGGAAGAGTGGAAAGTCTCAATGTTCGGATGCAGGGAGAATTGGCTACCAATGAAAGCCAACCGTTAGTGGTGGCATCCCTCAAAGGTCTGCTGTCTCAAGCTTTGCGAGAGCGGGTAAACTATGTGAATGCGGCTCTAGAAGCTAAAGAGCGGGGCATTCGCGTAATTGAAACGCGGGATGCCTCGATTCGAGACTATGCTGGTTCCCTACACTTAGAGGCGAAGGGGTCTTTAGGCGAACACTCGGTGACCGGCGCTTTGTTGGGCGATCGCGAAATTCGGATCACCGATATTGATGATTTCCCCATCAATGTGCCACCTTCTCAGCATATGCTGTTTACCGTGCATCGCGATATGCCAGGTATTATTGGCAAAATTGGTTCGCTATTGGGCAGTTTTAATGTCAATATTGCCAGTATGCAGGTAGGCCGCAAAATTGTGCGGGGCGATGCCGTGATGGTGCTGAATCTCGACGATCCCTTACCGGAAGGAATCTTAACCGAGATTCTCAAAGTTCCAGGTATTCGCGATGCCTACACGGTAACTTTATGAGTTCTGAGTGCTGAGTGCTGAGTGCTGAGTAAAGGCTTTGATAAGTGGGTTAGCAACAAGTACTATAAGTTCTGAGTGCTGAGTGCTGAGTACTGAGTCTGGTCTTTCTACTCAGCACGGCTTCCGTTGCACTCAGGACTAAAATATGGCAAACAGCTGGTGGGAACTGCAAATTCTCTGCGACCAAGACCTAGAGGATTCTGTATTCTGGCGATTAGAAAAATTTGGCTGTCGGGGAACTGCCAGTGAGATGAAGGGTCATGCTTGCTTGGTTAGAGGCTATATGCCGCAAGAACAGGCGCAGCTTTTAGATTTGGCGGCGCTGTCCTTGTGGTTGCACCAGGATGCGCTGGTTTTGGGTATGCCGGTGCCAGCGATGAAATGGCATCTCATTGATGAGGAAGATTGGGCGAGTAGCTGGAAGGCACATTGGCAACCCCAAGAGGTTGGCGATCGCTTTTTGATTTACCCCGCATGGTTACCTGTACCAGCAGACTCGGAACGAATCATTTTGCGCCTCGATCCGGGTCTTGCTTTTGGGACGGGGACTCACGCCACTACCCAGCTTTGTCTGGAATCGTTGGAAATGCGGCTTGGTTTTGAGGAAACTAAGGCTGTAGTGGCGGATATTGGTTGCGGTTCGGGAATTTTATCTTTGGGGGCGGTGTTGCTGGGGGCCCAAAAGGTTTATGCGATCGATACCGATCCCCTGGCGGTGCGTTCTGCACGCAGCAATCGCACCCTCAACCGGATTGCTTCTGGGCGTTTAATTGTGGAACAAGGCAGTGTCGATCGCCTAATCCAGCGGCTTGATGGCCCTGTCGATGGCATTGTCTGCAATATCCTGGCTGAGACGATCATCGACTTGACACCGCAGATGAATGCGATCGTCAAACCCACCACTTGGGCCATTCTCAGCGGTATTTTGTTAGACCAAACTAAACCAGTTGCCGATGTTCTGGAGCAAAACGGTTGGGTGATTGCCACTCTTTGGCGTCGCCAAGACTGGTGTTGTTTTAATATCCGGCGTGGCTATAATTAAGGTTTTTAGCGAAATAAAAAATAGACGTAAATAAGATCGATCGCGATCGCTAAACCTTTACCAATCCAAGATTGGATTAGATTGAAAACAGGAAACGACGCTAGCAGCACTAACGATATTTCAACAACAGAAAAAATCCCACCGTAATGCTGCCGATCCCAATAAGAAATGGGACTGATAAACCGATAGTTGCTTAAGGGGAAAAAGTGCCGATGGGCGTCATCGTTGTGAACTGGTAAGTCGAGAAGAGAATGCAGCACCATGCTGATGCAGAGGATTTGCACATTTTTCCATCCCAATTTATAAGCGATAACGCATCCCAACAAAGCCAAAGGTATCGAATGAAAGGTAGCGACAATATTTTGCCAAAAAGGTTCGTAGTAAGTTTCTGACCAGATTTGGCGTTCCGGGAGACGCGCAATAAGTTTCGCCCATCCGTATAAAACAAATATTGGTATGTCAGGTAGAATTGCACCAATGAAAATGGGAAGATTGGCTTGTGGCTGCGTCTGTCTGCCTAAAAAGAAAAGATTAAGAATGGCGTGGCTGGGTGTGTTCATTGCCGATCTTGAGGAGGTAAATCACTTGGCCTAATATTAATAAAAGGCAATGCGCCATTACCACCCAAAACTGTGGGAAAATGACCGTCCCATTTGTCGATCGCTTGCTTTTGCAAAATCTCCTGCGTTAAATTTTCCCGCAGCAATCTCTGTGCTTCAGCTTGTCCTTTAGCTCGGTTAATTTCTGCCTGTGCTTCTTGGGTAGCTTTTAGAGTCACGAACTCTGCCCGTTTGGCGTCCTGTTCCGCTATTTGTTTAGCTTCAACTGCCTCGCTAAATCGCTGGGAAAAGCGGATATTAACCAGAGAAATATCATCAACTGCAACGTTATAGTGTGCCAGTCGAGATTTCAATAAATCGTCAATACCTGCTTTTACTTCTCCCCGTCTGGTGATAATTTGTTCGGCAGTATATAAAGCCATTACTGCTTTAAGAACTTCTTCAATTGCTGGGTTAATAATCCGTTCGACGACCTCGAACTCGTCGCCAATCTGCTGAAAAACCGTATTGGCTTTGTCTGGAATTATATGCCAGTTCAGCGCCACGTCAGTGAAGACATCCTGAAGATCTTTGGAAGCGGCTTGAGCGGGAATTTGGTGCTTTTGTACCCGGACACTGAGGGTTTTTACAGTATTGACAATTGGCAAAATTGGGTGTATGCCTTCTGACAAAACTTGCTCTTGGACTTGACCAAACTGCATCACCACGCCGCGTTGTCCAGCGTTGACAATTACGAAGGGTTTGAAAGCGATCGCAACCAGCAACAGCAATATTGCTATTCCCGCTGCGATGTAAGAGGTATTGGTAGATTTCATTTATTTTGTTGAGTAGGCAAGTTGGCAGGACTAACATTAATAAATGGTAACGCACCATTGCCACTCATCACAGTGGGGAATTTGCCATCCCATTTTTCTATGGCGTGCTTTTGCAGGATTTGAGGCGTTAAATTTTCCCGCAGCAATCTTTGTGCTTCAGCTTGGCATAATCGGATGTATGCCCTCGTCCAAAACGGTATTTTCGACTTTGCCGAAGTGCATGACAACGCCGCGTTCTCCAGCATTGACAATGACAAAGGGGCGCAAGATAATGGCTCCGAGTAATACAGCTATACCGCCTGAAATCTTAAAAGCAACACGAAGAGAATTGGGGGTTTGCGTTCTAAGGTTCTGCATAGTTTAATGGGGAGAAGATTTTTGTTTGTAAGTTTTGTAATTTTTAGGCAGTGAACAGTATATCAAGCAACAGACTTGTGGAGAGGGTATTGCTAATGGCTCAACCGCCACCACCATCTCCACCACCGCCACCGCCACCACCGCCGCCACCACCACCGCCGCCGCCACCGCCGTCACCACCGCCACCACCACCGTCACTGCTGCTACTAAGAATAGGGATGATTCGTTCCATCTGCTTTTGATAAGAACAAGAGCGACAGTCGCAAGTAATCAAGCCCTTCCCTTCTCGCGCATACGTAGGAGCTTCCACAACTTGGTCTAACTTGTAGATTGTCAATTCCTGACAGGTAGGACAGAGCTTGTCAGGATCTGAAGTCATCACATAAGCCCGTAAATGAACTTGTCCTGAAATTTGCCCCGGATTGCAGTTCGGGCATCGCCATCCCTCAAATTTGATATTTTTAAGATTTTGTGCAACTTGCTGATGATGACTAAGATGAGCTATGAGCGATGTGGAGTTTAGTTGTTTTAAAGGCATTTGGCAATCCGCACAGTGTAGGGGAAGGATTGACTGCCTTTCATCATTATCTTTAGGTAAAATTGCTTTGGCTAATCGGGACGCTGGGATATAAGCAATCAACCCGGCAACCACTCCGATCGGTAACTTGATTCCTTCTGCCATCCCAAGCGTGATTAAAATTAGGGTGCCGCACCCAAACCAACAAGAACTCCAAATCATGGAGGCTAACTGCATCCGTTCATAACGTTCATAATTGTATATGATATCTTTCTCAAAGATATTCCGGTTATGATGGTAGGCAATAAAATAGCTTATAAATCCTGCAATGAATGATGAACTAACTCCTCCAGAAACTAGCAAAGCAATTGTGAATGTTGAGCTAAAAAACCATAAGCCTAGAGAATTTCGGATTTCTTTATCATGATCGTCTAAAGCCAGTATTCGCAGCATCGGGGAATCTTTGGAAAGTTTGATAAAGACTGGACGACGCGATCGCGCAATTCCCAGACCAGCAAAAATTGCCACTACCGCACCACATCCGGCAAATATCCAGATGTAAGTAGGTCTATTGAGAGACCAGGAAATGTACTCCTGCCCAGTAGTAGGAATGAGATTATTTGTGTGAGGGCTTGGATGTGGTTTGTAAGTCTGCAAAACCTTAATAATTTCTTGCGTTCCTGTGAGCATTGCGCCGTTAAAATTACCCTGATTAACGCGGGGTCTGATCTCTCCTTTGATCAGGCTAATTACCCGATCGTTAGGAAAAATTTCCACAATGCCCCAACCTGTGACAATTTCAATGCGATCGTCACCTTTGGAATATAAAAGCAAAACCCCATTATCTAGACCTTTTTTGCCAATTGTCCAGTATTTAAACCAAGCCAGTGCAAATTCCCTGGGAGAACTGTAAGGTGACGTTTCTGGTACAGTTATAAGCATTATTTCACAGCTATTTTGCGCTTCTAGCTGTGAAATCGAGCGATTGATTTCTGCTTCAGTTGCAGGACTGAGAATGTCGATCGTATCTGTCACCCAGCCATTTGGCCTTGGGCCGCGTACTTCCTGTACGGTGATGGCTTTACTTGGGATGGGGAAGCTAGCGATCGCTAAACTCAGAAAACCGACACAAAGGGTTTGATGGATAGCAAGGACAAGAAATTTCACTGTGATTTCATCCTTTTTGGTCTTACAAAGTTGGTGCGGCTCAGCTGATTAACTGCCTTCTACTTCTTTACAATCTTTGATTTGCCCTAATTGCACCAGATCAGCTTAAGATCGGTAAAACTAAGGTTTGTAGTTGATCTTGACAAGCACAAAATCTCGGTATATATGACCACGCTCAGAGCTTCTAAGCAGGGACTCACCAAAATTAAGCAAGCCAGAGAGAAAAAAGGGTGGCCTGTAGCCGATCGCAACTGGCTAGAAGCAGCGAGTCTGTGTCTGGGAGTGAATTGGGAAAAAACTGGTTATCTAGCTGAGGGGATTTCAGAAGGAACTTGGAGTCGTTTCTTAGCAGGGAAGCGATCGATCAATGCCAGTGCTTTCCAGGCTTACAGCGCGGTTCTGGGACTGAACTGGGAAGAAGTGGTTAATGGCATTCAAGGCCAAGATTGGGGCGATGCACCGGATTTGCCCAGTTTTTATGGACGCGCAGAAGAACTAGCGAAGCTAAAGCAATGGATTGTCAAAGATAAGTGCCGCTTGGTGGCTATCCTGGGCATGGGGGGAATTGGCAAAACGGCTTTAGCTGTACGCAGTGCAGAAGATATCCAGAATGAGTTTAAGTACCTGATTTGGCGAAGTCTCCGCGCTTCTCCACCTGTTGAAGAGGTTCTGGCTGACCTGATTCGATTCTTTTCCAACGACAAAAAAACTGCTTTAACAGACAACACCGACAAAATGGTCAAGCAATTAATTGATTACCTCCGACAACATCGGTGTCTAGTTGTACTGGATGAAATGGAGGCAATTTTGAGCAGCGGCAAACTGGCTGGACACTATCGAGAAGGATATCAGGATTATAGTAAGTTGCTCAGAGAAGTAGGCGAAGTAAAACATAACAGTTGCTTCGTGCTGACTAGCTGGGAAAACCCCAAAATAATGGCATCATTAGCAGAAAAAACCAAATTCGTTCAATACTTAAAACTGACGGGTTTGAAGGATATCGATGCACAGGAAATTTTGACTGAAAAAGGTTTGTCCGATCGGGAGACTTGGGGAACCTTAAATCAACTATACGGCGGGAATCCCTTATCGTTAAAAATAGTTTCTATAACTATCAAAGATTTTTTTAATGGCAGTGTCGCCAAATTTCTCGAAGCAGGTACGATAGTCATCGGCGATATTAGTGAAGTTTTAGATCGGCAGTTCGATCGCCTGACAGATTTAGAAAAACAGATCGTGCGCCAGCTAGCCACTAACGTTACTCCGAAGTCGCTGCCTCAATTAGCAGAAATTCTCTCGCCACCCGGAGCGAAATCCGAACTAATCGAAGCTTTAGAATCCTTGGAACGGCGCTCATTAATTGAAAAAATTACAGGAGGCAGTGAAGTTATGTTCACTCTACAGCCTGTAGTTATGAAGTACATTCAGAAAGTGTCGAAAATATCTTCGCTCCACCTTTAGGGTGCAAATTTATGAGTTACTACTGCATCAATCCCTGGTGTCAAAATCGAGAAAACCCGGAGCATCTGGAACGTTGCCAATCCTGTGAAACTGAACTGCTAGTTAAGAACCGATATCGCCTAGTCAGACCTCTACGCGATCTGGATAAGCACCCTTATACTAATATTTTTGAAGTAGAAGATATAGAGGAACGGCAAACGCTTAAAGTCCTAAAAGTTTTAATTAAAGATATTACTCACATAGTCGAACTATTTGAACAAGAAGCGAATCTTTTAATCAATCTTACACATCAGGGAATTCCTAGAGCAGAGTCAGAATTAATTGTTTCACTCAGCAAAGGTAGGGAATTGCGCTGCTTGGTGATGGAGAAAATAGAAGGGCTAAACCTAGAGCAGTGGTTAAAGCAGAATGGGCGAATATCTGAAAATTTAGCACTAAACTGGCTGAAACAATTAGTAGTAATTCTGGATTACGTGCATCGAAATAATCTTTTTCATCGAGATATTAAACCGTCTAACATTATGCTCAAGGATGATGGGAAACTGGTGCTTATTGACTTTGGCACAGCCAGGAGGGTAACGCAGACAGTCATTGATGGGCAGAATGTTACGAAAATTTGTTCGCACGGTTATACTGCTCCAGAGCAAATGGCGGGCAGAGCAGTTCCGCAGTCTGATTTCTTTGCGCTTGGCTGTACCTTTGTGCATTTACTGACAGGAATACACCCTAATAAACTAACCAGAGAACGCCAAACAGATAAGTTAATTTGGCGATACAGTGCGACTCCGGTTTCCAGGGAGTTGGCAAATTTAATTGATGATATGATGGCCGTACCGTGTCAGAAGCGGCCTAAAAATACGCAAGAAATTTTACACCGAATTAAAGAAATAGAATCAAAAACATTCTGCGGTTATCTGCTCAAAAGACTCTCTTTTGGTGCAGTTTTTCTAGTTTTTGCGACGGTAATTTATGGAAGTAATTGGTATTTAACTGGCGTCCGTGGTTGTGCAAAGATTGAGTTCAGGAATTTTCATAAAGGCGACAATTTAAGTTGTGGGGAAGAAATACTGGTTTCAGAACCTGCGGTACTGGGGAAGCAAGAGGGGGTGATTGCCTTTGCAGATGGCAAATATCAAAAAGCTGCTGAATCACTAGAGAAGGCATGGAATAAGCGACGAGAACCCGAAACTTTGATTTACCTCAATAATGCCAGACTAATGAATCAAAAAGCTTACACGATTGCTGTTGTGGCTCCCATAACCAACAATCGAGACAGAGCTATGGAAATTTTGCGAGGAGTGGCACAAGCCCAGAATGAGTTCAATGATGAGCAAAAAAAGATTAATGGAATGGGGCTGAAGGTGTTGATTGGGGATGATGCTAATGACCCTATCCGGGCTAGGAAAATGGCAGAGTCACTGGTGTCGAAAGGGGACATTTTAGGTGTTGTCGGTCACTATGCGAGTGAAGTGACGATGGGAGCTATAGATGTTTATCAAAAGCACGGGTTAGTATTAGTTTCTCCTGGCAGCACTTCGGAAGATCTCTCAGTCTGGAGCAATATTTCTAAATACGTTTTCTTTCGCACTGTACCCAGTAATAGGGTGAATGCTCAGGCTATGGCTAGCTATTTGATCCAAGCTCATCAGCGAACAGCAGCAGTTTTTTACACTCCTCAGAGTAATTACAGCAAATCTATCCGAGATCAATTTCACATTAGTTTCCCCGCAAGTGGAGGACAGGTAGTGGCAGATTTTGATTTGTGTAAAAATAATTTTAATGCAGTTGCTGCTATAACCCAAGCACAAAGACAAGGAGCCACTACGCTTGTTATCCTTCCTGATGGTCAAACTTGTTCTATGTCCTTTGGTAATGTTTTAAATTTAATTAAGGCTAATCAGGGTCGTTATTCGATGATCGGAGGATGGGGTGTTTACGATTCTAATATTTTAAAAATGAGATCTAAAGATGTTGTGGAGCGCCTAGTGGTGACTGTACCTTGGCATCGTTTGAGCAGTCCAAATCCAAAGTTTTCCGCTTTATCTGAGCAGCTATGGAAAGGAGAAGTGAGCGGTTTGACAGCTACGGCGTATGATGCAAGTCGTGTGTTGATAACGGCTTTGACAAAAAAACCTCAACCAAAGCGTTCTGATGTGCGGGAGGTTTTATCGGTTGGCGGCTTTCAAGCCTACGGTGCTACGGGGGTGATTAGTTTTCACTTTTCTAGTGGCGATCGCAACGAACCTATTAGTGTATTGGTCAAAGTTGTGCCGTCTAAGTGTTCGCCATATAGTCATATATTTGTACCTGTAAACTATTCTAAATTTGACAGCTTAAAGTGCGTTTCAAAATACAGTACTCCTTAGCGGCTAGAATCGTTGGTTTAGAATAAGTAGGTCGGTAATAAAAAAGCAAGCTATGTAACGAAACGTAAAATTTCTGGATTTGCTACGTAGTTGCGCTTTAGCGCTAAAGCGCAACTACGTAGCAATAATGATTTATTTGCGCCAACCTACTTAATAAATATGAAGATTACTCAACGTCACGCTTGGCCCCTGACTGCTGAAGAGGCGATTCCTATTCAAGAACAACTGGCAAAAGAGGTGATTACCTCTGACGAGTTGGGAACAATACAGTATGTTGCTGGTGTGGATATGGGTTTTGAGGAGTCGGGTAGGATCTCGCGATCGGCTGTTGCAGTTCTCAGTTTCCCGGATTTGCAGCTGGTTGAGCAGGCGATCGCATATCGTCCTACCACCTTTCCCTATATTCCCGGATTTCTATCTTTTCGAGAAGTCCCAGCGGTACTGGACGCGCTGGCAAAACTGACGATCGCACCCGACTTGATCTTATGCGACGGTCAAGGTATTGCCCATCCTCGCCGTCTTGGGATAGCCTGTCATCTGGGATTATTGATAGATGTCCCCACAATTGGTGTAGCCAAATCCTTATTAGTTGGCAAGCATGAAGAGTTACCTTTGGAAAGAGGGGCGTGGAAACCGCTGCTGCATCGGGGCGAAACGATCGGTGCTGTGTTGCGATCGCGCACGGGAGTTAAACCTGTTTATGTTTCTAGCGGACATCGGGTAAGTCTACCAACTGCGATCGATTATGTGATGCGTTGCACTCCCAAATATCGACTTCCAGAAACAACTCGCTGGGCTGATAAATTGGCGTCGAACCGCTGATCGATTTGCGATCGAAATAATTTCAAATTTGAGATTTTAGATTGCAGATTTAATTATAGCAACCGCCAGGGCGATTAAGCCAACTCCAACTGTTACATGAAGTCCATAATCCCTTACGGAGTAACCTCTTCCCTCTTCCCTCTTCCCTAGCCCCTAGCCCCTAGCCCCTAGTCCCTAGCTATATCAGATTTTTTTACTTTGCTATCTCAAATCTTAAATTTGCAATTCCCCTCAACTGGAGAGCGGCTGTTTAACTGGAAGTTCGATGATAAATTCAGTTTCTTCGCCTATAACGGAATTACATCGAATTTCTCCGCTATGCTTTTCGAGAATTTGATAAGAAATGGAAAGCCCTAATCCGGTGCCTTTGCCAACTTTTTTCGTTGTGAAGAATGGGTCAAAAATCTTATTTTGCACTTCCGGTGCAATCCCAGAACCATTATCGCGAATTCTTACCTGAACTTTATCGGGGGGAATTTGCTCTGTCTCGATCGCAATTTGCTTATTGGATTGCTCTGCTTGTTCGGAAAGAGCGTCGATCGCATTGTTGAGGATGTTCATAAACACTTGATTCAGCTGTGCTGGATGGCACTCTACTAAAGGCAGATTTCCATACTGCTTAATCACTTTAATGTTGTCTTTGAGCCGGTTGTTCAGAATTAACAGGGTGCTGTCAATTCCTTCGTGCAGATCGACGTTTTTTACCTCTGCTTCATCGAGACGGGAGAAGTTACGCAAAGATAATACCAGTTGGCGAATGCGATCGGCTCCAATTTTCATAGAATTCAGAGTCTTCGGCAGATCTTCAGCCAGAAATTCTAGTTCAATGTCGTCAATGCGTTCCACAATTTCCTCATCTGGATTGGGATATTTTTGCTGATAGAGATCCACTAATCCTAACAATTCTTCAACATAATTTTTACTGTGTTCGACGTTACCGTAGATAAAGCTGACCGGGTTGTTGATTTCGTGGGCAATGCCTGCTATCATCTGACCGAGACTAGACATTTTTTCGGTCTGAATTAGCTGAGTTTGTGCTTGTTGAAGTTCTTGGGTGTATTCTGCTACTCGTTGGATTAGTTCATTGAGAGATGTAGTTAATAACCCGACTTCATCTTCGGTCAGCACGGGAGCCTGAAGAGTGAAATTCGATTCTTTAGTTACTCGCCGAGCGATTTTAGTAGTAACTTCGATGGGATAGGCAATAACCCGGCTGGTATAGATGGCTAAAGCAGCTGCGATCGCAACTGCCGATAATAAACTAATAATCAGAATTAAGTTTCCTACCGCGCTTGCCTTATCCAAGTATTGCAGCGTTTTTTGTGCTTCTTTCTCTTGGATTTCAGCAACGATATTTGACATTTCTTGAGAAAGTTTATTAATCTCTAAATCGACTTTGCTGCTTTTATAACTTATGTTCGCTAGCAGAACAGACTGAACTTTTTCTGGCTTCAAAGTAGATGGTTTAAATTCCTTGCTAATTGTTTCTAGCCTCTGGGAGTAATCTTTTATGGAATCTATATAAGCTTGGAGCGATCGCTTTAGTTCTTTACTATCATTTGCTTGTTTAAGTGAATCTCGATCTGGTGAATTTGAACTTTCTAAAAATGACTTTGTTTGATATAATACTCTATTTACTGCCTCAATATATTCGAGGAATCGAGAATATTCTAGCTCTAATCTTACGGGTTCTGTTAATAGAGGAATTAGGTTTGGCGTTTGAGTGTGGGCTTTCAGTACAGCTGCTTCCAAATTATTCAATAAGGATATTATTTTCTGAGACTCAGCTAATTGTTTTTTAGCTTGGTCTTGATAATAATTTTCCAGCAGCTTTCCTGTAGTAGCACCTAGAAGGGCAATTCCAATGACAAGGGCATACCCATAGGCAATTTTTTGCCGTATACCTAAGCGACTAAATAGCTGCTTGCACCAGTATAAAGACAAGATTTTGCCTCGGTTCTTAGAGGCGGGTGTCAAAGCTAATGCTTGCCTAATCGACATAACGCAGTTTCGATGAAATTACATTATTATAGCAGGTTTAAACCGAGTGAGGTGCGTAAGTCCTATAAAATTTACCTTTAGATCTTGTAGCACAAGTAATCCCTAATCTTCACTAGCTATTGAGTAGCCTGATCGATAAAGATCGCAAAGCCGTATTTGACAAACACAGATCCGGCCCGATCGCTTTGCAGAAATTGGACAAACTCTTTGGCTTCAGGGATGTTTTTGCTAGCTTTGAGGACGGCTACGGTATAGGTAATTGGAGAATGGGAGTTTTCCGGTGCGATCGCCACAATCTTTATCTCATTTACTTTGATCGCATCCGTTGCGTAAATAATCCCTGCATTTGCATTTTCCTTTTTAAGCAAACTCACTATGTCAGTTCCAGCTTTGGTAAAAACAAATTTAGGTTTTACCTGTTCTAAAATACCGAAAAACTGGAGAATTTCTTCGGCATACTTGCCAGACGATCCTGTAGCTGGGTTACTTATAGCAACTTTCTTAATTTTATTGTCGGTCAAATCCTTGAATTTAGAAATACCCGTGGCGTTCTTTGGCGCGATTAATATGATTCTGTTTTTCAAGAAATTTTTCCGGGTATCGTCTATTACAAATCCTTTGGACTGCAAATCATCCATGAATTGAGAGCCCGCAGTCATATAAATATCAACCTTTGCTCCCTCTTCGATCGCCTTTTGATGAGATCCACTGCTGCTAAACTTGTACATAATGTTAACTTTCGGTTTTTGTTGAGTATAAAGCTCTTTTATTTCTTCCATCGAACTTTTCAAACTTGCGCCCGCTGAGATAGTTAATACAACAGGTTTAACTTGTTGAGTACAACTAACCAAAACTTGAGACAGGATACTTATCCAGCCAATAAAAGAGAACATAAATATTTTTTTCATCGCATCCACATCAATGAATTGCTGGTAAATCAGTCAGTGAATTATTGGTTGTCAGCATTTTTATTCAGAGTAAATCGGTATTTTAAAAATACTGCTTCAGCTCGATCGGTTTGAAGAAATAGGATAAATTCCTTGGCATCGGGGATATTTTTACTGTTTTTAAGTACGGCGGCAGGATAGATAATCGCAGAGTGGGAGTTTTCGGGTGCGATCGCTACAATCGTGATTTTATTTGATAGGATAGCATCTGTTGCCAAGACAATGCCTGTATCTGTCTTTTTATTTTCCACATAACCTACTATCTGAATCGGATCTTGAACAAAAACAAGCTTCGATTTTACCTGGTTTAAAATCCCAAAATAACTGAGAACTTCCAGGGAATATTTACCTATCGATACAGTCTGGGGATCTGCTAAAGCGACTTTTTTGACTTGCTTGCGGGTTAAGTCTTTGAAGTCGGAAATATCTGTAGCATCTTTTTGCGCGATCAATACCATTTTGTTGCTCAAGAGATTTTGACGAGTTTCCGCAAGCACCAATCCCTGGGACTGCAAAGCATCCATTTGTTTAATTCCAGAAGAAATGAAGAGATCGGCATTTGTTCCCCGTTGGATTTGTTTTTGGAGCATACTTGATGGGGCAAAATTGTAAGTAATGGAAACATTACGCTTTTCTTGACTATAAAGTTTCTGGATATTTTTCATAGCGTTTTTCGCACTGGACGCACATAAAATATTTAGGGATACAGGTTTGGCATCTTTTGTGGTAGCGTTACAGCCCAGCAAAACCAGAGATATAATAACTATCGAGCAAATAAGCTTAAATATCGGGGTATTTTTCATCGGGATAGGAGTAGGTTATTAGCTATTGTAGAAATTGAGGACTCAGAGAGGGAAAGAACAGTTAAGCTGGAAATTGAGAAATCAAAGCATCATAGACTGAAGAACTTTATTAAATATAGGATTTAGTAAGAGCAGGGCGATGAACGAACTAACCTTAGAGTGGGAAGAAGCAGGTCATTTGAGAAAGCAGATTATTCGCGATCGACAGCTAAGTAAAAATGCCGGAACCGTTCGGCTGGGGCGCGATGCCCTTCGCTGCGATATTGTGCTGACACATCCAACAGTTTCTGGGCTGCACGTTGAAATATTCTTTAATCAAGAGCAGCAACAGTTTTACCTGCGAAATCTGCGAGAAAGCAATCCTCCGTGGGTAAATAGCAACAGACTCACGACTGATGAGATAACTTTAACCCAAGGTAGCACTTTTCATCTGGGAGAAACGGAAATCAAAATTACTGCCGTAACTCTAGCTGGTAGCAGCGTTCCCACGACTATTTTACTTTCGCCTAACTCACCAGGGAAAGCAAGTCAGCCATCACCTGTTGCCGCCAATCAAACTTATGGTTTGCGGTGTCCCAATTCCAAATGCGATCGCATTTCACCTTACGAACGGTTAGATTTAGGGTGTCTTTGGTGTGGCACCTCCCTAGCGGCAGCAGCAAGTGTTTTGATGACTCCCAGGGGGAATCAACCATTATGAATCCACAACCCTTGCAAATTCGGCTTAGCTGGTCAGATCCAGCCACAGGACAGCGACGAGAACCTATTTTAGCTGTTCCTATTGCCCTGGGACGCGAGTTTGCCCAAATGCCAGATGAACTCCGGGGACTGCGCGTTTCCCGGATACTGCTCAATAGTGCCGAAGTCTCTCGCTATCATGTCTCGATCGATGAAGATAGCGGCACTTTGGTAGTAATTGACCAAAACAGTCAAAACGGCACTTTTATCAACGGTCAGCGTCAGGCGCGGAGTGTGCTGGGGAATGGCGACACCCTCCAAATTGGGCCCTACCAAATTACGATTTCCTTCCTCGCCAGTTCATCGATATCCACGATCGCTTTTCACCCAGACACAGATTTACCCGACCCCCGTCTGGTGGCGACGCCAAGTAGCGATAATTTTCCCCCACTGGTGTTTGGGCAATCTCAAGTAGCTTTGCAAGACCTTCACGCAACGGGTTTGCCAGTTGAAGAGGTTGACTATGCAGCAATTGGTGCTGGTTTAGGTAGCTTTTTTTGGGTCGATTTGCTGAGAATTTGCGGGGTAAAAATCGATCGCATTGCGGCTTTGGGAATGGAAGAAAAGCCTTATGCGCGTTACAAGCGTCTGTGCATGAATTCTCAGATTCCTTTACACGAAAGGTTGCGATCGAACTCCGATTCCTGTCCCGATAATATTTGGGGTTGGCCCAGCTATGCTTTGCGGGAAGTGTGGCACGATTTACTCAAAGGGAAAGTCAGCGATGCTTTGGGGTATTTGTGGCAAGTATTTGCTGAGCCAGATTTTGCCCAAACTTACACGCCTCGTTCTGGAAATGTGTTTGATTCGATCGATCGCGAGTCGAAACGAATTGGTTGGGAGCAAATGTTTCGTCACGGTAGCGTGCGTGCAATTCGCAAAACATCTGACGGACGCTATGTTCTAGCCTATTCTCGCCGTCGTTCCAGCACAGGTAGTCCCGATCGCGCTTTCTTAATCGCGCCATATCTCCAGCTTGCCACAGGCTACCCAGCGATTCAATTTCTGCCCGATTTAAAAGCTTATCGGGAAAAAACAGGCGATTTTGAATCAGTGGTAAATGCCTACGAACAGCACGATCGCGTTTATCAACATTTAGAACAACATGGCGGCACGGTATTGATTCGCGGTCGAGGAATTGTCGCTTCGCGAATTGTACAGCGGATTTATGAGGCACGCCAGAAGAACAAACAGATATCTTTGTTGCACTTAATGCGATCGGCCAAACCCCAAGGTAACAAATTCGGTTCCTCTCAACGCCAAGTAGAAAATCACTACGAATTTCAACCATTTAACTGGCCGAAAGCTTGTTGGGGTGGCGAATTGCGAGAAATGCTCGAAAAAGCCGACCCAGAAGGGCGCAAGCGCTTGCTAGCACATTGGGGCGGTACAACTACAGCCGATCGCCGCGATTGGAAACGCATTGTGCAGCAAGGGGTCAATGAAGGCTGGTATCAAATTACCTTTGGCGAAGTAGAAAAAGTAGAACGCGACGACACCCAAAATCGTACAGTTACTTACATTCAAGAAAAAGGATTAAAAGGGCAAATTCGACTCGAAGCTGACTTTATTATCGATGCCACCGGACTCGACGCCCACGTAACAGCAAGTCCCCTCCTGGGCGACCTTGTAAATCACTACAACCTGCCTCTGCACGACAATGGCAGACTTGTCGTTGCCAATGATTTTGAAGTAACAGATATGCGAAATCAGCGCGGTCGAATTTATGCCGCTGGAGCCATCACTTTGGGAGGCCCTTATGCAGCAGTTGATAGTTTTTTAGGATTGCAATATGCCGCACTTTGTGCGGTTGATAGTTTAGCAGCAGTACAAGCACCAAGATTGGAGCGATTAAATGCGTTGAGTTCTCTATGGCAATGGTTGAAGTGGGCGACGAATAAATCTCCCTAATTACTCTATATTTTCAAAGTCAACCTCATCCGTACTGGTTGAGGTTGACTGCTAGCCTTACCGTTTTTTCATAAACAAATTAAGTAATTTTTCTCACTTAAGTTAACCATTAACATTTTTATTAAGTAGGTGGGCGTAAATAAACTGAACACCCAGAAACCGGGTTTCGCAGGAGTTACCGGGTTTCTTAGGGCGCGGCTGTTTTACGTTTAATTATGCCCACCTATCTTCTTTACTTCAGTATTTTTTCTAATAGACAAAGGCTGGAGTTTTATAATTGAATGGTTTATCAAGTTCGATTCAATTGCTTAACGCTCCAAGTGGGGCAAGAATAAAAAAAGCAAACTAGGTGCGTCTATGAGATACTATGGTGTGACTTTTAGCATTGGCTTTTTGAAGCTACGTATTTCGACAATTCAGGCATTTAAAAGTTTCCGCAACAGAAGACTTTTATCCTAAAAACCGATTCTGACCAAGCGGATTGGTAGATGATGGAGTGCCGTTGCCCTAATTGGGAAAGAGGTTCCGGGGGATAGGCGTAGAGCCATTCCACATCGGCAAGGTTGCACAAAAAGCTATGGCATCTGATAGGACTGATTAAGTAGCAGTCAGTTCATGGGGATATCTCATGCGTAATTTCTTTCTTTTCTGTTTGGCTTTGGCTTTAGTTTTGGTAGGGGCAATGGCACTGAGCCATGCGTCCCTTGGCTTTACCGCTTCAGAAAATGCGGGTATTGAGAGGGTAGCCAACATGAGAACCGTAGAACTGATTAACAGTGATGATGTCGAAGAAGATGGCATCAGTCTGAAAATCTCGTCTTGGCAATCTGATGAACTTATACTATCCATCCCAAAAAAACATACAGGTACCAATATCTCTCTGGATTTTGAAGTTTATTTGACTAACCATAGGTCAACTAGAGCTTCTGTCACCCTGGGCGATATTCCTACCCCAGAACTTGTTAACTCGGATGGTAAAAAGCTACAACCACAAGGAGAAGCCGGTAGAAACCAGCAAAGCAAGCCTGAAGAATTCGGAGGATACGATTGTGCATTCCTTGAGCCTGATGCACCTAGCGCACGTAATTACTTTGGCTTTGGTCTGAAAACAAAACTGTCTTGGCATAATGACAAGCTGCAACTGGAAATTTCTGATAGATTTGGCAACCTGTGGTTTTTTGATGCTTTAAAGCCAGAAACTTACCAGCTTCGATTCAGCTATGACATCCCCGATGGGACAGCCTCATGCTACGACCCAAACACGATGCGACTTAGGACAATAGAAGGAATTCAGCCAGGGAGAGGAGTGACTCAATTCATCAAGCTTCGCCTTGTCGAGACTATACCAACTGATAATAATGCCATAGAAGTTGATGGTGTTCGCTTCAAAATCGAAATGCCCAAATCTGTGCTGACTATTCCGGCAAATCAGCCCGGTGCTACAACGTCTGTAAAGCCTCTAGCCCAACATCTTACTCAGTCCAGCCCGGAGAAAGCGCACTCTTTCTTTTAAATGCAACACTTTCTTGGAAGGATAATAAGCTTCAACTGGCAATCCCTAATGAATCTAATGGCTTTTGGTATTTTCGCGGACTCAAGAATGGGGCTTATCAGCTTCGGTTCATCTACAAAGGTTATGATTCTGTGTCGATGGAAACAGAACTAAGACTAGAGCTACCAGGTGATTTATGGAAAGGTTGGATAGCTATGCACCCAGTAGAGATTTACTTAGTTCAGCATTGAACCAAAGTTGTTCTAAATTGTGGTTTGTAGGTAAGTTTGAAGTTTTTCAGTGTGTATAGAAGCATTTGCAATATAAGGAGGTTACATCGCCCAGCTTGAATCACCCATCAATTGCGATCGCGATTTTTCTTAACTTATTCAGCAAACCCCATTTAGCTTGGTGGGCGCTTATTTTCTGGGAAGTTAACCCAGTTGTGAAACACAAACCTTCGCTGTCAACTGCCTTAAGATAGAGTTAATTCAGTATTTCCCCAGAGCAATTGTTTTAATTTCATATACTTCTCAGTAAATACACTGGCTTTAGCCTGCTTTTGAATAGCGGAAAATCTTTTCGTCCCATTGGGTTCGTCCCTTGCTCTACTTGTGACGGAGGAACGCCCAAACGCTAGGAACTTTCAGCTTATTTGCGCGTCGGTTATTTTTGTGCCATTCCAGCAGCATCATAGCCCAATGCCCTGGTTCTACGCCTCACAGCCGGGGAGGAATTAGGATGCCGATCGACTCGATATCAGTAGACATACTGGCAATTTAAGGCTTCTTTATCAAAACTTTAAAGTTTTCTCCTTGTTCTTTATCAATACTTGACCTCATCAGCGAAGACTTTCAGGCATTATTAATTTAACTCAGCTCAAAGCAAGGTTAAAGCTGAACCAACAAACGGAATGTTTTGCACTGAGAGATTGGGAGAACTTTAAATGCTTGGATTAAAAAATTTAGAAAAAGTCTTACCGGCAATTAGACGCTACAAGTGTAAAGAAGCTGAAATGGGCAACAGCTATCTCCTAGAGGATTTGACGATCAGGCGCGTAGCCAGCCACTTCGGGATTGGCTGTGTTGCTGACCCAGAAGAGGCATCGATGATGTCTAAACTAATGGGATTACCAGTTGTCGCCCATTCTGTTTGGGCTAGAAGTCTTGATAAGCTGGAAGTGGGAAAAATTTACGAAGGTCATTTGCAAAGTAATCTTCAATACGAATTGCCTCAACTAAAGCTGCAAAATTAATGCAGCAGAGGGATTAAAATTTTATTAATGACTCCTACACTTTTTGGTCGTTGGCAAACCCGTTTATTACTGCTTGGCACTGTGGGCGTGCTGATAACTTTGCCCTTTGGGCTGGGCATTATTGGCCTTGGTGCTGACTTTGTTTATTTTTGGGTTGTGGGATATATCGCCGTCTTTGGTTTGGGCTGGGATATACTTTACGATCATTTGCAGAAGTTCCGCTGGGATAGAGATTGGCCGGGACTTTTTCAACTATTTGCTGGTATTTGGGAAGCGATATTTTTAATTTTAATTGTCAAAGTTCTATCATTGCCTCTGCCGGGAATGCAAAACTTGGATATTGGCTGGTTTGTTCGACACTACAGTTTGGTTTGGCTGGGTGTCTATGTGGTATCCCAAACACTGATGCGGATTTTATTTCCCCGTTGGCGTTTTCGGGGTGGGCAATGGTTATAGCGATTTTAGATTGAGTATATGGCGATCGCAAATAAAATTCGATCGCAGTTCGCCGGGATACCGATGAGTGCGTACCTTGGGGGGTAAACTGAGGGCAGGGTTTTTGACTACAGCTTAGATCTGGTGCCAGCAGGCTGGCTGTAACATACCCAATCGCCGCCTTTGAGGAAACTATGCACACAGTCATCCTAGTCCTGATTGAAGTTCTGATTGTGATTGGACTTTCCCGGCTTGTAGGTTTGGGATTTCGGTGGATCAAGCAACCCTTAGTGATCGGCGAAATCGTGGCTGGGATTATGCTGGGGCCATCTTTGCTGGGTTTGGTTGCTCCAGGAATAGCAGCCGCTTTATTTCCAGCAGAAGCCATTCCCTTTCTGAATGTGCTGTCCCAGGTGGGGCTGATCTTTTTCATGTTTCTGATCGGCCTAGAACTAGACCCAAAATATCTCAAAGGCAATTTGGATATAGCAATTTTGACTTCCCACGTCAGTATTTTGACGCCGTTTTCTTTGGGAAGCCTGCTAGCCTTGCTGCTTTATCCCCTGCTATCTAGTAACAGCGTCTCCTTTACCGCCTTTGCCTTGTTTTTGGGCGCGGCGATGTCGATTACGGCTTTTCCGGTACTGGCGAGGATTATTACCGAAAACAACTTGCAAGGGACGCGCTTGGGAACTTTGGCGCTGACTTGTGCGGCGGTGGATGATGTGACGGCTTGGTGCTTGTTGGCGTTAGCGATCGCAGTTACTCGCACCAACAGCATGATTGGCGCTATCCCCACCATTATCGAGTCTTTGCTTTACATCGCATTCATGGTAACGGTAGGGCGTTGGTTCTTACAAAGAGTTGCCACCCATTACGAACGCACCGGACGCCTCAGCCAATTTCTTCTGGCTTGGATTTATATGGGCGTTGTTGCTTCTGCCCTCATCACCGAAACGATCGGCATTCACCTAATCTTTGGGGCATTTTTACTGGGAGCGGTAATGCCTAAAAATGCCGGATTGGTGAGAGAAATAGCTGAAAAAACAGAAGACTTTGTACTCATATTTCTATTACCAGTCTTTTTTGCATATAGCGGTCTGCGAACAGAAATTGGCTTGCTCAACAGTCCAGAATTGTGGTTACTTTGCTTAGCTGTTTTGGGAGTGGCAATTATTGGTAAGTACGCTGGCACTTATGTAGCGGCGAGAGTTTGCGGTATCGATAACCGAGAAGCTTCTGCACTCGGTTGGTTGATGAATACTCGCGGCTTGACTGAATTAATAGTTTTAAATATTGGGCTAGAACTGAAAGTAATTTCACCTTTGTTGTTCACCATGTTGGTGATTATGGCACTGGTGACAACTTTTATGACTTCGCCTTTGTTGGAGTGGACTTATCCGAAAAAGCTGATTCGGTTGGATATGGTAGAGTCAGAACCCGATGTGGAAACTGGTTTAGGTGCTGTTCAACCAACTTATCGAATTTTGGTGCCAGTTGCTAATCCCAGTACGCAGAAGGGGTTGCTGCAACTGGCAGTTGCGATCGCAGGCACGAAATTGCAACCCGCTGTCGTTCATCCCCTCAGCTTGATCGAACTGGAAGAAGACTATTTATTTCAAAGCACCCCAGCTGAGGCAGACAGGTTGATCCAACAGCGTCGCGATCGCTTAGAAGAACTAATTCAAACGCTGGAACCGCCAGAAACCCGCGAGTTGCTGCATCCCATTGTCCGCATTTCTAATGATGTCGCACGAGAGACGGCACAGATCGCACAACTCGATCGAGCCGATCTGATTTTGGTAGGATGGCACCGCCCAGCTTTTAGCACAAATCGCTTGGGAGGACGAGTCGGGCAAATTCTCAGTACGTCACCCGTAGATGTGGCGGTATTTGTGGATCGAGGACGAGAACGACTGGAAAATTTGTTAGTTCCATATTCTGCCAACATCCATGATGATTTAGCCCTGGAAATCGCTTTAAGACTACTTTTCAATCGCGATCGCTGTTGCCTCACTATTCTGCGAGTTGGACAAGAGAATCCGATCAAAATGGATTTCAGTTACGAATTTCGCGCTGTGATGGAGGGATTGCCAAAGCAGGTAAGCGATCGCATCGATATCCAAGTTGTCGAAGCACCAAATCCAGTCCAAGCTGTCGTAGAAGCGTCGCAAAACGTCGATATCACCATTGTTGGCACCAGTCGCGCTTGGGGAATTGAACGTCAAACCTTGGGGGGCTACACTGATGTACTCGCAACTGAGTGCCACTCGTCTCTGCTGATTACCAGGCGCTACAGTCATGTTACCTCTCACCTCGCCTCAGTACTGGGAATAAGAAATAGGGAAGTAACAGAACAACAAAGCAAAATCTCCCCCGAACAGCAAATTTCTAATCCCTAAATCTAAAATCAAAAATCCAGATGAGTCATTTTAACTTCAAATCCTTAGCATTTTATGGAACGGCAATTGGTTCGGTTGTCATTTTGTTTAAAATTGTCACCGTTTACGGTCAGAACCTGAAAGCACCTTTTCCAATTGACGGTCGTTATCGCATCACTGCCCAAAATTTGCCCGAATGTCTGCAATCGGATGACTTAATATTAAATATTCAGCAGTCTGGCATTTACTTAAACGGGTCTTTATTGGCTCTCAGCAAAAACGTCGAAATGCCAAATTCAGCCTCTACATCCGAAACGATTGTTCAGCCAAAACCCTCTCTAGTCGGGCGATGGAAAAATCAACAATTGACCCTATCTGGGTCAGTCAATAAGTTAAGTTCTTGTAATAACAAGGTCAATCTCTCAATTCAGGCAAATGTAAATCAACAAACCATGAACGGTCAAATGACCTTAAATTCAACGACGCAGCCAGTCAAATTTACCGCTCAACGAGAGTCTAACGAGCAACAGCAAAAAAAGCAAGCAAGTCATTGATTAGTTAGTGAGTATGGTCATCTTAGGTATGTTGTTGCGCTTCAGCGCTATCTTAAAGAGCGCTGAAGCGCAACAACATACCTAAATCTAAAATCTAAAATTTGGTTCGGATTTGCACATTCGTTGCTTTTTGATTTGGTCTAGATAATTGCTAATATCGCCAGCCATTTGAATATTATTACTTGGCAGATTGGTAATTTTATTATCAATAGAATAAATTTCAATTAGCTCCTCTTTTCCTTTTACCTGACATTGCCCCAGCTTGACAAAATCCCAAGATACTGCTGTACTGCTTTTCACGGCTACTGATAAAATTAGACAACGCGAAAGATTTCTTGTTAAAGATTCCAATCTTTGAGCAATATTAACAGCATCTCCTATAATTGTGTAGTCCATTTTCGCATAAGAGCCAATATTACCTTCAATTACCTCGCCTTGCGCCAGACCAATACCATTGTATAAAACTCGTAAAGGGCTACCCTCTGGGGCATCACTTCGTAATTTTTCAACCTCACTTAATATATCTAGACTTGCTTGGATAGCGTCATCAGCTTGTTCGGCTGAAAAATAAGCCATCACGCAATCACCAATAAATTTATTGACCTCTCCTCCTCTCGCTAGAATCGAATTTGTGCAAATGGTAAAATACGTATTCAAAATAGCTACGATTTCCTCGCATGGTAGTTTCTCCACCAAGGTAGAGAAAGAGATAATATCGCTAAATAAAATGATTTTTTCTACTTTACGAGGCGTAACTAGAAGAGGATTAATGCCGCTACTGATTAGGTTGACAATAGTTGACTGAGTGTATTTTTCCAAAATTCTATATGACTCATTTAAGGTTCGCAGCAAAGATCTTATTGGTTTGATAATTAAATCTGGCTTTTCATCTAGATTGATAGTTTGCATAGACCAATCAGGAAACATTTTTTCTTTAATATCATGCTCTGTCTGCAAACATAAAATGTCAGTATGTCTATCATCAACTAATATCTTTTCATACAATTTATCAATACTTTCTTCTTCTCCTTCAAGAATTTGAAAAAATATATCTTGCGTACATAAGAGAACGCCAGTGATGTTCTGTTTTTGATTGTTTTTTCGTGAAATCGCACCTATATTTTCGATTTCTTGAATAGAAAGATGGCGAGAGGATTTACTAATGTATGTCAGTCTTTTCATATTAAAACTTGACGGCTAATCCATTATTCCAGATGAGAAGATCCATAAAAGTAAAAGCAACCCAAAAATCACTAAAATTGCGATCGCTGTAATTCCCACAATCAGCCATCCTGCGATCGCCCACGCCCTTTGATGAGCTTTAAACTCAGAAACACTGCGCCACTGGCGACTTTTCCAAGCCCACTCATTGCCTTTGACTCCGAGAATAACTCCCATAGTCAGCCAGGGCATACCTAAAGAGAGTACCAAAGTTGGATCTACCCAAGCAAGCAGTCCAATCCAAACCCGATTGCTCAGACACCAGACACCCGGTAGCAAAAAAGCTCCCCAGTTCCAGCCTTGGATCTCATCCGGCACCCTGACAGAGCTATCAAATATACTACCTTGACCGGAATTATTAGCAAATACAGTTTTTACTGCCGATAAAGCACCCAGGGGGGAACGATGAACGGGTGTGTGGAGTGGTTCTAGAAGTTGCAGGATTTCCTCAGCTGATTGAAAACGCTCGTAAGGTTTGGGCGCTACCATCCGGGAAAGTATCTCCTTTAGCTGAGTACTCAAGTTTGGCACTTCTTTATCCCAAACCCAATTCATCGTTTCCGGATCGATGAGTTGTTGAGGTTGTTTACCAGTCAACAGGACAACAGCTGTAACGCCCAAAGCATATAAATCGCTGTAAGGTGCTACGATTCCCAGTCGTATTTGCTCATCTGGAGCATAGCCAATTTTACCTAAGCGGGTGCTGCTGTCGGAGGAGAACTGATTTAGCGTACCTGTTAGCTGGGTGGCGACATTAATTGCGATTCGCTTGACGCCGCCTAAGTCAATCAAGACGGGAAGTTTGTCGTGAGAGCGGCAAATAATGTTGTCTGGGGCAATGTCGCGGTGAATAACGCCTTGACGATGGAGATAACTTAAAACGGGGAGAAGTTTTCGCAATAGTTCTACGATTTCTGCCTCGTTAAAGCATTCACCTTTTTGTAGTCGCTGGTTCAACAAGGATTGATAAGTTTGCCCTTCAATATAGTCTTGAACTATAAACAGGTGTTTCTCTTGCTGAAAAAATTCCCAGAACCGGGGAATCTGGTAATGTTTGAGTTTGTGAAGCATTGCAGCTTCCCGTTCAAACAGTTCGTGGGCTTTCTGGAGGTTGTACGCGCCTTGAGCGAGTGGGGTTAGTTCTTTGATAACGACTGATTCGTTGAAGCGACCAGTATCTTTGACTAGATAAGTTCGGCCAAATCCTCCCTGACCTAGCTGATACTGAATTATGTAGCGATCGCGCAACTTTGTCCCAGAGTGCAATCCAGTTTCAGATGTTGCGACGCCACCCGTGCTGGTGTTTCCGCTTTGCAGAGATACACCGCAATAAGAACAAAACCGATATCCAGTAGGATTTTGATGCCCTTGGCTACAAGTGATGACACTCATGACGTTATTGCCCCAACCTCTGCTATCCTAACTGTTGCTACGCGATCGCTTATTAATTCAATGGTAGAAGTATTGATTACGGGTAAGACTAAATTGCTGGGTGTTATCGGTCACCCGATCGAGCATTCCCTATCCCCAGTTATGCACAATGCAGCCATTGCGACGCTGGGATTAAATTATGTCTATGTGCCTTTGGCAGTAAAGCCGGAAGATTTGGAGAGAGCGATCGCTGGTTTTGGCGCGATCGATCTTGTCGGCTTTAATGTTACCATTCCCCACAAACAGGCGATTATGGCTCTGCTATCAGAAATATCGCCTCAAGCAAAAGCAGTAGGAGCAGTTAATACCGTTTGGCGTAACGAAAACGGTTGGAGTGGTACGAATACCGATGTGGAAGGGTTTTTGGCACCACTTATCAACCTCACCCCCCAACCCCCTCTCCTCTGGGAGGAGAGGGGGAGTAAGGATTGGGTGTGGTCAAAACCCGTTGGTGATGTAGGGGACAAGGGGGACAAGGGGGACAAG